>JAPPLM010000032.1 GCA_028874195.1 Chloroflexota bacterium
GGCAACACCTTAGCAAAGTGTTGCACTTCGTTTGTGAGTCTAGGGAATCCATCTTGTCTTATTTAGCTTCAATGCCCTTCTAGCGAGGGTTGGAAGTGCTTCTCTAGTTGTGCGAATACCCTCCGCGACCGACTTCCTTACACGCCCAAAGTTTCACGGATACACTCTCGGCTCAGGGTAGCGTCTTCTTTCACGGAACGGTTGGCCGCCATGCCGTGCCCCGGTTCGATCTCCACCACAACCCAGCCGCTGTAGTCCGAATTCGTGAGCTTTCCTGCCACCGCGTGCCAGTCAATGGCACCCTCACCAATGGCCTCGACTAAGACCCCGTCAGGCCGGCAGTCCTTATAGTGCACGTAGCCAATGCGGGAGCGGAACGTATCCATGAAGTCCACGGCTCCGACCGGCCCGATGACGCGCGCGGCGTTCGCGATATCGTAGGCTAGACTGATGTGCGCCGGATCCAGTTCCAATATGTGCCGCACCTCACGAAAGTCGTCTTCCAACTCGGGACCGTGCGTATGATGAAAGCAATGCGCGCCATGAGCAGCGAAGAGCGCGCAGGCTTCGGCAAACACTTGGTTTTGCACATGAAGCTCCTGGGGTGTCTTCGGCCCTTCCTGCTTGGCGGCTGGACTGATAAGGACATTCGGACAGCCAATTGACTCAGCGAAAGCTGCAATGACTTCTAGATTGGGCAGCGTTTGCTCGCGGGCGACATCCTCGGCGTGGAAAGTGCCGCCGGTATGCAAGGCAGCGAGGTCGAGACCGTGGTCCGCAATGAGCTCGCCAACTTCCGCCGGATCGGGGATCGTCGTCACGTCGCTATCGCCAGCCGGCGGCGCACCTCCGGGGCGAATTGCATTGAATCGTCCCCCCGCCAGGAAATGGTAGCCGATTTCCACACCGCTGTACCCCGTTTCCGCAATCTCCCGGAGAACAGTATCGAGGTTTTCCGCGATTGGGAACTCGCGGAGCCACGCATTTGCTTGCATGCCGATCTGGATTTCAGCCATCTCGATGCACCAAAGCTTTTTGCTGAAGGAGCCAGTTTACGCTCGTTTGTATTGAGTGTCCGTGTTCGTTCGTGGCAAGAGGCGGAGGGACAAACTCCCACGCCGCACTTGCACGCAATGCACATCAAAAACGGAAATGAGCTACCCGATTGAGTGTTCGATTGCCTTAGGATACCATGAATTGCGACCGACATATCCCTGAGATATGGGTGCGGACTAGCGTCCCGAATCTGCTTATGTCAACGCGTAATTGAACTCGAGAGAGTTGCTCCGGGATCAAAGAGAAAGTAAGACCATGAACGTAATCCTCATCGTCTCCGACACCTTTCGCTACGACCATATTGGGGCCAACAGCAGTCTCGGCATTCGCACCCCACATCTCGACGCCTTCGCCGCGCAGAGCGTCAGCTTCGACAACGCCTACGTCGGCTCATTCCCCACGATTCCGCATCGCACGGACTTACTCGCGGGACACTATGTCTATCACACCCGCGGCTGGGCGCCGTTGGCGCCCGGTGAAGATACGTTGGCCACGCTGCTGGGACAGCAGGGATACGTCAATCAGATGATCGTCGACCACGTGCAGTTCTTTCGCCCGGGCATGAACTTTCACGCCGGCTTCGATGGCTGGCAAGCCGTGCGCGGACAGGCCGGCGAGCCGTATATCACCGATCCCGTGCCGGTTGAGTTGCCGTGCGCGCCGGAGAAGATCCGCATGCCCGAAGCGGCGGTACGCTATCTCAAGAACGTCTACTACCGCACGCAAGAGCGCGAGCACTTCGTGGCCCAGACCTTTGCGCAGGCTGCGGACTGGTTGGAACGCAACTACACCCACGAGAAGCTCTTCCTCTACATCGACACCTTTACACCCCATGAGCCGTGGGACCCGCCGCAGCACTACACGGACATGTACGATCCCGGCTACGTCGGGGAGAAGATCTTCTGGCCGCGTTACGACCGCTGTGACTATCTGACAGAGCCGGAGCTGCGGCACGCCCGCGCCCTCTATGCCGGGTCGGTGTCTTTAGTGGATACATGGTTCGGCCACTTCATCGAGCGGGTCAAGCACCTGGACTTGTGGGACGACACCATGATCGTCTTCAACGCGGACCACGGCTTCTACATTGGCGAGCACGGCTACATTGGCAAGCACACGGTGCTCGAGCCAAAGCAGGGCTGGCCGCTGTACCGCGAGGTTTCGCGCACGCCGCTCCTCGTGCACGTGCCGGGCATAGCTTCGCGACGGACCGATGCATTGGCGCAAGCGATTGACGTCATGCCAACGGTGCTGGAGATAGCTGGCGCGTCTGTGCCAGAAGGCATTCATGGCAGATCGCTGCTGCCCGTGCTGCGCGGTGATACCGATACCCACCGGGATGCGGTCATCAGTTCGCCGCTGCTTCCCACGGAGGAAGATCGGTTAGTCTATAGCACGGTAAACGACGGCGGATGGACACTCATGGATCCCGGCAAGCGCGGCCTGGAAGCTGCCGAACTCTACAACCTGGCTACTGATCCGGGCGAAGAAGAAAATGTGATTGCCGATCACCCGGAAGTCGCCCAGCGGCTGCACGAGCGGTACATGAAAGATCTCAAAGGGCTCGGAACCGAGACTTCGCGGGCAGACCTGCGCCGTTGGCCGAGTGATCGCTAAACAAGGAAAAGAGAAGATGGATTCCCGCTTTCGCGGGAACGACGGTTGCGGAATTGCGCGGCAATGACGCGGCCCAGGCTTAGCTGGGAGGCGAGAGCCGCTCCATGCCGCCGAGGTAGGGCCGCAGGACTGCGGGGATGATCACGCTGCCGTCGGCCTGCTGGTTGTTTTCCAGCACGGCGGCGTAGAGGCGGGCCGAAAAGGCCAAGCCGGAGCCGTTGAGGGTGTGGACGAATTCCGGCCGTGCTTGGGGGCTTGGGCGGTAGCGCACGTTTATGCGCCGGGCTTGAAAATCCTCAAAGTTCGAGCACGAAGAGACTTCCTGCCACTTCTCTATGGCGGGGCACCAAACTTCCAGGTCGTAGCATTTCGTGGCGGCAAAACCGAGCTCGCCGCCGCAAAGTTCCACCACGCGGTACGGCAGTTCGAGCTGCTGCAAGACCTCTTCCGCATCTTCGCGGAGCGACTCTAGTTCATCGTACGAAGTCTCCGGCGCGACAAACTTAACCATCTCCACTTTTTCAAACTGATGCAGGCGCAGCAGACCGCGCGTGTCCTTGCCCGCAGCGCCGGCCTCGCGGCGGAAGCAGGGCGTGTAGGCTGTGTACTTGATTGGCAGTTGGTCGGCGTCCAGTATTTCATCCTTGTGGATGTTCGTTACCGGCACCTCGGCGGTAGGCGCCAAGAAGAGATCGTCGGGGTCCGTGCGGTACATGTCTTCCTCAAACTTGGGAAGCTGTCCCGTGCCCGTAATCACCTCGCGTCGCACGACGAACGGCGGCCAGACTTCCCGATATCCATGCTGCTGCACGTGCAAGTCGAGCATCCAGCTTCCCAATGCGCGCAAGAGCCGCGAGCCGTCACCCTTGAAAAGCGGGAACTGCGCGCCCGCGATCTTTGCGCCCCGGGGAAAATCGAGGATGTCCAGAGCCGCGCCGATGTCCCAGTGGGCCTGTGGTTCAAAACCGAATTGCGGCTGTTCACCCCAGGTTGCATGAATGTGATTCTCCTCTTCCGTGGTACCCCCCGGAACGCTGGCGTGCGGGACGTTCGGTAGCTCCAGGATTGCTGCCGCAATGCGCTGCTCAATCTCCGCCACTGTGCCATCGAGTTCTTTGATCCGCTGGCCAACCGCGCGCATCTGCTCTCGCAAGGCCGTCATCGCCTCTTTGTCCTTGGCCGCGCCAATTGTCTTGGAGGTACGATTGCGCTCCGCCTTTAGCGCTTCGCTCTCCTGAAGCAGCGCCCGGCGCTCGCTATCCCACGCCACGAGTTGATCGATGACGGTAGAATCTTCGCCGCGCCGCTCAAGACCGGCCTTCACTGCCTCAGTTTGCTCGCGGATCCGGCGTATGTTGAGCATTATTCGGTCTCCCGAGTGCGCACAGGCGGAAAGAGGATCACGTCACGTATCGAGGCGCTGTTGGTAAAGAGCATGGCCATGCGGTCAATCCCAATGCCTATGCCGCCGGTCGGCGGCATGCCGTATTCCAATGCCAATAAGAAGTCCTCGTCGAGCGGCTGCGCCTCTTCATCACCGGCGGCGCGCTCTTTCACTTGCTCTTCAAAGCGCTCACGCTGGTCCAGCGGGTCGTTCAACTCGCTAAAGGCGTTGGCGATCTCCAGCCCCCCCACAAACGCCTCGAACCGCTCGACGAGCCGGGGATCGTCCTCCCGGCGTTTCGCCAGCGGCGATAGCGCCACGGGGTAATCAAGGAGCAGGGTCGGCTGCACAAGCTTTGGCTCCACGCACTCCGCCAGTAGTTCATCCACCAGTGTAGCCCACGTGACGCGTTCCGGCACGCCAATTCCTTGGGCTTGCACCTGCGTTAGCAAGGCGTCGGTTTCAGGATGCGCATAGATGTCGATGCCGGTAGCGGATTCGATGGCCTCGTGCAGTCGTATCCGCTGCCACGGCGGCGTGAAATTGAGCACGTTATCGCCGTAGGGAACCTCCGGCGAGCCGTGGACGGCAAGGGCCACTTCATAGTAAAGCTGCTCAAGCAGGGCCATCATGTCCGCGTAGTCGGCATACGCTTGGTACGCCTCCAGCATGGTGAATTCGGGATTGTGATCGCGGTCCATGCCCTCGTTGCGAAAGGTGCGGCCAATTTCGTAGACCCGTTCAAAACCGCCGATCAGGCAGCGCTTGAGGTAGAGTTCCGTGGCGATCCGCAGGTAGAAGTCCTGGTCGAGCGCGTTATGGTGGGTCACAAAGGGCCGGGCAAACGCGCCGCCGTAGAGCGGCTGGAGCACCGGTGTCTCTACTTCCATAAAATCACGGGCATCGAAGTACGTCCGCACTTCGCGCACCACGCGACTGCGCACCGTAAAGGCCTGGCGTACCTCCGGATTGGCCGCCATGTCCAAGTAGCGGCGGCGCAGGCGGGTCTCCGTGTCGCGTAAGCCGTGGTACTTCTCCGGCGGGTTTTGCAGCGCTTTGGCCAGCATCTCGATGCGCCGGACTTCCAGGGTCTCTTCGCCGGTGCGGGTACGGAACAAGACACCTTCGGCGCCAATGATGTCACCAAGATCGTAGAGGTCTACAACAGTCGCATACGTGTCTTCGCCAAGAATGTTGAGGCGCAGATAGAGCTGAATACGACCTGAAGCATCTTCGATGTGGGCGAACGCCGCCTTGCCCATTTTGCGGATGGTAAGGATGCGTCCGGCGAGGCGGACGGTCTCTTGGGCAGTGGAAAGTTCCTCGAAGCGGTCGAGGGCCGCTTGCGCGGTATGGGTGCGTTCAAAACGCAGGGGATAGGGCTCAATGCCCTTTGCGCGCAAGGCTTCAAGCTTGCGGAGGCGGAAATCTTCTGGCATCTTGCGTGAGCGATCTGCGTTTTTGACGAAGTCAGACGACCTTGACGTAGTCAGACGATTCCGTAGCTAATTCACCTCTTGAATTGTGTACGTCAGCGTGCCGGCGGGAACTTCAACGGTCACCTGCTCACCGACGCGGTGCCCCATGAGGGCCTGGCCCACGGGGCTTTCGTTGGAAATGCGGTTTTCCAGGGGATCGGCTTCCGGCGCGCCCACGATAGTAAACGTCTCACTATTGCCGTCATCGTCGGTGACGATAACCGTTGCGCCCAAGTCAACCTCAGTGCTGGCGTGGTGTTCGGACACCACCGCATCGCGGAGAATGTGCTCGATCTCGATGATGCGGCCTTCAACGAAGGCTTGCTCTTGTTTGGCCTCGTTGTACTCGCCCATGTCGGAGAGATCCCCGCCGAATTCCATGGCCTCATGGATCCGCCGCACGATCTCAGGACGCCGCACGGATTTGAGTTCTTCGAGTTCTTGCAGCAGATTGTCTCTGCCCTGAGGCGTCAGCATATGCTGCTCCGCCATGCCCGCATCCTCCTATAAAAGAATATGACGGAAAAGAGACCCCCAACTGGTCACTCTTTTCCAGTCACCATTATAGTAGCAGGTTTTATTGCCGCCGGTCAACGGTTGGATAGCACACGGGATTGTGCTGCGAGCCAGCACCGCAGGACGGGCCTGGCGCATCTCATATCACCGCAATGGCCCATCGCAGAAGGGGCAGCTATCCGTAAGGCCTATCCGTGAGTCTCACTGGCAGCGGCCCACTGCAAGAAGAGCTTGGCATGAGAAGAAGGGGGCGCCCCCAGCGGGAATCGAACCCGCGTTACAGGCTTGAAAGGCCTGCGTCCTGGGCCACTAGACGATGGGGGCAAGAGAGGTCTGCTTCACTCTCTCAGTATACCGTAAAACGGCGCTTCTGCGAAGATGTGAAATCTCTACTCCCAAGGCCAATCGAACTAAGTTAATACGGTTGACAAAGGCCAAGATGGAGAATATACTGTTGTCAATATCGTGAACGGCAGCCAAGGAGAGGAAAATGGACTTCCTACGGCAGTTTTCCCGTCGATCCATTTTGGCCGGGATGGCAAGTCTTGGCGTTGGAGGCGTAACCCTCGCCGCCTGCGGTCAGGTGCCCGCCGCACCAATGGAAGCGCCGCAAGCGGAAGAAAAGCCGCAGGCGGAAGCGAAAGAGGCTCCTAAGGAAATGGAGTCTAAGGTCATCAAGTACATGCACTACACCACGCAGCAGCAGGTGTGGGATGACACGTACGGCGGGGTCATCAGCCGCTATGAAGAGCGCAACCCGGACATTAAGGTGGAGCTTGACCTCGTTTCTGGCGGGCTGACGAACTTGTCGGAAAAGGCGGTATCGACGCACGCGGCAGGGATAACATACGACATGTACTATGGCTGGTTCGGCTATATCAGCCAGTTCGCCACTGCCGAGATCATCCAGCCGCTCGATGCTCTCGTCGCGAAGGATGCCGCGTTCGATCTCTCCGAGTACTACGACTTTGCCTTGGAGAAGATCAACGGCAGGCTGTACGGCATCGCCTGGTTCATGGGCGCGCGCACCATCTGGTATAACGCCGACCTCATGACGAACGCGGGTGTCGATTCGCCGAGCAAGTTGGATGCCGAAGGGAAGTTCACCTGGGACGCGCTGGCGGAGCTTTCTACAAAACTGACCACCCATGAGGGCGCTAATGTTTCCCAGTGGGGACTTTACTTTGGTGGCAATCGCCCCGACCGCATTCTCATTGCGCTCAAGTCATGGGGAGCGGACTGGTGGAACGAAGCGTTTAGCGGCGCGGCAATTAACTCGGCAGCCTCCGTGGACGCAGTGCAAGCTGTGCTTGATCTTGTCGTTAAGCATCAGGTACACCCTCCGCAAAATCGCAAAGAGTCCGACGTGGCGCCTTCTTTCAATGAGCAGAAACTCGCCATGGTCCTCAACGGCCCCTGGTACACGCGGTCGATCAACCAACAGATCTACGAGGGAGAAACGCCGTTTAATGTCGAGCTGGCTTCAGTGCCAGTCGGCCCGGGCGGACGCGGGACACCTATGCTCCTCAACGCATTCTGGATCGCGAGCACCTCGCCTGACCCCGATACAACCTGGGACTTCTACAAGTATCTGATTAGCGAGGAAGTGCAGCCGGATTGGGCAAACTTGGGCGGCGGCCGCTTCCCGGCTAACCGTACGTACGCGCCGGTAGTGCAATATCCTTTCGAGAGTATAGAGACGTACCAAGCCATAGCCGAGGTCGGGATCCCCTTACGCCAGGTGGTCAAGCAGTCTGACGTCAACGGCGCGTGGGGCGAACTTTGGGGCCAGATGGAAGAAGGGCAGAAGACTGTTGCGGAGTCTTTGGCCGAAATTCACCAAGTCGCCGACAACGCGCTGCAAGAGGGTGGCTGCATCTGCTAAGCTGCCGTCAAGTACAACGACTATGAGTGTAGTGACGGGCACCGCGAGATTTGGTGCCTGTCACTACTATGCATTGAAGCGATCTCATAGTCGGGCTCGCCATATTGATTCGTGCTTCGACAAGCTCAGCACGAACGGTTGAGTAGGACAACTGGCAGTTGAGTAGGGAATTTGCCGGTTGAGTAAGACATTTGCACGGAATCCAAACCGTTCGCCCTGAGCCTGTCGAAGGGCAGACTTATCAGCAGCGGTGTATCTAATGCATCTAAGTGATTACTTCTAGATAAGGAGCATCAGCCATGGCCATCAAGACCCCCGTTGATACACGCCTCGCGATTGAGGGTGGGACGCCGGTGCGGTCGGAGGACGACCCACTGCCCGGAATCTTCCCCCGCGACGTGCCGCAGGAATCTTACGACAACATTAGGGAAGTACTTGAGAAGGGCTTGACTTCCGGCTACTTGCCGCGTTTCGAGCAGGAATTTGCCGAGGTCAACGGCGCGAAATACTGCGTCTCCCTCGCCAACTGCACCGCCACGCTGCACACAATCATCGCGGCGATGGACATCGGGCCCGGCAAAGAGGTCATTGTTAATCCCATTACCGACCTCGGCTCGGTGGCCGGCATCATGGCGCAGGGAGCAATTCCCATCTTCCCGGACGTGGATATTCGCACCGGCAACGTTACCGCCGAAACTATCGAGAAGGTCATCTCGGAACGCACCGCGGCCATCATCGCGGTCCACTGGTACGGGCTGCTCTGCCCCATGGACGATATTGTGGCGCTGGCGAAGAAGCACGACATCCTGCTCGTCGAGGATGTGTGCCAAGCGCCGCTGGCGAAGTACAAGGGCCGCAATGCCGGCACCTTGGGCGACGTGGGCGCGTTCTCGTTCGACGCTGAAAAGCATCTCTCCGGCGGCCATGGCGGCGCACTGCTTACGGACAACAAGGACATTGCCGACCGCGTGTACCTCTTTGGCGTGAGCCGCGGTGGAGTCCGGGAGGAGCGGTATGGCCGCAAGCACGTTCGCTTTGGCCTGAACATGCGTTTTGGCGAACTGGAAGCGGCGTTCGTGCTCGGCATGCTCCACATTCTCGAAGGGCAGAATCAGCGCCGCCGCGAGACTGCGGCTGCCCTAAGCTTGCGCATTGAAGAAGATATCCCCGGCTTGACCCCGCCCTACATCCCTGAAGGTGCCGACCATATCTACTGGTATTACTACCTGCACGTGGACCCGGATGCCTTCACCTGCGACCTCTGGGATCTGTCCGACGCCCTCATTGCCGAGGGCCTGACAAGAGCCGAGCCCGGCCCCTGGCAACTGGTGCCCGACAGCCACACGTTCCTGCACACCAAGACGACGGTGGCTGGCGAATCGCAGTGGCCGTGGGACCACCCCATGAACGAGTTTGCCAAGGACATCGAGTACAGCGCCGATATGGTACCCATCGCCAAAGAGCACGTGGACACGACCATCCGCTGGAATTGGACGGACAAGTACACCGACCAAGACGTCGAGGACATGGCCACGATCCTCGCAAAGGTGACGGATCGGTATCGGGCATAGGGCCCGACGCGTTATGGGGAGTCCAGCTAGGCGGGATGGGGCAGCAAAGGGTTGACCTGTTCTTTTTCAGGGACGGCAACTAATGCGGTCTCAATCTCGCCTACAGCCAGAGCAATTGCATTTGGGGAATTTAGCGGTAGGCCAAATTCAGAGTGAAGGAAAACCGTTCGTGCTGAGCCTGTCGAAGCATGAACGGCTGGTGCCAATCTAAGCGAATTCAGCGCTGTACTTTCTGTTCAGCCTTCGACAAGCTCAGGCCGAACGGAACAGGCGCGTGGCTTGAATGGACGTAACAGCAACCCCTTAATTCCAACACTAGGGCGAGGTTTGTAGAAGCATGTACCCGAACGGCGCGCAATTCTGTCTGAGCCTGACGTTCGATATTGAGATGTCCTACAACTTCCCGTATTGGACGTCCGATTATCCTGACTACGGCGCAATCGATCCCCACGTGAAGCAGTACGTTCACACCATGCTTGACGTCGCCAAGAAATACGATGTCAAATTCCAGTTCTTCATCGTCGGCAGCGCCTTGGAAGACCCTAACGTCGACTATCTCAAGCGCCTGGTCGCGGAAGGACATGCCCTCGACAACCACACCTACCGGCACAGCAACGTCAAGGCGCAACGCGTAGAGAGCCTTCACTCCTCGTATAGAGAGGCGCCGTGGCGCGCGGGCGGCCTCACTCCACTCGAGTGTTTGCGCCATGAGATTAGGCAGACGACCATCGGTCTGCGCCGGCGGCTGGGCGTTGAAACGAGCGGCTTTCGCACACCGGGCGCGTTCCCCAACGGCTTGGAAGACGTCCCCGCCGTGCAATCACTGCTCCAGGAAGAAGGATTTCGCTTCGCCTCCGCGCACTACAGGTGCCCCACCGAGCGCACGTGGCATCCGCCGCGCGGGGACATGGAAGCCGCCGTGCGCCACAGCCTCGACGCTCTCCAACCCTACCGCTATCCCAGCGGCCTGCCGGAAATCCCAATGATGGGCTTGAGCGACGCTATTGCCTTTCGCTCTTTGGATCTGGACCGCTGGGAGTACATCCACCACACGACGGTTGCTGTGGACCATGCACACGAGCACGGCCAGATCTATAGTCTCCTCGCGCATCCCTCTTACCTCGCGGCCCGCGACCCGCACTGTGATATGCTTGACACCGTGCTGCGCCGGGCGCTTGATAAACCCGGTGGTTGCTGGGTGGCGACCAACCGGCAAGTAAACGAGACCGTGCTCGCGGCATAGGGTGGCAAGGACTGACTGTCGCTGAACCAAGTCCGGTACCTGACTGTTTTCCCAGTCTATGCCCGCATGCAATCGCTCAGGCGCAGTGCCGCTTGAAGCATTCGCAGCTTCTTGGATAGGCCACGACAACTCCCTTCACATCCCCTTGGGGGCCGAGCACCGTGGGAACTCTCGCCGGCACAATTGTCGACGCCCCGAGCGGCAATCCGCTCGCTGCAAAAGTATCCGTGCAGGGCAGTGGCGGTCTTTTTCACGCCCCCGAAGGCGCAATCGAGACTGTAGGAACGACCAATCCTTTCTTCTATGCTGACGGGACGTTTGTAGTCGATCTCCCACGCGGGCAAGCGGACGTTAGAGTGGAACGGGGTACGGAGTACGCGCCCTTGCACCTTACGGTCAAAGTGCCCTTGAAGGGAATCGTCAACCTCTCACTTCCGCTGCAGCGCTGGATCAGTCTCAACGAACAGGGCTGGTATCCCGGTAATACGCACATTCATTACCGCGAATTTGAGACCCGTCCCGAGGAACGGCTCCGCTTTGATTCAGAAGTTGAAGACCTGACTGTCACCGTCATCAGCATCCTCCAGCAACAGGAACTCGCCTACGCCACCAATCGCTTCCCTGTCGGTGAAATGGCGCATCCTACCAGACCGCACTGGGTGCTCGACGTTGGTGAAGAGACTCGGCACAATGCCGTGCTGGGCGATAGCAGTTCCGGCTACGGCCACGTGATGCTCGTGAGGCTTCAAGAGCAGGTAGATCCTCTCAGTCGCGGCGTGTTGGTAGATGATTCCGATCCCGACTATCCACCGCTCATAGACGCCTGCGATGCAGCGCGGTCGCAGGGCGGGGTCGTGATCTGGTGCCACAACGGCTGGGGCATGGAAGCGCCGATTGCCGCTTCCCTCAACCGAATTGATGCGCTCAACCTCTTCGACCCATACTGGCTCGATACAGAATACGATCTCTGGTATCACCTTCTGAACTGCGGCTTCAAGCTACCGGCGAGTACGGGCTCCGACTGGTTCATTTGTTCGGCAAATCGCGTTTACACGCACCTGGAAGACTCATTCACTTACGACCGCTGGCTTGAGACACTGCGGGCCGGTCGCTCGTACATCACGAACGGACCGGTGCTCGAACTCAAAGTTGATGGATGCTCGCCAGGCAAGTCTCTTGATCTCCACACACGCCAGCCGAAGCAAGTGAGTGCTGAGGTCCGCTGGCAGGCGCACCGACCCATAGAGAGTGTGGAAATCATCATGAACGGCACTGTCGTTGCAGGCGAGCAGACCGCAAGCGGGAGCACAGAGGGCAAACTCAACGCTACGGTAGCCGCGCCCAACGACGGGTGGATTGCGGCGCGCTGCTCCGGCAAGAGCCGCGATAGCTACGGCCATGCCCAATGGGCCCACACGAGCCCGGTTTACTTGAAGACCGGCAGCAAAGACTCTGCGACGAGGAAGTCGGCACAATTCTTCGTCAACAGGATCGAGCGCTCGCTACAGTGGATCACAGAAAAGGGGCGCTTCGAGGAAGCGGCCCATCGCCAGCGTATGCAACAGCTCTTTCGTGAAGGCCGGGGGGCCTTCCTGCGCTTGGCGCAAGGATAGTATCCTTAGGGCGGGCGTTTTTTCAACCGGAGAGAGCCATGAAAGGATGTTTGGGTGACGGCGGTTGATACAGAACTCCAGTGGCTGCAGTGCGCGCGGTGCGACGAGCGGTATGCGATTGGAACATACACGTTTGGCTGTCCGAGTTGCTTTGAGGCGGGCCGGCAAGGTCCGTTGGACTTTCAGGTTAACCTGGCAGATGGCGTGCCTGCCGAATTCCAAAAGGCGTGGGATGCCGGGCCGCAGCACAATATCTGGCGCTATGGCGACCTGCTCCCCGCGGTAGATAACCCGCTGAGCCTCGACGAAGGCGGTACGCCGCTTACGTTTCTTGATGACCTGAGTGACGGGCTTGGCCTTAGTGTTTATGTCAAGAATGAGACCATGAATCCCACGTGGTCGTTCAAGGACCGCCACGCCGCCGTAAACATCACCATGGCGCGCCAACTCGGCCATACAAAAGTCGTGGCGTCGTCCACCGGCAACGCCGGACAGGCCGTGGCGGCGTATGCGGCACTGGCGGGCCTGCGCGCGCTGATTATCGGCTACCCAACCTCGTCGGAGTTGCTCCGCCGCGTGATGCAGATTCACGGCGCGTCTGTTGTAACAATGCCAAAGCCTGAAATCGGCAAGATGATGCGGCAACTCGTTGAAGATCACGGCTGGTTGCCCGTTGGTTCTTCAGACCCCAATCCGCTCGCAAGTCCCTATGGCGTCACAGGCTACAAGACCATAGGCTATGAAATCGCGAGTTCCCTCGGTAAAGCGCCGGATGCCATCCTCGTGCCTACGGGCGGTGGCGACAGCCTCTACGGCATTTGGCGGGGATTGAATGACCTGCGGGACATGGGACTGATAGACCGCCTGCCGCGCATGGTGGGCTGCCAGACCGAGGCGACCCATCCGCTATTGCACGCGTTGTTGAATGAAAGCGATGAAATCAAAGTACAGCCGGAACCGGACTCCCTAGCCACGTCAATAATCGAAGGACGCTGCGGTATGCACGCGCTGCGCGCACTCTATGACTCAGGCGGCACCGCTACGGCGGTTACCGAAGACGAATTACGCCAAGCCATACATCGGATGGCTGGCCGAGGGTTCTTCTTCGAAAGCGCCTCGCTTGCCACGATCGCCAGTCTTCTGCGCCTCCATGGTGACGGGTACTTCACACCTGGTGAAACCGTCGTCTGTGTCATCACCGGTTCGGGCGTCAAGTGGCCGGACGTGATTAACCAGATTGTGCCGGCCGCTCCCCACTTGGAGCAGCCGAGTATTAGTGCGTTAGCGGACGTTATGGAACTGTAACGGAGCCTCAGGCTTCGCATGATCATTGATTTAGCATTACTCTAAGTTCTGAAACGTCAATTTCGTAGGAGCGGAGACACCACTATGAAGCGATCGCATCGGGTAGCCGTCGGCTCAATCTTGACCGAGTGCAATCAATTCGGTGGCAAGCTCATTGGACACGCCGAGTTCGCTCGCAGCCAGCTTGCCCGTTGTGACGAAGTTATGTCAATTGAAGGCGGCGCTGTCGGCGGAATGCTGCACACTTTGCGGGAACGCGACACTGATATTGTGCCGCTCGTGGTGGCAAGCGCCTATCCCGGTGGGCCAATTTCGCAAGAGTGCTACGCGCAACTGAAAGCGGACCTGCTTGCCGATCTCACTAAAGCTTTGCCGGTGGACGGCGTCCTCCTGGCGCTCCACGGCGCGGCGGTAACGACTGAAATCGATGACGTGGAAGGCGATCTAATCGCAGCGGCGCGCGAAATTGTCGGGCCCGGCGTGCCTGTGATCGGCACGCTCGACCTGCATGCCAACGTCACGACGCAGATGATGCGCGAATCTGACGGCCTGGTAGCCTGGGAGACCTATCCCCACGTAGACCCCTTCACCACCGGCGTGCGCGGCGCCAGGCTCCTCCTCGGCATCCTCGACGGCGCCCACAGGCCGGCTATGGCCATGGCAAAGGTGCCGATCCTCACGAGCGCCATCAATGCAAGCACTGTGGGTGAAGGCCCTTTTGCTGACGTGATGCGCCTGGCCAAGTCTTTTGAAGAACGACCGGAAGTACTGTCCACCAGCGCGTTTCACGCCCACGCGACGCTTGACGTCCCGGAAATGGGCGGCGGCGGCCTGGTGATTACGGATGGGGACGAGGAGCTCGCCGTTACTCTGGCAAACGACATCGCGCAACTCATGTGGGAGAAGCGTTTTGCCCTCGAGCCGGATACGCTGACACCTGTGGAAGCGGTCAACGAAGGAATGCAAATCCCAGGAGGCCCCATCATTCTGGTGGAATGCGCCGACTGCGTGGGCGGCGGCGCGGCCGGCGACAGCGTGGTCACGATCCCCGCCCTGCAAGACCTCAGCGAGGGGTTTGCCATCATAACGGTGGTCGATCCGGAAGCGGCTGCGCTCTGCCACCAATCCGGCGAAGGCAATGCAGTGACGGTTTCACTGGGACACAAAATTGATCTCCAATGGGGTAGTCCCATGACCTTGACCGGCGTTGTCCGCGCGCTCAGCGACGGCGAGTTCCAATATACCGGCGGTATCTGGGCCCACGAGTGGGCGGAAATGGGGCCTTCGGCGGTGCTCGAGTGCGGCAGCGCTCGCATTCTGATTACGACTCACGGCACCTACGAATGGCGCGACGAGCAGTTCCGCGCGCTGAACATGGACATCGAGGGCGCGAAATTCATCGTGGCAAAGAATCCCATGAACTATCGCCAAACGTACAATGAGATTGCGAAAGGCGAGTTCGTCTTGGACACGCCAGGCGCTACGCCTCCAACGCTCAAGCACTTCACCTATCACAAAGTCCCTCGCCCTTACTTCCCGCTGGTAGACGAGATTCCTGATTTTTCTCCCACACTCCTGCGCGGTAGCCAGTAAGAAAAGAGTAGACAAAGATGTCTGGCGAACTCGTCAACGACCTGCACTCGCAACTCAATCCCACCACGGTGGAGCGTATCGCGCCAGTGGATTCGCTGGAGTCCATCCAGGCGGCAATAGCCGCGGCGCAGAGGGAGGGCAAGTCACTCTCCATCGCCGGTGGACGGCACGCCATGGGAGCGCAGCAGTTCGGCACGGATACGGTCTTGCTGGATACCGTGCCAATGAACCGGGTGTTGGATTTTGACGCTGAAGCAGGCTTGATCACGGTCGAGGCGGGGATCTACTGGCCGGAACTCATCGCTGCCTGCCGGCAGGCCGGAGCCGCTCACGCGCAGAAGTGGGCGATCGCCCAAAAGCAGACCGGCGGAGACCGCATGAGTATTGGCGGGGCACTCGCGGCAAATGTACACGGCCGCGGTCTCAGCATGCGACCGATCATCACCGATGTCGAATCATTCGTGCTCGTTGACGCCGACGGTCACGTTAGAAACTGCAGTCGGAATGAAAACGCTGACCTCTTTCGGCTCGTCATCGGCGGCTACGGTCTCTTTGGCGTCGTCTATAGTATCACGCTCCGCCTTGTGCCGCTGCAGAAACTGCGCCGCGCCGTCAGTGTCATTGACATTGAAGAACTCATGTCTGCATTCGAGCAACGCATCGAGGAGGGATTCCTCTATGGTGACTTTCAGTATTCGATAGATGATTCTTCCGTCAACTATCTTACAAGAGGAGTGTTTTCCTGCTACCGACCCATTTCTATGGACACGCCTATTCCCAGCGATCAAGTGGAGCTATCCGTCGACGATTGGCGGCGCTTGATCCTCTATGCTCATGCCAACAAACCGCAGGCGTTCGAGGAGTATGTCGCCCACTATCTTGCGACGGACGGTCAGATCTACTGGTCGGACTTGCATCAACTCGGCTACTACGAGGAAAACTACCACCGCATGCTCGATCAGCACCTGCGCGCCCCTGCTCCCGCAACGGAGGTTATCACCGAAATCTACGTGCCGCGCAATGTTCTGGCGCAATTCATGTACGCTGTCCGCGAGGATTTCCGGCGGCACAAGACCGAGGTGGTCTATGGCACTATCCGCCTCGTTGAGCGTGATGAAGAGAGTTTCCTGGCCTGGGCGCGCGAGAGCTTCGCCTGCATCATCTTCAACCTGCACGTGTCGCACACGTCCGAAGGCAAAGAGCACGCCGCGGCATCCTTCCGGCGCCTAATCGACCGGGCGATCCAATACGGCGGCAGCTACTATCTGACCTATCACAGGCACGCCACACGTGCGCAGGTGGAACAGTGCTACCCGCAATTTCCCGAGTTTATCCGCCAAAAGCGGCGCTACGACCCGGACGAGCGAATTCAGAGTGACTGGTATCGCCATTACACCACTATGTTTTCGGATGCGACCAGCTAGGCTAGGTAACAGCGTGGGAAGTGAATGGAGGGGACGCTATCTGGAGTGTTTGTTTCTGCCCCCTGCACCTAATGAGAGTGTTGCTTAGTCCTCTGCGAACACCCACTCCAAGGAGAAGCAACCCATCAAAATCCACGAACCCATGACCGTCTTAACCGACCTTGCGCTCGGTATCTGCAACGCGCGGTGGGGCGCCGCCCTGTTTCGCCAAGGCTGCGCGCAGCGGCAATACTCCCAGATACTTTGGGGCGTAGGCTTCCTTGCGGCAGCCATGGCGGCAATCCTCGGCGGCATCTCGCATGCCGTAGGCGATCAGTCACCGCCGACGCGGCGCAAGCTTTGGAAGGGGACAACCCTGGCAACGGGCCTAACGAGCGCAAGCATGTTCGCGAGCACCGCGCTTGCGTGCACGACGCGACCGCTGAAGGGCAAGCTCCTCATGGGCATCCTGGCGAAACTGCTGGCCTACTGCGCATGGATGACATCGCATGATAGATTCCTCTACGTAATCATCGATTACGCTTCAGCCATGGCAGGCATCATCGCTTTCCATGGCCCGGAAGCGCGGCGCAGCGGCGCCTCCCACTCACGCTTTATTCTGGGAGGCGTCTTTGTCTCAATCGCTGCCGCTCTGGTGCAGATCCGCAAAGTCACGCTTCATCGCCACTTCAACCACAATGACTTGTATCATCTCATACAGATTGGCGCCTGTTATCTTTTCTATAGGGGTGGGCGGCTGTTGCAAGATCAGCGGGAGCAGTCAGAGAAACAGACCTCCGGCTCGGCCGGTGACAGGTGATGAAATGCTGCTTTCCGAGCGTTGACGAGCGGCGAGCGTAAGCTACCGGGTGACAGCAACCGGCACATTATCAATTCCAGGTCAGGTACCCTAGACCTCGAAGGAGGAGCGCTATGGCGCAGGAGACGAAGCAGCGCGTTTCAATCCCATTTCTTGCCCGGATCAGCCTGTTTTGGCTTGGGCTCTCTACCGTTTGGGCGGGTCTGAATGTTGTCTACTTGCCAGACCGGGTGGAAACGCTGGTAGGATCGGCGCACAAGGGCACCTATCTCGGCCTCTTGGTTTCCGTTGGCCTCGTTGTCGCCATCGTGGTCCAGCCGGTAATGGGAGCGGTAAGCGACCACACAACCGCACGGTGGGGCCGCCGCAGGCCCTTCATGCTCTTGGGCTCGCTTGCGAGCGCCCTCTTTCTGCTGCTCATGGCGGGTGTCAGCACCTATGCCCTGCTCTTCGCAGCGGTGATCCTGCTGCAAGTTTCTTCCAATTCCGCGCATGGTCCCTACCAGGGCATCATTCCCGATCTGGTGTCACCGAATCAGCGGGGCCGAGCCTCTGGGTTCTTCGGCCTCGCCAATCAAGTTGGAGTCTTACTCGGCGCGCTCGTTGCAGGGCAATTCCTGGATCGCGGGCAACCCGGCCATTACCTCTTTGCCGCTGCCGGCGTTCTCGTGTTTGTGGCGGTGGTCTCCGCCCTCACAATCCGCGAGGAGCCGCTGGCGGAAAAGCCGGAATTCGCGGGAGTTTTCAGCGAGTTTCGCACGCGCCTTGCAGAGTTGCGCACAAGGCCCGGCTTTGCCTGGATACTCCTCTCTCGGTTGTTCTTCTTCATGGGATTGCTTGCGGCAGACCAGATCCTGCTCTACTTCATACGAGAGCGCTTAGGAATGGATGAAAACGAAGGACTCTACGTAACCATGGCGCTTGCGGTGCTCATCGTAATGGCGGCCTTAGTAACGGTGCCGGCGGGCTGGATGTCGGACAGGACTGACAGACGAAAGCTGGTGTTTGCCGCTTGCAGCATCGGGGTGATCGCATCCGGGGTCTTGCTCTTTACGGCGAATCTCCCTATGCTCCTCGTTGCCTTTGCAATCCTGGGAACGGCGGTGGGCCTCTTCGTTGCCTCGGATTGGGCGTTGGCAATCGATCTTATTCCCGATCCGAGAGCACCCGGGCTCTACATGGGACTGACGAACCTTGCTACAGGCGGCGGTGACGCGCTTGCCAGCCTGAGTGCGGGCGTTGTGCTGGACACCTTCAACAGGATACAACCGCTGCTGGGCTATTCTGCCGTATTCATCATGATGGCGGGGTTCTTTGCGCTGAGCGCGGCAATCATCCTAAAGGTGCCGAAAGTCTACACGGGGAACTAGGCTGTGTGGACATTTTGCCGTCATTCCCGCGCAAGCTCGCCCCCGTGCGGGGGCGCAGAATCCATCTTCATGCGGCCCAAACTGCGTCGCTACACCAGGTAGTAAGAAACCAAATAAGCAAGTAGTATCATTGTCAATCGATCATACTGTCACCTTGCGGAGCAAAGCGCGAGAGAATCCCGCACAAACGCTTGAGATTCCGCGAACACTGTTCGACGCTTGCGCTCGGAATGACATTGAATGTCCACAGAACCTAGCGTGCAAGGACTTTCGCAAGATACCGCAAGCGATGAACTGGCGAGCACTGGCCTTGCCGCCGCCGAGAAGTCACGGCAAAGGAAAAGCAAGGCTGAGAGGGTTCAAACCCAATTGAAGAAAAGTCTGGCAGGAATCGCTTAGAAACGCTCTGATTGTTGGGTCCCTAACCCGGCAGCCTATTCTCGCCTTCCAGCCTTAGGCCAAAGCCCCGCCCTTTTGCGCCACAAGCATCTCTTGCAAGGTACGGCGGTCGACGTGCTCGTTGGGCTCTACGCCATCCATGGGGCAGACGCCGGCCGGGCACACTCTCTCAAGTATGTGGGACTCATACTCTCTGCGGAAGTTGCGCACGGTGCTCACCACCGGCCACGGAGCGAACTGGCCGAGGCCGCAGAACGAGGCGTCCATCATGTCGCTAGAAGCATGTTCGATGAGATCCATAGTGTCCGGGGTGGCCACGCCGTGGCGTACACGGTCAAGCAACATGCGCAAAACGCGTGTGCCGTCGCGGCACGGGAAGCAGAAACCGCATGATTCTTCTTCAAAGAACGTCGCGTCCCGAATCGCCGCGTCAACGACACAGGTCCGGTCGTCCATCACGATGACACCCGCAGTTCCCAAAATCGTGCCCGCGGCCTGCACGGGTTTGAAGTCGAGCACAAGATCAATCATGTCCGCTGGCAAAATTGCGCTAGAGGCCCCACCGGGTTTCCAAGCCTTGAGTTCCCGGCCTTGCCAGACCCCTCCACCGTGCTCGTAAATCAGCTCACGCGCGGTGGTGCCCATGGGCAGTTCGTAGGCGCCGGGGCGCTCCACGTGACCGGAGAGGCAGTAGATATTCAAGCCTGCTCCCTCATTGACCCCTAAGTTGCTCCACCACTCACCGCCATTGCGGACGATATCAGGCAGGTTCGAGAGCGTCTCCACGTTGTTGATGAGAGTCGGTTTGCCGAACAGTCCTTCGTTGGCCGGGAAAGGCGGCCGCGCGCGAGGGTAGCCGCGCTTGCCTTCCAGAGAATTCATGATGGCGGTCTCTTCTCCGCAGATGTACGCCCCGGCCCCGCGCCGCAGGTGCATTTCCACGGAGAAGTCGGTGCCGAGTATGTTCTTGCCAATCAACCCGCGCGCGTAGGCCTGCTCGATGGCGCGCTTCACCCGTTCGTAGGCCAAGAAGTACTCACCGCGAATGTAGATGAAAATGATTGAACATCCGGTGGCGTACGCAGCTAACAAGCAGCCTTCCACGAGGAGATGGGGGTCTTCCTCGCCAATGATGCGATTGGAGAAGGTACCGGGTTCACTTTCATCGAAATTGCAGAGCACGTATTTGGGCTGTCCACGGGCCCCCACCAAGAAGTTCCACTTCATGGCGGTGGGAAAGCCCGCACCGCCGCGACCGCCCATATTTGACGCCCGCACTTCTTCGTGCACTGCTTCGGGAGTCATTTCCGTCAGGGCCTTGCGCAGGGCCGCATAGCCGTCGTGGGCCAGATATGACTCGATGTCTTGCGAGTTTTCGTTATGTATGCGCCGCAGACAGATTTGTTCCATGCCCTACGTTCCTCGCGATCGGCGGGTCATATGTGTGCGGTAGCCTTAGCTGCTACTACCTGCCACGCTGGCTTGTACCTTTTCAAGCGCTTCCTCTGCAGAGACTTGCCCGACGGCCTCTTCATTGACCAGAAGCGCCGGCGCCTGCTCGCAGAGTCCTAAGCACATCACCTCTTCGACTTCGAATGCATCGTGCTGTTCCTTAGCCGCCTCTTCCAACGTGTGGAGTATTTCCTGCGCGCCTCGCAGGTGGCATGAGAGGTTTACGCAGACACGAGCGATCACGGGCGGCTTCGGTTCAAAGAAGAACATCGTATAGAACGTCGCGACACCGTAGAGCTGCGCTTTCGTCAGTCCGAGCGCCTCTGCCACCATTCCCACCGCCTGGGGCTCCAGGTAGCCGAAGTGGCGCTGGACAGCGTGCAGCATGTCGAGAGTCGTACCCGGTTCGCGCTTACATTCCTCTATGTCGCGAGACAAGGCCGCGTACTTGGGGGCGTCAACGCTCTCTACTTCACTCGTTTGCCTGGCCAATGCCGTTCCTCCGCTGTGGTTACGAATTCGGCTGCTATGAACCCTATTTATCCCGTTTGGTGAATATGTCCATATCGCTGCTGTGACCCGGAGCCAGCCGCGCTTCGGGGTTAATATACCGTACCGCCTGATTCACTGCCATTCCCGCTTCGGAGGCCCCACAGGCAATCAGGTTTATCTTCCCTTCATAGGCGGCAATGTCGCCAGCCGCGTAGACACCGGGCCGGCTGGTTTCCATTGTCGCAGGATTGACCTTAATGCCCTTCTTGCCTTCAAGCTCGACTCCCCACTTACGGATGACCGTTGTATCCATCAAAAAGCCAATGCAGATCAGTATGACGTCTACCTCGATATCGAAGGTCTCTTTCGACTGGAGATTGATGATGGTAACGCCCGTAAGCGTTCCGTTGTTGACGTGCAATTGGTTGGCCTCGTGCCGCGGAAAGTGCACGTCAACTTCCGACATGATCAATTGGCGGACCGTCGCCTCGTGTGCTTGCCACACCGGAAGGCGGTGGATGAGCGTAACCATCTTGGCCTCTTTCTCAAGCGCAAGCGCCCAGTCCAGCGCTGAGTCCCCGCCGCCGATGACCAGCACACGCTTGTCACGGAAGAGGTCCATATTCTTGACGGTATAGAATATCTGCGAATCTTCAAATGGCTCAACGCCTTCAAGCCTCAGTTTGCGCGGCGCAAAGGCGCCATTGCCATTGGCGATAAGCACAGTCTTGCTCTTAAACTCTTCACCGCTCTGCGATCGGAGCACGTAGATGCCGTCTTGTTCGTCAAAGTCGAGTATCTTTTGCGAAAGGTGAATCGGATACTTCCACTGGTCAGCTTGCTCGTGCATTGCCGCCACTAGATCTTTGGCGAGGATCGCGGGAAATCCAGCCATGTCATAGACATATTTTTCTGCATAGAGCGCTTGCAGGGCGCCGCCAATTTCATCCATCGCTTCCACAAGCTGCGTGTCGAGATGCCGCACACCAGCATAGAATAGCCCAAATAAGCCCGTGGGCCCTCCACCAATGATCGTGAGATCCTTCACGCCATTATCAGCCATCTCACCGGACTCCTTCCTTCAGTCATGTCATCCTTCACGGATAGTTGTAGCCTCACTGTCCCTCATCGTCACAACGACAAGAGCATCCCTCAATTGCGCGTGCCCCCCGCACAATGCCTTATTCCTTCCCGTCAGCACCGTTTCCATTCATTTCAGCCGCCTGGTAGGCTTCTTCCAGCAACTCCATCGTATGAATCGACCGGGTGGAAACGCCACCGGCAGCCAGGGCGTTATCCATTTGCAACATGCAGCCGGGATTGCCAACAACGACCAGGTCCGCTGAGGTGTTTTCAATGTTCTTAACTTTTGGGGCTACGACGCGCTGCGCCATATCGGCCTGCACGATGTTATAGACACCTGCGCTGCCGCAGCAGTGATCGGAATTCTTCATCTCTACAAATTCGAGCCCCGGAATTGCCTGGAGTAAGGCCCGCGGCTGCGCGCGCACGCGCTGTCCGTGGGCAAGGTGGCAGGCATCCTGATAGGTCACACGCTTTGCGACGGTCCCAAACGACGTATCCACCTCGATTTCAGCCAGGAACTCGCTGATGTCCTGCACTTTCTCTGAGAAAGCATGCGCGCGAGCCGCGTAGTTTGGATCACTCTCCAGTAAGACATCGTATTCTTTCAATGCGGTACCGCACCCGGCGGCGTTGCTGATGATGACGTCCAGGTCGTAGGGTTCAAAAGCGTCGATGTTCTGGCGGGCAAGGTCTTTCGACGTCTCGCGGGCGCCGGCATGCGTGCTGAGCGCGCCGCAGCACCGCTGACTCTTGGGTATAACGACCTCACACCCGTTGCGCGTGAGCACATTGACCGTCGCCCGGTTCGTCTCACCGAAGAAGTACGGCATGATGCAGCCGGTTACGAAACCCACGCGGTGTTTCGTTTCACCCCGCGCGGGCACAATTTCCACCTTCGGGGGGGCATAGAACTCGTCAGATAGCTTGGGCAGCAGCGTCTCAGCTTCTTCAAGAAGCTTACCGAAAAGCCTCAGGATGCCGCTGCGCCGCACAAGCGACTGTACACCGAAAAACTGGTAGAAACGGAGAAGGTTGGCTAGCACGTTCAGGCGGCGCGGATACGGAAAGAGTTGCTTGAACACCAGCCAGCGCAGCGAGCGCGGAATCGTACCGCCCGGCTTTACGAGAGTGGCCTCGCCGCGTGCCGCCTCGATGATCTTGCCATATTGCACTCCCGATGGGCATGCAGTCTCACATGCCCGGCAGTCAAGACAGAGAAAGATGTGCTTCAGGAAGGTCTCATTGATGGGAATGCGCTCTTCCTTGGCGGCCTTGACGAGGTAGATGCGGCCGCGCGGACTCTCCATCTCCAGGCCGGTTTCACGGTACGTGGGGCACGCGTTAAGGCATAGGCCGCAATGGACGCATTGGGCCAAGTCTTCATCGGTAAGACCCTCAAAGCGCACCCGTTCGCTATCGTTATCCGGTATTACAAGACCCGGCTGACCGACATCGGTTTTCACGCTTACGCTGCTCGCTCGGGTAAGAATAGGCTGCTACTAAATGTCGCCGACAAATCGACCTGGATTAAGGATGTAGTGGGGATCGAAGGTTTGTTTCAAATTTTGCATGATGCTCATGCCTTGCGGGCTCGGACCCCAGACATCAAAGGCAGTCTTCAGAGCCGGCGAGCCCCGCTGCAGCACGAGGCTGCCCCCATGTTCCTGGCTCACGGCGCGGGCGTATTGCAAGAAGCTGAGGAGCTCAGCCGAAGCCGAATTTTGATCATGTGTTTCTTGCTCCTGCTCGCTCGCCGGGAGAATTCCGCACTTCAAGGATCCATTGAGAGGATCAGCAATTAAACCCGCCTTGCCCTGCAGTGGTTCCGCGGCACGCACCAAATCCGCATAGACATGCCGCAATTCCGTTGGCACCGTGTTTGCCTGGAACAAGATGTCGGCAGGAGCACCTTGTGCCCCAACGTCCACGCACTGTTGCCACAGCGCCTCACTATCTGCTTCCACGACAACTTCCGCAGCGGTCGCCCCCGCTGCAACTCCCGCCGCTTGAGCATCGCGCACTTGTCGGCTGACGGCACCTTGCTCACCCATGAAACGGACAAACAACACGTAGGCGCCGCGCACTGCGCTAAACAAACACTGCTGCGCAAACGCATTGCCGACTACTGCCGCCGCAGGCTGATGTGTGCGCATAGCGGCGGCTGCCGCAAAGGCCGCCTCGCTGTCAGGAAACGTGAACACGAGGGTCTGGTCCGCCTTGGGCAGGGGATATACCTTGAACGTTGCCGTGGCAATCACTCCCAACGTGCCAAGAGCGCCGACGTGCAGTTTGTGAAGACCGAACCCGGCCACGTTCTTGACGACCTCCCCGCCGCTTTTGACGAGGGTGCCGTCCCCTTGGACGAATTGCATCCCCATCACCAAGTCCTTTGCAGTTCCGAACGTATAGCGTAACGGCCCGCACGCATTTGCCGCCACTGCTCCCCCAATCGTGGCCCGGTCGGGCAGCGGCACCTCGAGTGGCAGCATCTGATCGTGTTCGCGTAGCGTCTCCTGAAGAGCAGCCACGGTCACACCCGCCTCCGCGGTTACGATGAGGTCGGCGGGCTGGTATCCGGAAATTGCGCTGAGATTGCCTGTGCAAAGCGCCACCTCCGCAGCCCGCGGGGGCGCGCCTAGGCCAAGCATCGTGCCGCCGCCGACAAGAATAGTTGCAGCCTCAGTTCGGTTCAGCTCGCCAACGACGGCAGTCAGTTCAGCAACTGATTTCGGCGCAACACCCAGCGTCGGTTGCTTGCCGTCAATAGTAGGAGTCTCTTTAGTAATCGCCTCATGTGAGGCAATTTGCGCAAGCTGGGTGTGGAGGGTCTCAGTCAGCAAGGCGTAATTGCATCCTACTTCCAGACCGCAGCAGCCGTTGCGTGGACCGGGGCCTTGCCAATGTGGATTTTCGCCGCATGCGGCCCTTCGCCGGTGGGGAACACCTTCGTGGGATTGAAGAGCCAGTCGGGATCGAAAGCGCGCTTGAGCTTGCGCATGGCTTCCAAATCCTCTTCGCTGTAAAGCCAGTCCATGTACTCTTGCTTCTCCGTGCCGATGCCATGTTCTCCCGAGAGCGAGCCGCCGGCGTCGATGCAGGCGCTAATGATCTCTTCTCCCGCGGTGATCACACGCCGCACCTGGTCGCTATCGCGCACATCGAAGAGCAGATTGGGATGCAGATTGCCGTCACCGGCGTG
Source organism: Chloroflexota bacterium (assembly GCA_028874195.1). Lineage (GTDB taxonomy): Bacteria > Chloroflexota > UBA11872 > VXOZ01 > VXOZ01 > VXOZ01. The sequence goes on from JAPPLM010000032.1 coordinate 25,480, forward strand.
GAAGACGTTGGCGATGATTATGTCATGACGCTCGGCAACATCCTCGACAAAGCGCATGATCTCCGGCAGTTTGGTACGGGGCACCACGCAGTCCTGGATGTAGTAGTTCGGCGCCAGCCGGCCGAGTGCGCCAATAGCACCCTTGCGTCCCTTCCAAACGATCTCCCGCTCGGCAGCCGTCTGCGCCACCCTGATTTCGCGGGCGCGCGCTTCGCGGCAGAGACTCAGAATCGCCTCCCGCTGCTCATCGAGTTCTTCCTGCATGCCGTCGATTTCAATTATGAGCACACCACCGGCGTCGTAAGGATAGCCGACGTGATGGGCTTCCTCTATGGCCCGGGTGACGACCTGATCCATGATCTCAAGCGCAGCGGGGATGATGCCGTTGCCGATAATGGAAGACACCGCCTCACAGGCGTCCGGCACACTCTCGAAGATTGCAAGATAGGTTTCAACTGCCTCCGGAATCGGCAGGAGCTTAACCAGAATCTTCGTAACCACGCCCATGGTGCCTTCAGAGCCGATAATCGCACTCATCAGGTCGTAGCCCGGTGCATCCGGGGCTTTGCCGCCAATCCACGCCACTTCGCCACCGGGAAAGACCACCTCCAGCCCAAGGACATGATTGATGGTGCAGCCGTAGCGCAGACAGTGAGCGCCACCGGAGTTCTCGGCGACGTTGCCGCCAAGCGTACACGCATACTGGCTCGATGGATCGGGGGCGTAGTAGAGACCCAGGTGCTTTACTTCGCTGGAAAGCTCAAGATTTACGACGCCGGGCTCAACCAGCGCAGTGCGGTTTTCCTCGTCGATTTCGAGAATATCCCGCATCCGGCTGACAGAGAGCAAGATGCCGTTTTCTTCCGGCACCGCGCCGCCGGAGAGGCCCGTGCCGGCTCCTTTCGGCACTACTGGTACCTTCAGTTCGCCGGCTACCGCCAAGATTTCGCTGACTTCGGCTGTGGTGCGCGGGAAGACGACGGCCGCGGGCAGTTGCGCGTCGATGGAGGCGTCACGCTCAAAGACGATGAGGTCTTCAGGCAGATAGACAACATGCTCCGCGCCGACAACTGCCTGCAATCGCCCGACGAGTTCGCGTGTCTCCATAGCGCACCCCTGCACTCGATGCTTGCCTTCTCACTGCCGCCCGCTTATCACTGTGATGATACCATAGGCCAAATACCCCGAACAAAAGGCGAAATCTCCTGCGCATATATGCGAGGGCTAATGCTCTTCATTAGTTGGGAATCCCCATGGATTTACACCATGAGAATACCCATGAGGAGTACTTGGAAGAACTGTGGTCAAGGCTTCACAAAGCGATTGGTTCAGTGGAGCAAATCAGCACAACCCCATTTATGGAAGGCGGTGATAGCTGTCTGCAGAGCCCCGAGCCGCTGCCAGCCCACTGGAGGGAACAGATTTGCAACGACGGAGAGACGATAATCGTACGTGCAATCGTCCCAATCGTAATTGGTGACACCGTTTGCCAGCAGCCCATCGTGGTACCGGCGCAGCAACTGGGCTTCCACCTGGTTCCGCATATCGCAATCACCCAAATAATCGGCCGTAATGAGCATGTACGCTAGATCGTAGACACCGAGGCTGCGCTTGTACGTTTCCCAGTCCAGAAAGCAGAGTCGATGTGTCTCGGGATCGCGCGGCAAGTAGATGTTCCACAGACCGAAGTCGCCGTGGATGAACGTGAGGGACTTGCCAGCCGAAATCCGGTTGAGGAACAAACTGGGCCAAGCTGCGATTACTCGCTCACAGAGTTGCCGCCACTCACCGGGGAGTTCGTCCCCGAGATCATCGGCAAAGACCCTAAAGCGATTTGCGATGTGCTGACAGTAGGTGAGAAACGTCGCCTCTTTGGTAGCATGGACCATGCGCAACGGACCGCCGGCCTGGCCGAGAAAGTCGCTGCGGCTGATGCGGGGATGTTCCCACCATTGCGTGTGAAATTGCAGTAATCCATCGACAATCTCTTCGAGCTGTGCCTGACTGGGAGTGCCCGACGGCGGAGCATGAGTCTTCGAGATGTCTTGAAATACAAAGCGGCAGTAGTGACGCTCGGGAACGATAGTAATGTCGTAACAGGACACTACCGGTGCAACCGGCATGGCAGCGACGAACTCTTGATAGAACACCGCTTCGGCCAACCCGCCGCCATACCAATCTTTACGATAGATCTTTATCATGAGCCGACGAGGAGCCAAGGCCGGAGCATCACGCGAATAGGTGACACTGAGGGGGGTGAGGAAGGCAGCGGTCGATTCGAATGACTTTCCGGGCGTAATGCAGCGTACCTCGCCAGCGGGAAGATATCCCCGTTCGGACAACCGGTTGGTGAGCCACCCGGGGTCAAGGTATTCTGGATCGTTGATAAGACCCGGCATGACCAACCTGCTGTTGAGTCACCTCACGTTACATCTGAACTTGAGTTTTCCATCGAATTCTTGGCCACCCGTACTGCGCCTATCCGGGAATGTGGTGTTCACCCGGCCCGGCTACATAGTCAATGATGTCTGGTTCGCTGCCAAGGATGGCGTGCCCCTTGCCTCTTCTGCATCTCCCCGACGCCGACCGGCAGCGAGACATCGGCTACGCCGTCAGTTTCACCAGGGTGATGGTACCATAGGCCAAATATAGCGAACAAAAGACAAGAAACTCCCGTTCCCGCACCCACATTTCACGAACCCCTTGCTCCTCAACTTGAAAATCCCTCTGCTTGGCGGTCCATACACATGCACAGCCAGTAGCAGTTCACGGTGGCTCAGATGCCCGCAAGCGATTTCGCCCAAGCACTACAGCATTACCTAGAATCGTCGCTGGGCCCGCTCCAATCGTTGTGTCCGGTGCCGGGAGGGGGCGCCCAGGGTGCGGCAGTTTGGCATGCGATCCTTGCTTCCGGCAAGCAGATTGCGGTCAAGAAACACATACACGCCGGGGCGGGAGAGGTCGAGTTTGGTGTGCTTAAAATGCTGTACACTCTTGGCGCGCCAGTCGTGCGACCGCACCATTGGGACCCCCATCTGGGGATATTGACTTCAGAATGGGTAGGACAACGCACACTTGCAGCGGCGATTTCTGCAGTGAATGTACCTCAGCAGCGCAAGGAACACGCACTGTGTGAGTTGGCGCAAAGCTTGCTGCGAGGCTGCGTTGCCCTTGAAACGGCATTCGTAGGCATCGCCGAACGGCTCCCGCTCCGCTCAACCGGCGAGCCGCAGCGCCGCCAAGCGGAAGTGCGCGAGCGCTGCCGGAGCGCGCCGGAAACATACGCGCGGCTCGCGGATCATTGCAATCTCGCGGTGCCAAAGGGCTGGAAACCTGCGTTGCAAGCGGCATTGAAAGCAATGGCGGACTCTCTATGCGACGGTCGTCTGACATTCGGCGGCCGCGACTGCACGCCCCGCAACGTGCTCACGGACGGCGCTCAGGTATGGTTTCTCGATTTTGCCGTCATTGGCCTCGACTGGCCGGAAGCGCGCCTGGCGCAGTATGCCGCTGCCGTGGCGGCAAACACTGAATCGCAGCCACTTGCATCGCTCTTGACCCACGGGGAAGAGCGGTGGTACGTTGAAAGTGGATGCATTGATAGCGCACAGTTGGATATGCATCACTTATTGCTGTGGAGCGAGGCGGCACGATTGCTGTTCGACGGGAAGCTTGGCACACCTTCCTCCCAAAACACGGTGCTGGGGGAAAGGCTGCGGCAAGCAATGCATCTGGCGCTCTTTCCGCTCGCGCCCAAGTCTCCCGCAGAGCCGGTACGGTCGTTGTTGGCCACAGTATTTGCGATCGAGTTAACTGAATGACATCGAGGAAGGAGAATCCGATGGCAGAGGAATGGCAACCGCGTGGACGCGAAATCGTGATCGACGGTCTTGAATGGGTTGGCCGCATGGCCGACAAAGCCCGCGCCCAGCATGGCGGTTACATTGGCGAGTATATCTATCCCTGCCCCATGGATCAGCAGGTCCTGCGCGATCTTGGCATGAGTTCGGAAGAGTTCATGCAGATTGCGGTTGAGGCCGGCACCGACAGTGAGCTTGCCGCCAAGGTAAAAGAGGCCTCCGGCAAAGAGACCGTGGCAACGCCCACCTGAACCGCAATTATGGTTGGGACACTTCGCGAAGCTATGCGTCGCGTGCTGCCGGTTGGCCGCTAGTGAATGCAGCTTGCCCACGCCGGTTGAGAGACAAAGCACATACCCGCGCTCGCCGCGGGTATGTTACATTTAGATGCGCCCTGAGCAAGGGAGGCTCAATTGATACCCAAAATTAACTCTGATGAGCGGCTAAGACTCGCGCCGCGCATGGTGGTACCGTGACGCGCGGCCAGCAAAAAGCAGCGCTGTACGGCGTCGTGCTTGGTGCGCTTCTCAGTGGGGGCTACATCATTGCCCGCAAACTTGCTGCGCGCGTCCAGCCCGACATCATCGATTGGCGGCGTGCCGAGCGGATTGCGTTCCGAATTGCCGCGCGGAATCCCGATAGTGTGCTACCGGCGCAGGCGAGAGACGCTCTGCTTGCAGACTATCAGGCGCTCGTGCGCCTCAGCCACGAGCAAATCACCCCGTTCATTCAACTTTCCACGTTCTCCAATGACCATGAAGTAGAAGTGCTGGACCGTCCCCTCTGGGTCCAGCGCAATCTCGGTACCGTGCAACGCTTGTTGCAACCGCTGGAAGACGTGTACCTCGACAGCGTCGGCGCGAATAGCAGCACGCTGTTCCGGCTTGCTCACGGCAGCATGCAACTCACACTCTCAGCACAAATGGGCATTGTGCTGGGATTTCTTTCCCGGAATGTCTTGGGGCAATTCGACATGCCGTTCTTAGCGCCACCCACTACCGAGGAGAGCACAGATTCTGAGCCGACAAGCCGCATCTACTTTGTCGAGCCCAACATTCGCCGCCTACAGCAACGGCTGGAGATCCCGCCGGATGCGTTCCGGCTCTGGATTGCGCTCCACGAGACTACCCACGCAATTCAGTTTCAAGTGGCGCCGTGGCTGGCGGGCTATCTTGGGAGCCTGATCGAGTCGTACGTCGAAAGCTTCCGCGAACTGCTCCGTGAATCCCAACACCCGCTGCGAGCCATGTTGTTGCCTGGAGCTGAGGCAAGTGACGATCGCGAGCAACTCGGTGGGTTGATGGGACTCCTCGCAACGCCGGAGCAACGGGAAATGCTCGTCCGCGTGCAGGGCGTGATGAGCCTCGTGGAGGGGTACAGCAACTACATCATGGACGAGCTCGGCGAACAACTCATATCCGGTTTTCCCGCCATGCGGAAACGACTGGATGAGCGCAAACGCGGTTCATTGGAACGTGCCCTTATGCGATTACTTGGATTTGACCTCAAGCTGGCGCAATATCGTCTCGGCGAGCGCTTTGTGCGGCACGTTGTCAGTGAAGAAAGCATGCCGTTTCTCAACCGCGTGTGGGAATCTGAACACGCCATGCCTACGTTGGATGAGATCAATGCGCCAGAGCAATGGGTGGCGCGCATGCAGCAAACCTCCAGCGCTCCTGCTCCGTAAAGCAGGCGACCCCTTAAGCTAGAAAGCTGGCTCGGCGAACCCGCTTCGGGCGCAGCGCAGGACACCCTCCCAGTCTGGTCACTGCGCGGGCGAGAATTCCAGGATCTGGCCGTCCTGGGTCAGTCGGGCGCGCAGTTCCGCGTAGTCGACGTCCTGCACAGGAATTCCGTGCTGGAGGGCGAGCGCCGCCGCCGTCGCGGCGGACTGCCCCAGGATCATGAACACCGGTTCCATGCGGATCGATCCATAGGCGATATGCGACGAGGAGACACAGACCGGGACGAGCAGGTTAGTCACTTCCTCCCGCTGCGGTGTCAGCGATCCATATGCGATTTGGTACGGGCGCAACGGCTTCACGCCAATGTCCCCTTCGTTCTGAACGTATCCCTGGTCCGTGACGTAGCGCTGCACGTTGTGCGAGTCCATGACGTACGAGCCCATCCCGACCGGGTCCGGCACTTCCCGTTTGGCGAGGCACTCGTGCTCGGTCATGACAAACTCGCCGTTCAGCCGGCGCGCTTCCCGCACGTAAATCTGGTGGGGCCAGTTGCCGTTGTCGGTGAATTCGTCGCGGGCAAGTCCCCACTGGGCGAATTCAGCCCGAACATCCCTGGGCACGCGGAGTTCGTTGGCCAGAAAATAAAATAGTCCCTTCTGGTAGCTCGCGTGCTCCCGGACGATCTTCTCCCGGACCTCGTAGGAACCTTCCGGGTACGGGTAGTTCATCCCGATGTTGTCTGTGCTGAAGGGCCCGTGGTTGTTTGCATCCACCTTGGCGTTCGGGATCGGGTCGAACTTCCGGAACGTCTCCCGCCAACCCGTATCGAGAACACGGAGCAGCAGTTCGTACTGTCGCGGATCGTAGGCGTCCGGCTTGGCAAACGGTACGCGGTTATCGGGCACCTTGGTGAGGCACATGCGGAAGCCGTAGGCCTGGATGCGGCAATCCCCGTGCCCGTCCGCGCCCGGTGGTTCCGGACTGATGCGCGGCAACAAGCCGCTCGACGGATCGCCAGGGACGCGATAAGGGTCCACTCCATCGGGAAAATGGTGGCGATGGTGGCGGGCGTCCTTTTGCACGCCCGCCCATTCCTCGCCGAATGCTTTGGTTCCTTCGCGTCCAACCCGGTACGAGACGCCGGCTGCCGCCATGAGGTCTCCCTCATAGGTCGCGTCGATGAAGGCTGAACCCGCGAAGGTGGACCCGCTGACGGTCGCGATGCTCCGGATGCGGCCGCCCTGCAGGACCACTCCGTTCTCGCGGTCCAGCCACTCGTCACGCCGCACGTCGATGCGGTGCTCTGCGACGAGATTCTCAAAGACCTTGTCCGCAACATGCGGCTCGAAGATCCACATCGTCCGCTGCGCGCCGTCGACTGCGGGCGTGCCTTGGCCTTGGTTGCCGTAATCCTCGCGGAGTTGCCACTTCCAGGCATCGGAAGACTCGTAGTGCTCCCAGATGCGGTGGTAAAACTCGCGGGCGAGGCCACCGATTACGGCCGTGTTGCCGGAATCGGTATAACCGAGGCCGCTGGCAGAGAGGCCGCCGAGATGGCGCTCCGGCGCCACAAGCACCACCGACCGGCCCAGCCGGCTGGCTTGGACGGCAGCCGCTACGCCGGCCGACGTGCCGCCGTACACGACCAAATCGAATGTCTCCGCGGCCAGCGTGCCGGGTTCTGTCGCGCAGCGGCCTACATTCAGTGACATCCGCCTGCCTTTGTATCGAGGCTATTGGTCTGTCACGAGGATTGCGTATTCCAGGGAATCGGCCAGCGCGGAGTAGCTCGCCTCGATGATGTTCGTGGAACTCCCCACGGTGCTCCACTCGGTGTGACCGTTGGTGCTCTCAATCATCACGCGCACGCCTGCTGCTGTCGCGCTGCTTTCATCGAGCACGCGCACTTTATAGTCCAGAAGCCGCACCTGCCTCAACTGCGGATAGGCAAAGATCAAAGCCTTGCGCATCGCCGTATCCAAAGCGTTAACCGGCCCGTTTCCTTCGGCGGCAGTGTGCTGGACCTCATCACCAACCTGAATCTTGACCGTCGCCTCGGAGAGAATGCTCTGCCCGCCGCGCGTTTCTACCAAAACGAGAAAGTCCAACAGTGAGAACGGTGGCGTGTAATCCGGCTGGCGGCGCTTGATCAGCAGTTCGAACGACGCCTCTGCGCCTTCAAACTGAAATCCGCGTTGTTCCAGCTCTTTAATCTCCTCCACCAGGCCGTGGAGGTCTTCGCTTTGGCGCGATAGACGCAATCCCAAGCGTTCGGCACGCGAAAGCACGCTGCTGCGTCCGCTCAATTCAGAAATGAGCACGCGCATTTCATTGCCAACGAGTGCGGGATCAACATGCTGGTAGGCTATCTGGCTCTTGGCCATGCCATCGGCGTGATATCCGGCCTTATGGGCGAAGGCGGAGTGTCCGACATATGGCATAAAGGGATTGAGCGCCATGTTGGCGATTTCGCTGACAAAGCGCGCCACGTCGGAAAGATGCTGCAACTGGTCGGGTTGAATTGCCGTATAACCAAGCTTGAGCTGAAGATTGGGAATCACCGCGCACAGATTAGCATTGCCGCAACGTTCACCGACGCCATTCACCGTGCCCTGAACGTGCGAAGCACCACACTCCACTGCCGCCAGGGTATTGGCGGTAGCCAAGTCGGCGTCGTTGTGCACGTGGATGCCAACGGGCACGTCAAACTCAGCCACGACATGGCGCGTTACGTCTCTAACATCGTTCGGGACGCTGCCGCCGTTTGTGTCGCACAACACCAGGCAGTCCGCACCGGCCTCACTGGCAGCACGCAAGGCGGCCATAGCATAGTCAGGATTGGCCCGATACCCATCAAAGAAGTGCTCAGCGTCAAAGAAAACTTCCAGTCCGTGGCGCTTGAGGTAGGCAATGGTCTCACCGATCATTGCCAAATTGTTCTCCAGAGTCGTGTCAAGAACGGCGGTTACGTGATGGTCCCACGCCTTGCCCACGATGCAAACGGCGCGGGTACCAGTGCCTATGAGCGCCTTCACACCCGGGTCGTTCTCAACACTCGTAGACTTATGCCGCGTGCTGCCAAACGCCGTAATCGTGATGTTCTGCCACTCGATGTCTTGCGCCAACCGGAAGAATTCCTGGTCCTTGGGATTGGAACCTGGATAGCCACCCTCCACGTAATGGACGCCAAGCTCATCCAAGCGCCGGGCAATCTTGAGCTTGTCCGCGGCAGCGAACGATAGACCTTCGGCCTGCGCGCCGTCACGCAGCGTCGTATCGTACAACACGATTTGACGCTCGGATTGCGCCTGCTTTGGCGACGACTGCTCCGTCAGTGTTCTTGACAATATATAAACCTATTCAAACCCGCTTGTGCAGCGCTTCACAATGTCGTCCGATTGGATTCTATCATAGTGGCCGCTGTTGACTTGGTATCTTGGTACCGCCTATCACCGACGTTAGGCATTGAACGTACGTATGCCACTTGTTATTGTGCTATGTACACTGCGAATGTCAAATTACCTGAAGAAAGAGTTGAAAGCACGACATGATCCTGTGAAGGACGCGCGGAGGCCGCAGTCTCCATAGAACAGTGTTGCCTTGCCAATCGCAGACAATCTTGAGCTGGCCTGGCGCGTCGACCCGTAGCGGCCATCCTTAGGCATCCATCGCAATAGTTGAGATTCAGTTTGTTTACGGAAAGTTGGCGCCCATGCGTTCCTTGGAAGACCCTCTAGAATCCGGTACGCTCACAATCACCCCCAACAGCGGCCGTGCGGGAACCTGGGGCACCTGGGTGGTGACGTATACGGTGGGTACAGCGGGCATTGCTACCGGCGGTGGCATACAGGTGGCGCTCCCCGAACGCTGGCACCAATGGTGGCGCAACGCTGCCCGCAATGTGCAGAGTGTGGACCCCACCGCACCCTTCTACGTTACGGCGTCTGCGACGAAGTCAGCGCACACCGACCGTCCTGGCGTTCACGTGCACTGCGAGGTTCTCGACGCCACCGAGGGCGAGTATGCGAAAGGGTTCCGCCGCAACGTGGGTTATCCGCCTGAAAGCCGGTATGCCTGGACGGTGCAGGTAAATGTAATTGAAGGCGAATTGCAGCCGGGTGACTCTATAAACATAGTCTATGGCGACATGAGCCACGGCGGTCGGGGCTTCACGCCTCCTTTGTGGACCGGCTCGCCGGAGCGCGTGCGTGCTGCGGTTGATCTTGAAGGTAGCGGCGATTACGCGCTCTTGCCCGAAGCAGCGCTACCCTGGCTAAGCAGCGAGCCCGGCCCGCCGGTCGAACTCCTCATTGTCCTCGAATCCAGAAGCGCGGTCGGCGAGGACATGCGCGTGCGCATGGTCGCGCTGGACAAATTTCATAATCCGGTGCCCGCGCCGGAGACTGCCGTTCATCTGATTGTCGAATCGGGTGCGGCGACATTGCCCCAAGGTCCCCTCAAACTTGGAGACGCTGCCACTTGGGGTTGCCGGGGGTTTAGGATCACACCGACAGAGGTCGGCGCGCTGCGCTTGCGGGGCACATCCAATGACGGACAACTGTACGGACTCTCTAATCCAAGTAAAGTCGCTGCTGTGACCGCAGCGGATGGATCATCCGAGGGCGGACTGTATTGGGGCGACATTCACTCACACAGCAATTACTCTTGGGACGGCACCGGCACCCGGGACGATCATTTCCGCTATGCCCGCTACGCCTCCCTGCTCGATATCTACAGTGCCACTGATCATAACGACCGGCGCAGCATGAGCCAGGAGGACTGGCAGCAGAACGTTGCCTATACAGCAAAGTGGTACGCGCCTGGAGAATTCGCGACAATTCTGGGCTATGAGGCGAGCTTTGGCGCGCCGTACGGGCACCACAATGTCTTCTACCGCAGCGGCCAGGGCCCGCTTCACTACATTGACGAGGAGAATCCGGAAGAGATCTGGCAGCGGGGAGAGCGCGAGCATCTAGAAGGAGAGATTTTCACCATACCGCACCATACCGGCGGCTTTGCCCGACCGGGCGGCGGCGTGAAACATGATTGGAGCATTCACGATCCGCGGTTTCGCCCCAGCATCGAGATTTACTCTTCACACGGTTTGAGCGAAGAGTACGCCCCCGACCATCCGCTATCCATGGATGTTTCCGACTTCACGTTTAACGGCCCTGGCGATCCCGGTAACTACACGGTGGATGCCTGGCTGGCGGGTCTCAAGCTCGGGACAATCGGCTCATCGGACAACCACGGCTCACAGCCGGGCAAAGAGGGCTTCGGCATCATGGCGGTCTGGGCATCTGAGCTAACTCGTGAAGCGGTTTTCGACGCCATCCGCAACCGCCGCACCTATGGGAGCACAGGATCCCGCATTTATCTGGAGTTTTCTGTTAACGGCGAGCCAATGGGCGGCGAGATTTCTATAGCTTCCGGCGAGCTGGTGGAGGTGCATGTAGAGGCCCTGGGCACCGGACCGCTGCGCTGGATCCACATTCTGCGCGCTGACCTCGACCGACCGCATGACGGCTTCAGCGTCGTCCATCAGGAGTGGTTCCCCGGTAGCAGCGGGCCCCTGGACTTCAACCTAAGCTGGACCGACAAGACTCCACCCGACCGCGCCGTCTACTACGTCCGTGTCCGCCAGCGCGACCTCGTCCACGGCCGCGTGGCCCAAGCCTGGAGCAGCCCCGTATGGGTGATGAGGGTTTGAACATGTGGACATGGTTGCAATAGTCTCGTTATGATCGCATTGAGAACAGGAACTACTGCCACAAGAGAGTTCCGCTGTGTTCCTCAGAATAGGTGGCAGGTTGCGAACTAGGGCAAGGCACATGAGTCTTGATGCAAAGCAAGAATCCCCACTTTCCATTGCGTCAGTTGAGGATGTCGTGGTGCCGATACTAAAACAATACCGTGTACAGCGAGCCGGGCTATTTGGCTCGGTGGTCAACGGGATGCTTGGGCCAGAGAGCGATATTGATCTACTCGTAGATATGCCTGCGGGAGCGAGTCTGCTCGATCTTGCCGGGCTCAGCTTAGACCTGGAGCAAGCATTAGGCCGCAAAGTTGACATACTGACCTACAACTCAATCTACCCGCGCCTTCGCGAGCGCATTCTCGCAGAGCAAGTGGTCCTTTTCTGAACTCCTGGACATTCTTGTAACCAAGTCATGCCCTGGGAAATGCTGCTTGTGCTTCCCTTAGAAATTCGCGGAACGCTGGCGAATTCGGATCGAAATCCTCCTTAATGCTTAACCAGATCCATGGGTTTTGTTCGTCGATTGAGACCGAGCTAGGCAAGCGCAACTTTTCCGCCAGCGTGCTGTCAAGTGGGAATTCACATATTCCCAGTTTTTGAGCCAGACCTGCTTGGGAGAAAGTTCCCGCTTCCGTCAACACTTGCAGTGTTAATCTGGTCTTTTGTGTCGTGATTCTCAACCAAATGCGATTACCGACCCGATACGAAACATAGAATTTTTGATTCCAATGTGGGCCGTCAGCTTCGACACACGTTTCATCAATTAGGTCTGTAAGTTTAACGAGCATTTCACTTGCCTTAGGGCCGCACCGCTCTTCCAGATGCCACCGCCTACCGTTAGTTATCCAAGAGCGCACATCGCTGGCTTCCCCTGTGCCAACGCTTTGAAAACGGTCAACCGGCAAAGGGATTATGACACGTGGCTGCAAGAATGTTGCACATCCTTCTTCGTATGCCTGAACCTCAATTGCCTTAATGTCAATACCATGTTCTCGCAGCCAGAGCGCCACGCTACCCAGTTTGTCGCGTATGGCGGATCCAACCAGGATGATACGCTGGTCGGCATTCAGAGTAGGAACGTCCTCAATATCACCCTCAGCGCAAAACTGCTCGAACACATCCTGGAGACTGAAGTCAGCATCATTTGTTGCACCATAGTATTCCTTGGCCTGTTGTTCAAAGTTTGCAAAGCTCCAGCGTGACACGTAGCTCGCATAGCGTAATGCTTGCATGTCTACGGGATCTGCAAGTTGACCGCGCTTCAATTCGATGATCACGGAATTACCGTCACGGTCAAGCGCCAATACGTCAATTCTGTCTCCAATGTCCGGTATCAGAACTTGATGACCAATGATGAGAAGCGGTTCCTCCAAGAAGTCCGGATTAGCAATTATCCAATCCTCCAAGTGCTCTTCCAAGAAGTCCTGCTGGGACAACGTCGTATTTGAGATTTGCTGCAGACCAGTTTCCGTAGTTTTCCAAATGGGCATGGAATCCCTCCCACACACAAAGTCCGTGGTTTCTGGCAAACTGTAGACCAACTATAGCAGTGTAGCAGTGCCTTGGGTTCTAGAATTATGCTAGTCATCGAAAAGAGGAAGTGCAGTGACTGAAGAGAATGGATCTTCACAAGAATACGGCGTGGTGGTCGATAGAAATGTGATGATGACCGCCCGGGATGGCGTCAAACTGGGTACAGACGTCTATCGTCCGGCGTTGCCGGCTGAAGGCAGTCAGGGAGGTGTTGGCCTGACGCAGGAAGGGCTGGAAGCGGTTGCAGGGGAATTCCCCGTCATTCTCGAGCGCACCCCGTATGACAAGACGAACCTCGGTCTGCGGCGAAAGGGGTATTATTACGCGCGGCGGGGGTACGTGGTGGTGATCCAGGACGTGCGGGGACGTTTTACCTCAGAAGGCGAGTGGTATGCCTTTGGCGATGAAGGGCCAGACGGCTACGACACCTGCGCCTGGATCGTGGAGCAGCCATGGTCAAACGGCAAGATCGCCACCACCGGATGCAGCTATGCGGGCTGCACGCAGAGCGCCCTCGCCTCACTGAACCCGCCCGGTCTGGCGGGCATGTTCGTGGAAGAAGGACCGTGGAACTACCACACCGCCTCCATGCGGCACAACGGCGCGTGCGAGATGCGCTTCATGATCTATGCCTTTCGCATGGCGACCACGAGCAAGGAAGCCCTCAGCGACCCGCGCTTGCGCCAGAGCCTGGATAACGCCTTTGCCAACGTGGCGCAGTGGGTGGAAAACGCGCCACTTAAGAAGGGCGTGTCGCCGTTGGCCGAACTGCCCACGTACGAAGGGTGGCACCTGGACGTGCTCACCCATGGCGACCTGGACGAGTATTGGGAACGCCCCGGGTATGGGCCGGAGCTCTTCTACGACGAGCACGCCGACGTGCCTACGGTCTACTTCGGCGGTTGGTACGACTCCTACGCGCGCTCGACATGCACGAATTATGTCGAATTAAGCGCGCGCAAGGACTCGCCGCAGTCGCTCATCATGGGCCCCTTCACCCACGGCACCGGCAGCGCCGAGGTCTCCCATGCCGGCGACGTCGACTTTGGCCGCGATGCCGCAATCTACGACATGAACGAGTTGCGGCTCCACTGGTACGACTACTGGCTCAAAGGAAAAGACACAGGGGTTGCTCAAACCAAGCCCGTGCAAATCTTCGTCATGGGCGGCGGCAGCGGGCAGCGCAACAGCGACGGTCGGCTGGACCACGGCGGGCACTGGCGGGCTGAAGATGAGTGGCCGCTCGCGCGTACCGCGTGGACACCCTACTTCCTCCACGCCGACGGCGGCCTGAGCCCAGATACACCATCACCCACTAAACAAGAAAGACAGAGTTCATTTACCTTCGATCCGGCCCATCCCGTTCCGACCATTGGCGGCAATCTCTCGGCGGGCGACCCCGTCCTCGTGGCGGGGGCTTACGACCAGCGCGGCGACGAACGCTTCTTTGGGTATAGCGGCAATCTGCCGCTCGCTGCTCGCCCCGACGTCCTGGTATTTCAAACGCCGCCGCTCGAAGAAGACATCGAAGTCACAGGCCCGCTCACCGTAAGACTGTGGATTAGCTCAACTGCCGTCGATACCGACTTTACGGTGAAGCTGCTCGACGTGCACCCGCCCAACGGCGACTACCCCGAAGGCTTCGCCATGAATGTTACCGATAGCATCCAGCGGGCGCGTTACCGTAACAGCCGCGAAAAGGCGGAATTGATCGAGCCGGGCGTCCCGACGCCCCTCACCATCGAGATGTATCCAACGAGCAACGTCTTTGCGCAGGGCCATCGGATCCGGCTGGACGTCTCCAGCAGCAACTTCCCACGCTTCGACGTCAATCCCAACACCGGCGAACCGCTGGGCCGCCACACGCGGCTCGAGGAAGCGCACAACACGGTCTTTCACGAACCGGGGCGTCCATCGCATATCGTGTTGCCGGTGATTCAAAGCCCCTAGACAACGTCGTTGTCTGCTTTTGTCCAACGACGGATGCAAGATTACTATAGCATAGAGGTGATGAGACAAGGGTCGCCTATGCGGCTGAGTTAGAAGGTACATGCCCAATGCAGAACTACATCACAGAAGAGGAGGAAATCGAAGGGCTGGGTGATCCTGACTCTTCAACTTGGGGTGACTACCCCATAGACACTCTGCTGATTCGCAATGACCAGCGTACGATACATGATGTCCTGCGTCGCATCAAGCAGAACCAGTTCGTCATGGATCCGGATTTTCAACGTGACTTCATCTGGGATGACGCTAAACAGAGCAAGCTAATCGAGTCTGTCCTGATGCGGATACCCCTCCCTGTATTCTACCTCGCCGAGGATAGCCAAGGACGAATGGTTGTTGTAGATGGATTACAGCGCCTTTCTACTTTCCGACGGTTTGTCAATAATGAGCTCCGGCTACGACTTCCTGATAGAGAGGCGTTAGATCGCAAGAAGTTCGACGATTTGACACCCAAACTGCAAAACCGCATCGAAGATTGCAATCTCATCCTCTATGTAATTGATGCGAAGGTGCCAGAACAAGCAAGACTAGATATTTTTGAGCGTGTAAACGGGGGTGTGCCTCTTACCCGACAGCAGATGCGTAACTGTTTGTACATGGGAGAAGCAACTCGTTTCCTAAAGACAGAGTCTGGTACACCACTATTCTTGGAAGCTACTGGCAAGAGCCTTAGAAGTTCAACAATGCGAGATCGAGAGTTTCTCAACCGGTTCTGTGCTTTCCAAACGCTTGAAATCAATTCATATCGTGATATGGATGAGTTTCTCGCGGAATGCTTAAAGAGGATGAACGCTGAAACGGAGATTTTGTCTGGCTTGTCAAAGCAGCTGGAGACCACACTCCACAATAACTACCAGTTATTTGGAAAGCACGCGTTTCGAAAGCACGTTCCAGAGCAAGAGCATCGGAACGTGCTTAATGCATCCCTTTGGGATGTCATGACGACAGGACTGTCGCGGTTTTCACGAGAAATCGTTAGAGCCAATGCGGGAGAACTTAAAGAAGGGTTTTATCGACTCTTGCGGGACGAAGGATTTGAGTACTCCATTACTTACAGTCCCAATAGCGTGAAACAGGTAAAGCATCGTTTTGAGATGGTTAATAAGATGTTAGAGGAAGTATTCGGTGCTCACTCAGCTTGAACTGCGCTTCTTCAAGTGTTTCAAGATCTTGCGACTTCCCCTTGCGCCGCTAACCCTGCTCACGGGACTGAACGCCTCCGGCAAGTCTTCGGTTCTTCAGGCACTCGTGCTTTTGCATCAGACTATGCGCGAGCATGAGTGGTCGACCAGACTCGCGCTTAACGGCGCCGGCGTGCGCTTGGGAACAAGGTCGGACGTGGTCGACGAGGTATTCGGTAGGGACAAATTCGGCATTAATTTGGGCTACGACGAGAGCTACTGTGCATGGGAGTTTGAGGGCGATCGGCGCGATATGTCTATGGAAATCCGGAGTGTTTCCGTCAATGGCCACCTACTTAAGCGGCCCCAGGTGTTGCACTACTTGCTGCCACCAACAATTTCCCAGGGAATGTTCGGCCCCACGCCAAACGATCCTCAGTATTTGCCAAAAGTGCTGCCACCGGACGAGGTTAAGTCACTGTACTCGCTGATTAATCACTTGCGGGGCCTGACGTACATTACCGCGGAACGGATCGCGCCCCAAGAGACTTATCCGCTCGAAGACCCTCATGTCGTGAACGTCGTCGGCCCGCGGGGTGAACATGCAGTGAGTGTTCTGCATTGGGGCCGGGATGAACCAGTTACGGATGAACTTGCGTTGTCGGGTGTGTTCGCTACTCGCCTGTGGCAGGTGCAAGAGCGCATGCGCACATTCTTCCCGGGTTGCACCCTGGATTTGCAGCAAGCACCGCGTGCAAACGCCGTCACGTTGGGACTGCTCACGTCGGATACTACTGGATTCCATAGTCCTATTCACACGGGTTTTGGCCTCACCCAAACCCTACCAATTGTAGTGGCTGCCCTTTCCGCTGCTCCGGGCGACATCATCTTGATTGAGAATCCCGAGGTGCATCTCCATCCTGCAGGCCAAGCACAGATGGGACAATTCATAGCCGATATTGCGTGCGCAGGCATACAGGTGCTCGTAGAAACACACAGCGATCACGTGCTGAACGGCGTGCGCCGCGCCGTCAAGAGAGAGCGGCTTACTGCCGATCAAGTCGCCATCCACTTTTTTAGACTTCGGTCCGAAGAGCACGCCCAAGTGCTGAGCCCCGTAATGGATCACTCCGGCAACATTGACGACTGGCCGGATGGCTTCTTCGACCAATTCGATAAGGACGCAAGCTACTTCGCAGGATGGATTGAAGAAGACGAATCAGAGGGGTTCATGGAGCAGGACGACTCCCCGTTCTAGTAGTTGGGCTATTTCAGACGGAAGGACAATCAATCTGTTGGATCTTCTCTTCAATGACCTCTCACTCCATGGGCAATTTCACGACCGAGTGGTCTTTCAAGAGGCCATCGGGCGTTTGATGACGATGCGGACTATAGCATGGGGCTTTGGGCGGGACATCCAGTGTACCCGAAATGCCGCCAACGCGCTCGTGACGCCAGTAGGGACAATACAACAGACCGCGCAGCACTTGCGCAGAGACCAACGCAGTTCCTTACTGCAGTGGCTTACGCGCCAGGGCCCCTTTTGGGTAGACCTTCGTTGGCATGGAGAGGACGACTACCTAGAGTGCAACGGAGAAGCAGTAACTGATACCGGCCTTGGTGAGGCCGCCTATCGCACATTCCACGATGTGGAGTGTAGCGCTGTAAGCGTGGAACCTTCTTCTTGGCTAACTTCGCCACTGGTGGTTCAATGGTGGGAAGCCGAACAACCAAGATGCGTTGACGTACTTAATTTCTGGGATCCTAAGACGCTCAAGTCTGCACTTGCCGCCCAGCCCATGCAACTTGCATCCTGGGCAGATCTAGAAGCGGCTGCTCGAACTCGCTACGAAGGACTGTCGTTTACACCAAGTAGCTTTGCTCCTTTACAGGGTCAGCCGTTCAACAGAAGCGCAGCACGCAGCTTGTTCTTGCGACTGGCCGTCCTCAACAAGCTCAAGAACTGCTTCAACGCACGAGGTGAACGCACACCAGAAGGTCGCGACATTTACCAGCAGCACTTCACAGGAGACAGGTCTTGGTTTTCCGATTCATCCGATACTGAGAAATCGAAATTCAAAGAAGCCTTGACGTTTCCGCATCCTGACAAAGAAGGTGAATTCCTTTTCTGCACGTGGCACGGCAAGGCGGGAATGCCGCAACAGCCACTTCGAATTCACTTTTCATGGCCCGTAAGTGCAAACGAATCCCTGTATATAGCCTACGTAGGACCAAAGCTCACTCGACGGTGAATAGTTGGCGGGATTTTATAGCGTTGACTCAGTGAATACGCCCGACATGGATATTGAGCCTGAGTTTGAGCTTCGCGCTTACGCCCTTCAAACGACCGACAACAAGCCGTTTGTTACAAAGTTTGGGGGGAATTCAGCGAGCATCTTCGGTAGAGTTGCAGGCGGCAGAGGTCACCATACCAAGTGAAGTCAGATTCCATCCATGAACAGACCGCCGGACTAGCGCCGGCCGACTACATTGCCCGCATTACGCCGGCTGATCCGGTCACGGTTGGCCAATACGGCACGTGGGACATCGTGGTAACCGTTGGCGCGCAGGGCATTGCGCTGGGGGGTGGGGTGCGTATAGCGCCGCCGCACCGCGAGAAGCAGCGCTGGGACGTGGGCAACGTAGTTGCCGCCACCAGCGTGGCGGGATCAAGCGTCCGCGTAGAGGTCGTAAACGGCCACCCGCTCTCCTACCACCATGCGCAGTTTCCCGTCATCTATGCCGTGCTCGAAGGCCAGCCGCTGCGTGGCGGGGACACGCTGACGGTCACGCTCGGTCATCCCGGCAGTTACGTCTCCGGTTTCCGTCAGCCGGCACAGGTTCAGGACATCATCAGTGTCGATACGTTCTTTGCGGTGGGGGTCGACATTGAAGGCAATACCGCTTACAGCAACCCGGACTATCCCGTCCCCGGCGGGGGACGCCACTTTCCGTTGCGGCAGCAACCGGCATTAGAGGTCTTGCCCGCTGCGCCGGCCACGCTCGGTATTGCCGTGCCGCAGTTTGCAGCAGAGTCTAATCCGGCACAAGTTTTCATACACGCCAGAGATGCTTTCGGCAACGTGTGCGAGGGATTTCATGGTTCGCTCAAGCTTGAGACCGTCAAAAGCAGCGACGGTACGCCAATAGCCGAAGATTCCGCCATTACGGGAGAGCGGGGTCTGGCACTGGCGCAAATCGGCGTCCCGGCACGATCAGGTCCGTATTTGGTGCGGGCACGGGATGAAGCCAGCGGTATCATCGGCAAGAGTTGGCCGGTCGCGCCGGACTTTCGACCGGGCGGATTCAACATCTACTGGGGTGACCTCCACAATCACACCAATCTATCCGGCGACGGGGTCCGTGACATCGATGACGCCTACTGGTATGCGCGGCACATCAGCGGCCTGGACTTTGTGGCGATTACCGACCATGAGGGCAGCAAGGACTGGGAGCGCACCCAGGAGTGTGCCAAAGCATATAACGCGCCTGGAGAGTTCACCGCGTTCCTTGCTTACGAATACAGTTGGGCCGGCGCTTACGGGCACCGCAACGTCTTCTATCTCGATGACGACATGCCCTGTCCCACGCCAGACGACGCGAATGACCTCTGGGACCAACTGCCACCGGGACGAGCCCTTGTCATTCCACACCACCCGAATACGCACTCAGAGGGAGGCACGACATTTGGCCGCTGGCAGCCGACGGATTGGAGCGCGCATCATCCCGAGTTTCAGCGCCACATTGAAATATGTCAGTTGCGCGGCTCTTTCGAAGTGGAAGAAATCGGCGGGCCCGTCGTCCTCGGCGGTAAGGGCTCCTCGGCGCGCAGCGCGCTGGCGAAAGGGCTGCGCTTGGGCTTTGTCGGGGGCACCGACAACCACCGCGGTCATCCCGGATCACGCATGGATACCATGGGCGGTATTAGCTTCCGATTGCGTCCCGTGGGCGGCATAACTGCCGTCCTTGCCAGCGAGTGCACGAGGGAGTCTTTGTGGGAAGCTTTGCTGGCACGCAGGACGTACGCCACCACGTGCGAGCACATTCTGCTTGACTTCAGCGTCAATGGCGCGATCATGGGCAGTGCCATCGCAGCGGAAGCAGAATTCACGATACGCGTGGCCGCGATTGGCGCGAACGAAATCGATCGCATTGACGTGATTCGCGATGGAGAGGAAGTTCACTCCCTATCGGTCAACGGTGCCGCATGCGAGCTTGAATGGAACGATCGCCCCGCAGAAGAGCCGGCCTACTACTATGCTCGCGTGTTTCAGAAAGACGGCAACGCTGCCTGGGCAAGTCCTATCTGGATTGAAAGCAAATAGAGTTAAATTCAGACGGGAAGGTAGCGCGCAACACCAGAATACTCTATACTAGTGTCTTAGGGCTGGATTAGCCCCATGGGAAAGAGCTATCAGCGATCAAAAGGACCTTTGATGGCGCAAGCAGAGACGAGGCCTGAACAAAGCAAGACTGAAAACCCAACCATCGTTGCCTGGATGAAGCCGTTTTGCGGTTGGAGCAATGGTGTGCGAGCCGTCTTTCAGAAATACGGGCTTGCCTACGACGATCGCGACATAATCAATAATGCGGCGAATTACGCTGAGATGGTGAAACGCACCGGACAGACGATGCAGCCTTGTATAGCAATTGACGAACATGTGCTCATCGATGTTTCCGGTGAAGAAGTCGAAGCCTGGCTCATCGAGCACAAGTACATTGAGCAGAGCGACGCCGAGCCGGAAGTTCCAATTGACCGCGCGTGTGAAAATGAAGCGGTACCGAAACCGGTTTCTCTGCAAATGAGGCCGCGTTGAACAGTTTGCTTGGTTGAATAATTGTTAGCCATTGCACCCTGCAGCAAATTGCACTAATCTATACTCAATCCATTCCGCAAACCTACTCCTACGTCCCCGCAGAATCGCAGTCCGCAGACGCTAGTAACGAGCGCCATTCGCGCTTGATTATGCGCAGATGGCGTTCCTGGCAGAACGTTGGTTGTCTTGCCGGCATGTTTGGCTTCCGTTGGTTCTCGTCTATGTTCGATGAGAAACGAAATGAAACCACGCTGTACACGCCCACAGTCTGTATTGAAAATTGACGAACCTGCTCCTGGCAGTACCATCCATCGCCGCATTCCTCAACTCTCGGTAACCGCACTTCTCCAACATTCGCGCTTGACTTGCCGCTGCTCACCATCGCAGCGACGGGCCGACATCATACTCACAGGCTTGGGATCAGCGATGCTCTCATGCCCCAGTTCTAGCAAAGGCCGGTAGCAAGATGTTTCCTTCCCGTAAGTGGTTTTACCCTGGCATGCACGTAAAGCGGTGGATTGCGCTGCTGATCATCGGATTCATGGCGTTAGCCCTTGCCTGCGCCATGGCCCTTGCCTGGGTCTACCGAAACGTAGATTTCGTCCAGCCCTTCAGCGAACCCGTCCAAACCATAACGCTCCAGTTCATCCCGCACCCCTACCGAGAAATCCTCGTAGGCAGTGTTGGGCTTTTTCTCACCATCCTTGCAATCTGGAAGCTCAGTGCCTCGCTTATGGAAGTCGTGGTGGCGCCAAGCCAGGGTGAGCGGCTGGTGGACCGCGTGTACGCGCGCCGGATTCTCAATACCGGGCCGAAGCTTGTCACGATTGGGGGCGGCACCGGACAAGCGGTGCTCTTGCGCGGCCTCAAGGAGTATACGAATAACCTGACGGCAATCGTGACGGTCGTCGATGACGGCGGATCGTCCGGGCGCCTGCGACAGGAGTTCGGCGCCCTGCCGCCCGGTGACGTGCGTCAATGCATCGGTGCGCTGGCTATTGCCGAGCCACTGATGACACGGATGCTCAACTATCGGTTCGACAAGGGTGACGGACTGGAAGGGCACAGCCTCGGCAACCTCATGATGCTTGCCATGGCCGACCTGACCGGCAACTTCGAATCGGGCATCCGGGAGCTTTCGCGAGTGCTTGCCGTGCGCGGACAGATACTGCCTTCGACCCTTGAAAGCGTCAAGCTTTGCGCCGAGCTCGAGGACGGTCGCACCGTCTCCGGCGAATCCGCAGTCGGGGACGCAGGATCGTCTATCAAGCGCGTATATCTCGATCGGCAGCATCCCATGGCTTTCAGCGAAGCGAGCCAGGCAATCCTGGAAGCAGACTACATCATTCTCGCTCCCGGCAGCCTCTATACAAGCCTTCTCCCCAACCTGCTGGTACCGGAGATTTCCCAAGCTGTTGCAGAGTCTAAAGCGCTCAAGCTCTACGTCTGCAACGTGGCCACCGAGCCCGGGGAAACAACCCACTACGGCGTGGAAGAGCACCTCGCCGCACTCAAGCAGCACGCGCCATCTGACGTGTGCAACCTTGTGTTGGCGAATGATCAAACGTCCGTGCAGTCGGCGAATGGTTCCTACGAGCTCGTGGAAATGCAATCGGAAAAGCGGAAAATTGACGGGCTCCCCGTCATAACCGCCGACGTGATCGACGTAGAGGTTCCCTATCAGCACAGTGCGGCCAAGCTCGCCCAAGCCGTGATGCAAGTGTATAGTAACTACGGAGCATCCAAGCGAGACCGCAGACGCGCTGAATCAGAAGCGTTGAAGGTGTCGTGATGGATTGGCGTGTTTTCACGCCCGCACGATACGTATTCCAAGGCGCGGAGAGAGGTACAAGAGACGTATGGGACGAGTGGCAGTCAACGGCTTTGGCCGCATTGGCAGATTGGCTTTGCGAGCAATTCTGGAGCGGTCTCCGGACCTTGACCCGGTTGCGGTGAACGACCTCGCAAGCGCGGAGACCAACGCGCATCTTTTCAAATACGACAGCAATTATGGCCGCTTCAACGGTGAGGTTGCGGTAAGCGACGGCGCTCTCACAATTGACGGGCGACACCTCCAGACGCTCTCCCAGCGTGACTGGACTGCGCTGCCGTGGCAAGACCTGGACATCGACGTTGTAATCGAGGCAACCGGTGTCGGTACCGACCGCGCTTCCGCAGGGAAACACCTTGAGGCGGGTGCGAAGAAGGTAATCATCTCGGCGCCGGCCAAGGAAGAGGACGTAACCTTGGTGTTGGGGGTGAATGACGCAGCCTACGATCCGGCTGAGCATCACATCGTATCGAATGCCTCATGCACGACGAACTGCCTCGCGCCCGTGGTAAAGGTCTTACATGATGCCTTTACCGTCAAACAAGGTCTCATGAATACGATTCACTCGTATACCAACGACCAGCGCATTCTCGATCTTGACCAAAGTGACATGCGCCGCGCGCGCGCTGCGGCGCTGAACATTATCCCAACAACCACCGGGGCAGCAAAGGCCGTGGTGCAGGTAATTCCCGACTTGGAAGGCAGGCTCGATGGGTTCGCCCTGCGCGTGCCGACACCCACCGTTTCCGTGGTTGACTTTACGTGCGAGGTTGCCGAGGACGTAACGGTCGAAGCCGTGAACGACGCCTTCGAGGCGGCTGCACAGGGGGGATTAAATGGCATCCTTGGTTGCTCCAGCGAAGAACTCGTGAGCATGGACTTCAAGAGCGATACGCGGAGTTCGATTGTAGACCTACCGTCAACGCAAGTCTCCGGCAAGCTCGTAAAGGTGCTCTCGTGGTACGACAACGAGTGGGGCTACGCGTGCCGCATTGCCGACTTGACGGCCCGCGTCGCACAGACAATCCCTCAAGCGGCGGCTGTCTAGCGCCCTTTCAACGTAGCCTTGCGCTGATGTTTTTCCCTCACCCTAACCCTCTCACTTTGGGAGAGGGAACTTCATTGCTTTGTGAGAGTTATGCAAGGTTATCCTCTGGGAAAGGGAACCGGAGTCGCTCCGCGTTCACTTGACTCCGCATTCTGCGCACTCTACGAAGTTATGTCTTGATACCGCAGTCACCTTCTTGCCCTCCAGCGTCTCATGAAAGAATACTTAACTGCGCGTGTTCCGGAACGCCTTGCCCTCCTCGTCGCGAGGGTAGTGACCGCACTTCGTTGCACGTACCCTGAAGAAAAAGAGACGGCGTACTCACTGGAATTGAGGATGAGTGGTAGGGTTGAATACGCGGTTCGGCGGGAAGTGATCCTGGACGATTTGTCGAAAACGGTATTGTATCAACTGGAGAGCATAGGAAGCTCGCTCGAACCACATCGCACTATTGGGAAGAGTCGCTCCGCTTCCAAACGAAAGCCGCGATGAAGCAGACCGTTAGAGACATTGACGTAGCGGGCAAATACGTACTGGTACGTGTCGATTTCAACGTGCCCTTGGCCCACGGCAAGGTTGCCGATGATGCGCGGCTCCGCGCTACGCTACCGACCATAGAGTTCTTGCGGAAGCGAAAAGCCAAGGTTATCCTCATCTCCCATCTCGGTCGGCCCAAAGGAACGGTCAAGGAGTCACTGCGGCTGACACCTGTTGCGGCGCACCTGTCAGAGCTGCTTGAACTGCCGGTGCGTACGGCTCCCGACTGCATTGGGTCAGCAGCGGCTTCCGCTGCACACGCCTTGCAGCCCGGTGACGTACTCCTCCTGGAGAATGTGCGCTTCCACCCAGAGGAGGAACAGAACGATCCGGACTTCGCGCGTCGCCTGGCGTCACTCGCCGATATCTTCGTGAACGACGCGTTCGGCGCGGCCCACCGCGCGCATGCGTCAACGCAGGGCATAACTGCTTACGTGCCAGGCGTCGCCGGTTTGCTTATGGAAAAGGAGATTGCCACGCTTTCTCAATTGCTGCAATCTCCAAGAAAGCCATTCGTCGCGGTAATCGGCGGCGCCAAGATTTCGACGAAGATTGGCGTTCTCACCAATCTCTTGCAGCAGGTCGATGTCTTTGTGCTCGGAGGCGGCATCGCCAATACGCTGCTGAAAGCCCAAGGAATCGCCGTAGGCGAGAGCCTCGTGGAGGACGGCTTAATCCCGGTAGCCGCGGAATTCATTGCACAAGCGGAAGAAGCCAATGTAACTGTATTGCTGCCGCGAGACGCAGTGGTTGGTTTAGTCGGCGCTGCCGCTACCGCGGGAAGGGTAGTTGAGATAGACGCCATTCCTGTAGACACGATGATCGGCGATATTGGGCCAGCGACCGTTAAAGACGTAAAAGCGGTCCTGGCGTCAGCAGGTACCGTGCTGTGGAACGGCCCGCTCGGACTCTTCGAAGAAGAGCGATTCGCTGGCAGCACGCGTGCCATTGCGCAGACCCTCGCGGATTGCTCGGCAACGACAATCGTCGGCGGGGGTGAGACTGTGGCCGCGGTCGAGCGTTACGGTGCTGCGGACGGCATTAGCCATCTTTCCACAGGAGGAGGCGCCACCCTTGAATTCCTGGAAGGCAAGTCGCTGCCGGGCGTTGCCGCTCTGCAAGACGCCTAGGCAAGAGTGTCGATTCGCCCAGCCCTCAGCACGAACGGATTTTTCGCTTTTCCATTCGCCCAGAGCTTGTCGAAGGGCAGGTCTGCACGAGAACGCATTTATGCGATGCGTTCTCGTCTAGAGCGTACACGGCTTTGCAACCGAGACCTGTCCGGTTGGCGTATGGCGGGAGGGATAGCGGGCGCGTGGCGCCGCCGAGCTAGCTGCGCGGATCGCTTTGCGTGCGTTGGCGATGCAGGATATCCGATAGCAGTGTGCGCTCCACGTGGCGCCGAATTTCTCGCGGGTCGGTATCGCTCCAGTCGTAGAAGCCGCGTCCCGCTTCCAATCCCAACGCTCCTTGCTCCACGAGGTCTTTCATCGCCTGCGGCGCGTCGGTAAGCGTGCTGAGTGAAGGGTAGAGCGAAGCCGCGATAGCCACGTTCATCACCATACCGCCCAGGTCGCGCTGCGCCAGCGGCCCGACACGGCCGAGGCGCAGACCGAAGCCGTTCACCACCACCGTGTCAATCTCCTTCGCGGAAGCCACGCCGCTCGCCCAGAGCGAAATAGCCTCCCTGCTCAAGGCGTGTTGCAGCCGGTTATGAATGAACCCGGGTATGTCCTTCTGCACCATCACCGGTTGTTTGCCAACTCGCTGCCACAGGTCGAACGTGATCTGCATTGTCTCGTCGCTCGTTTGGTCGCCGCGCACGACTTCTACAAGCGGCAGCACCGTACCGGGGAGGATGAAGTGACTACCGACCACACGTTCGGGTCTCCGCGTGGCGGCCGCCATGGCAGTTATCGACAGTGATGAGGTGTTGCTCGTGAGTATTGCCTCCGGCGGCGCTTCGGCATCCAAGGCGGCAAATATCTCTTGCTTGAGCGCGAGGTCTTCCGGTACGGATTCGACGACGAATTCCGTAGTAGCGACCGCAGCGGCCCGGTCGGTCGTCCCGCTCACCATTTGGAGCGCCTGCCCGACCTGTGCCTCTGTTGCCAGATTAGTCTTTCGCAGAGACTCCATGCTGGCGCGCATGCGCGCATGCGCGAGTTGCAAATGATCGTCAGATAGGTCAACGAGCGTTGCCGCAATACCGGACAGTGTGAGGACCACGGCGATGTCGGCGCCCATAAGGCCGGCGCCTACAATGGTGGCATGGTGTATCGTGTCGGCTTGCATTACCGAAACCTTCCCTAGCTATGAAGTGACTGAATTGCCGCAAGCGCCTGAGGATTATCGAGCTTGGATACGTCCCCGAGCGGCCGGCCTTCATAGGCTCGTCTGATTTGCCCCCTTGGGACCTTGGCCGCCAGATTCTTCGGCAGCGCGTCCACGATATGAATCTCATCCGGCCTGCCCGTTCTGTCGTACGTTGCCCCTACGTGCGCGCGCAGTTTCCGCATAAAGGCATCCGCGCTTGGCGCGCTGAGTTGATGCTCCAATACCACGAAGCACACAATCCGCTGTCCCAATGCCGTGTCATGCGGGCCGATCGCCGCTGCTTCGATCACTTTCGGGGCTCCCGGATAGGCAAGCAGCGCTTGCTCAATCTTGCCGGGATCGTGATTGATGCCGCCGCGAATGATGAGGTCGTCGCTGCGGCCGAGGATATACCACATACCGTCTGCATCAACTTCGACACGGTCCGCATGAATCCAGAGATTCTGGCCGTGGGGGAAGTATGTGTCGAGATAGCGCTGCCGTTCTCCCAGGAATCCGCGCGTCATGGAAGGAAAGGGTTGTCTGCAAGCAAGATGACCCGGCCCGCCCGAAACCAGTCTTCCATCGTCGTCTACTATTGCCACATCCATACCTAAACCGCCGCCGCCCAGGGTTCCGGGCTTGAGCGGCATCACCGGCAGCGGCGAGAGCAAGCAGCCAATGACCTCGGTGCCACCGGAGATGTTCATGATCGGGCAGCGACCTTCGCCAAACGTTGAAGAATACCAGAGCCATGCCTGCCTATCGAGTATTTCACCCGTGGAACCGAGAATGCGCAATGACGAACGATCATGGATGCTGAAGTCTTCCTCGAGGGCGGCGAGTTGCCGGATAGCCGTAGGCACAAAGCCGAAAATCGAGATGCGATGTTTTTCAATCAGCTCGAAGATCCGGTGAGGCGTAGGGTAGGCGTGTGTGCCTTCATACAAGACAACCGTGCCGCCAAAGAAGAGTACACCCATAAGTTCCCACGGCGCCATCATCCAACCGAAATTCGTAAACCAGCAAAAGCGATCATGGCTTTGACAGTCAAAGGCATATCCTACTTCTTTGATCACCTGCGCAAGCGAACCGCCGTGTGTATGCACAATAGCTTTTGATCTGCCGGTGGTTCCTGATGTAAACAGAATGAGATTGGGGTGTTCTGAATCCACCGCCTCTGTTGGAGAGGACGTACAACTACTGCCCAGGGCGATGAAGTCCGACCAGCAGAGGCACGCATCCGTTAGCTCACCGGGCACGCCGCGCCGTTGAATGATCACGACGCGCTCTAACGTGCACACGCCCTGCGCTACCGCGCGCAGCGTGGGTGAGCAATCGGTCCACTTTCCTCCTCGGGGATAGGCATCGACCGTAAAGAGCAGGCGTGCATTTCCCCTATTGAGCGAGTCGACGGTGTCTTGCGGTACAGCGCGGGCGGCGATTTGCATGCACACCGCGCCGATCTTCATCGCCCCGAACATCACCGCCACCGCTTCCGGCGACACCGGCGCGCACAGTCCCACGACGTCGCCAGAAGTGATGCCAAGACGTTGCATGGCCGCCGCCACTACGCAGACGCGTTCATAGAGCTCCTGGTAGGTAAGCGAGCGGGATTCTCCGCCGTCGCTCTCCCAGATTAAGGCGAGCTCTGCTCCGCGTTGATCCCGGATGTGGCGATCTATGCAATTGTGCGTGACGTTGAGGGCGCCGCCTGGGAACCACCTGGTCCAAGGCATGCCGTCGGCATCGTCGTAGACAGCTTCGTAGGCGGTTGCCCACTCGACTCCGAGGTGGTCAAGGGCAGCATTCCAAAACCAGCCTATGTCCCGCTGGGACCGCGAAATCAATTCCTGCCAGGAAGCGATGTCATGGCGACCCATGAATGCTCCGATGCGCGAGCGCGCAAGATACTCACCGTATGGTTCCCAGGAGAATTGACGTTCCATTGCTCGCACTCAAGTTGCCTATTGGGCCATTGCGCATTAAGTAAGCCGCGGGTGCGACCTGCGCTCCGTACACTGTGGCATGATAGTATCAGATTCAATCCGATACAGTGTCACTTGACGCTCGTTCGTTCCATGCCGCGCGCCAGTCAATAGGGCACGGGAAACTGCATAAAAGACGCTGTTCTTTCTGTCGCGGCCAAGTATCTTAGCCGCGACCGGGGATAATGCAAGATGCGATTGGATTACCAAACAAGCGCGAACCTGTGCTGGCTCCTTGACAACAAGGTTGCGCCTTCCTCCGCTGAATTGAGTGAGCTCGCAGGGGTAATTTGCGATGATTCGGACCCGAACGTGATCCTCCCCTTGTTGCTCCAGGTTAAGCAGCTTCCGGATGCCGACCAGGTGACTTCCGCCTGGCGCACCTTTGAGGAACGAGTCGCCCTCCTTGTGCCACTTCTCAGCCACCAATCTGAGCGGAACACGTCCAAGTTGCTCAATTTTTCGCAGACAGTCACTAACGCATTACGCGAACGCCTGCAGGAGTGTACGGGAGCAAGAGAGACTACAACCGTCGAGAGTTTGATGGCGCGCGTGGGGCATCTTACAACGATTCAACAGGTCAATAACGTCGCCAACTCCACGCTGGATCTTGAGCAGGTTCTAGACCTGACTGCGCGAGCGGTAACCGAGGTGCTGAACATCGATGACTGCAGTATCTATTTGTTCGACGAAGAGTTGAACCGCCTTACGTTGCGTGCGACGACGGGCCTCAACCCCGTGGCAGTCGGGCAGGTACATGTCAACCTTGGAGAAGGAGTCACCGGGCGGGCAGCGCAGCACGGCGAGCCGGTGGCCTTGGAAAACGCCATGGAAGACCCACGCTACGTCCATGACCCAGGGCTGATAGATGAACCTATGCACGGTTTGCTAGCAGTCCCCATCATCCTCTTTGCGGTGAATAGGCTCATCGGCGTTCTCGACATACAGACACACTTGCCCCGAGAGTTTTCTAAAGATGAGATTGGATTTGCTGAAACGGTATGCGGGCAAGTCGCTATTGCAATCGAGAACGCGCGCCTCTATGAACAAACGGACGAGAAGCTCCGGGAAAAAGTCAGCCAGCTCACAACCTTGCAGCATGTTGGGGCCTCGATCGCCTCAATTCTGGATCTTAGCCAGGTGCTTGAGATGATTGCGCGCCATGCCGCAGAGTTATCGAGCGCCGACCAAGCGGCGATTTTCCAGATCGATGAAAACGATCGTGAAATCTTTATCGTCGCGGGATACAACCTCAGCGACCAATACAAGACGTGGCGCATCAGAGTAGGTGAAGGCGCGATTGGGCGTTCGATTGCCGAACAGACACTGGTGCGAGTTGAAGACACCCTCAATGACCCTATTCTGACAACAGAGTATCCCCAAATTATGGAAGAAGGCATCCGCTCCATGTTTTGCGTTCCGCTCATCGCGCATGATCGGGTCCTGGGCGGAATCAGTGTCTTTACGCGAGAACGGCAAGAGTTCACGGAAGAGCAGGTTGAACTCGTTTCCACGTTCGCGTATGATGCGGCGCTCGCCATCGAGAATGCGCGCTTGTACCGGGAAGCGCAGAGAGCGCTGGAGACACAAGCCGTGCTCATGCGCGAGATGCAGCACCGGGTAAAGAACAACCTCCAGACCGTAGCTTCATTGCTCTCCCTGCAAATGAGGCGCGCCGAGTCTTCAGAAGCAGCCGGACTCTTGGCCTTAAGCGCAGCCCGGGTGCGGAGCATTGCAGCCGTTCATGAACTCTTCTCTGAAGAGGATATTGGTTTGGCCACAGCAGGGGAGATCGCCAACCGCATTATGGAGATCGTCCAAAACGAGTTGGCGCCGCCAAGCCTGAAGATCGATTTTACCGTTCATTCTGAACCAATCAAACTCGGCTCCAAGCAAGCGACGCTTCTTGCGCTTGTGCTCAATGAGCTTATTTCAAATGCCATTATGCACGGCATGGTCGGCCGTACCGTAGGCAGCATTCGGATCATCGCCGCAGAGCAGGCCGGGACAATCTCTATAGAAGTGTGGGACAGCGGGAAGGGTATGCAAGATGACTTTAGCTTGCATACGCACGCTGGGCTTGGCTTGAGCATCGTCGAGCAATTGGTAACCCACGAGTTGTCCGGCACTTTTAAGATTGAGAATGCGCCCGATGGGGGCGTAACGGCGCGGGTGACTTTTCCTGCTGAAAGCATTGACTTTTGGACCGTATGGTGGAAAGGCTAAAGGAAACCACTTGCCACTTTGCCGTACCCCGCGCGCACCATCTTGCAGATGCGGTTCATAGCCGGCGCGTGGTTAGCCGGTTTGGCAGCAAGGCACAAGAACCCAGCAGTAGGCAGGAATGATCCGAGAGATGGGAATGCGATTGCTGATTCTGGGAGCGGGCACCCCCGGCTTGAGCGCCACACAATACGGTTCTTCTTATGTCGTCAGCCTCGGTTCAGAGCAGTTTATGTTCGACTGCGGGCCGGCAACAACCTACAAGCTCTTGAGGATGGGAATAGCTCCGTCGGAGATAGGGTATCTCTTCTTTACCCATCACCACTACGATCATAACGCGGACTATCCCGGCTTCCTTCTTTCGCGTTGGGATACGGGCTACGGCGAGGTAGCCCGGCTGCAGGTATTTGGGCCGCAGTACACGGAGCAGCTTACCGCCCGGCTCATAGACCCAGATACCGGCGCTTTCGCGCCGGACATCCGAGCCAGAATGAACCACCCGGTGAGTGTACGCGGTTTTCAGGCGCGGGGCGGCATCCTGCCGCGGAACCCACCGGATGTGGCCGTGAAGGACGTGGGGCCGGGCGTCGTGTGCCGCGGCGCGGATTGGGAGGTGGTGTGCGCCGCCACCCAGCACGTGCAGCCCTGGCTTGAGTCGCTGGCCTACCGACTCAACAGCGACGGCGGTTCAATCGTCTTCACCGGCGACGCCGGCCCAGGGCGGAGCTTGCTAGAACTCGCCCAAGGCGCCGGCACCTTGGTCGCAATGTGCCACATGTCCCAATCACACGTGCGCGCAGAGGAGCGTGACGCGAACCTGGGGACAATCTCCACAGGTCGTCTCGCGCAAGAGGCAGAAGTCAAGCGCCTGGTCTTGGTGCACCATACGCGCGCCATCGGCGCCGAAACGCTCGGTGAGCCGGCGCCGGGGCAGGCAGAACGCGCCATCGCGGAAGTGGCGTCTCAATTCAACGGCGAGATTGTGCTCGGTAAAGAGTTCCTTCACGTGCCGCTTTGAGGAGTACCCTTAGCAATTCGGCAAGAGCCGTTCAGGGTGCGACCCTTCGACAAGCCCGTGCTGAGCCTGTCGAAGTGCTCAGGACAGGCGAACTCATCACGAA
Organism: Chloroflexota bacterium; assembly: GCA_028874195.1. Lineage (GTDB taxonomy): Bacteria > Chloroflexota > UBA11872 > VXOZ01 > VXOZ01 > VXOZ01. The sequence goes on from JAPPLM010000032.1 coordinate 57,325, forward strand.
CGGCTCTCAGAGAATCCTGCGTGACCAGACGGCGTGCCCGCCGCTCGCTTGTCAAGAAACCGCCCCAGCGCCGGTGCCTACGTTCCCGCAGCTTCCGCTATAGCCTGCCGCAGGTCGGTGCACGCGCGATAGAAGATATTCGTATCGCACGAGACGGAGACCATCTTGACCCCCCGCTTAGCCCACGCGGCCGCGTCCTCCGGCGTGTTTACAAACGTGCCGACCACTTTGCCATGCTGCCCGCACAGCGCTACCGTCCGCTCGATGACTTCCACTACCCGCGGGTGGCCGGTCTGGCCGGAGACACCAAGGGATTGCGAGAGGTCGTACGGCCCGATGAAGATCGAGTCATAGCCGGGCACGGCGGCAATGGCTTCGAGGTTTTCCACACCCTGCGCGCCCTCTACCTGAAGCACGACGGCCTGGTTCTCATTGCAGGCTGCAAAATAGCCCTCGGCGCCCAATGCGCCATACTGCCCGCCGCGTAGGAAGATGTGCACACCACGCTCTCCATCCGGCGCAAACCGCGCGGCGGCAACGGCAGCCTTGGCTTCCTCCGCGCTTGACACAAAGGGTACCTGCACACCGGACGAACCGCAGTCGAGCGCCGGGCCAATCAGCCAGGACGCCAGGGTAGGTATACGTACCAGGGAGGCAATGCCAAAGTGATCGCAGGCGCTCACGAGATGCACGAGACTCTCGGCGTTGATGTGGCCATGCTCCTGGTCGATGATGACGAAGTCGAAGCCCGCAATGGCGAGAGTTTCTACGTGTGAAATAGTCGGCGCATCCACGAAGACACCGTACATTGTTTCATTCTGCGCGATTCTGCGCCGAAGCCCGATCTGTTCAACGGTCACAACTATGCTCCTTCATGTAATCTCAGGTTTAATTCAGCATAGTGGCTACAATAGAGCTAGGCAAGCTGAACGTGCCTTGGCACGAATCGATGTCTTCCCGTGGAGCAGCGGCAGTCGTCGTTAAGCCTGGCCGGTTCTGTCTCAAGCGCGGCGGGAACACGTGTATACTTTAGGTGAAATCTCTTGTAGCGGTTCGAGAAGGGTGAGGACACCACATGGAAGGAATCCAAGACTTTGCGGAACGCGTTATTGACAATGTTGAGAGAGTCATAATTGGCAAGCATGCGGAGGTAGAGCTCACCCTGATCGCCCTGCTGTGCGGGGGGCATGTCTTAGTTGAAGACGTGCCTGGCGTCGGCAAGACCTCGCTGGCGAAAGCCGTGGCGCGCTCGATTGGGTGCAGCTTCAAGCGCCTCCAATTCACCCCGGACATGCTGCCGAGCGACATTACCGGTGTCTTCATCTACAACCAGAAGACGAATGAATTCGAGTTTCGACCGGGTCCAATCATGGCGCAGATCGTCCTTGCCGACGAAATCAACCGCGCTACTCCCAAGACACAATCGGCCTTGCTCGAAGCCATGGAGGAACGGCACATCACAGTCGAAGGACAGACGTTCCCTCTCCCCAACCCCTTTCTCGTGCTGGCTACCCAAAACCCTATCGAATACGAAGGCACGTTCCCGCTGCCTGAAGCGCAACTCGACCGCTTTCTCATGCGCATCGAACTCGGATATCCCCGCCGGGCCGATGAAATGACCGTTCTCGAAACACAGCAACGTTCGCAACCCCTCGACGAGATAAGCCAGGTTGTGGAAGTCCGGGAACTGGTCGAAATGCAGCAACGCACGCGGGAAGTGTATGTTGACCGCTTGGTGCGCGAATACATCGTGGAACTTGTGAATGCGACGCGGCAGCATCCGGACGTGTACCTGGGCGCAAGCCCGCGCGGCAGCCTGGCCCTCGACCACACCGCCCAGGCGCGGGCGACCCTGATGGGTCGCGACTACGCCACGCCGGATGACGTGAAGTATATGGCCGTACCCACGCTGGCGCACCGCTTGATCGTCAGTCCCGGCGCGGGCGTGCGGAACACCAGCACCAACGACGTGGTCCTGGAGCTCATGGAATCCGTTCCGGTGCCGGGGGCCAGAGTATAGACTCCGGACCCTAACTTAAGAGAGTTTCAGCGCACCAAGGCACAATGTGAAAGGTCCAGCATGGCGAGTATCCGCGCACAACCACAGACCCGGCCACGTTCTCGTCAGCTCTCTAATAACGGGCATTCAGTGCGCATAGCCGAAGCCGGAAACGACTGGGGGTGGTTTGCGGTAGCGGCAACTTCGGAAGGCGTCTCTAGTGCCACGTTTGGACACGATAACGAATTGGAAGCGGGCAGGACTTTAGAAGAAGAACTGGATTCCTCTCTCAGTGGGAACGGCAAATCGGAGCAAATAGCAGAGCTTGCTGTCAGTGAACTGCTTGCCTTCTTTGCCGGCGAAGGCGTGGCTTTCCGTGTGCCCGTCGCCTTGACCGGAACAGCGTTTCAACGAGCGGTTTGGGAAGAGACGAACTTCGTCGAATACGGCACACTCGCAACCTATCAGGAGATTGCCAAGCGCATCGGCAAGCCGCAGGCGTATCGGGCCGTCGGCAACGCCTTGGGGCAGAATCCCCTGCCTGTTATTGTGCCTTGCCATCGTGTCATTGCCAGCGACGGCAGCTTTGGCGGCTACACACGGGGTCTGCCGTGGAAAGAACGGCTGCTCGCGCTCGAGGGATCGCTTGGGCGTGTGCACGCCACGTAAGCGTGCTTCACTTCAGCACAGCCGCAAAGTATAGGGCGGCCTAGTCTCCGTAAGGCCCTGAGTCTTCCGGCTGGAGCGGCGTGTTCTTTCTCTCCTCTTCAGCGAGCGCGTGACCGAACATGTCGTCGTTGTAGAACCCGACTTCCTCGCCTCGGTAAACAGTGACCATCATATCCTCACGCGGCACCTCCGCTGATAAGACGAGGTGATTGTCGATCTCTTCGATTACGGCAAACTGCTCGTGTTCGGAGAGGTCTTGGAAAAGTACCAGCGTGCAGTAGACAACCGTGTGAGCGTAATGCAATTCCACTTGCGCAAGCTGTGTTCCATCCCTGTGCACGCGATAGCCCTCGGACATGGGGGTTCGGTACTGCCTTTCAAAAACCAACGCCGGGGCCATTAGATCACCCTTCAATGTCAAGACTAATGTCTAAGACGGCTGCTGAATGCGTCAGCATGCCCACCGAGATCAAGTCTACACCAGAGCGTGCCGCATCTCTAACCGACTCGAGCGTAATGTTTCCCGAAGCCTCGGTAAACGCCCTGCCTCTCACTAACGCTACCGCCTGTGCCATCGTGTCCGGCGGCATGTTGTCCAGCAAGATACCATCCGCGCCTGCCTCCAGCGCCTCGGCTACCTGCTCCATAGTCTTCGCCTCGATCTCGATCTTGAGCAGGTGATGCACGGAAGCCCTCGCCTTCTTCACGGCACTTGAAACTGAGCCGCAGGCGGCAATGTGGTTGTCCTTGATGAGTACGCCGTCAAAGAGGCCTATGCGATGATTCCGGCCGCCCCCAACACGCACGGCGTATTTCTCAAAGAGCCGCAGGCCGGGCGTCGTCTTGCGGGTATCGATAATCTGAGCGCCCGTACCTTCCACGGCTTTCACAAACGCACGCGTCAACGTGGCAATACCGGAAAGGTGCCTCAGAACATTAAGCGCCAGACGTTCCCCGGTAAGGATGGCCTGTAGCGGTCCCTCGACGCGCAGAAAGCGAGCGCCCGGTGTGAGCGCGTCACCATCGGCACAAAGCGGAGTTGCATGCACAGAGCTATCCAAGAGCGTGAAGACTCTTGCGGCGATGGCATTCCCCGCCAATACACCCGCTTCTTTGGCATACGCCACCGCTATACCTGTTTGATCGGCAGGGACAAGAGCAAGCGTTGTGACATCCCCTGCGCCTACGTCTTCCGCCAAGGCGCGGCGCAGGGCATCGTCAATCAAGTCGGGTGAGAAGGGCAAAGCAGGTGCGGTCATGATCGGATTCGCCTTACAGAAGACTCACGGTCTCGTACCCATGAGTTCAGGAGTTATCGCAACTCTCCGGATAGATAACGATGCGGTGGCGCCACGAATCATGCGGATCGGGAAAGTCTTGACGATAGTGCGCCCCACGGCTCTCTCTGCGCATGCGAGCGGCAGTTGTCAGCAGCACTCCCAACACCAACGATGAGCGGTATTCATATTGACGCTGCTTCTTCCCGGCCGGCGTGCGCGCGAGCCACTCCTGCAATTGCGCTTCAGCCTCGGCGAGGCCCGCTTCCTCCCGCACGATGCCCGTATTGTGCCACATCAGACGTTTGAGCGCAGGCAGTGTTCCCCCAGCGCGCTTGCGGGTAGTCGCCACGGGAGGTATTTCAACGCGAACGTGCTTGCTCCGCGCAAGCGCCGGTTCCGTTTTCTGCAGCAAAGCATACTCCGGCACAGAAATCCCCTGGGAATCCAGCACAATACGCCGCGCGAATACTAAGGCCTCGAGCAAAGAGTTGCTCGCGAGACGGTTAGCGCCATGCACACCGGTGCACGCCACCTCCCCGCACGCGTAGAGGCCCGGCACAGACGTGCGTCCACGAAGATCGGTGCGCACTCCCCCCGTCATGTAGTGCGCCGCAGGCGCCACAGGGACGGGATCGGTTGTTATGTCCAGCCCGTATCGTCGGCAGCGTGAATAGATCGTAGGAAAGTGGGTCCGTGTTTCCGCGGCGTCCATGTGCCGCAGATCCAGATAGATACACTCGCCTTTCGTGTGGGACATCTCCGTAACTGCGGCGCGCGCTACGACGTCGCGGGGTGCAAGTTCAGCGAGTTCGTGGTAGCGAGCCATAAACCGCTCACTGCGGCTATTGAGCAAGTGCGCTCCCGCGCCGCGTACGGCCTCGGAGATCAAGAACGACGGCGCGCCCCGCATGCGCAGCGCGGTGGGATGAAATTGGAAAAACTCCATGTCCGCTATACCCGCACCGGCTTGGAATGCCAGAGCAACGCCATCCCCGGTGGCAATGCCCGGATTCGTGGTGTAGGCGAACAACTGGCCGGCGCCGCCGGAGCACAAGATGACATTGCGACAGCCATACGTTTGCACTGATCCTTGGCGCTTGTCCAGCGCTTCTACTCCGACGCAGCGTCCGCCCCGCAGAAGCAGTTTCGTAGCAAGATGATTTTCGCGGATCGTAACCGCCGTGCGCCGCGTATGGCGAGTGAGCGCGCCTTCGATCTCAGCGCCGGTAGCGTCCCCGCGAGCGTGCAGCACGCGCGGCACAGAGTGCGCCCCCTCCATTGCCAGGTTGATCTCGCCGTGCAGGGTGTCGAAGTTTACGCCAAGCGACATCAGTTCACGCACACAGGCGGGGCCCTCGGAGACCATGGCCATCACGGCATGCGGATCGCACAGACCCGCGCCGGCGATCATGGTGTCTTCCCAGTGCAAGACCGGGCTGTCGTCCGCGGCAACGGCGGCCGCCACGCCACCTTGGGCATAGCGCGTATTCGATTGCGAGAGCCGTCCCTTGGTCAAGATCAGAACGGTACCGAATTGCCGCGCGTAATGAGCGGCATAAAGTCCCGCGATGCCGCTGCCGATGACAATGTAGTCGTAGGTATCGATGCTTACCCTCGCCAAAGCCGGCTACAGGTGGTTGCTGCCTACCAAGATACTTGACCGCGAAGCCGCCCTCAACCGGCCGCAGTACAAGTCGCATGGACTTTGCTACAAGATGGAACCGCATTCGGTTCGCTCTCCGCAAGGCTGGCCGCAATGGACGTGAGCACCGATTGGCTCTTGGGTCTTTGTTCAGGAAAGGGGAGAATGCCGCAAATTGCGGCCGTTCACGAGAGAGAAAGGATATTGCACAATACCGACAGATGGGGAAATCACATGCCTCAGACGTGAATCTCAACGCGGTTACATTTGCTCGTGGGACAATGGATTAAAGGTCGCAGAGGCGCAACCGGTCTAACCCAAATCGCATGTTTACAGAGCATCGGGTGCGCCGTATACTAAACGCAAGCCGTGCCCATTGCAGGGCACATCGCTATTGAGTCCTTCGCTGAGGATCCGCGTCGCCATGGGTAGGGAAGCGCAAGCGTCGAAGAAACGAGATTCGCGCAGACGCAAGAAGCGTCAAGGCTCTTCACGGGGTAGAGACAGCGCGGGCGAAGCGCGCAGTGAGTTAGTGGAATCAGAGCCTACGGCCAGCGCTTGGGATGAAGAAAACCGGCCGCGGCGGGTATTCGTTTGCATTGGGCCGTCTTGCTCCGATCAAAAGAGCCGGGGCATTCTGACTGAACTCAAGAAGCAGATCGAGCGACAGGAACTCGAAGACCGCGTGCACGTGTACACGGCGACATGCCTTAGCCACTGTCTGCGCGCGCCGGTGATGCAGGTCTATCCCGAAGGCACGTTCTACTGCAACATCCTGCCGCGCGACGTGCGCACGATTGTGAGCGAACACCTGGAAGGAGGGCAAGCGGTCGAGCACTTCACCTATGACCCCTTTGCCGCAGTTCGCTGGAATGACGAGATCGACTCTTGATCTTGCAGAGTTAGTCGAAGCATCTCTTGCGGTCAGGATACGCTAGAGCAGTTAGAGACTCGACACCCTCACTCAGCCGAGGTCGAAAGTAAGGAATCGTCGCGCTCAGTCTGCTGGAGATTGTGAGCGGATTCCGGGCTTCCCGAACTCCGAAGGGCAGCTTCAACTTCGGCCCGAACCTCCGGCGGAGATTCCTGCTCGAGTGACTGGCGCAAGGCCGACTTTGCCGCTGATTCCCTGAAGCGCCCCAGTGCCCATGCCGCGTGCCCGCGCAGCACGGCAGCTTCCTCATCGTCAAGCAGAACGCGGCGCAGCGCGGGGATCGCCGCCGGATCGCCCGCATTGCCCAGTGCTACGATGGCATTCCGTCTCAATCCCTGTCGCTTCGCGCGCATGAGCGGCGTACCCTGAAAGCGACGCTGAAACTCCTCTTCGCTGATCTCGAGCAAGGGGAGCAGCGAAATGGTGGGGCCAACGCCGGGCCGCGGCAGAAAGTCCTCGTCGCCGTTTGCCTCCGGATAGCGATTCACCGGGCATACGTCCTGGCAAATGTCGCAGCCAAAGACGCGGGTGCCTATCTGCGACCGGAATTCACGGGGTATGCCGCCGCGATTTTCGATAGTCAGGTAGGCAATGCAGCGGCGGGCATCGACCTGATAGGGAGCCACGATTGCCCCGGTAGGACAAGCATCGATGCACCGGGTACAACTCCCGCAAGTCTTCTTCAGGGGCTTAGAGTATTCCAGCTTCAGGTCCGTGATTATCTCGGCGAGGAAGACCCACGTGCCCTGCTCCTCGGTCAGAATCATGGTGCTCTTTCCATACCAACCTACACCGGCACGAAATGCCGCAGCCCGATCGAGAATCGGACCGGTGTCGGCAAAGAAGCGCGCGGAGGCGTGCTTTGACTCTAAGAACGATACCAAAGCCTTGAGTTTCTTCCGCAGCACATTATGGTAGTCCCTGCCCCACGCATAGCGCGACACAACACCATGAGGCTCACCGGAACGAATGGAAACCGTTGAAACGTCACCAACATAGTAGGGTAAAGCCAGCGAGACAATAGACCGTGCCTCCGAAAGCAGCCAATCCGGCCGCGTGCCGCGCTCCACACGCGAAGCGGTATACCATGCCATGCCGTCGAGGTGGCCGGCCTTGAGGCGGGCGCGCGCCGCGGCGCGGGTTTCAGTAAAGGGCGCTGCCGGCGCAATGCCGACCGGCCGGAAGCCGAGTTCCTGGGCGCGCGCCGTGAGTTCTTCCGTAATGGTCATGGGCTTGGGCTAATCCAATTCGGAGTGAGTCCGCAAGAACTCCTCTTTGATCCGCTCACATCCCGACATCTTTCTTTAAAGTGTAGCGCAGACTATAAAGGGACTCTATAGCTTTCCCCCAAGGCCTGCGATATCCTCACACCCGGTCCTACACCTCTGCTGCATCATGTCTCGTGCAGCCAATGGCTGACTTCGTTCTGCAACGTAGTTGTGTCGGGCAGCGGAGGGATACTCTCCGCCTTACTTTGCCCGAGCGTAAACTTCCCTCTACATTGACTGCTTCACCCTAGCCTGCCACAAAGCCAGGAATCCGACTTTTCCAAAAAGCTGTCGGCTGACCTTGACCGCCGCTATTGGCTACGGCTATAATTGCGCTTGTGGATAAGAGTGGGGAAAAGTGGGGGGAAGTGTGGAAAAGTACCCTTAAGCGGGCAGGTGGCTTTGTTCCTCGGTGAATTCCAGCACACAGTGGACCAAAAGGGGCGACTGGCTATTCCAGCCAAGTTTCGTGATGAACTCGCGGACGGCGCCGTAGTCACGCGTGGTTTTGACAAGTGCTTGGTCATATATCCACGCAATGAGTGGGAAGCCTTAGCTGAGAAAGTCAGCCGGTTGCCCCAGACACAGCCGAATGTCCGAACCCTCAGCCGCTTGCTCTACTCAGGAGCCGTAGACCTCTCGCTTGACAGTCAAGGACGCACGATACTCCCGCAATTCTTGCGGGAGTATGCCGGTATAGACGCGAATGTGGCCGTTATAGGCCTGTATCAGCGCATCGAGGTCTGGTGTCTCAAGGATTGGAACGCGGTCAAGGCTACGACTGAAGCCGCGGGCGGCAGTCTTGCGGAGCAACTCGCTGACCTCGGCATCTAGCTATTCATTAAAGAGACTTCATACAACATACTCACGTGTCGGTTCTCATGCACAACGCAGTGCAAGCATCGCGGTCCTACCCTTAATTATCGCAACGTCAGGAAACGCCCAGTGGCCTCACAAACCCTTGCAAGGCACGTGCCCGTCTTGCTGCCACAGGTATTGGAAGGCCTCAAGGCGAGCGACGGCGGACAATTCATAGACTGCACCGTGAACGGAGGCGGACACGCTGAAGGGATCCTCTCCCACAGCACGCCATCCGGTCGTCTCTTGGGAGTCGACCTCGATCCCAATGCCCTGGTGCGCTGTACTGAGCGTCTCCGCAGTTTCGGCAAGCGCGCTGTCTTCGCGCAAAGCAATTTCGCTCATCTCCTCGCCGCTGCCGAAGCGGAGGGATATCGCAAAGTCCACGGTATCTTATTCGACCTCGGCATATCGTCTCTACAGCTTGCAAGCCCGCACCGTGGGTTCTCTTTGCAAGCAGATGGTCCCCTAGACATGCGTATGGACCCGACACAAGAACTCACCGCAGCCACGATAGTAAATACATGGGACCAGCAGGACCTTGCGACCCTGATTTGGGAGTACGGCGAAGAACGCTACGCGCGGCGCATCGCGCGGCGCATCGTCGAGCGGCGCTGCGAACACCCCTTGACCGTGGTCACCGAACTGGTCAAGATCGTGCAATCCGTCTATGGCAAAGGCAGGCATCGTATTCATCCGGCCACGCGGACGTTTCAAGCTCTACGCATAGCCGTAAACAGGGAGCTTGAATCCTTACAGAACGCCTTGGAGCAAGCACGTGATCTCTTAGTGCATGGCGGTCGCTTGGTAGTAATAGCGTTTCACAGTCTGGAAGACCGCATAGTCAAGGGATTTCTGCAACGTGCTGCCGGGCGGTGTATCTGTCCGGGAACCATACCGCAGTGTGTATGTAATCCACGCGAGACGCTGCGCGTGTTGACACGGAAGCCCGTACGGCCCGATGAGGCGGAGATCGCGTGGAACCCACGCAGTCGCAGTGCCCGCCTGCGCATTGCGGAACGCATTTGATAGCCCAGGAGCGGCAGATGGCGCAACAAGAGTCAGTTCTTCCACAGCCGGTTGCCAGAGCAGAGAGTCCTGAGCGCAAGCCGTGGTATTACGAACTAAGCCCACACGTAGCTGTCGACATGGGCATACTCGTGCTCTTTCTCATTGCAATGCTCTATCTGATGCCCACCGGGCAAGTTGCGGACGCGGGCTTTCGCATTCAGGCGCTAGAACGCTCTATCGAGCAAGTGGAACGGGAGAACCAGTTGCTGAGAATGCAGATTGCCCAAGCCAGCGATCTGCGCGCTATTGAGCACGTTGCCAGACAGCAACTCGGCATGGTGCCGGCAGGTCATGTGCATTTTGCGCAAGTGCCGGAGCGGGCGGAGCAGTTGGAACTGCCACTAGATGCCGATGCAAGTAAGGAAGAGTTGCCCTTTAGCAACCGCTGGGCGATCATGCGCGAGCAATTCATCGCGCTCTTTGGCGAGGAGCTTCTGCATGGGTGGTAAGGCGATGGGTACCGGGCGTATTCGCCTGATTCAGGCATTCGCGCTGCTTGGCGCGCTCCTCGTCGCCGGCGAGCTTGTCTGGCTACACATCCTTGAGAGCGACGGACTGGCTGCTAAAGCGCAGCAACAGCACCAGAATGACACACAAATCGTACCCCAGCGGGGCAGCATTCTCGACACCAACCGTACCCTGCTCGCTACGGCAGAGTATCTTGCCGACGTCGAAGCCGCGCCAAATCAGATCCGGGGTAGCGGCAGGTCCGCGCAAGCAGTTGCAAGCGAACTGGGGCAACTTCTCGGCGTGCCTCCAGAGCAGCTTGTTAGTCGCTTGAACCAGCCCAACAAGACGTATGCACTGCTCGCGAAGGGTGTCACGCCACACGTTAGCGACAGCATTAAGCGCTTGAAACAGTCCGGTAAAGTGCCCGGCATTTCACTAAACTTCATACCCTATCGCACCTATCCGCTCGGCATGATTGCGGCTCATGTAGTGGGATTCTACAGCCAGAGTGGCAGCGGTCAATACGGAGTAGAGGGGTATTATGAGGAGTTGCTGCGGGGAGCGCCGGGACGGCGACTAAGTTCAAGCGCGCCCTTTGGCAGTGATGCTGGCGAGGCAACCTGGGTGCTGGAAACGGCGGAGCCCGGCGCAGACCTCATCCTTACGCTAGACAGCACCGTGCAACACATTGCGGAGAGAGAGATCGAAGTAGCACTTGAACAATTCGGCGCGTCAAGCGGGACCATAATTGTCATGGACCCAAGGACGGGAGCGATTGTCGCCATGGCAAATCGTCCTACATACGATTCCAATAGCTATCAAGAGTTCCATTCTCCGGTCCAGGATGCTTTCGCCAATCCAGCAATCAGTATGCAATATGAGCCGGGGTCTACCTTCAAGCTGATCACACTGGCCGGAGCATTGGACGCGGGTATTATCACGCCCAGAATGACCTTCATCGACTCGGGAAGTATCGAGTATGGCGGCGTGGAGATTAAGAACTGGAACGAAAAAGCACATGGAGAGAGCGATATGACCGACCTCATAGCGCACTCCAGTAATGTCGGCGCTGTTTATGTAGGCAGCTTGATGGGGAAAGATCTGTTCTACGAATATGTCTCCGCGTTTGGCTTTGGCGTGCCAACGGGGGTGGACCTGTGGGGAGAAGTAGGCGGCGACGTCCCCGACCCAGGCTCGCTCTACTGGTATCCGTCAAGTCTTGCAACAAACGCGTTCGGCCAAGGAATCGCAGTAACGCCTTTGCAACTCACAACCGCGGTAGCCGCCATAGTAAATGACGGGATACTCATGCGGCCTTTCGTTGTGCAAGAGATCCATACAGAAGCCGGCGTGCGGCGAATCGAGCCCACGGCAGTGCGTCGCGTTGTACGCACAGAAACCGCGAGAGCCCTTGTCTCTATGCTCGTGGATGCGAGCAAGCGTTCTGAGAGCAGAATGCACCTTATTGAAGGATATGAGGTCGCCGGCAAGACCGGGACATCATCGATCCCGCGGGAAACGGGCGGGTACCACGAAAACCTGACGATTGCCTCATACGTCGGCTTTGGCCCCGTGGAGAATCCCAGGTTCGTCATCTTGGTCAAGATCGATCATCCGACCGTTGAGCCCTGGGGGTCTCTGGTAGCTGCGCCGGTGTTTCGGTCAATCGCTTCCGAGCTCTTTCGCTACTACCACATCCCGCCGTCAACATCCCAGCAGACGATCGTGCGTGAGGGCACAAGCTGACACCAATGCTACGTATCCTGCCCGGACCGATTTCTGCGAGTAAGGCTGACGACGCGCAGCGCACGCACTGGCCGGACGTGCCTCTGGCAGTCTTGATGCTGGCATTACCCTTGATTGGGCTCATTGCCATATATAGCGCCAGTATTGCCGTCGCCTATGCGGAGACAGGCGACCCACACTTCTACTTTCGTCGCCAGCTCTTGTTTCTGGTCGTCGGATTTGCAGCGGCGTTCACCACGATGCGGATTGACTACCACTGGTTTTTCCGCATTCAGTTCTTCGGCATCAATCTTACCTTCTGGCTCTTGGCTGCCGTATTAATGGTGTTGGTATTGATGGCGGTTACCGATATCGGTTACTTGGCGCGAGGCTCAGTCCGCTGGATACGATGGGGCTCCGTGAGCCTACAACCCAGCGAAATCGCCAAGCCCGCTATCGCCCTCTACCTCGCCCAGGCCCTCGCAAGACACGAGACAGGCGTCAAAAGGCTCGTCTACTTCCTGGTGCCTACGCTGCTGGTCGGACTTCTCGCTGCAATTGTCGCGCAGCAACCGGACCTTGGCACCGCAGTCATGATTCTGATTATTGGGATGTCGATCCTCGTGGCGGCCCGCATACCGCTTCTCTACCTCATCGGCTTCGTTGGCGCAGGCTCCCTTGCCGCTTGGTATGCCATCATTCTGCATCCCTATCGCCTGCAGCGGCTCACCGCCTTTCTTGATCCCTTCAACCCACAGTATCAAGACAATCTCGCGCATCACAACTTTCAGGCGCTCCTTGCCTTCGGTTCGGGAAAGATAACCGGTGTCGGCCTCGGCCGGGGCATGCAGAAGTTCTTCTACATGCCCGAGCCGCACACCGACACGATCTATGCCGTAATTGGCGAAGAGCTCGGGCTCATCGGCACACTCGCGGTACTCGCGCTTTATGTGTTGCTGGCCTGGCGTGGATTCAATGTTGCCGCCAGAGCACCCGACATGTTCGGTCAGTTGCTCGCTCTCGGATTAACGTGCGGTCTCTTCGGGCAAGCGCTATTGAATATGGCGGTGGTAACAGGCTTGCTGCCTTTCACCGGCATCCCACTCCCCTTCATTAGTTCTGGAGGATCATCGCTGCTCGCGAGTTCGATTGCAATGGGAATCCTCCTCAACATCTCGACGCAAACAGAAACCGTGACGAGGAACAAGAGTAATAGTCGCTGGATCGCCAATTCCGATAGCGGTCCGCAGCCATAGAGGTCACCGTATGAACGCGCACGAGCTAGCGCTATTCCTGGACGCAGGCCCTCGCAAGATCCACCTGATCGGGGTGGGCGGCGCCGCTATGTCAGGAATCGCGCGTATACTCACAACGCAGGGGCATATTGTCAGTGGCTCAGATGTGGCTGACTCCGCCGGACTCGAGGCGCTGCGCGACATTGGCGTGGCTGTGGCAGTCGGGCACGAGGCCGCCAATGTAAACGGATGTGATCTGGTCATCTTCAGCTCTGCCATTGCGCCCGACAATCCTGAACTGACTACCGCGCGGCAAGAGGGCATTCCTACGGTCAAGCGAGCAGTGTTGCAGGGAGCCTTTTCACTTGGAAAGACCACTATCGCGATCGCCGGCACTCACGGCAAGACCACGACGACTGCGATGATTACGCATGCCTTGCGTGTTGCCAAGCAGGACCCATCATTCATGATAGGGGGCGAGCCACAGAACTTCCCGCACAGCTCCCATTGGGGCACAGGCACGACGATGGTGATCGAGGCGGACGAGTTCGACCGCGCTTTCCTCGAGCTCTTTCCTACCGTTGCAGTCATAACCGCGGTTGAAGCCGATCATCTCGATACCTACGGCTCGCTGGAGAGTTTAGAGAGTGCCTTCCGCGCTTTTGTAGACAAGCTGCCCAGCGACGGCACCGTTGCAACGCATGCGGACAGCGCCGCCTGTCGCCGCGTCGCCGCCCAGGCACACGGCAAACTAAAAACCTGGTCCTTGCACGGCAAAGCGGACTGGGTTTGCACTGAACTCTCACCCCGTAGAGGAAATGGATTTGAAGCCACGCTCCAAAGCGCTTCAGGTCAACGCCTCAGCCTTTCTCTCAGAGTTCCAGGCGTCCACAACGTGTTGAATGCATTGGCCTGCGTGACCGCGCTCGATGCTATCGGCATACCCGCAGGCTCTGTTGCGCTGGCACTCAGCCACTTTCGCGGCGTTAAGCGACGTTTTGAATTCAAAGGAAGCATTGATGACGTAACCCTCGTGGATGACTACGCCCATCATCCCACGGAAGTCCGAGCATCGCTGCGCGCAGCCAGAGAATGGCACGATGGTCGGATAATCTGTGTCTTTCAGCCGCACTTGCGCAGTCGCACGGCGAGTCTCTTTGCCGAGTTCAGCGAGGCATTCCGAGGCGCGGACCGGCTTATTCTGGTAGAAACATACCAACCGGCCGGTCGTGAAGAACCGTCAACGCTCACGAGTGAAGACTTGGCCGGAGCCATAGCCAGACCAAGCAATGCTCAGTATGCGGCGACGTTGAGCGATGCGCTGGCTCAGGTTATGCAACTAGTAGAGCCAGGCGACCTTGTCATTGTCATGGGCGCCGGAGACGTCACTGAGCTGTGCGATCCGCTGCTCGAATACCTGCAAACGCGCATACCAATGGAATCACAATTGTGAGCGCTGTTATCGTGGAACGCGAAATTCCAACCGAGGGACCCTCTGAGGGTAAATTGGCGGCCATTGCCGCCAGCGCGCTGCAAGCGCCCTTCGGTCTGAAGCCGGTATGGCGCGAACCGCTGGCCAAGCACACGTCAGTGCGTGTGGGTGGGCCTGCGGACCTCTTGATTCGCGTCCGCTCTCAGGAGGCATTGCGCCTTGTCGCCGCGGAAGCCTACACGCAGGCAATTCCCTTTCGTGTCATTGGTGACGGCACAAACCTTATTGCTGCGGAGAGCGGCTTTCGTGGGTTGGTTATTCGCAGCCACGGTGGTGAGCGGAGGTTATGCGATGACGGCGTTTCGGTTTGGGCCGATGCGGGGTGCTCCCTCATCAGCACAGCACGTTGGACGGCCGGCCTGGGACTTTCCGGTCTTGAGGGCGCCGCCACAATTCCGGGAACAGTAGGTGGAGCAGTAGTGAACAATGCCGGCGCATATGGTTGGACGGCAGCGGATTCCGTCGTGCGCATCAGGGTGTTGGATCGCCATGGAGAGCGTTGGATGTACCCGGATGAGATGCGCTATAGCTACCGCACAAGCACGCTCAAGAAGCAACCTGGGTATGCGGTGGTGCTCGGTACTGAAATGCGCCTAACGCCGGGAGACGCAGACTGCATTCTGGCCACGATACAAAGTCGACTGGAGACGCGGCAGCGCACACAACCCACTGCGCCAAGCTCCGGATCGGTTTTCAGAAATCCGGCCGGGCGCAGTGCTTGGAAGCTGATAGACGAGGCGGGTATGCGCGGAAAAGAGCGGGGGGGAGCCCACGTTTCCGCATTGCACACCAATTTCATCATAAATGGCGGTTCTGCAACTGCGAACGATGTGCTTGCCTTAATTCGAGAAATCGAAGAGGCGGTCAGGTCCCGCTTGCACATTAGCCTGCAACGGGAAATCGAACTCTTTGGCGAGTGGGAAGAATAGCTCAATGGCGGCACGAGTGCAAAAACTTGAGAAGCCAGGCATGTTTGGCACATTGGGGCGGTTTATCCGCCTCTTGGGCAAAGGCGTAGGAACCTTTGGTCACCGCTGGTTCTCACTGCTCGTGGGGTGCTCGGTCTCAATGGCGCTCTGGGCGGCGCTTACTTCACCCGATTTTCACGTTTCCATAGTTGCAATTCGGCGCATCACCCCGCCAACGCTTGCGGGAGATGACTCACTCGTAAAGATACAGTCGTTCACTGGGCTCGTGGGACAGCCGATTTTCTTGCTCGATCCCCAGCAGGTCTCGAAACAGATAGCGCAACTGCCCCCAGTGGCGGATGCCAGGCTTTTCCTTGTTTTGCCCGGCCAAGCAATTGTCGAAATGGCAGAGCGGCAGCCGGAGGCGCGTTGGATTGCGAACGGCCATGTGTTTCTGGTGTCGCGTGACGGTGTGATACTTGGCAGCGGCGACGCGCCGGATCTCGCCGTGACTCTTATCGACAGCACGGGAGTGCCACTTCGCACCGGAGATCTCGTAGACGCGAGCGCCGTGCAGATGGCTTTCCTCTTGAAGGAACTGTTGTCGCATGCCGGAATTGGCATCAACGCGTTCCGATATTCAACCCTTGAGGGTCTATCGGTCGAAGCGAAGGAAGGGTGGGTCGCTAAATACGGAAGCGCGGATCGAATCGTCGAAAAGACCCAAGAGTTACTGGCAGTTCTTGAGCTTGCGCAAGAGCGGCAACTCGTTTTGAACGTCATTGATTTGCAGCCAAACAGAAGTCCGACATTCCGAACGTAGCCGCAATTATTCAGAAATGGTACTTGACAGCTACCCCATTTGGGATTTGCTGCAAAGGGAACTCCAAGCTATAATAGATGCATTCTTTTCCCGCAGGTAGGTAAAGGTAAGTGGGCAAGAATAACCTTATCGTCAGTCTTGACGTCGGCACTACCAAGACTCGTGCAATCGCGTGTGATCCGGCGCCTGATGGTTTTCCGAGTATCGTAGGCTTAGGCATCTCATCGACTCATGGCCTAACGCGTGGCTCCGTAATAGACATGGAGGCTACCACTGCGTCGATCCGCGCCTGCTTTGAAGATCTCAAACAGTCGCTTGGCCATATGCCGTTAGCGACACACTTGAGTGTCAGCGGGTGCAATATCAACTCGCAAATCGTACGTGTTGAAACCGTGGTGAAGCAAGCAAAAGGCGCTATCACCCATGCCGACATCGACCATGTCCTGGAGATGGCGCACAGAGCCTCCCTGCCGGAAGATCGCCAGGTACTCATGGCATTTCCCGTTGGATTCATTTTGGATGGTACTGAAGGCATACGAGACCCCGCCGGCATGTATGGAAATGTGCTTGGCGCCGAAGTCCACATGGTTACGGGCAGCGTCGGCCCGATCCGCAATTTGACGTCCTGCGTCAATGCGGCAGAACTTGCGGTGGACGGCGAGATCACCGCTCAGGCGCTTGCCGCGGCGGAGGCAGTGCTTTCGGAGCAGGAAAAGCAGCTTGGTGTCGTCTTGGTCGATATAGGGGGCGGCACAACGGACATGGCGCTTTATACGGATGGCGTGCCGTGGCATACTGCGAGTATTCCGCTTGGCGGCCTTAACATCACAAAGGACATATCCTACGGGTTAAGGTTGCCCCAGGATGTTGCGGAAGAACTCAAGTTGCAGTACGCTACGGTAAGCGAAGGCGCATTGGACGACGAGACCGAGATTGATGCGCCCGGCTTCTACCCAGGCAGTTGGACGGTGCTGCGGCAGCGAGACCTTGCCATGATAGTGGTAGCTCGCATGGAGGAACTCCTCGAGTTGATCAAAGATGAGATCCGCCGCACCGGGTATTTCGATGTCCTGCCGGCGGGTGTGGTCTTTACGGGCGGCGGATCGGAGTTGCATGGGTTCGAAGAGTTGGCATCAGCAGTATTGGGCCTGCCTGTGCGGCAAGGTGTAGTTCCCGTAATGCGGGGAATGAACGAGTATTTGTGTCGAGCGGAGTTTGCTACCAGTATCGGCCTTACCATGTACGCCGCGCGGCTGCAGCGAGCGCGCGCGCGGCGCCCGATGAGCGCCGCCCTTGGTTCGGTAGCGGAGAGACTTGGTTCGGTCATGCGGTCGTTTATTCCAATGAGTTAACGTAACGTAGGTGGTGCGCATGGCAAACGGTGCAGAAAACCGCATTTCTCGGCTTCCTTCGAGTTCAAGTGATGATGCGGGAAGATTGGATCCGGGGCAGCGCCAAGAATCCTGGGCGCATATCAAGGTCGTTGGCGCCGGTGGAGCCGGCGGCAATGCCGTAGACCGCATGATCCAAAGCGGTGTAAGCGGCGTTGAGTTTATCGCCGTGAACACAGATGCGCAGACTTTGATGAGTTCCCAGGCCGAGAGACTCATTCGCATTGGCGACAAGCTGACGAAGGGTCTCGGCGCCGGCGGACAACCGTCGGTAGGAGAAAAAGCGGCAGAAGAAGCCTACGAAGAGTTGCAGGATGCCCTGCGCGGCTCGGACATGGTCTTCATCGCCGTTGGCATGGGCGGCGGCACGGGCACAGGCTCTGCGCCTGTGATTGGAGAAATCTCCCGCAATATCGCGGCCCTGACGGTTGGCGTCGTGACACGACCGTTTACGTGGGAAGGCGTTCCACGCAGGCGCATTGCCGAAGAGGGTGTGCGGAAGCTGCGAGAGCACGTGGATACGCTCATTACCATTCCCAATGACCGCATTCTGGAAATCGCCCCCAAGAATACACCCATTACGGAGGCATTCCGACTCGCCGACGAGGTTTTGCGCCAGGCCGTGCAAGGCATTTCAGACCTCATCACACAGCCCGGGCTCATCAACCTCGACTTCAATGACGTCAAGGCAATCATGCAGAATTCCGGGACCGCCTACATGGCAATTGGCTACGGCAGCGGTGAGAACCGCGCGGCGGACGCAGTGCGGGATGCCTTGGCCAACCCGTTGCTTGAGATGTCCATTGACGGCGCCAAGGGCATCTTGCTGAACTTCACCGGCGGCCCGGACATGAGCCTGCATGAAGTCTCCCAGGCAGCCGAAATCATCTCCAACGCCGCCGACCCGGATGCTCAGATCATCTTTGGCTCCGTGATCGACGAAACTATGAGTTCCGATATTCAGATCACGGTTATTGCCACCGGTTTCGATGAGCAAGACTTGCGTCGCTCGAGCATGCGTGGCGCAGCCGAGCCTCGCAGCCCAGAGTCTGGGGATCGGCCTCCTGTCACTCCCATAGGCAAAGAGGAGATGGGCGAAGTCGATACCGAGCACGATCTCGATGTGCCGACGTTCTTACGCAAACGCATGAACCGCCAGGACCGCTGACAAGACGGTACAACCATTGTGGAAGAAGAGAAGGGAGCGGAGTCTTGACCCCGCTCCCTTCTCTTGCCTTCGCACAGTTCGCTCTTGCTTGCCTCGACACCTTTAGACAAACCTCGCCCCCCAAACCTCCTCGACAGCTAGGAGAGTGGTGTCCGCCTTGCGCCAAACTGCTGCCTTGGCTTGTCTACGCCCAACTCACCAGCGCATCTAGCAAACTGATTCTCCAAGTGGGTGTATTCTCCCAGCACATCTTGGGTCTGGGCACGTTAGCCGTGATCGGTTCAGCTAACCGCCTCACGAGGCAGGAATAACGGGCAACAGAATGTGGGAAAGATATGCTCTGCTGTGGTGGACTGTTTGCCGTGCGAGCTCCCAGCGGTCCTCCAAGCCGTTGTTCTCAGCGCCAGTATTGAGATTCCGGTCGAAACGCGGGAAATTACTTGAAGAAACCTCAACGCGTATGCGATGACCGGCATGGAATACATTGGCAATCACCCAAAGGTCGATCTCATATTCGTAAACTCTGCCGGGCTCAATGAGAGACGGGTTTTGCCGTCCCTCGCGGAATCGCGCGCGTACGATACCGTCGCACAGGCTGATAGCGCGCCCATCCGGGTGGACGTCTACCAGCTTGGCCGTCCAGTCGGTGTCCGGCCGGTCACTGGCGGCGTAGAGAACTACCTTGATTGGGCCTGTCACCTCCACTTCGCTCTTGAGCGGCTCGCTGGTATAGCACAGTACGTCCTGGCGCATCTCGATGTTCTGCTGGTCGTAGGGCCCCCACGGCACAATGTGCGGTGAGCAGCAATTATTCCCGCCCAAAGTCGGGACCGGAGCGATAGGATCATACATATAGCCATCTGATGGTTCGTCCGCCGGCAATTCAGGAGAGAGGCCGCCGTTACCGTTCAGCGTGTTTGCGCCACCTTGCGAGTGAAAGTACCACGGCTGCCAGTCGGTGCGCGCCAGCGGCCACTCGTGCTCGCTGCGCCACTCGTTGCTCCCCATGATGAAGAGCCGTAAAGGCGGTTCGTCGAGGATGCCGTTCTGCTCGCCCTTCAGCCAGTAGTCAAACCAACGCAATTCCTCGGCATCCAGGTCCACCATTGAATCTGCGCCGAAGTCTACTTGACCCGTAACCCGCGAGGTTGAGAGCCCGTGCGGCCACGCACCCATGATGAGTTGACTCTGCCGGGCCTCAGCCGAGCCGCCGCGCAGCCGCGCTTCATTCCAATTGTCGAACGTCGCCTTGGAATAGAGATCAAACCAACCGCCCATGTTGTAGGCGGGCGCAATGACATGCTGCCAATGCTCGCTGTTGCTGGAAGGCTTCCAGTATTCGCCGTAATGAGGATGGCGGATCCAGTCTTTCCAAAAGTCCATGTCGCGGCCGATTTCCGTAGTGACGTCGGCCACAGGCAGCGTGCGAAAGACGCGTACCCAGTCCTCGTATTCGATATTCTGGGCCGTGCGGCCATGGGTCCGCGAACCCCAAGTGGCGAGGACTCCAAGCTGCAGGGCGCCATTTGTGTATCCCGGTGAATCATAGAAGTCGCACGGGGCGACGCGCGGCACGATACAGGTCAGATGCGGACTGCCGCGCCACGCCGCCGTCCACTGCGTGATGCCCAGGTACGAACCACCCGCCATGCCGATCTTGCCGGTACTCCAGGGTTGCTCCGCAATCCACTCAACCGTATCGTGACCGTCGTCGGCTTCATTGTTTACCGGGTAGTAGGTACCGTCAGAATCCCACCGTCCGCGTACGTCCTGGAACACCGCGGCATAGCCTTGGCTCGCCAGTTTGCGCCCTTTTTCAATGTGAAGGTCCGTGTTGTTGCCGTATGGTGTGCGCACGAGCACCGTTGGCGCCGGTTCTGCCTGCGGCGGCAAGAAGATGTCGGCCGATAGGGCCACGCCATCCCGCATCGGCACTTTAGCATCAACCAGGGTCCGAACAATTGACACGGTGCGTACCTCCTCTAGCGGTAGCTGTCGTTCACCTTAGATTCAAACGTACAAGCGGAAGCACAGTTCGTGAGGCAGTGTACCATAGCGCTTTGGCTCCCAAACTCACTCCATTCTGGGAGGCCACTAATACTCGCCCGAATGAATCGCTCGCATGACAATTCACTGAAGTCATAGGATGCCTGTACAGTGCCACAGCAAACATAGGGAAACGCCATTTCAAGGTAGCACCCCAAACGTCTTGCGCTCGTCAAGTACCTATCGCTTTGGTGAAGCCGCGTTTGCTGCCTTCGTCAGCTCTCGTGGTTTTACTCGACCCGCAATTTCCTCGCCCGATTCTTCTTCTGCCACGCGCAACTCAAATGACTTTTGAAGGTTTAGCCAGAGGTGCGGCGTGGTGCCGAAGTATCGGGACAAGCGCAGGGCTGTATCTGCAGTGATCCCTCTTTGGCCATTCAGGATTGCAGTGATCCGGTTGGTTGGAACAGCGAGTGCTTTAGCCAAGGCATTGGCTGACATGCCAAGCTCTTGTAGTTCTTCTCCCAGAATCTCACCCGGATGCACCGGCCGCAATCTGTTAATCGCGTTCATCCCCATCTCCTCACCGATGATAGTCCACGATTTCTACATCGAAAGGTCCGTCATCTCCCCAACGAAAGCAAATACGCCATTGACGATTGATGCGAATACTATATTGGCCGGCACGCCTGCCGACCAGCATTTCCAGTCTGTTGCTCGGGAGTCCTGCTAGGTCGCCCAATGAGACGGCGTTGTCCAGCACCGTGAGCCTGCGCGTTGCCTGGTCGGCGAATCCTTGGAATGCGCGCACCGATTCGCCTTCGAAAAAGCGCTGCGTTCTCCGATCCTTGAACCCAAGTATCATTGGTGACGTTTTACGTAAACAGTAAACCTCACAAGATAGCGTACTACGGTCTACTCCTCTTTGGCAAATGCGAGTCTGCTATCTCAGAATTCACCGGCGGTCAAGTTGGGTCTCGCTATGGCGCATGGTATGATGGTGGGACGGAAATCGCCGAACCGGACCCTTCAGCGTCACTCTCGTTTCCTTAGATTTCATCCATGGCAACCTACTATCTCACAACTCCAATTTACTACCCCAACGCAAAGCCCCATATCGGCACGGCCTTTTGTACCATCGGCTGTGACGTGCAGGCGCGCTATCGTCGCTTGCAGGGATACGATACGTTCTTCCTCACGGGCCTCGATGAGAACAGCCTCAATGTCGAGCGCCAGGCCAGAAGCCAGGGCAAGGACCCCCAGGGCTATTGCGACGAGATGGCGGAGTTCTTTCGGGACCTCTGGGACAAGCTCGACATATCCTATGACGGTTTCATCCGCACGACTGAAGAGCATCACAAGCACGCGGCGCGGCTGCTGCTGCAGAAGTGCTACGACGCCGGTGACATCTACAAAGGCACCTATGCCGGGTGGTACTGCCTCCCGTGTGAGGCCTTCTATTCCGATGACGATCTTGTAGAAGGCAAGTGTCCCGTCCACGAGGCCGAGCCGGAATGGACGGAAGAAGATAACTACTTCTTTGCCCTGTCCAAGTATCAGGACAAGCTGCTGGCCCTATACGAGGAGCACCCCGAGTTCGTGCTGCCGGATTTCCGGCGGAACGAAGTCGTCAATATGGTGCGCGGCGAGTTGCGGGACTTCAGCATTTCGCGTGCCAACAAGACCTGGGGCATTCCCGTTCCCTTCGACGAAGAGCAAGTCATTTATGTTTGGTTTGACGCCCTTACCAACTATATTGCGGGGATCGGATTTGGACATGACGACAACCAATACGCTCATTATTGGCCGGCGGATGCGCACGTAGTCGGCAAAGACATCATCCGCTTCCACTGCGTCTACTGGCCGGCGATGCTGATGTCAGCCGGCGTGCCTCTGCCTAAGACCGTTTGGGCGCATGGCTGGATAATGTTCCGCGGCTTGAAGGTGAGCAAGTCACGTGGGTCTGACGTTGACCCCTTCGAAATGGTCGACGAATTTGGATCTGACGCGGTGCGTTACTACCTAATGCGGGAAATCCCGTTCGATCAGGACGGCGTATTCTCGTGGGAGAGCTTCTATAACCGCTACAACGCCGACTTGGCCAACGATCTCGGCAACCTCGTGCACCGCACATCCTCCATGCTTGGGCGCTACTTTGACGGTATCTTGCCCGTCCCAAGCGGCGAGACAGCGCTCGATGCTTCGCTCCGCGACACGGCGCAGAGCGCAATCGCGGGAGCGGAGCAGGGGCTAGAGTCCTGGGACCTGGACGCGGCGCTCGATAGCATCTGGACGCTCGTCACCCGGGCGAATCAATATATCGAGGAGAACGCGCCCTGGGAACTGGCTAAGGCGTCTGACCAGCGGGAGCGCCTGGGAACAGTGCTCTACAACGTCACTGAAGCCGTGCGGATATTGGCGTTTCTGCTTGGCCCGTATATTCCACAGACTGCGGACGCCATTCTGGATCGCCTCGGCGAGCCGCCGCTTGCTGCCGGTGCTTGGGAACGTGGCCTGGGGTGGGGAGGTCTCACCCCGGAGCGCACGGTAATGACCGGCAAGCCGCTCTTCCCTCGCCTGGAAGTGCCGGAATTCTCAGAAAGCACGTAACCGGCCCGGCTGTTGCGCGCATGACGGATACGCATGCCCACATCAACGTACCGCGCTTCGCTGAGGACCTGTCAGCAGTTGTCGAACGCGCGGTGTCGGCCGGCGTAAGTACCATCATTGTTGTGGGTGTAGACATTCCCACGAGCCGAGCAGCGGTGGCAATTGCCAAGCGGTTTCCAAGTTGTTGGGCTACTATCGGCATTCACCCCCATGAGGCCGATGCCTGTAGCCCTGAAACCTGGCGTGAATTAGAGACACTTGCCAAAGCCCCAAGGGTCGTAGCAATAGGGGAAACCGGCCTAGACTACTACCGTAACTACGCCTCCAAAGACGCTCAGGCAAGAGCCTTTGCCAAGCAGCTTGCACTCGCGGCTAAAGCCAATCTGCCTGTAGTCGTGCACATGCGTGAGGCCTATGCCGATGTTCACCGCGCGCTAAAGCAAGCCATGCCCCCGCGGCAGGCGGTCATGCATTGCTTTTCCGGTGATTATGCTCAAGCAGCGGCGCTCATTGATTTGGGATGTATGATTTCCCTGGCGGGACCGGTGACGTTTCGCTCCGCCGTGAAGTTGCATCACGTCGCAAAGATGGTACCATCGGATAGATTGTTGCTGGAGACCGATTGCCCGTACCTCGCGCCGGTGCCGCACCGTGGCAAGCGGAATGAACCAGCTTACGTTCGGTTTACTTTAGAAGCCGTGGCCCAAAGGCGAAATGTCGCGGCTAAGGAATTAGAAGAGATCACAGATAGGAATGCCCAGACGTTCTTCGGAATCACCCCCCTCCGTACAGCCGTCTAACCCGGTGACCCTTATCGGAAAGATAACGGAGCCGGTCGCCGTGGGACTCGACCAAGTTGACGATTACTTGTCGTCAGTATGGGAAGAGACCCCCAACCCTGCGCTGTCGCAGTTGGTGCGCCACATTCTGGCAGCCGGCGGCAAGAAGCTGCGGCCTTTACTTACTTTGCTCTCTGCATCAGTTCATACGCCGGCAGATTCGCGTGCAGTCCGCGTTGCCGCCGCCATTGAGATTCTCCATGCCGCGACGCTCATCCATGATGACGTCATAGACCATGCCTATGTACGGCGCGGCGTACCCACAGCCAACTCTGTATGGTCCAACACGCTCGCCGTGCTATCGGGTGACTACCTTTTCGCCAAGTGCTCCCACGTCCTGGCGGAGTTGGGCGATCCCGCGCTCGTGCGCATGTTGGCGCGCACGGTTATGTGCATGGTCGCAAGCGAGACCACCCAGTTCTCGGACATCGAGCACATGGATGCCGTTGAAGACGAGTACTATCGGAAAGTGCAGGGAAAGACAGCTTCGCTTTTTGAGTTGTGCTGCGATGGCGGTGGCTTGGTCGGCGGCGTTTCTACGGAGGAACAAGAGGCTCTCCGCAGCTACGGGGAAGCCCTAGGCACTGCTTTCCAAATCGTGGACGACATCCTCGACATCGCAGGCACGGAAGAGGAATTGGGCAAGCCTGTCGGGGGCGATCTGCGCGAAGGTACCGTCACACTTCCGTCAATCGTCTTCTTGCGCCAAAACCCTGCCCATCCGGCCGTTACCGCACTCCTTAAGCAGGAAGCCGCTGATGAAGATACTGTTCGGGAAGCGGTGGAGGCAATTCGCCAATCCGACGCGATTGAGGCTGCCTACGCTAAGGCAAGGGAATTCGGCGAGCAGGCGCGCGCGGCCTTAGCCGCGTTGCCCTCCGGCGACAGCCGCGATTCCCTGGACATGCTGATTGATTACGTAGTCGAACGGAGACAGTGACCTGAAAGTTGCTGAACGCAAGGGGGAATCTATGGCGCGTGTCCTGATCGCAGAACTGCAGCAAGAAACGGCGACCTTCAACCCGCACCTTACCCAGTACGAAGACTTTCGCGTCGTCCGCGGCACCGCCATTGTGGAAGAACTACAGGGCACGAATACCGAAATTGCGGGCGCGCTTGACGTCTTTGCGGAGCACGGCGACGTTGAAGTTATCCCGACCATGGCGGCATGGGCCGTACCCCATGGGCCCGTCGCCGATGCCGTGCTCGACCGGCTGATTCAAGAGATCATCGCCGCGATTAAGCAGGTGAGCGACGTGGACGCCGTCCTTCTCGTGCTGCACGGCGCCATGGCCGGCGAGACCGAATTCGATCCGGAAGGCAGGCTGCTGGAAGCCGTGCGGGAGTGCGTGGGGGCTATCCCCATTGTCGCCTCTTTGGACTTCCATGCGGTGATTACCGATCGCATGCTCCACACAGCCGACATGATGGTCGGCTACCACACCTATCCCCATACGGACTTCTATGAGACGGGAGTGCGGGCGGCGCGCAGCCTGATGCGCATGCTGAAGGAGAGCGCTGCGCCAACCACGGCCCGCGTGAAAATCCCATTAATGGCCCGGGGCGATGAGCTTCTTACGGATACCGGTCGCTTTGGCGACGCCATTCGCCTGTGTCAGGCAGTCGAAGCGTCTCCGGGCGGCCTCGTCGGCAACATCTATCTCTCGAATCCGTTCACCGACGTGCCCGACCTGCAGTCCTATGTCATTGTGACGACGGATGGCGACCAAGAGCGGGCGAATTCAGAAGCCGAACGGATCGCTGCCTTCATGTGGGACAACCGCGACTTGTGGATGGCAGAACTTACGCTTCTGCCGGAGGCGGTTGCCATAGCGCAAGAAACTCCCGGCCTCACGGTATTCTCCGATGCCGCCGACGCCACGTCTTCCGGGGCGCCGGGCGACAGCAATGCGGTGATCAAGGAATTGTTGGCGCAGGACTACGACAAACGGGCGCTCATCCCGCTGATCGATGCGCCGGCCGTGGCTGCCGCCTTTGCGGCCGGCGTTGGGAGTACCATCACCCTCCAACTGGGCGGGACAATGGATCCCGGGCGACACACGCCGTTTACGGCAACCGTTTATGTAAAGAGCTTACATGATGGCGAATTCGCTTATGAGAACGGCGTAATCGAGCAGGCAGGACGCACGGCGGTGCTCACCATCGGCAACATCGTGGTGCTTACTACCGAACGCCTGATTTTGTTTGTCGGCCGCAGAGTGTTCCAGGGGTTTGGCCTTGAGCCGCAGGACTTTGACTTGGTTGTCGCCAAGTCTCCAAACGGATTTCGCACGTGGTACGAGTCGATTGCGGCCCGCATCGTTCATCTGGACACGCCGGGCTCCGCGAGCCTCAATCTCGAATCGCTGCCATACGAACACTGTGTGCGCCCGATCTTTCCGCTGGATGAAAACGTCGTCGCTGATCTCCGTGCCGGCTAGTTCCCCAGAGCCTTGGCAGATACGTCTTCCATGCGGCCCCGCGATCACGCAGTACTAACGGAAAGTCGATGATCTCCCGGGAAGAGAAACCGACGTATGTGCGGCGCATGTTCGATGCCATCGCGCCGACCTACGACTTCATGAATACCGTCATGACGGCGGGCGCGCACCATCTCTGGCGGCGCACGGTAGCGCGTGAAATCGTTGCCTGCGACCCTGCCGTAGTCTTGGACCTTGCCTGCGGCACCGGCGACCTGAGCTTCGCGGTAATGCAGGAAGCCATGGCCCCGTGCACGATTCTTGGCGTTGATTTCTCACCTCCTATGCTTGGTCTGGCGCAAGCAAAGC
Organism: Chloroflexota bacterium; assembly: GCA_028874195.1. GTDB lineage: Bacteria > Chloroflexota > UBA11872 > VXOZ01 > VXOZ01 > VXOZ01. The sequence goes on from JAPPLM010000032.1 coordinate 84,462, forward strand.
ACGCGCAACTCAGAGAGAAGCGCTTTCCAATTGAGTTCTTGCGCGCAAACGTGCTGTCTCTCCCTCTGCCGGACACCAGCGTTGACGTTGTAACGAACGCCTTTCTGCTTAGGAATCTTGTAGACCTGGAAGGATTCTTCGCGGAGTGCTATCGCGTCATGCGTCCCGGCGGGCGGTTCGTAACCTTGGAGATAACTCATCCGCCCATTCCGGGATTTCGTAACGCTTTTGAGCTCTATTTCAACAATCTCGTCCCGCTCCTGGGGAAGATGCTGGTTCGCCACCAAGAGGCATATACCTATCTGCCCACGTCGCTTCAGTCCTTCCCCAATGCGCCGACTCTGGCCGCAGCTCTGCGAGAGTCCGGCTTTGCTGAGGTCTCGTATCGCTACCTGGGGCTGGGCACAGTGGCAGTGCACATTGCAAATAAGGTACCCTGAAAGCAAAGAAAGCGGAGTGATTGACCCCCTGTCCACAAGGAGAAGTTCTCAAATGAAACAACGCCTCGGTTTCGCGTTTATGCTCGCGTTCATTCTTACGCTCTTGGGTGCATCTGCCGCCTCCGCGGCTGACTTTCGCACCGATACCTCGATAACCATTGGTGAAGGCGAAGTCATCGATGACGATCTCTATTTGCTGGGCACGACGCTAGTCATCAATGGCACGGTCAATGGTGATGTCTTTGCCGCTGGGACTACGGTTAGAATCAACGGCACCGTGAATGGAAACGTGAGCCTGGCGGGTGAGAGCGTGACGATTGACGGCACGGTCTCACAAGGCGCGCGGGTGGCCGCCAACGACTTTTTCATGTCGGGTTCGGTGGGTCAAGACCTCTTGCTGCTGGGCAATACGAACGCCATCGGCAGCAGCGCAGTAATTGGCCGCGACCTGATACTGACCGTCTCTTCGATGACGATTGACGGCACAATAGAACGCCGCATTGCCGGTGTTGCCGACATGGTCACACACAACGGCAGCGTCGGTGCAGAGTTCGACATCAGCGTAGGGGATCTAATCATCACCGATGGGGCGAGCATTGGCGGGGACCTCACCTATCGTTCCGAGAAAGAGGCTGAAATCGCCGGCGGCGCCGAAATTGGCGGCGAGACAACCCAAGAGATGGCTGCGGAGACTGACGACATCGATGTCGGCTTTTCGTTTGACTCGATCGCCTTTGGGGTCGCCGGCCTCATCATGACCGCCGTCTATGGAACCGTGCTTCTGCTCATATTCCCCCGGCTATCGGTCACAGCGTCCAACCAACTACTCGAGAATCCGCTCATGAGCATCGGGATGGGCATTGTCTTTCTGATCGTCGTGCCGATTGTTTCCATTCTCGTGATGATTACGGTCGTTGGTATTCCACTTGGGTTGATTGCGCTCTTGCTCTATGGCATAGCGCTCTTCTCGGCGCAGGTGTTTGTCGGCTTGACTATCGGCCGGCTAATCTTGAGCTTCTTTGCAGACGGTAAACGGCGCCTCATTCAGTTTTTTGGGCTGCTGATCGGTCTGCTCATTCTCTATGGTATCTCGTTCATTCCCTACGTCGGACCCTGGGCGCCCCTCATTGTGGTGATCCTCGGACTCGGCGGCTTGATGATGGCGATCGGTCGGCTACGGCATGAGCCGGCGCGCGGCACACCGCAACCTGCTGAGGGATAGTCCGTGCGGAAGGGCGAAGTCGCCGCGTCCTTGACGAAGTCAGCATCGTCCGCGGCGACTGACTTGGTGTTCGCAACGGCGCAAGACCATCGTGAATGGGACGCGCTGGTTGGATCCTGGGGCGGAGAAGTACTGCAGAGTTGGGCCTGGGGTGAGTTCAAGTCCCGGACCGGTTGGTATCCTGAGCGTGTGCTCTGCACCCGCGACGGGCAGCCCGTAGCTGCGGTGCAATGGCTGCGGCGCCGTGTTCCGCTGTTAGGCTGCCTTGCGTACATCCCGCGGGGACCGGTTGTTGCACCCAAGGAAGCCTCTGTAGCAGAGTCCGTCGTACGACACGTGGCAGAAGAAGCACGTCGCACAGGCGCGTTTGCGCTCTGGGCAGAGCCTCCTTGGGAAGCGGAACACGGCCCGAGGCTTCCCGCCGCTTTCGTTGCTACACCGGACTACATTCAGCCGCCCGCAACCGGGCTTGTCGATCTGCGGCCGCCAAGTGAAGCGGTGCTCGCCGGTTTCCAAAGCAGCATGCGCCGCAATATCCGCTTAGCTTTCCGGCGAGGGTTGGAAGTTCGCGTAGGCCGGACTGAAGCGGATTGGCAAGGTTTCTACGCGTTGCTCACGGAAACGGCGGAGCGCGATGGGTTTGGCATTCACACCTGGCCGTACTTTGCGACGATGCGAGAAACGCTGGGGGCGTCCGGCGTTGCGACACTCTTCTTGGCTGAGCACGCAGGCAAGCCGCTGGGCGGGCTCCTTCTTACCGCCTACGGGGGTACGGCCACCTACCTGTTTGGCGCCAGCGCCACGGCGGGCCGAGATTTGCGGGTCGGGCACGGCTTGCAGTGGCACGCCATGTGTTGGGCCAAGGAACACGGCTGTCATACGTACGATCTCTGGGGCATGCCAGCCGACACCAGCCCGACTGACCCTCTCGCGGGGGTTCATCGGTTCAAGCGTGGTTTCTCGCCTCGGACCGTCAGCTATGCGCCTACGACGGTAGCAGCGCTGGACCCACGCCGGTTCTGGGTGTGGAGCAAGCTGACACCTCTTGCGCGCAAGTTGATACCGGGATTCTGAAGACACGTAGCACGGGATGCGTTTGGTGACTGCGGCGCTTTGAAATCTCTGTTTCTGAAAATCACCACGGATGTTTCCCGCGCAACCTGGACACAAGCATTGCAGGCATTGCCACGCCAGCACTTCCTCCAATCCTGGGAATGGGGCGCGCTGCGGGAGCGTTACGGTTGGCACGTTCAACGCTATGTGTGCGAGCGCAGTAACGAGGTAGTGGCCGCGTTTGCACTGCTCACCCGCCGGGTTCCCCTGCTGCCGTGGACTATTGCCTATGTTCCGAAAGGCCCCTTGCTTGACTATGCTGACGAACCGCTCTTTGCTGCCGTCCTCGACCGCATCACTAACGCTGCACGAGCGGCAAACGCCATTTATGTAAAGATTGACCCCGACATCCCTGCAGAAAATGCGCGCGCAGCAAACCTCTACCGTGAAAGCGGCTGGCAAGCCAGTCATGAGCAGATACAGTTTCCTCATACCGCCCTGCTCGACCTCGACTGTGGGGCAGAGGCGCTGCTCGCGGCTATGAAGCCGAAAACACGCTATAACATTCGTCTGGCTACACGCCGCGGTGTGGCAGTAGAGCAGACAACGGACTGGGAATTGCTGTTCAGGCTCTATGCGGAAACTGCGAGTCGTGACGGTTTTCCTATCCGTGACGAAAGCTACTACCACTCCTTGTGGTCTTTGTTTCAACAAGCCGGCCAAGGCGAGGCTTTCTTGGCGCGAGTTGACGGCGAGGCCGTGGCAGGGCTCTATCTGATTCATGCGGGTGACACCGGGTGGTTCTATACGGGCGCGTCGTCCCAACGGCACCGCGGCAAGATGCCCAACTATCTCTTACAGTGGCACGCTATCCAATGGCTTATAGCGCGTGGCTATCGTTGGTACGACCTCTGGGGTGCGCCAACCGTGATGGATGAAAGCGATCCTCTGTGGGGCGTATACCGGTTCAAGAGCGGTTTCGGCGCGCGCTATGAGCGCCGCCTCGGCGCGTATGATCGTGTTCTGAATCGCCCCGGATACTATGCCTCGACCCGGCTTATTCCCCGCCTCTTGCAGCTTCGCCGCCGCCTCAGCCGCTAGGCACGCATACCCCTGCTCTCATTCTTGACCCGCCGCATTGGGCACACTACCATGCCCGTATAAATTGCTAAAGACGCTTGGAGTAACGAAGCATGGCAAAGATCGCCTTCATTGGCGCCGGCAGCGTGACGTTTGCCCGTCGCATCCTCACCGACATCCTGACCTGGCCGGAGCACTGCGAGAGTTCGCTGGCGCTCATGGACATCGATGGCGAAACCCTAGCGATCACGAGTCAATTTGTGGAAAGACTCATCCGGGAGCAGGGGCTTGGCGCCACTGTTACCGCCACCACCGACCGACGGGAAGCAATCGCCGGCGCGGACTATGTTATTACGGCGATTGACGTCGGCGGACAGCCGCTCCGCATGCAGGATTGGAAGATTCCCGCCCAGTATGGTGTCTCTCAAACGGTGGCCGACACTATTGGTCCCGGCGGCGTCTTTCGGGGTCTCCGGACCGCTCCCGTGCTCGCCGCCATCGCGCGGGACATGGATGAGCTCTGCCCGGATGCGCTTCTCATCAACTATGCCAACCCCATGAACATCAACATGTGGCTGATCGGCACCACGAGCAACGTACGCGCGGTGGGGCTGTGCCACAGCGTGCAAGGCACTGCCGGGCAACTTGCCCAGTACATGGGCCTGCAACGGGAGGAAGTGTCGTACTGGGTGGCCGGTATCAATCACCAAGCGTGGTTCCTCCAACTCCGCCACCACTCATATCGCGGGGAAGACCTGTACCCGCGCCTACGCGCCGCGATGGACGATCCCGACACTTACGCCAAAGACAACGTGCGCTTCGAGGTTCTGCGCCACTTCGACTACTTCGTCACTGAGTCTAGTCATCACATGGCAGAGTACACGCCCTGGTTTCGCCGCACCGCAGCCGACCGCGCGCGCTTCATATCGGAAAACTTGAAACGTTGGGCGGAGGAAAATGACGTCAAATTAGATGACAGTGCGCCGGCTATAGATGAAGAAACGCAGATTCGTGAATCCTTCATGTACGCCCGGCAAGAGCGGCGCGAGGACTATTTTGCAAACCAGCAGAGTCAACTCGAAAGCCCGGACTCTTTGCCTTTCAAGCGGACCCACGAGTACTGCTCGTTCATCCTGCACGCTATCGAAACCAACACCCCGTATCGCTTCAACGGCAACGTGCCGAACACTGATCTGATTACGAACCTGCCCCCCGGCTGCAACGTGGAAGTACCGATCCTGGTGGATAGCGCCGGCCTCCATCCCTGCTATATCGGTAATCTCCCGCCCCAGTGCGCGGGCATCAACCGCACCAACGTCAACGTGCAGGAACTGACGGTACAAGCAATTCTCGAGCAAGATCGGCGCCGCGTCCATGAGGCGATTGCATTAGATCCGCTGACGACCACCCAATGCTCGCTGGAAGACGTGCGCTCCATGACTGAAGAGTTGTTTGCGGCGAGCGCGGAATACTTGACGATATAGATGCGAGCCACGGCGGCAGTCGCTACCAGCGGTGGTTGCATACCACCCCTCAAAAAGAACCGTCGCTGACACGCAATCGACATGCATTTTCACAGAGCGGCTTTGCGTGTGTCATGACTACCAACGACAACAGAACCCCGCCTGCAGAAGAAGCAGGGCAACGTCACCAAGACGAAGGGGACACGACAGGGGGTCATATTGACGAGACTCCCGAAGGGTTCCCTGTCTGCCAGTGGTGTGGCGGCGCAATAACTGAGAAGGAGGACTTGGTGGTTGCCGCAGACGAGACCGGCGTACCGACCCGGATTGCCCCGGTTGGGTACACTGCGCCGCGCTCGTTTGCAACATATCACCGCGACTGTCATCTGGAAGCTACGGGAGAGCCGCTTTCTGAGGAAACGGCGGACGCGACCGGATTTTGGACACCCGTCAACCTTCTCGTTATTGGGGTAGCGGTGGTAGTAGTCCTCGTCGTGCTCTACTTCGCACTGTTTCCCCAGTAATGCCACGCCCACTGCCCAGACTGCATAGGTGCGAAAGCGATTTATTTGCGCCTGAAGTGGACTTGACGACCCCGCACCCATAGCGTAAACTTCACGTGAACAATGCTATGCATTGTTCTAAGTTGCGCATGGGCGGTAACGTATTGCCGTTGAAACGTGCGCAGAAGATGTAGTAGAGTAAACAGTGTCGTGCGGTGCCCGCATGACGGCAGGTGCGAATAGCAAAGTATACAGAAGGAGTTGCTGCACATGGCTAGTGTAACTCTTGAATCCGTCACAAAGCGCTTCGGCGAAGTTGTCGCGGTCAGCAATATGAACCTGGAGGTGAAAGACAAGGAATTTCTCGTCCTCGTCGGACCTTCCGGCTGCGGCAAGTCGACCACGTTGCGCATGATTGCCGGTCTCGAGGAGATCACGGAAGGAAGTCTCTTCATTGGCGACCGCCTGGTAAATGACGTCCCGCCAAAGGACCGCGACATCGCCATGGTGTTCCAGTCCTACGCGCTTTATCCGCACATGTCAGTGTATGACAACCTGGCGTTTGGATTGCGCCTGCGCCGCACACCCAAGAAAGAAATCGACCGCCGTGTGCGTGAGAGCGCCGAAATGCTCGGCATTGGCGAACTCCTCAACCGCAAGCCCCGGCAGCTCTCCGGCGGCCAGCGGCAGCGTGTGGCGCTCGGACGCGCCATCGTGCGCGACCCCGCCGTCTTCTTGATGGACGAGCCGCTCTCGAACCTGGACGCCAAGCTGCGCGTTACGACGCGCGCGGAGCTCATCAAGCTCCACCGCCGCTTGGAGACCACAACGATCTACGTCACTCACGACCAGGTGGAAGCCATGACGATGGGTCATCGCATTGCGGTGATGCGTGACGGCGTGCTGCAGCAGTTGGACACCCCGCAGAACATCTACGACCATCCGTCCAACATGTTCGTTGCCGGTTTTATCGGCAGCCCGGCCATGAACTTCCAGGAAGCCACGCTCTCGGGCGACGCTGACGAAATGTGGGTGGAGACCGGCGGCTTCAAGTTGCGCTGGCCACCCGACAAGGCAGCCGCGCTGGCAAAGGCCGATACGGACAGGATTTACTTCGGTTGGCGGCCTGAAGACTTGTTCGACCCGCGATTCCGTCCCGCCGCGCTAGACGTCACTGAAGGCAACTCGATGACGGCCCGCGTTGACGTGGTGGAGACCCTCGGATCTGAAATGTACGTATACTGCCTCGCGGGCGATATCGACTTCGTTGCCCGGCTCGACCCGCGCGCTGAAGCGGTGGTCGGTCGTGACATCGAAATGGTGGTCGACGTGGATAAAACCCACGCGTTCGATATGCGGACGCAAGAGTCGATTTTCTAAGGACAACCGATCACCCTACTCCACTCACAGGCCCATTAAGGGCATGTGTGGATACGGAAAACCAAAGAGAGAGGAGGCAGCGCATGTGCTGTCTCCTCTCTTAGCGTCAAGGGCTCTTGCACAGTCATTGGACCGACTCCTGCCGTGACCACTTGCAAATGCGCAAGAGAGCATTCCAACGTAAGCGCTACAAGCAGGATGACGGGGTAAGTCCCGCTGGGAGATTGGGGGCTGGAAAGCGTACGATCGTTCCGATTTGACAGTCGTAGCCGTACCCTGTGCTGAGCCCTGAGCCCAGCGGCAGCTAGACCGGCAGTTCCCAGAGCGCGTACCACTTGGATTGGTCGGCTTCCAGCGGCAGTTCGCGATCGGCCACGGCCTGCATCCGCAACTCAAGCGCATTGTCGCGCGTTCGTGAGCCGGTGGGAGCGAAGGGGTAGAATGATCCGCGTTTGTAATTGTAGATCCAATACATGCCCACTCCCGACATGTCTGCGAAGTGGAAGGCCGCCGCAAGCAGTTGATCCCGGTAGCCGTGTTCGGAGAGCGTTAGGCTGACCATATGGATCGTGGTGACCAGGTCTTCGAAGTCAGGGTCCTGGAGAACCACCCAGTGGAAGCCGAACGAGTCCTCCTCGATCAAGGTGTCCGTACCCGTCTGCTTACCGCTCACTGCAAGCAGATCGGCGAGTTCGCGCTGGAGGTTCGCGAACTGGCTTGACGAGAGCGACCGGAAGCAAATGCCGGCGCTCCCTTTGCTCTCCAACCCATTGCTGGCGGCAAAGGCGAACGCAGCCGTGGATATGCTCATCAGGCTTTCCAGATGGGAGCGAACCGGGCGGCTGCGACCCAGCAGCGCGTCCAGGAACTTCACTACGCTCGCTCCATCTGCTGCTCGAGGTCGGCAAGACGCTTGAGCCGATTCTCCAGCGAGGGGTGGGTCGAAATGAGCTCCATCAGAGAACTCTTGCTCACGGCAGGCATGATGAAGAACGCGTTTGCGCCTTCAACCTGACGCAAGTCATCCTTCGGTATGCGTTGCATGCGACCGCTGATCTTCAGTAGGGCGGACGATAGGTGAGAGGGTGAGCCGGTAAGCGTGGCGGACCCTCGGTCGGCGGCATACTCGCGATATCTGGAAAGCGCACGGATCAAGAGGAAGCTGATTATCCAAACAAGGAGGGCCACGAAGTACACCAGGATTATGGCGTTGCCCGAACTGTCTCGACCCCTGCCGCCAAAGCCGCCAAACAGGCCCATGTACATCCCAAAGCGCATGATCATGAACGCGAGCGTGGAAAAGAAACTCGCCAGCGTTATGACCATCACGTCGCGGTTCTTCACGTGGCTCAGTTCGTGGGCGAGTACCGCCTCCAACTCATCGCGGTTCAACTGGTGAATTAGTCCCGTAGTTACCGCCACAACGGCATGCTTCGGGTCTCTGCCCGTAGCAAACGCGTTCGCCATGGAATGCTCTACCATGGCAACCTTTGGCTTCGGCATGTCCGCCATTGCGGCGAGGCGTTCCACCATGGCGTGAAGATCGGGCGCTTGTTCCGGCGTAACCTCTTTGGCCCCCATCGACCACAGAATCATCTTGTCGCTGAAGAAGTACTGCGCGGCCATCAGGGCGCCCGCAAACACCAGCATTGTCATGGCGCCCGCTCCCAGCGACCAAAGAGCGGCCAGGAAGAAGACGTAGACGGCGCCAAGGAGGAAGATCGTGATGAACATGCGTATCTGCAGCCCACCGTCGCCGATCCATTTGCGCTGCATTTGCATTCTCCTTGCGTATCTTAGAGATTGGTAGTTTCTAGTTGAGCTTTTCTAAAGATTGCGGCCAGTGTTGCCACCAATCAGATGAGACATTCCTTTAGGGCTAAAGCAGTTGCCCTATGGTCAATTATACTGTAGGTTCTTGGCTTTGACCACAGCGAAGAGCGTATAGGGACTCCTATAGTCTGGCCTGGGCCGCCCGCATGCACGTTCGCCGGGGATTTGCTACAGTAGAGGTGTCGAGACTGGCTTTGACCAGAGTTTTCTCCGGCGAATTGAAAGACGCTTGCGAGTATGAGCATCGCAGACAACATAGCACAGGTACAGTCGCGCATTGCCGAGGCCGCAGCGAGAGCGGGAAGGGACCCTGCTGAAGTAACGCTGGTTGCCGTGACGAAGACTTTTAGCACAGAGACCGTAGAGCTGGCCGCGGCTGCCGGACTCAGGGTGTTTGGTGAAAACCGCATGCAGGAAGCAGCCGGGAAGATCCCTTTATTGCCTGATTCCTTCAAATGGCACATGATTGGGCACGTGCAAACCAATAAAGCAAAGCACGTTGTGGGGCTCTTCGATTGCGTTCAATCAGTTGACAGTGTGCGGCTCGCGGAAGCCCTTGACCGGCACGCGGCAGACCAAGGCCGCCAGTTGTCGGTCTTGCTCCAAGTGCACTTAACGGGAAAGGCAAGCCAGTCCGGCTTCCAACCTACCGAGTTGCCCGCGATAGCGCGCAGTGTGGGTGCGCTCACCCATATTCGAATTGACGGACTGATGGCAATTGCTTCGTTTACCGATGATGAGAAGACATTGCGAGCCGAATTCCGCACGGTGAGAGAGTTGCGCGATAGGCTTCAGTCAGTTCTGCCTGATCATCCGTGCCGAGAACTCTCCATGGGCATGACGAACGATTACCCTATCGCGATCGAAGAAGGCGCTACCATAATTCGGGTAGGCCGAGCGCTTTTTGGTGAGCGTCCGCTGCCTGAGCACAGAAGAGAGACCGTAGGAGCACTGCAAAGCACATAATCGGAACAGTAGCACGCATGAACGCTATACTCTGCACCTTTATTGAGTTCCTCACCTTAGCGCTGATCTTTGCTATCATCGCGCGCGCTTTAGCCTCGTGGTTCGTTCAGGACCCGGGCAATCCCATCGTGGCCATGCTGCACGACATTACGGAGCCGATTGTCGGCCCCATTCGACGCTTCATGCCAACTACCGGCATGATCGACTTCTCGCCGCTGGTTGCCCTCCTTCTGCTCCAGATACTGCGGACACTCCTCCTTCAGTTGATTTGCGGTTGACGAATGTCGGAGCCGGCCTTTGACATTAGAGACTTCGCCGATGGCTGCGAGCTAACCATCCTTGCAAGACCGCGAGCCAGACGCACGGAGTTTGCCGGCACACACGCTGGCGTACCGTGTATCCGACTGCAGGCGCTGCCGGTAGACGGCAAAGCAAATGACGAGTTGCTGAGATTCCTCGCTGACGCGCTTGGCGTGCCCAGGTCTGCGGTGATGTTGAAGCGGGGCGCGACATCCCGGCGCAAGACTCTCTTGGTGAAGGGTCTCACGGCTGCCGGAGTAGCGCGTCGCCTTAACGCCTTAGATATAGGAGAGTAAACTGTGCTGCAAACTCCGCGAGGCACAGCCGACGTTCTTCCCGACGAGCAAGCGTACTGGAGTTACGTAACCGCTCACTTCAAGAGCATCTGCGAATCCTACGGTTATGGCGAAATCCGCACACCCGTATTCGAGGATACCCGTCTCTTTCAACGGACTGTGGGCGAAGGCACGGACATCGTTGAGAAGGAGATGTATACCTTTGCGGACCGGGGCGGTGATAGCCTCACACTGCGGCCGGAAGGCACTGCGCCGGTAGTACGCGCATATTTAGAGCACGGCATGCATCGGCTGTCGCAGCCAGTGAAGCTTAGTTACATCGCCTCGATTTTTCGCTATGACCGGCCCCAGGCGGGGCGCTTGCGCCAGCACCATCAGTTCGGCGTGGAGGCGCTTGGCGAAGAGTCTGCCGCCATCGATGCCGAGATAATCGGCCTGCTCTTGCATCTCTATCGGAGTGTGGGACTTACCGAAGTCTCTTTACAGCTCAACAGTATCGGCGATGCCGCTTGCCGCCCGCAGTACATCGAAGAATTGGCATCATACTACCGCTCTCACGTCAAAGCCCTTTGTGATAATTGCCAGACACGCTTGGAACGCAACCCCCTGCGCCTCCTTGACTGCAAAGAAGACTCTTGCCAGCCCTTCATCGGGGATGCGCCTCACACCATGGAAAACCTTTGCGGCGACTGCGACGCTCACTTTGGCGTGCTGAAGAATTCTCTGAAGGCCATGGGTATCAGCTACACGCTGAACCACACGCTGGTGCGCGGACTGGATTACTACACGCGCACGGTTTTCGAGGTCTGGCCGCAAACGGTGGGGCGGCAGAGCGCTTTGGGTGGAGGCGGCCGCTATGATGGTTTGGCAAGACATATCGGCAAACGAGACGTACCCGGCATTGGCTTCGGCACGGGCATCGAGCGCATTATCCTCAACTTGCAACGACAGGGAGTCGTGCCTAACGAACAGCAGCCCTTTAGTGTCTTTGTCGCAACGCTTGGCGAACGCGCCGCGACATACGGCACTGGCTTAGTGAATGACCTACGGCAACGAGGTGTCCGCGCGCTGATAGCGTATCGACCGCGCAGCCTAAAGGCGCAACTCCGGCAGGCCGGTAATCATCACGCTGACTTTGCCGTGATCATTGGGGATGACGAGCTTGCGGAAGGCCAGGTCTTGCTACGGAATCTGGGGGCTAGCACGCAGGAAAACGTCGCGGAGTCCGACCTGATGCAGACGCTAGAGCGGCTGCGAGACGCAGGACGAACTGGCTAAGGGCGTGCTTGCAAAGCTCATGGAAATCGTTCGTGCTGAGGGCTGCGCGCAGCCCTTGTCGAAGCATGAACTGCCCTTCGACAGGCTCAGAGCCTGCCCCGTACTCGATACAGCGTATCGACATGATACGGGGGCGAACGTTTGCGAGTACAAGCGACGCCTGTGGAAGCACCCTCTTGGGCATCCCTACGAGCACTTCTTGCTGGCACAGATGACTAGACCGGCACGCCTACGAGCGATTCCATCAATTCGACGTTTTCGTCTACCTCGGCCTTATTCTCCATGCCCAGTACAATGGCAGGGACGCTGGAGAGATTGAGTACGAACTCTAGCGCGCGTCGGCGATCTTCGAGCAGCTTGCCCGCGCCGTATACTTTCATTCCATAGATGCCCTTGCCGCGCGCGGCCATCTCGTCCATTACAGGGATAACCTCTTCCGGTGAAGCATCCATCAAGACCCCGGCGTAGTTGATACGCGCCAGCACCACCTCAACCCACGGAGAAACCGCAGCCAGCTTGAAAGCCTCGAAGTCATGGCAAGATACACCCACCGCGCGAATTTTGCCTTGGTCTTGGCAGGCGGTTAGCGCCTCCATGCAGTCCTGGTACCGCGTTGTCCAGTCGTGCTCGGTAAGGCAATGCAGAAGCACGATGTCGGCATAGTCGGTGCCGAGCTCACGCAGGAAGCGCTCGACATCATCCTTGATACCGGCCGGAGTGCGCGACGTTGTCTTCGTCGTAATGACGACCTGATCGCGCGGCAGCATGCGCAATGCCCCGCGCACGTGGGGATGGGAACCATATTGATCGGCGGTGTCCCAGAAACGCACGCCGGAGTCGTAGGCGTAGCAGAGGAGATCAATCAGACCCTCAGTGCCGAGTTGCCGTGTCTGATTTGACGACCCGTTCCATCCGACCGTGCCTGTGCCGATGCACAACCGGGAGACTTCAATACCGGAGCTTCCGAGCATTACCTGCTGCATGGTTGATAACTCCTTCTTGACTGCTGGCTTGGAACTATTCTACCACTCCGGAGACACGAGCATGCGACAAGCGGTTGCCTATGGCATCACGTATGGCAGAGCCAATTGCACGACAACGCCGAACACCGCCCCACCTACAATCAGCCAGATCGAATTGATCTTAGTAAACCATAGCAGGGCAAAGGCGATCCCCGCGGCGGCTACCGTGGGTATGTCAACGAGTGCCGCTTGTCCCAAAAAGATGGCCACGGCGCCCATCAGTCCGATTGCCGCACTTACAACACCATCAAGCACGGCGCCAAAGAATTGCGAGTCGCGAAGTTTCGGAATCCAGGGGTTAATGGCAGCGACAAAGAGAAATGACGGCAGGAAGATGCCCACGGTTGCCAGTGCGCTTGCCAGCAGGGCGCCCTGCGCGGTGCCAAAGCTCTCGTATCCGGTGAGGTAGCCCACGAACGAGGCGGTGGTAAAGAGCGGTCCCGGGGTGAGTTGACCCACGGCAACAGCATCGAGTAGCTGGTCTTCACTGAGCCAGCCAAGACCCTCGACGAAGTCGCCGTGCAGGAATGCCAAGAGCACGTAGCCGCTGCCATAGAGGACCGCACCAATCTTTAGAAAAGTAAAGAAGAGTTGGCCTAGCCCAAACGGCGCGGCGATCGGCGCCAACAGCCCGCCAGCGAGTCCAAGCAACGGCTTGGACAGCGGTGTAACTGTGCCAAGGGAGGCGAGCGGCAAGGCAACCAGGCTTGCCTTGCCCGGCATACTCGGCAAATGGCCCTTTGCGGAGACGATCACACCGGCCAAAATCCCGCACCCAAACAGCACCAGGAGTTCGTTCACGCCCAATAGTGCAATCGCTCCTGCTCCCATCCCTAGAGCCGCGAGAGGAATACTGCGCCACGCAGTGCGCAACAAGCCAAAGAGCGCATGAACGACTATGGCAATGACCACCGGCTTGACCCCATAGAGAATCCACGAAGCCTGCGGCAGGTGGCCGAATTGCGTATAGCTCCATGCGAGAGCGGTCACCATGAGCGCGGCAGGCAGAATGAACGCGATGCCGCCTCCAATGAGGCCGCGCCAGCCGGCCCGCACTGCCGAGATGTGAATTGCCATCTCGGTAGAATTCGGCCCCGGAATCAGGTTCGTGGCTGCCCATAAGTCCACGAATTGCTGCTCGGTGAGCCACTGCTTGCGCTCCACCAGCTCTCGATGCATCAGCGCCACGTGCGCGGCCGGACCGCCAAACGCTATGCAGCCGAGCATGAAGAAGTAGGAAACTACCTGGCGCAGATGGCCTTCGTCTTTGCTCATTTGCGAGGATCACCTATTCATCTGACTCGAATTCGCGCTTGCTCAGGACTTGGCTGGCTGAAAGGGCCATCGCTTCTGAGCCCGAGTATACTTGCAGGCTCGGGCCAACCTATCCAATCAAAGGAGAAGGTGACAAGCAGCCTGCTCTCTAGTACTGTAGACTAGTGCGAGATCGGATTCCAGGGAGGCCCAAATGCCGCGTAATGTGCGGGTGGCGGTGTGCTCTACGCCCCTCCGCGTACCGGATGGTACCGACAGCGACAAACACGCGTACAACTTAGATGTTGCGGAAGAACTGATCACCCGCGCCGCGGACCAGAGCGCCGACATTGCCTGTCTTCCCGAGGTCTTCCACATCAAGGGCGTCAGCCGTGCCGGCAAAGATGGAGCGTGGTTCGAAGACGTTCCCGGCGGCCCGACTTACGAGCGGATTTCTCAGGTTGCCCGGCGGCTCAGCATCAACGTCGTGGCTCCTATCTTTGCGCTCGAAGAGGGAGTGCGGCGCAACTTGGCCATGGTTTTCGACCGCACCGGCCGCTACGTCGGCGGCTACCGCAAGGTGCACCTGACGAAAGTAGAGAGCCAAGAATGGGGTATCGTTCCTGGGGATGATTGGCCCGTTTTCGAACTGGACTTCGGCACAATCGGCATTACGATTTGCTATGACGTGAACTTCCCGGAGGGTTTTCGCATTCTCGCCTTGCAGGGAGCCGAAATCATCTACCATCCAACGGTGTACAGCATGTACGGTGAAGTTGGCTGGGAAGCGGTAATCACGTCGCGGGCGATCGACAACTGCGTGTACGTGTGTCCCGTGAATAACGGCATAGACGGCGAGGCGCCGTGGATGCCCGGCATGTGCTTGAATCGGAGCAGCGTAATCGGTCCCGACGGTCTGTTCCTGGCAGATCTGGGACGCTACTGGGGCACGGCACTGGCCGAGATAGACTTAGATCGACCCCGCATTGTGCGCAGCATGGGGGATGCGGGCGAAGCGAACTTTCGCAAGAACATGTGGGAGCATCGCCGACCTGAGACCTACGGTAAACTGACGGAACAGGGTTACTGGGTAGCGAATGGCTATCCCCACAGAACGGCGGCCGTTGTAGAAGGCAAGCAAGAGGAGTAACCGGTGATGGCGCAACAAACAGTCGTACAGTTCACTGAGTCTTTGGATCTCTTCGCACACGCCCGCGACGTTATCGCCGGAGGATCGCAGACCAGCAGCAAGCGGCCCGGCGCTTATGCCCTTGGCGCTTATCCGATTTACGCTGCTCGCGCCAGTGGCTCGCACATTTGGGATATTGACGGCAATGAGTATATTGATTATGTCAACGGCCTCGGCCCTATCGTGCTCGGCTATTGTTATCCGGAGGTGGATGCGGCCATAGCCGAGCAACTTGAAAAGGGCATCATCTACGGTCTCTTGTCACCCCTCGAGGTGGCCGCGGCAGACAGTATCATCGACGCCGTACCCGCCGCCGAGATGGTCCGCTTTCTCAAAGGAGGCGCAGAGGCAAACAACGCGGCAGCCCGCATTGCCCGCGCCTACACCAAACGCGAGATCATCCTCAACAACGGCTATCGCGGCTGGTCTGACGGGTGGAGCGCGAGCCGCAACGACGGCGGCATCCCCACGGCTCTAGAGCAAAGCATCAGACAGTTTACGTTCAACGATCTCAATCACCTTGAGGACCAATTCCGTACATACGACAACCAGGTTGCCGCCGTAACCTTGGATGCGGCATCCATGGGCAAAGAGCCGGAGCCGGGCTACCTCCAAGGGCTGAACGATCTGGCGCACAGGCATGGCGCGCTTGTCATCTACGATGAAATCGTTACCGGCTTTCGCCTTGCCATGGGCGGTGCGCAGGAGTACTATGGCGTGACCCCGGACATGGCGACGTTTGCCAAAGCCATGGCCAACGGCATGCCGTTGGCTGCCGTCGTCGGCAGCAAAGAGGTTATGCAAGCGGCGGAAAACCTCGTCATCAGCATCACGTATGGTGGTGAAGCGCTTTCGCTCGCTGCCGCGGTGGCTACGATGAATGTAATGCGCAAGGACAACGTGCATGAACACCTCCATCGCACCGGTGAACTGCTTGGAGACGGCATAAACGCTGCCGCGCAGCGGGCCGGGGTAGCGCTGGGGGCTCATGGTTTAGCCCCCATCGGCGGGGAACGCTTCCTCGACGCTGCAGATGCCGAAGAAGAAGGCCTCATGTGGCGGTTCCTCCTCGCCGGTTTGGCCCAGCGCGGCGTGCTCATTCGGCGCGGGGGCGTGAATTTCATTACGTTCTCGCACACGGAAGAGGACGTGGCGCAGACGTGTGAAGCCCTTGAAGATACCTTGCACGAACTCCGCCGCGTCCGCGAGAGCGGCCAGTTGGCGCGTGTTGCCAGCGAGACTGCTTCCATAGCTACCTAAACCATGTGACACTTACCCAGGGGTACATCGTAACTACAACCATGCTCTTACCATCCGTCATAACCATCCACTTGGACCCCGTCTTGGTGCAAATAGGGCCCATTGCCTTTCGCTGGTATGGTCTGATGTACGTACTGGGGATCCTGGCCGGCGTTTGGACAATCCGCAAGTACGCTAACGAACGCGGCATCAATGACGATCAAATAAACACCCTCTTCTGGCCGGCAGCCATAGCGGGATTTATCGGGGGGCGGCTCTATTACGTACTCCAGCAACCACTTGGCCCCTACTTGCAGCAGCCCTGGCGCATAGTTGCCACCTGGGAAGGGGGCATGGCGTTCTACGGCTGCATCTTTGGGGTGGTGATTGCGCTCTTGGTTACGTGCTGGCGCACTAACATACGGCTGTGGCCCGTGCTGGATGCGGCAGCCATACTTGCGCTTCCCGCGCAAGGCATAGGCCGCATCGGCAACATCGTGAACGGCGACGTTATCGGCTATCCGTCCGAGCTACCGTGGGCGTTCCTGTATACCCATCCCGCGACTTTCGCGCCGAGCACTACCGTTGCATACCATCCGGCGGCGGTCTATGAACTCTTGGGCAACGCCGTGATATTTGCCATTCTCTGGCCGCTGCGGCACCGCTTCCGCACGCCTGGGATGATTTTCGCGCTTTATCTGGTGGGATACTCCGTGGCGCAGATCATCATCTTCATCTGGCGACTGAACGAGATCGTGCTTTGGGAATTGAAGCAAGCGCAGGTGACCGGCATCATCGTCGCGACCGCCGGCATCCTGCTCGCGCTTTGGCTGCGCCAGCAATATCAGAATAGCAATGCTGAAACAGCTTAGTTCTGGCCTGCGGCCAGGGAGGAGCCTTAGACGCTAGTATGTCGAGAACTTCACGCACTCTACTTATACTCATTGTCTTCGTGGGCGGCATTTCGAGTTTAGGGACGGAGATAGCTTTATCCCGGCTCATCGCCCCGTTCTTCGGCACATCGCTCTTCGTTTGGGCGAACGTTATTGGGTTTACGCTGCTCTACCTGACAGTAGGCTACTACCTTGGCGGGCGCTTGGCCGACCGCTATCCGCGAGAAGAAGTGCTCTACCAGTTGACGGCGGTGGCGGCGGTTTTGATTGGATTGCTGCCGTTTATCTCCCGCCCCATTCTGCAATACTCCCAGGTCGCATTCGCCACGTACTCTCTCGGCGTCTTCTGGGGCTCACTCTTGGTGGTGCTGCTGCTGCTTGCGGTCCCGATTACGCTGCTTGGTTGCGTTTCACCGTTCGCGATTCGGTTGTCCTTGGAAGATGGAGACGTGCGGCAATCGGGCAGCGTGGCGGGCCAGCTTTATGCGATTTCGACCGTCGGCAGCTTGCTCGGCGCTTTCTTGCCTACCCTCGTGCTGGTGCCAAACATCGGCACACGCAACACGTTCTTGACGTTTGCCTTCGTGCTTTTGGTCCTATCGATCATTGCATTGGGCAGACGCAAGCTCTACCCCGTTGTCTTCCTGCTCGTGCTGGTAGGGCTGGCAATTGTGCCGCAAGTGACGATCAAGCCTGCGCAAGATGGCGTTGTGATTGAAGAAGCAGAGTCCGCGTACAACTACATTCGCGTCATCGAGCAAGAAGATGGCACGCGCCGGCTCGAACTAAACGAAGGGCAGGCAACCCACTCCATCTATCATCCCAGCCGGTTGCTTACCGGCGGACCGTGGGACTACTACCTTGTCGCGCCGTACTTTGCTCCCAACGTCAAAATAGAC
The DNA here is from genome assembly GCA_028874195.1 of Chloroflexota bacterium. GTDB lineage: Bacteria > Chloroflexota > UBA11872 > VXOZ01 > VXOZ01 > VXOZ01. The sequence continues at coordinate 102,772 of JAPPLM010000032.1, forward strand.
GACTTGCAGAACGTCCTCATGATTGGACTCGGTGCAGGTACGGTTCCCAAGCAAATGACAGAGATATACGGCCCCATTTCCATCGTGGGCGTCGAGATCGATCCCAGGATTGTTGACGTCGGACGCGAGTACTTTGACATGACGGAAGCCAACCTGGAGGTAGTCGCACAGGACGGCCGCTACTTTCTCATGACGGATGATCGCAAATACGACTTAATCGGCACGGACGCGTACCAGCAGCCGTATATTCCCTTCCAGATGACCACGCAGGAGTATTTTCAGCACGTACGCGACCGGCTGACGCCAAACGGTGTTGCGGTCATTAATGTTGGGCGCACATCCACGGACTTCCGGCTGGTGCACACCATCGCCGGCACGATGAAGGCGGTCTTCCCAAACGTCTACATTATCGACATTCCAGGAACCATCAATAGCATTGTCGTGGCCACGAACCAGTCCAGTTCGCCACAGGACTTCCTCGACAACATACAACCCCTGCTCGTCAGCCAAGATGTTGACGACCGTCTGCGCGTGGTTCTCGCCGTAGCGTCGGAGCACTACCGCGAACTCACCAACACGGAGACTCAGGTCTTTACCGATGATCTGGCCCCGGTCGAGCAGTTGATCCACACGATGATCCTCGACGTCGCCCAGGGAGGGTAGACCGCCAGACCCACACAGCGCTTTCCGACTTCCATAAGTTGCGTTGTAACGGCGCGCTCCGCTATATCCCAGAATCAAAAAGCTAGCCGGTTCACGTGAGCCAGCTAGCTTTCTTGTTTAGCGAAAGTTTGGTACTTGCAAGTCTCTACGAGGCGGTCTGCAAAAGGTCGGACTCAATTGACTTGAGCAGTTGCGCCTTGGGTCGGAAGCCCACAACTCTGCCAACCTCCTGGCCGTCACGGAAGAAGATGAGGGTCGGAATGCCCTGCACGCCCAGACGCGTTGGCGTCTCCAGGTTGTCGTCAGTATTGACCTTGGCAAATACCACCCTGCCCTCAAGCTCATTGGCGAGCTCTCTGACGATGGGATCTACCATCTTGCAAGGGCCGCACCATGATGCCCAGAAGTCGACAACAACGGGCAGCGCAGATTCCGTTACGTCTTTCGTGAAGCTATCATCCGTCACCGTAATTGGATCAGCCATTGCTTCCTCTTTCTTGCCGAGCGGGAGTTCCTAGCGTAGTACATTCACTGCTTTCACTATGACAGAGATTCTAGTGAATATCAACCCTTGAAGCCCTCGGCTGGCCGATGTGCATCCCATCGATCCGGCACGCAACGACAGGCAGTGAGACACGCGTAGCTTGCCCTCGGACCGCAGATTTGATAGCATGATCTCTCAGAGATGTAACCTCTCTCTCCTTATCCCTTCTCAATGTCTAGCTTAGACCCGCGAACGCTTTGGCAAACTGTCCTCGGCGAACTTGAACTAGAGGTGCCGCGCGGACAGTTTACCGCTTGGCTCCAAAATACCCATCTCATCGATGCCAATGGCTCTCCCTTTAGAGTAGGCGTGCCCAATACCTTTGCCAAAGAGGTGGTGGAGAGGAACTATCACGCTCTGGTAGAACAAATACTGGCGCGTCTCTGTCACCAGGAGGTCTCGGTCGTGTACGAGGTATCCTCATCCGCACCGGAGCCGGCGCGTCAAGTCTCAACCAGGGACGGATCGGCGACTGCAGCATCTGCCGCCCCACAGGTTGAGCAATCGCGATTGTCGCGCGGCGCCGGCACACAGAGCATGGTCAACGCGAAGTTTACGTTCGATCGCTTTGTGATAGGCGTGGGCAACCGCTTGGCCGCGGCAGCCGCGCAAGCGGTGGCGGAACGTCCTGCCAAAGCGTACAACCCGCTCTTCATCTACGGAGGCGCAGGTCTGGGCAAGACGCACTTGCTGCATGCCATCAGCAATGAAGTAATGCAGTCCCAGCCCGACTGCCATATTGTCTACGTCACGTGCGAGACGTTCACCAATGAGTTCATTCGCGCCATCAAGAACAAGCGCATCGATGAATTTCGTGACCGCTACCGCAGCGCGGACATCATCCTGATCGATGACGTGCAGTTTCTCGCTGGCAAGGAGCAGACGCAAGAAGAGTTCTTCCACACGTTCAATGCGTACCATGAAATCGGCAAGCAGATCGTGCTTTCCAGCGACCGGCAGCCAAACAGCATCGAGACTCTCACGGAACGTCTGCGCAGCCGCTTCATTTGGGGATTGATCGCAGACATCCAACCCCCGGACCTCGAGACCCGCATTGCCATCCTGAGCGAACGGGCCGAGGAGGAAGACGCAGTTGTCTCACACGAAGTCCTAGAGTTCCTGGCAACGCATCTCGTAAGCAACGTGAGAGAACTCGAGGGAGCACTGACGCGACTCTTGGCGTTTGCCAAATTGAACAACCAGGAGTCAACGCCGGAGTTGGCAATGGAAGTGCTGGACGGCTTGCTCTTCAATGTGCGTAAAGACGCCTTCAAGCCTGAACAGATTCTCAACGCCGTTTCCACACACTTTCGGGTACAGGTGGCAGATCTTGTCGGCCCCAAGCGTGATAAGACGATCGCCCGGCCGCGCCAGATAGCCATGTATATGATGCGAGAAGAAACGCAGGTTTCGCTGCCGGAGATTGGCAGAATTCTTGGTGGGCGCGACCACACCACGGTCATGTACGGCTGCGACAAGATCGGCAAGGAGCTGGAACAGAGCACCGAGCTACAGCAAGAGATCGCCAGCGTGTGGCACATATTGAGACCGGCACGGTAAACCGCTGCCTCGTTGACAAGGCCGACCGCATCTGACCCATACTACGAGCCTAAGGCCCGCCCGTTCCTGCCTCATTGTTGCGGCACCGCCGCGGACCTCGCACACAGCCACTCCCTTGCCCTTTGCGAGGGCGTTGCTCATCCCTCCCGACTTGCGCCTTTGCTAGACTCCCCACGCTGCCTGCCCGCGCCCTGTGTGCACTCTCCCGTAATCTCGTCTATTCACGCCCGGACCCAAGCGGCACTATAGCGGCGCGCCAACTCTTGATCCGGTAAACTTGTGAAAGCCCGTCACGTACTCGATACCCCCATTGCTGAACAATAGCAGCAGGGTTCATGCCGTTGCACAAAAGGGTTCAGTGAAGAAATCGACACGTCCACTCCTCGTACTCGCCACAGGAAACCCCGGTAAGGTAGCTGAGCTTCAGCACCTCTTGCGGGGCGTTCCTATAGAGCCAGCAACCGCAACCGACCTCGGCCTCGCGCTGCCTGCGGACGAGCCGTACGCAACCTTTCTCGAAAACGCGAAGCACAAGGCGCTGTTCGTAGCGGAACAAACGCCCCTGCTTGTGCTTGGCGAAGATTCCGGGCTGGAAGTTGACGCGCTGGGCGGGAAACCGGGCGTACTTTCGAAGCGCTACAGCGGACTTCAAGGAAATGCCGAGGACAACAACACGAAGCTGCTGCGAGAACTCCGAGAGGTGCCCCGTCCGCAGCGCATGGCACGTTTTCAGTGTGTAGCGGCGCTCGCGGCTGCCGGTAGGGTGCTGTTTACGGCAAGCGGCGCCTGTGAAGGGCTCATTGCAGATGATCCCCGCGGCACCGGGGGCTTTGGCTACGACCCTTTGTTCTATTTGCCTGACAAGAACCGAACCATGGCTGAACTGTCAGCCGCTGAGAAGAACCACATCAGCCACCGCTCCCGCGCCCTTGAGAAAGTCATAGCGTTCATACGACAATATGCGTCAGATGCCTAGGCGCCCGTCGAGGTGCCTTAATGGCTAAAGAAGGCAGTCGCATCCGACTAGCTCCGGCATAATAACAACTTTTCATGAGAGGAATACCGATGGTTGATGAATTAGAAGCCAAACACGAACGCATTGCCCAATTCCTGGCTGAACAGAGTCTCGACGCGCTTGTCCTCGGTCGCGTGGCGAATTTTGCCTGGGCAACAGGCGGGCGCGACGGTTTCATCATGATTGCTACCGAGCACGCCGGCGGCCACCTGATCTACACGCCCGATGAGAAGGCACTGGTGGCGGACCGCATCGAGATGCCGCGCTTTCAAAATGAAGAAGGCCTCGTGCCCCCGGCGTGGACTCCCATTGCGCCGTACTGGCACGTTGACCGGCCCCAGGTCGTGCACTGGAACACGGTCGCGCAAGGCAAACGCACCGGCAGCGACAGCGACATTCCGGGCGCGCAGAAGCTCACCGGCGATATTGCCCGGCTGCGTTTTCAGCTACTGCCGCAGGAGGTCGAACGCTATCGCGCGCTGGGGCAGGCAGCCGCACAGGCGCTCGAGTTGGTTGCCCACGAGATCGCGCCCGGCATGACGGAGCACGCCATCGCCAGCACTATCGCCGGCAAAGCCATTTCCCAAGGCATCCAAGCGGCACTAACGCTCGTGGCCACCGATGAAAGAATCTTCCGCTACCGGCATCCCATTCCCACAGCGAAGCAACTGGACAAGTACGCCATGCTCGTGCTGTGTGCTCGCCGACACGGTCTGATTTGCTCAGTCTCGCGCTTGGTTCATTTCGGGGAAATCCCAGCGGAGATCCAGGCAAAGTCTGACGCGTGCGCGCAGGTTGACGCGGCATTCATTCTCGGCTCGGTGCCGGGCCGCCCCGCGCGGGATGTCTTTATCGAGGCCTTGAATGAGTACGCAAAGGCCGGATTTGCGGACGAATGGCGGTTCCATCACCAGGGTGGCGCGTGCGGGTATGAGTCTCGCGACTACAAAGCGTCGCCCGTCAGCCAAGAGGTGATACAGTTGAATCAAGCCTTTGCCTGGAATCCCAGTATTGCGGGCGTCAAGAGCGAGGACACAACCCTCGTGACCGCGGAAGGCATAGAAGTGCTCTCCGCAGCCTCTGCCGACTGGCCGATGATCGCGGTGGATTGGCAAGGCAAGACTATCGAACGACCTGCCATTCTGCAGCGATAGAACACAAACAGTATGCAGCCAAGCCAGCCGCCTGAAAGGCAACCTGCGCAGACTGGCGCCACATCCGCAATCGAGTGGCGAGGTGTTGGGGCCTTCCTCGGCTTAGCCTTTGGCCTGACCTGGGGGATTTGGGGCGCCGTTTACCTTTTGGGCGGCCTGGACAACTTGCTCGTCTTTACCGTGGGCTCGCTGCTTGCCATGTGGGGGCCGGGTGTCAGCGCGATCTTCTGCAGCCGCTACATAACGCCAATGTCCGCGCGCGAGCTTGGCGTGCAGCGCGGCAACCTTGACCGCTACGGCAGCATATACATTTTCGTGGTACCTTTTCTCATCGCGGCCATGGTCCTCAGCGTTGCACTGGGATTCCAGGAGATCAATGCGGCGCTTGAACCGTTGAGCAGCGAAATCGTAGACGAGCCTTATCCCTTTAACGACCCAATTCTCGTAACGTTCGTCACCATTATCGGCAGTTTTTCGCTTGCGGCGCTCTTCAACAGCCTCTTTGCTCTCGGCGAGGAACTTGGTTGGCGCGGCTATCTGCTGGCGAAGTTTGCGCCGCTTGGCATGGGTCGCGCGAGCCTTGTCATCGGCTTGATTTGGGGTATATGGCACGCGCCGGCAATCTATATGGGCTATAACTACCCCGGTCATCCTTACTTAGGCATGCTCCTGATGGTCTGGTTCACCGTCGGGTGGAGCGTGATACTCACCTGGCTGCGTCAAGAGACAAGGAGCGTGTTGGCCGCCGCGTTTGGGCACGGCCTCATTAATGCAACCGCCGGCTTGCCGCTGCTCCTCTTGCTGGATGCCGACTCTCTCATTCGGGCGCCGCTCGGCGTCACCGGCCTTGTGCCGCTCACCCTATTGGCGCTTGTCGCCTTCGCCTTGCTATGGCGTCGGGAGCGCGTACAGCGCGGTCTATAGTGCCGCAACCGAACCAGGATCCACTACAGACTAGCACTCACTGCGCTTGCTTAGCTGCCTATTCCTGATCGGCGAATTGCATCGTGTAGAGTTGGAAGTAATCGCCCCTCTGCCGCAGCAACTCCTCGTGCGTGCCCTGCTCTATGATCTTCCCTCTATCCATTACGATTACTTGATCCGCGTTTTGGATTGTGGACAAGCGGTGGGCGATCACGAAGCTCGTCCGTCCGCGCATGAGCAACGCCAGCGCCTCCTGTATCTGCTGTTCGGTCTCCGTATCCACGCTGGACGTCGCCTCATCGAGCACAAGGATGCGCGGATCGGCAAGCAAGGCCCGCGCAAACGAGAGCAATTGCCGCTGGCCGATGGAAAGTTGGGTTCCCCGCTCACCGACCAGCGTCTCGTAGCGAAATGGTTGCGCTTCTACGAAGTCATGAAGACGCACCGCCTTCGCCGCAGCCACAATCTCCTCATCCGTGGCATCGAGCCTGCCGTAGCGGATGTTCTCCTTGACCGTACCGGAGAACAGGAACGGTTCTTGTAACACGAGCCCTATCTGCTCGCGCAGACTGTCAATCGTAACACCGCCGATGCTGTGGCCGTCAATCGTCACCTTGCCGGAACGAATGTCGTAGAAACGACAGAGGACGTTTATGATCGAGGTCTTGCCCGCGCCGGTGTGTCCTACGATGGCGATGAGTTCCCCTGGCTGGGCATCCAGCGAGATGCCGTGCAGTACGGGGGTGTGCGCCGTGTACTCGAACACAACATCCTCGAACTTTACGTGCCCACGCACCGCCGGCAAGGGTTTCGCATCGGGGACTTCACGAATGTCCGGTTCTTGATCGAGCAGAGCGAAGACACGCTCACTGGCTGCCATAGCTGATTGCATTTGATTGAAACGTGAAGACATGCTCTGCAGCGGCTGGAAGAACCGCTGCACATACGTCAAGAAGGCAACCATAATGCCGAGCGTAACGGTTCCCTGAACGACAGCCACCCCGCCAAACCAAATGATGATCATGATGGCGGCGGCATTGATGATGCTGACGGTGGGCGAAAATGCCGCCGAAAGCCCGTTCGCCTTCAGCGTAGACCCAACGTAGCGGTCGCTCAGGTCGGTAAACCTGCGTAGATTCTCCGCTTGGCGAGTGAAGGCTTGGGTCACCCGCACACCCAGGATGCTTTCGGCGAAGTACCCGTTCATCACGCTGCGGTCTTCACGCGATACGCGCCAAGCGCTGCGTGACTTGCCCTTGAAGAAGAACACCACGGCGATAAGACCGGGAAAGACGATGAACGTCAGCAGCGCCAGTTGCCAGTGCATGTACAGCATGACAAAGAGAATACCCACCAATACGAACAGATCACTTGACGTATTCACTATGCCGTCGGTGACAAGCCGGCTGATGTCGCGAACGTCGCTGGTAACGCGCGTGATGATCCGTCCGGCGCGGTTGCGGTCGTAGAAACCCAGAGAGAGGCGTTGGAGATGTTGGAACAGGCCCTGGCGCAGCGCGAAGAGCAACTGCTGGCCCAGCCAACTAATGATCCACTGCCGCGCTCCGATGGCGCCAAACAGCAATATTCCGGCGCACAAATAGAGAATGACGATGATGTCCAGCCCGCGCAGATCGCCGGTGGTGAGGGGGCCGTCGATTGCGAGCTTGAGTAGATACGGCCTGAGGATGCTCGCCGCCGTGTTGACCAGCGTGACCGCGACAGCGCCGGCAATCTGAAGGCGGAAGCCTGCCGTATAGCCGAGCAGGCGGGCCAGTATCTTAAGATCAAACTCGCCTGAGATATCTTCTCCATCGTCCAACGGCCCTATGGGAGGCTTGCGGGAATCGCCGCTTTCAGCGGACGGGGAGCCGGACGCCTGTCTCTCCCGATTACTCATGGGCGGCTCCGCCACTGCTATCACGCCCGGCTTCGCGCGCCAGTGCCGCCATACGCTCCTGATCTTTGAGCTGAATGTCGTAGATGCGGGCGTAGAATCCCTCCCGTGTAAGCAATTCCTCATGGGTGCCGCGATCCACAATGCGGCCTTCCTCCATGACGAGGATGAGATCCGCGTCCTTGATGGTCGCTACCCGCTGAGCCACCACCAAGGTTGTACAGTCCCGCATGTACGTCTTAAGCCCCTGGTAGATCCGGTATTCCGTTTCCGTATCGACGCTGGCAGTGGCATCGTCCAACATGAGAATCGGACGCCGGAGGAGGAGCGTGCGGGCGAGGGCGGTTCGTTGCCGTTGACCGCCGGAGAGGCCGGCCCCGCGCTCGCCGATGCGGTGTTGATAGCCATCCGGAAACTCCATGATGAATTCATGGGCTTGGGCGGCTTTCGCCGCGGCCACAATCTCGTCCATGCTGGCATCGGGCCGGCCGTACGCGATGTTGTTCGCCAGCGTGTCGGCATAGAGCAGGGGCTCCTGAAGGGCGATGCCTATCTGAGTTCTCAATGAATTCAGCGTCACGTCGCGCACATCAGTGCCGTCTACTTTGACGGATCCTTCCGTCACGTCGTAGAACCGCGCAATCAGGTAGAGGAGAGTACTCTTGCCGCTGCCGGTGGGCCCCACAATGGCGACCATTTTGCCCGGCGCGGCAGCTACATTGATCTCATGCAGTACAGAACGACCGCTCTCATACGCGAAAGCAACATCCTGGAGTGCTACGTGTCCCCGTATGGGCGGGAGTTCGCGGGCGCCGGTGAGATCGCGCACCGGAGAGCGGGTGTCCAACACGCCATACAACCGTTCTCCGCTCGTAATGCTCGTAGCAATGCTGTCCATGATGCCCGGCAGCTGCTGGGTCGGCTGCACGAGCATTTGGAAGTACCAAACAAACGCTACTAGCGCGCCATATGTCAATTCGTCCCCGATAACGAGCCGTCCTCCAACCCACAAGACAATGACGATGCCGGCAGTCGCTACCATATTCATGAATGGACCAAACGTGGCATTGAGGTTGACTGCCCGCATCATGAGGCGCACAAGTTCGCGTCCTTCCCGCTCGAACTTCTGCTTTTCGTGCGATTCTCGTACGAACGCCTTAACGACACGCGCGCCATTGATGGCCTCTTCCAGTGCAATAACCATGCGCTCGCGCTGCTGCCGAATCCAGCCGTAGGCGGGACGCACGCGCTTGTGATACACCCAGGCGATCACGCCCAAGATTGGGAGCAGTGGCAGGGACCATACAGCGAGTTCGCTGCTGAGCCAAAACATAAGGGCGAGGACGATAGCATAGCGGAGAAACGTATCGAGGATGTTGATGATGGCCTGCGTACCGAAACCCTGCACCAACTCGATGTCGCTCAAAGCGACGGAGATCATCTCCCCGGCTTGAATTCTGTCATGGAAGCCAAAGGAGAGGTGTTGCAGGTGGTCGTAGAGTTGCGCGCGCAGATCGTAGCCTGTCTTTTGCGACGTGACGGCGGTGAAGAATGCCTTGCCAAAGAGAAAGAGCGCCGCAAGTATGGCGACAGCGATAATAGCGCCACTCATCAGACCGATGAAACGCAAGTCACCCTTCGTCAAGCCATTGTCAATGACCTCTTTGAAGAGCGTCGGGGCAACCAAACTCAGGACCGTACTGATAATCCACGAGCCATAGGCGAGAGAGGCAAAGCCGCGGTACTTGAACGACGCGGCCATGAGACGACGGAGGACGTTCATAAGACAGCCTGTGCCATCTTTCCCCAGAGAAGACCCCCGTATCGGGGTGCGGGGCATGCGCTGACATCCAGTCCGATGCACGAACCGTGCCAGCCGGGGGGAAGACCCCCTTTCCCTGGAGAGAGGGCCGGGGTGAGGGGAATCTTAACCGTCTCAGCCTCATTCAGCGTGTTCGTCAGAGTCACGCACAAGTCTCCTAGAGGGGTTGTCTACCCGCGAATCCGGTATCGAGTTCATGCCAGAAGCGAATCTCGTCCTCGCCGTGCTTCCAGCACAGATAGACGATGCGCCCATCGCGCTCAGCCGGGAAGTCAATTAACCCCTGCTCGATGTCCTTGAGCGCAACGCCTTGCTCCACGATTTCCTTGATCAACGCCTCGGCCTCATCGCGCAGAGCTTGGATTTCACGCAATTGCGGCAAAGCCGACGCAGCCTCCGGCCTGGGGTAGCCATTGCTGCGCTGCAACGAGGCGGGATAGGACTTGCCTTCAGCGAGTTGCTGAAACAGAACGTAGATCTCCTGGAGACGGGCAACGATTTCACGTATGCGCGGCAAGAGGGCATTGGCTTCTTGCAACGTGAAGAGCTTGAGCGGCGGCTCTGAAGGCGTCTCTTGGAAAGACATTGACAAATAGAGGGGAGGTAATGCGAACACTACGGGGACGCCTACTATCTTTGCATAGCGACCGATTTACGTCAAGCGGTTGTTACACAGCAGTGCACTGACTAAGGGTAGAATGAATGTGGTCCACGAGCACATCATCAGTCAGATCGGTTGTTGCGCTAGTCACATGGCAAGCGCTGGCAGGATTTTGAATTGCCTAGAGTCGGGAGAGGCGAATACATGAAACGACTACAGCAACGAATCTACGAGCTCCTGGAAGTAGCACATCCCGAAGACACCGCCAGCCGCGTCACGGACCTCTTCCTGTTCGTCTTGATTGCCCTAAACGTGGTCGCGGTGATTGTGGAAACGGTGGAAGACCTGGCGACGCAGTATGCGGCCGTTTTCCAATACTTCGAGGTCTTCTCGGTGGGGGTGTTTACGGTGGAGTACGTGCTACGGCTGTGGACGTGTGTCGCGGACCGGCGCTACGCGCATCCGGTCACAGGCCGCCTCCGCTTTGCCGGGTCATGGCACGCGATCGTTGATGTGTTGGCCATATTGCCTTTCTACCTCCCCATGTTCCTGCCCATTGACCTGCGCTTCTTCCGCCTGCTGCGTTTCTTGAAGCTCAGCCGCTACTCGGAGTCGATGCGCATCTTTGGCAAAGTGCTCCGCAGTGAGCGTTCCGAACTCTTGGTAGCGCTCTTCGTCGCCGGCTTGCTCCTCGTGCTGGGGTCCAGTTTTCTCTACATCGTTGAGCACGAGGCGCAACCCGATAAATTCTCCAGCATCCCTGCCGCCATGTGGTGGGGTGTAGCGACGCTAACAACGGTGGGGTACGGCGATGTCGCGCCGATTACACCGCTCGGGCGCTTTCTCGGCGCTATCGTGGCCGTAATGGGCATCGGCATGTTTGCCTTGCCGGCCGGCATTCTGGCATCCGGCTTTGCGCGAGAGATGAGCAAACGCCGTGACGAACCGGAAGTCTGCCCACACTGCGGCGAGCCAATTCAAGAAGCAGAAACCGATTGAAGCTGCCTTATGGTTCGTGTGGGCGCCTGAAGTTTGCTGCTATACACCGACGCACAGTTCCCGTTGACCGGCCTTTGAACACACCCATCTGCCAACCGGTCGCTTACGCCGAAGCGTTTGGCAAGAACCCTTCCGCCCTTATTCATCGGCTTCATACTCACCGCGCGCTATCAAGTACTCCCGTGCATACCCCAAATAGGTCTCCGAGTTGCTGTAGATGCGCTCTAGCTCCTCTGGGGAAACTTCGCGCAGCAGCTTGCCCGGCACGCCGAGAATGAGCGACCGTGGCGCGAATTCCTTTCCTTCGGCGAGCACTGCTCCCGCGCCGACGATGCTATCCGATCCAACCACCGCGCCATTGAGGAGGAGCGCGCCCATGCCAATGATGCAGTGATCGCCTACGCGGGCGCCGTGAATGACGGCGGTGTGCCCGGTGGTGACATGGGACCCAACCCGTGAGGGATACCCATGGTCCGTGTGAACCACGCAGTTCTCTTGAATGCTGGTGTGCGCTCCGATAGTGATGGGTGCAAAGTCGCCGCGCAGCACGGCCCCATACCACACGCTGGCGTAGTCACCAAGCTCTACGTCGCCGATGATGTAGGCATTCTCCGCGATGAAGACATTCTTGCCAACACGAGGCCTAACCCCTTTATACGGCAATAGTGGCACGTATTCCTTCTCCTTTCATACCAGATCATTATGTCAATATAATAACTGGCGCAAGAATCGCTTGGCTGTTCCCCTCTTGAGGCGCTGGCTTCCAGAGCCATCATAGCACCGTTACACTTCAGGTCGCGTGCCTCGATTCGCCGCCAGGAAGTAGCCTGCCACCAAGGGCTACCGGCAAGTAACGTACGTGTACGTATCACAGTGCCTATGCTATTGTGATATGGAACCAACATGACACTAACTTGATGATTCAAGGAGTCCACAAACCATGGCGGTAACGACCGAACCGAAGCACTTTGGCCTGTTGATAAACGGTGAATGGCTCGACCGGCGCGACGGCAAGCTGCTGGAAGTACGCAGTCCAAATAACGGCCAGGTATTCGCTACGCTGCCGGAAGCAACGCAAGACGAACTAGACGCCGCTATCGAGGCAGCGCAACGCGCCTTCGACAAGCAGGAACTCTCCCCAAATCAACGCTACGAAATCCTCTACAAGGCATCCCAGCTTCTTACCGAGCGCGTCGAGGACATCGCCTTTCACATGAGCATGGAGGGCGGCAAGCCCATCAAAGAGGCACGCATGGAAGTGGGACGCGCCGCCAGCACGATCCTCGTGGCAGCGGAAGAAGCAAAGCGCATCCACGGCGAGCAGATTCCGGTAGAGGCTGCCGTGGCCTCCGAGAAACGCTTGGCGTTTACCATGCGCCAGCCGATTGGGGTGATCTGCTGCATCTCGCCATTCAACTTCCCCGCCATCCTTGTCGCGCATAAGATCGCGCCCGCCATTGCGGCCGGCAATACGGTGGTCCTCAAGCCCGCCAGCGCCACACCGGTGACGGCAGTAAAGATCTGCCAGGCATTCCTAGATGCAGGCTTGCCGGCGGGTCACCTGAACCTCGTAGTCGGCGGCGGCGCAACCCTGGGAGAGTGGCTCATTCAGGACGAGCGTTTTGCCATGTATTCCTTTACGGGCTCCGCCGAAGTCGGTAAGCACCTACGCAACAGCATCGGCCTGCGCCGCGCCACGTTGGAATTGGGCGCAAATTCACCCGTCATCGTCGACAAGACCGCCGACGTGCAAGCAGCCGCTGAAGGTGTTGCTCAGGGCGGCTATATGAACGCCGGTCAGGTGTGCACTTCGGCGCAACGCATCCTTGTACATCGCGACGTCGAAGAGGAATTCCTGGCGGCCTTAGTGCCCCAGGTGGAAAACTTGAACGTCGGGCCTTCCTACGAAGACACCACCGACGTCGGCCCCATGGTGACCCTCAGCGCTGCCGAGCGCGTAGAAGCGTGGTTCAAAGAAGCGGCTGCCGATGGCGCGACCGTGCACTGCGGCGGCTCGCGCGAGGCTCAGTTTGTCACACCGGCAGTGATTAGCGGTGTGCGCTCCGATATGCGGATTTTTCAAGAGGAGCTATTCGGTCCCGCGGTCACCGTAACCGTGTTTGACGACATCGATGAAGCGATCGCCTTGGCAAACGACTCCCGCTACGGCCTGCAGGGCGGCATCTTCACAAATGACCTGGAAACCGCCTGGAAAGCCGCCAAGCAGGTGCACATCGGCGCGCTCATGATCAACGATACGTCCCGCTACCGCGCCGACCAGATGCCGTTCGGCGGCGTGAAAGAGAGCGGCATGGGACGAGAAGGCCCCAAGTTCGTCATCGAAGAAATGACCGACCTGAAGCTGGTGGTCTTCAACCTGCAAGGGTAGCGATACCACCTCTGTGATCAAACTGGATTGTATGCCATGGAAGTCCTACAACACATAGGATCTTGCAGAATCTGAATCTTGTATTGGTGAGGTATACTCAGTTGAAAGCGCTTTGGATAGTTCGCGAAATAGACAATCTAGAGTGTTCATCTTACAAGCTCTCAACCATTGCTCTGTCCTATGAGCTTGTGCACAGCTATTCTGAAGATGCCATTGACCTGTCTCGCAATGACATTAAGGACGGGCTCCGACTTGCCAAGCCAGACCTAAGCGAGCAAAGCGTTAGAGTAATTGCTGGGCAAATCTATCGGTTTTCGCACGAGATCAAGAAGGGCGATTTCGTCATCACGCCAATTCGAGGGAAGGATACTGCTCTGCTGGGTTCGATCGTTGGGGACTATACATTTGATCCCAAGTATGCTGCTAACTTTAGACCGGATCTCCCCAGAGGTTACAAGGCGCACACGCGACGCATAAAGTGGTCCAAAAAGGTGTCTCTGTTTGAATTCTCCGGAGCGTTTCAGCGTATGCTGAGCCATTCGCAACAAACAGTGTTTAAACCAAAAGAATCCGCCAGGAATCGCCTCGAGGAATTCCTGGAGGTATTGCAGTCAAATTCCTAATTGGGAAAGCTTCACCAAATAGAATACTAATGAACGAGCAAGCCTTAGACCGCATGCTCAGTGTAGAGGAGGCGTTTGCCCGCATCGTCTCCCAGTTCTCCGTACTTGACTTTGAGACCGTACCTCTCATGGACACCCTCGGACGCGTGCTCGCGGAGGACGTGGTCAGCGCGGAGGACGTACCCGCTTTCGACAACTCGGCCATGGACGGCTATGCCGTGCGCTTTGCCGACACGCAGACGGCGAGCGAGGCTGATCCGGTCAAGCTGCGCGTGGTCGGAGACCTGGCTGCAGGCGCCGTGCCGGACGCGCCGCTGGGTAGGGGTGAGGCGGTGCGCATCATGACCGGCGCGCCGGTGCCACCGGGCAGCGACGCGGTGGTGCCGTTCGAGGATACCGGTCGCACCGACTGGGCGAAATTCGGCACGCCTCCTGGCACGAGCGGCGATCCCGCCACCGTCGGTATTCTGCTGCCGCCGGAGTACCAGGACAACGTGCGCTTTCGCGCGGAGGACATCACAACCGGCGAAACGGTGCTCACTCGGGGCAAACGGATTCGCGCAGCGGAGATTGGCGTGATGGCGTCCCTGGGCAAGACCGAGGTGGCAGTCTACAGGCGGCCCTTGGTCGCCGTCATCCCCACCGGCGATGAGGTGATCGATATCGCAGAGCCGCTGGAGCCGGGACAGGTGCGTAACAGCGCGGCCCACGCCCTGGAAGCGCTGGTAACCGTCTATGGCGGCATACCGCGCCGCCTGCCCGTTGTCGGCGACACGGTGGAGGAAATTCGCCAGGCGCTGCTCTCCTGCCACGATTGCGACCTCATCGTAACCATCGGCGGGGTTTCCATGGGCGACTACGACCTGGTACGCAATGTGCTCGGCGCGGAAGGTGAAATCGACTTCTGGCGCATCCGCATGCGCCCCGGTAAGCCGCTGGCTTTTGGCTTCATCGACGTTTCCGGCGCAACCGCCTCAGAAGAGCAGAAAGAAGAAGGCTCCGGTTCCGTCATTCCCGCAAAAGCCTCCGGTTCCGTCATTCCCGCGCAAGCGGGAATCCATCTTTCACCCGCTGGAAAGGAAAACCCCGTCGAAGGCGTCAGCGCACCCAATGGACCCAAAGAAAGATTAGGTACGCTAGGTTCTCCAGGCAATCCCGGCACTCCAGGTTCTCCTGGCTCGCCTGGCAGTCCGGGCACACCCGGTTCTCCCGGCTCCCCTGGCACTCCCGACTCTCCCGCGCAAGCGGGAGTCCAACCCTCTCCCTGGGGAGAGGGCCAGGGTGGGGGGTCCGTCCCCGCGGAAGATCCTGATCCCGTCATTCCCGCGCAAGCGGGAATCCATCCTTCATCCGACAACCGCCGCGTGCCCGTCGTCGGCCTGCCCGGCAATCCCGTCTCCGCCTATGTAACCTTCGAGGAATTCGTCCGCCCGGCGCTGCTCGTCATGCAGGGGCACACCCACCTCCACAAGACCACCGTCACGGCACGCTTCTTGGACAGCCTGGAGAACCACGGCCGCCGCCAATTCGTGCGCGTCATCGTCGAGCGCGACGACCACGGCTACACGGCCCGGCTCACCGGCGAGCAAGGCTCACAGCTACTCACGTCCCTCGCCAAGGCCAACGGCCTCGCCATCATCTCCGAGCATGTAGATTATGTCGAGCCAGGCAGCGAAGTGACCGTGCAGATGCTAGACTGGCCGGAAGAGTCGTGACGCGCAGCCGAATTTTGCACTCAGCAATCGTGCAGTCTTTCAAGAAACACCGATTGCCCGGGGTTTTTGCCGGTGACGATTGTACTCCATCCTGGCATTTGGTACGGTTATTCTAGGCATGGAAGCACGCCCACGCGAAGGGACTATGGCATTGGCGGTATTCGACACACACAAGACGTACGAGTCGTTCAAGGCGGGCGGTTTCTCAGAATCGCAGGCAAAGACTTTGCTCGATGCCCTCAGCGAATCGAAAGAATAGATGGCAACCAAGGCGGACATCATCGCACTCGAGGCCAAGATGGACGCGAGATTTAGCGAACTAGAATTGCGCATGCGGTTGCATCTCTACGGGGTTGCCATCGTAGTAGTTGGCATCTTGGCAGCTTTGGAATTGTTGCCGATCTAGGCGCACCGAGACGAATGCTTTGCGATTCCAAGCGGCCGCGCGGTTGCCCCGTTTGATACCCGCTGCAATGGCACACCCTTCAGTGCAAAGCGACGCCTTTAGGTGTGAGCACATTTCCGTTATTCCATGCAGCAAGGCGAGTAGAGGTCACCCATGTTGATTCAGTGGATGGAAACCCTCAGCACAGCGGACACCGTGCTCCTTTTCATCTCGCTCGTAGCGATCTTCCTCATGCTCGCCATTCCGTTTGTCCTGCTCTTCTCCGTCGCCATCATCGACGAAATCCTCTCCAACCGCTTTGACAGCCTATAGTGACGGGACTTTCCTGCAAGAGTCCTATCTCGCATGGGTGAGCCGAATCTGACTTACGTTTCATTGGATGAATAAACCGGAGCGGGGGGGGGGGGGGCGGCGGCCGCGCCCGGGCGGGGGGCGGGTTATAGGCGAGAAAAAGA
>JAPPLM010000067.1 GCA_028874195.1 Chloroflexota bacterium
GACACATGTGCTCATTCTCCCAAATCTGTCAACGAATTACCTGACACTTACAATTATGACCTTCATGTTCTGTGACTTGCTACTACCCTCGTAGGTGTTATGGGTACTCCGAATTGGGCAAACCGCACCATCTTCACCGGTGACAATCTCGACATCATGCGCGGCATGAATAGCGAGACCGTTGACCTCATCTACCTTGATCCCCCCTTCAATTCCAATAAGAACTATGCCGCTCCGGTAGGATCCAAAGCGGCAGGCGCGGCGTTCAAGGATACATGGACTCTATCCGACCTAGACGTGGCCTGGATGGGCCTCATCGCCGACCAGGAACCTGCTGTCTACAAGCTGCTAGAAGCCGCTCGACTGACTCACGGCAAAGGGATGCAGTCATACCTCTGCATGATGTCGGTGAGATTGCTGGAGATGCGGCGGCTACTGAAAGAGAAAGGAAGCATCTACCTGCATTGCGATTCTACTGCTTCCCATTACCTCCGGTTGCTCATGGATGCCGTTTTTGGATCAGGGAATTTCAGGAACGAGATTCTATGGAAGCGCTTCAACTTTCACGCCGATGCTAAACGGTTTGGGAAGGTAACCGACACTCTACTCTTCTACTCCAAGACTAAATCTTACGTCTTCAATCAACAGAGGGTAGAATTCTCGCAAGAGTATATCAAGAGTAAGTTCACGCATGTCGATGACGATGGACGTCGATTTCGGTTGGACAATCTAAATCCTCCAGGTGGCCGCGGGCCTGTTTATGAATTTAGTGGCGTAACTAAGGCATGGAGATTTACCGAAGCAAAGATGCGAGAACTCGAAAATCAAGGGAGAATTTACCACAAGAGTAGGGTGGCTCAACTCAAACGATACCTTGACGAGTTGGACGGCCAAGCGGTTCATAACATTTGGTCCGACATATCGCCCATAAATCCTAGAGCGAAGGAGCGAGTCGGCTACCCCACCCAAAAGCCTTTGGCACTGCTTGAACGCATCATCAAGGCTAGTAGTAACGAGGGTAATGTAGTCTTAGATCCTTTCGCTGGATGCGCTACCTCGCTGATAGCAGCACAGGCGGAAGGCCGCAAATGGATTGGGATAGACTTATCACCAAAAGCGGTCGAGCTAGTAAAGCAGCGTATTGACGCACTCACTGCTGTGCCTATCAAGATAAATCCCCGTACAGACATTCCTCAGCGCACGGATATTGATGCACCCATCTACTACCGCCAGAACAAGCATGTACTATTCGGACAGCAAGAGGGTGTCTGCAACGGCTGTAAGATGGACTTCCCTTTCAAGATATTCGACGTAGACCACGTAGTGCCAAAGTCCAGAGGCGGCACTGACCATATAGACAACCTGCAACTGCTATGCTCCTCGTGCAATCGCATCAAGGGCGATAGACCCATGGAGTTTCTAATGGCTCAACTGGCAAAACAAGGCGCGACAACCGTCTATTAGCCGCATCACTCTGTCTCCTATCAAGACTTTCCGCCTGTTTTCATCGAGGAGACTGTTATTGCAAGTAATTCGCATTAGTGGCATGCTGCTTTGTAACAATTCAAGTTCGCAGCGGGCGATGTTAGTGTGCTCCAACCCCTATTCTCCTCCAAGAGAAGGGTCCAACGAAAACTATGACTACAACACCATACAAGTCGATAAACTTCCAAATCTCCGAAGAGACCAGAGACGCCTTGCGATCTATCGAAGTACGAATGGAAGCAGTTAGAAAAACGGCTAAAGAGGCTCAGTCTCACCTGATACCGCTTAGGGAGGAATTGAGGAAGTCAGCAAGAAAATTGAAGAGCAGCCTTGCACGAATACCAACTGGATTTCATGTGATTGAGAAATGTGGATGGTTCCCTGATTTGGAGATGGATTCGGGTCTGGTAGCACTTCTTTCCAAAGCAGGACCAGATGCCGTTGACAGTGAACTCAGTAAGTGGTTCAAGGGAAGACTTTGGGATATAGAGACCGAACTTACGAAATACCACCTCCATCGTGCTGGCCTCATTTGCGATGCGTTTTGGGCGCATAGCGAAGAAAGATACAGCCTCTCAGTACTATCTTTTCTAAGCCAAGCAGACGGCATATGGCACGATAGCTTCTCAAGCAACGTCTTCAGAAAAGAAGAGCGTAAACACATTTGCGCACTGCATTCTGTCCGAGATCACAGGTCAGTTATAGGACTCTTCCTTTCCCCGCTGGGACAAGCTCTGCCGGTTTGGTTATCGGAGTCGGAGAGAGACGACTCCTTTAGCAATCTCAATCGACACTTGGTATTGCACGGGTTAGACACCAATTACGATACGGAGGAATATAGCCTAAAAGCAATGTCGTTTCTTTGGTGGAGCCACCAGCTACTTGACATGCTAAAAGGAGACTAGATATAGGCCAATCATTGAGAAGTATCCGTTCATCCTTCCGAACCGGAAGCGCGATATTTTATGGCTAGAAGAAGGAGCGCCGTTTGGCGGCGTTCCGCTTGACCAATAGGCTTAGAACCAGTACGATTGCAGTAGAGGGACGGAATTGGATAAAAAGACTTGGTCAGGCTGACTGTCCAGGATTGATGCCCATGCTTTCTATGACGCCGACGGCGGTGGAACAGTTGAAGAGCTTGATGACGCAGGAGAACCCGGATGCGGGGCTGCGGGTATTTGTGTCGCCGGGCGGGTGTTCGGGGTTTCAGTACGGCATGTCCATGGAAGAGCGCGCGGACGACGGTGACGAGGTGATCGAGAACGAAGGCGTGCGCGTGTTCGTGGACCCGTTCAGCCTCATGTACCTTAGCGGCTCGGAGATTGACTTCAGCAATGCCCTGATTGGCGGGGGGTTTACCATCCTCAATCCCAACGCTGAAAAGTCGTGCTCGTGCGGCCAGTCGTTCGATACGGCGGAGAGCGCGGGTGAGGCCCGGCCGTGTAGTACGTGACCTGGGCCCGATAGGCCGGCGTGTGAAGTCCTGCTTCTTGTGAGCGGGGCTTTTTCTTTATGGTGAATGGGGTTCTTGTCGTGCTGACGCGGACTTGGTTCCCCCCGTGTGTATGGGAGTAGCAGTGTCCCGGAGAAGATGGATTCCGGCTTTCGCCGGAATGACGGACTGAGTGCCACCTCTTCATTCGTAGCGCGGGGGCTTGTCCCCCGCTGGGGTGGTGAGAGTGTGGCGACGAAGAGAAGATGGATTCCCGTTTTCACGGGAATGACGGAGGGAGACAGCCTTTTTTCAGCACATTGGATTCTGAATTGGATGCGGCGGCACTCGCGGATTTTGCATTATTTTGCACACTTTTTTCTACCTTTGCGAGTCCCTTGTGGCAGGCGGAATCGGGCGATGCATGGTTCGTTAATCACTGATCGTCAAGACTGTTATTCGCTTTCATTCAATTCGCATTCTAGGTATCCTTGACTAAGCATTTCTCCCGCTTGGCGTAGCGCCGGTCCTAGGAGCCGCATGTCTGCATGAAGCAATTTACCCACCTGCATCTGCATACGCACTACAGCCTGCTCGACGGCATGAGTCGCATGCCGGAATTGATGGACCGCGCCAAAGAACTCGGCTTTGCAGCCATCGGCCTCACCGATCACGGCGTGCTCTACGGCGCCATCGAGTTCTATGAAGAGGCGCGCAGCCGGGGCATCAAGCCGATTATTGGCTGCGAAGTGTACGTGGCGACGCGCTCGCGCTTCGACAAGGAGCCCAAGCAGGACGATCGGCAGTACCACCTCACGCTGCTCGCCAAGGACAACCAGGGCTACAGCAATCTCGTCAAGCTGGCAACGCAGGCGCAGTTGGAGGGTTTCTATTACAAGCCGCGCGTTGACCACGAGCTTCTGGAGCAGTATCACGAGGGCCTCATCTGCCTCTCCGGCTGCCCGTCGGGCGAGATTCCCCGCGCGCTCCAGGACGGCAATGAAGAGAAGGCGCGGGAGCTGGCGCTCCGCTACCGCGACCTGTTCGGCCCGGAGAACTTCTACATCGAGATTCAAGACCACGATATGGACTGGGAGCGAGAGGTAACCGGCAAGCTCGTGAAGCTGGCGCGTGAACTCGATCTGCCGCTGGTGGCCACGAACGACGGGCACTACACCCGCCGCGAGGACGCCGAAGCCCACGACGTGCTCTTGTGCATCCAGACGAACAGCAATGTGAACGACGCCAACCGCATGCGCATGGAGACCGAGGAGTTCCACTTGCGCAGCGCCGACGAGATGTGGGAGCGGTTCGCGGAACTGCCCGAAGCCCTGACGAACACGATGAAGATCGCGGAAGCCTGCAACGTTGAACTCGCTCTCGATCAGCGCATTCTGCCCCACTTCGAGGTGCCGGCGGGACACGACGAGCGCTCATATCTGCATGAGATCTGCACCGCAGGCCTGGAAAAGCTCTATCCTGACCCAGATGCCGCGGCCCGCGAGCGTCTGGAGTGTGAACTTGACGTCATTGGCGACATGGGATTTTCTTCATACCTCTTGATCGCGGCGGACTTCGTGAACTGGGCGAAAGAGCAAGGGATACCGACCACTGTGCGGGGTTCGGCGGCGGGGAGTCTCGTGTGCTACACCGCCGGTATCACTGACATTGATCCCTTGCACTACGGTCTGATCTTCGAGCGGTTCCTCAATCCCTCGCGCTACACCATGCCGGATATTGACGTTGACCTCATGGACGTGCGCCGCGATGAGGTCATCAACTACGTCACGGAGAAGTACGGCGCCGATCACGTGGCGCAGATCATCACGTTTGGCACGATGAAGGCGCGGGCGGCCGTGCGCGACGTGGGCCGGGCCCTCGGCATGACGTACGGCGAGGTGGACCGCGTCGCCAAGCTCGTGCCCATTATGTCTTCGGTGGGGGAGGCGCTGCAGGCTGCGCCGGATCTGAAGAATCTCATGGAAGATGACCCCCAAGTGAAGCGTCTGCTTGGCTTGGCCGAGCGGCTGGAAGGGGTGGCGCGCCATGCCTCCACCCATGCGGCGGGGGTAGTGATTTCGCGGGAGCCGCTCACCGAGTACGTGCCCTTGCAGCGCAACGTCGGCGACGATGGCGTCATGACCCAGTTCGAGATGAACGCCATCGAGAAGATCGGGTTGCTCAAGATGGATTTCCTCGGCTTGCGCAACCTGACCGTGCTGGACCGCGCCGTGCGTTTCATCGCGGAGACCCGGGGAGAGGCCATCGACCTCAAGAAGATCCCGGTCGACGATCAGAAGACCTTCGACCTGCTCTCTTCGGGCGAGACGACCGGCATCTTCCAGTTGGAATCCGACGGCATGCGGCGTTGCGTGAAGGAGTTGCAACCGGGCCGCATCGAGGACGTGATGGCGCTGGTGGCGCTCTATCGTCCCGGCCCCATGGCCTACATCCCGCAGTACGTGGCGCGGCGGCACGGCCGCGAAAAGACGACGGCGCGGCATCCGCTGATGTCGGCGGTGCTGGAGCGCACCTACGGCATCATGGTCTATCAGGAAGACGTGATGGCCGTGGCGCAGGCGGTGGCGGGCTACACCCTGGCGGAAGCGGACAAGCTCTGCTACGCCGTCCGCAAGAAGATTGCGCGCGAGTTGCAGGAGCACCGCGACCGCTTCGTGCAGGGCGCGGTGGAGAACGGCGTAGCGAAGAACCTTGCGGAGGAGATCTTCGACGACTTCGAACCCTTTGCGCGCTACGGTTTCAATCAGGCCCATGCCACGTGCTACGGCACCATCGCCTACCAGACGGCCTATCTCAAGGCGAACTACCCTACCGAGTACATGACAGCGGTTCTCAGCACCGAGCTTGGGAATACGGACAAGATCATCGAGGCGGTGCGCGAGTGCAGCCGCTTGGATGTTACGGTGGCGCCGCCGAACGTGAACGAGAGCGAATCCAACTTCGCCATCAAGGAGGACGCCATCTATTTTGGGCTTGCCGCCGTGAAGAACGTGGGTACGGCCGCGGCGGAAGGAATCGCTGCGGCGCGTGCTCAGGAATCCTACCAAGATTTCTATGACTTTTGCCTGCGTATCGACCAGCGGGTCGTGAACCGCCGCGCCTTGGAGAGCCTCATCAAGGTCGGGGCTATAGACGGCATGGGAGAGCGCGCGGCGATGCTTGCCAGTTTGGACGATGTGCTCGCGTCCACGCAGAAGGCGCAGAGCATCAGCAACCAAGGCCCTACGCTCTTTGAGACCTTTTTGGGCGAGGAGCAGGCAGCTATGCTCACGAGTTTTACCCTGCCCGAAACAGAACCGGCAACACCGGAAGAGAAGGGCATCTGGGAGAAGGAACTGCTGGGCGACTACCTTTCGGAGAATCCTTTCAAAGCCCATAGCGCACAATTGCGCGCGGCGGCCGATACGTCTACGGCAGAGATCACGAGAGATAGAGAGGGTCAGCGGGTCACCCTGGCCGGGCGGGTTGAATCCGTGCGCAGAATCTTTACCCGCAAGGGCCAGAACATGGCCGTGCTGACCTTGGAAGATGAGAAAGGGCACATCGACGTTACCGTCTTCCCCAAGTTGTATGCCGAACGTGCTGCCCTGCTCGTAAACGGCAACTTCATCGTCGTCCGGGGACGCATCGAGCAGGATAGCCGCGACGACGTGCTGCGCATTCTGGCGGAGAGCGTGCGGCCTCTGGACGACGCAACCGCCGGGCAGCCGGACAATGCGCAGCCTGCGACGGAGAATGGAGCGCAAGCCGCGACGGCATCGGTGGGCGTGGAGCATTCACCATCCACGCGCGAGGATGGGCTGCCTGACTGGGTGCTGGACGGCAATGAAGGGTCTGATGAAGCGCCGGCCGCGGTAGATGGGCCTGAGGCTGTGGAGGGTGCGGGTGTGGAGGTCGCGGCGGCGTCTTCTCCAGCCGCTCTGCCGCAGGAGAACGACGGCGCATCCGAACCGGAGAGCCAACCGGCTGAGGAGCCGGCGGAACTCACGGGGCCGGCGGTTGAGTTGGTTGTCCAGCGCACGCCGGACGACGCGCAGGACTTGGGGCAATTGCAACGGCTTGCCGGCGTAGTGATGCGCAATCCCGGCGATACGCGCGTGGCGCTGCGGATTATTCTCAATGGAACAAACGTGCGCATAGAAACGCATGATCGGATATCCTTGACGCCGGCAGTAGAGGACGAGATAGAGACGCTCCTGGGTACCGCTCCGATCCGAGAGACGGACGCGTGAACGTCCAGGGTTTTTGCTCCCATCGCTGCATCCGGCCACTGCGCCTTGGCGTCCTTTGCATCCTTTTGCTGGCAGGTGTGCTCGCGCCGTTTTCGGCGGTATCCGCCCGCGCGGACACGACGCAACCGGACTTGCGCGCGGGAGAGCGCTTCACTCTCTTGCTCGTAGGCCTCGACCGGCGGCAGCCGAACGAAAACTCCCGCAGCGACGTCATCATGCTGCTCAGCATCGAGCGCAAGACTCGCTCCCTTTCTCTTCTCTCAATACCGCGCGATCTCTGGGTGCGCATCCCCAATTACGGCTGGTACCGCATCAATGCCGCGTACTTCTTCGGCGAGGTCTATGAAGCGAACGGCGGGGAATTGGCGCGCAAAACGGTTGAAGCGGTCTTTGGTGTGCCCGTGCATGCCGTGGCGGCCGTTGATTTTACCGGATTTACGGCACTCGTCAATGCATTTGGGGGCGTGGATTTAACCGTTGCGAAAACCTTAGTCGATAATTTGTACCCAACCCTCGACTACGGATACACGCGTATCGTTATTCCGGCAGGCCCGCAGCACATGGACGGCGAAACCGCGCTGATCTACGCGCGCACCCGGCATCCCGATAACGACTTCAAGCGCATGGGCCGCCAACAGAACCTGATTACTTCGGCGCGCACCGGTCTCTTTGCCGACGATATGATCGTCATGTTCCCGCTGCTCCTGAAGCGGTTCAATGAGATTATCGAGACCGATCTTACCCTTGCTGAGCAGCTCATTCTTATGCGCGACCTTTACTTGCTCAGTGACGTGCCGATCAATGCGCGCGTTATCGAGCCGCCGCTGGTGTACAACTATGTGACAGAGGGCGGCGCGCAGGTGTTGCTGCCCAATTGGGAACTTGTGCGGCCCCTGATAGGGGAGATGTTCGGCAATACGGATTAAGTTCCCGAAAATAGGTGATTCCTGACCTGTTTCGGGGTCTCAGCATTTTCATGCCTTGTGCGACCTGGGCAAGACCATGGTGATTACCCTGAAAATAGTGCGACGGACTCCGTCATTCCGGCGAAAGCCGGAATCCAGCTTCGCCGCGCACGCCCTAAATTTCCGCCGGCGGGGAATGACGGTCCAGGCTGCACTCTCATCGCATCGCAATTCACGTAAGACCGGTAGCAGACGCCGCAAGGAGCTTTAGTGTGTCACGTCCATTTGCTGGCAAGGTTGCGCTGGTCACAGGCGGAGCGTCGGGAATCGGTCGGGCCGCTGCACTGGGATTCGCGCGTGAAGGTACACGTGTGGTGATTGCGGACGTTGACGTGACGGGAGGCGAGGAGACCGCGCGGCTCATCACGCAAAGAGGCATGGATGCTGTTTTCGTGAGAGCGGACGTGCGCGTGGCCGCCGACGTAGAAGCAATGGTTGCAGTTGCTTTGCAAAAGTTCGGACGCCTGGATCTCGCAATCAACAATGCCGGTGTGTTGGGCAGCGGGGCCTCCATGATCGACTTTACGGAAGACGACTGGGACGACGTGATGGGGGTGAATCTCAAGGGCGTGTGGCTCTGCATGAAGCATGAGATTCCGGCCATGATGCAGTCCGGTGGTGGCGCGATTGTGAATGTGTCGTCCATTGCGGGACTGGTCGGCAGCCAGCACAGCCCGGCTTATGCCGCCAGCAAACATGGCGTGGTTGGCTTGACTAAGACGGCGGCGCTGCAGTATGCGCCGCACAACATACGCGTAAATTGCATTTGCCCGGCTGCGGTCCTTAGCCCCATGCTGGAGACGCTGGTAACGCGCAATCCACAGGTGGGCGCGAAGCTGAAGGCCTCCCAACCGAACGGCCGCTTTGCCAGTCCGGCAGAAATCGCGGAAGTAGCGGTGTGGTTTTGCTCCGACGCGGCCTCGTTCGTGACCGGCGCGGCGCTGCCGGTGGACGGCGGCTACACGGCGCAGTAATTGAGCCGGGACTTACGTTCAAATTGGCGGAATGGCACCGACAAGCAGTCTCCTCCGGCGAAACAGGCCCAAGCCACGGCCGTTTCTAACCCCCCGCTAGTCTGAATGCCAAAGGTTGCCTGTAAACGGCGGAAAGAGCGCTGCCAGCAGAGCTTGTGCCGCGGGAGTGGCGCTGCAGTCGGGATAGCTCTCCTTGATCTGGTCGTGCGTGCGCCTTCCGCCGAGCAACTGCAGGAAAGTCAGATCGGGGAAGCTGGCATCGCTGGACTCCACTTCCTTGTGGTTGAGATTCTTGATGTCCGTGAACTTGCCCCGCTCAAATTCCAACCGCAAGCCACCCCTGTAGAAGTCCAAGGTGAGCGCACCGGTGTAGCCTTCGGCAGACGTGCCCAGCAGGTGATTCTCCAGCACGGGACGTAGGTGACGCAGATAGGCTGCTAGATCCGGAATGCGTATGTACCAGGAGTACCCCCACGACGAGGACCGTCTCGAGACTGGCAGACCGGCGTAAAGGGGATCATCACGACCCAGCATAAAGACGACCTCACCCGGTTGCGCGGTTGTGTCCTCCTTGTCGACGTTCCTTACCGATTGGACGTGTCTCGATAGTTCCAGCAGTAGGTCCGGTGCGACGTTGAGGTGACTTACGCCGGGCGCGAGCGCACATTGGCGCACTACCATTCGCCATGGATCCGGCTTTGCGGAGGGAAGGACCGGGTGGTGCTGGATGAAGCCAACCGGCTTTTGGGCCGTATCCTCGATGATGAGCCAGGGCCGATATACCTCGCTGTCTGGGGTGCGGCCCGAGAATTCCCACTCCCAGTGTTCGTCGGAGCGCACCACGCTGAAGGGCTGCCGACGGGCGTTGTGCTCGTACACGGAGCGAACAAAGGCGCGGTCGGACTTAGTAATGGGTCTCACACGATAGCGCGAATTGGAATCCGGGTTCGGCGGCGGCACGGGCGCCACGCGGCCGTAGTAGAGATCGAGGGCGTACTCATAGCCGAATTGGCGATAGTACCAAGGAATGCCGGTGATGCTCTGCATCAGATCACCCTTAGCCGCGCTCAGCGCATGTATGACGTCCATCTGCTTGCGGACAAGGCCCCGCCGCCGGTACGCCGGGTCGGTGCCCACCTGCTCGATGCGAGCGCAGCCGAATGGAATGCCGCCATACGACCACGCCTGCGGGATCAAGCAGAGTGATGAGACGATCTTTCCGGTGCGCATATCCTCAACCACGGTGAAGTCGCTGGCTCGTGTGGTGGGATGCCTGCCGGACATGAGTTCGTTGGCCCAGACACCGATGCGATTCGACGAAGGGTCGTACTCGCGCATGCGTTCGTTGAAGTCTACCCAGGCGTCGAAGTCATCGGGCACGGCAAAGCGCAGGCGCAAGTTGTCACCGAGGTCGAGGGGCGTAGGGGGCACTGGCTCAATTGGTTGTGGTTTCATGAGTACAATGATCGAAGGCTGCAGCGAGATTCCTCGACCAATCGTACCATTGGCGAGGATTCACTGGCTATGCGCGGTCGCGTTTGCGGATTGAGGATTGTCGTGCTACGTTTTGTGCAGTAATTCAAGTTGAACCCGTCAGAGGCGATCTGTTGGCCAATACTGGCGCGCTAAGGGGGCTGTCCGCAGTTCTGGGGCGGCAAAAGGAGCTTTAGAAGCACATGGCAGAGTTTACGACACGCCCCGTGATCACGGGTACGTTCGGTGTTGTCACCACGGGACACTACCTGGCTACAAGCATCGGTATGCGGGTGCTGGAGGCAGGAGGGAACGCCATCGATGCGGGTGTGGCCGCTGGTTTTGCGCTTAATATGCTGAAGCCGCACTCCAACGGTATTGGTGGTGAATCGCCGATACTCATCCACAGCGCCCGTGCCGACGGACCGCGCATCGTTGCCGTCAACGGCCAGGGCATGGCGCCCAAGCGCGCGACGATAGAGTGGTTTCGTTCGCAAAACATCGATCTGATACCCGGCGACGGCTTCCTGCCGGCGACGGTTTCGGGCGCGTTTGGCGCCTGGGTCACGTCCCTGTTGCGGTTTGGACGCTTGAGCCTCAAGGAGACGCTGGGGCCGGTGGTGGACCTGGCGCGCGACGGCTTTCCCATGTACGCGGAGTTAAGCCGCTCGATTAGCAACCAAGCGGAGAAATTCCGCACGCAGTGGCCGACGTCGGGGGAGGCTTTCCTCGTCAATGGCGAAGCGCCGGAAGTCGGCTCAATTTGGCGGCAGCCGGCCTGGGCCAACACGTTTCAGAAGGCCATTGACGCCGAGATGCGAGAGAGCCACCGCGGTCGCGAAGCCGGCTTGCAGGCTGCTCTCGACTACTTCTACCGTGGCGAGGTGGCCGCAAAGGCCGTGGCATTTGCGTCGAACACAGAGGTGCTCGATGCGAGTGGAAAGTGGCACCGGGGACTCATCGCCGAAGATGACTTTGCCGTGTTCCGCACGAAGGTCGAGCCGCCGGTTACGGCGAACTATCGCGGCCTGGATGTTTATAAGTGCGGTCCCTGGTGCCAAGGACCGGTCTTTCTGCAACAGCTCACGCTGCTCGAGCAATTCGATCTGGCGGGCATGGGGCACAATTCGCCTGAGTACATTCACACGGTGGTTGAGGCGGCCAAACTGGCATTCGCCGACCGTGAGGCCTACTACGGCGATCCGGCGTTCGCGCACGTACCCCTCGACCGCTTGCTGGCGAAGGACTACGCCGCCGAGCGCGCCGCGCTGATCGACCCGGCAGTGGCCTCACCGGACTTACGGCCCGGCGGCATGCCGGCGACCACCTTGGAAAGGCAGGCGGGCGATCCGGCGTTCTACGCCTTCGATACCACCCATCTCGACGTCATCGATGCCGAAGGCAACATGTTCTCCGCGACGCCGAGCGGCGGCTGGCTGATGTCATCGCCCGTGATTGAGGGGCTGGGCTTCCCGCTGGGTACGCGCGGGCAGATGTTCTCTCTCGATCCGGACCACCCCAATGCGCTTGTGCCGGGCAAACGACCGCGCACGACGCTCACACCGTCACTGGCGATGAAGGACGACCGGCCCCACATGGTCTTTGGGACACCGGGCGGCGACATGCAGGACCAGTGGACGTTGCAGTTTTTCCTCAATGTCGTTGACTTCGATATGGATATACAGGAAGCCATTGACGCACCGTCGTTCCATACCATGCACTTCCCAAGTTCGTTCTACCCGCGCGCGGCGTATCCAAAGAGAGTGGTGGTGGAGGGCCGCATTCCTGAGGAGACGCGCACAGAGCTCGAGTCACGCGGACATGAGATCGTGGTAGGCGGAGACTGGGCGCACGGCCAGGTGACGGGCGCGCGGTTTGACCCGGACACCGGGGTGATTGAAGGCGGGGCGTCGCCGCGGACTCTGGTACCGTATGCCATGGGACGCTAGGCGATGGGAGCGCGCGAGCTGCCAGCGCGCACAGCCTGTCGCAAGATCCATGTATTGGCCGGGGCTAATTCCTTTTGTCGGATGCGAAATACAAAGATGGATTCCCGCTTGCGCGGGAATGACGGAACGGAGCGTGTGGTACGGGTCCCTTGTCGTTTAGTGCACGGAGAGTGCTATGCCGCGTGACTGGCCGGAGACATTCCCCGATCCTTCGCTCGTACCCCGCCTGCAGCAAATGGTCTGGGGCAAGGCTACGACGCAGTGTCTCTTCGTGGCTGCCAAGCTCGGCATTGCCGATCTTCTGGCGGAAGGCCCACGCACCGTAGACTTCTTGGCCGCTAAGACTGAAACCAACGCGGAGGCGCTCTATCGGGTGCTGCGTCTCCTGGCTAGTCATGAGGTATTTGAAGAGCGGGAAACGCGGCAGTTTGGACTGACGCCCATGGCTGAGCTACTGCAGGCGGATGCTCCCTGCTCCTTTCGTGATTACGCCATCGTGCATGGCAGCGAGTGGTATAACCGGGCCTGGGCGCATCTGCTATACAGTGTCGAAAGGAATGAGCCGGCGTTCGACCTTGCCTGCGGGCAGTCGCTCTTTGCCTACATGGAGCAGCACCCGGAGGCGGCCACCGACTTCAACAATTCCATGACGGCGCTCTCCCGCTTCGAGGCTGCCGGAGTCTGCGTGGCTTACGATTTTTCCGGCTACAGCACGGTGGTGGACGTGGGGGGCGGTCACGGTCGCTTGCTGACCGAAATCCTCGCAGCCTATCCCGCGCTAGACGGCATTCTCTACGACCAGCCGAGCGTGGTCGACGCGGCGAGACCGGGGCTGGCGTCTTCCCCAATCGGCGCACGCTGCCAAATTGCCGGCGGTGACTTCTTTGAAAGCGTACCCGCAGGCGGTGACGCCTACCTCCTCAAACACATCATTCATGATTGGGATGATGAACGGTCTGTTACCATTCTCAGGAATTGCCGCGAGGCGATGAACGATGAAGGCAGAGTGCTTGTGGTGGAGGGCGTAATGCCGCCCGGGAACGAGCCATCCAACAGTAAGCTCTGGGACGTGGTGATGCTCGCGCTGACCTCCGGCGGGCGGGAAAGGACCGCAGAAGAGTACGCGGAACTCTATGCCCAGGCCGGTCTCACGCTTACGCGGGTAGTTCCCACGCATGCCGTGGTGAGCATCGTCGAAGGCAGGGCTGCTTAGCCGCTTTAGCGCTCATGCGCATCGGAATCGCCGTTTCGCTTCAATCTTGTCGTGCTGCCAGTCAATTGATATGATGCAGGACAAGTGAAAGCCAAACGGGAAGGAGGGATTGCGAAGACGCATTAGTCGGCACGTAAGTCATTTGCTGCATCCTCTTGCATGCAGCAGAGAATTTTGCGCAGCCGCTCCGCATCGATCGCGCTGCAAAGATGTGTTCAGCCGAGACACGTAGAGGAGAGAACAATGGCTATGGAAAGTGATGTAAATGTCACTCGTCGGCGGATGCTTGGCATCGGCGCCGGCATGCTCGGAGGCGCAAGCTTGCTGGCCGCCTGCGGGCAAGTAGCGATGACCGGCGAAGAAGCGCCGGAAATGGAAGAAAAGGAAGCCGAGGCCGAAGCGCCCAAGATGGAGACGGTGCAGGTAGATTTCTGGTCGCTCAACGGATTCTGGGCGTCGTTCACCGAGGGTGTGGGACTGGAACTCCGCGACGAGTTCAACTCGATGCAGGATGCTATTTTCATCAACACCATGCCCACGCCGTGGAGCGAGACGTTTGAGAAACTGCCCGCGGCGGTGGCGGCTGACGCCGCGCCCGATATGTCGTTTGCGCCGCGTTTCACCATCAAGACCCTTGCCCACGGCGGCCTCGCGTCGGAGATGACCGATATGGTCAAGGCCTCTGCCACTATCGATTCCAGCGATATGTGGGAAGAGATCTTGAACGACGCCGTATGGCAGGGGCGCCAGTTCGGGATGCCCTTTACGCCTGACGCCCGCACGCTCTTCATCGGGCACGAGAACATGATCGAGGCCGGTCTGGACCCGGCGAGCCCGCCTGCCACGTGGGATGACCTGTACTCAGCCATCGGCAGGATGACGAAGAGAGAGGGCCAGAAGATAACCCAGCTTGGCTACACCCCGCACTGGGGCCCCGGCAGTATCTTCGCGTGCTGGATGGTAGCGATCTGGCAGTTGGGCGGCGCCATCATCAGTGCGGACGACAGCACCTCGACGCTCGACAACGAGATTTCGGTGCGCGCGTTCGAGCATATGCTGCACATTTACGATCTGCAGGATGGCTACCAGGCGGCGGATGAATTCCGGGGCGATACCGATCCCCGGATTGCCTTCACCGACCGCGGCGTAAGCATGATCTACACGATCTATGACACGCCGCATCAGCCTAACTTCAAGGCGGGCTTCGACAAACTCGACTACAGCGCGACCGGCGTGCCCCTGCCACCGGGGGGCAATACCGTGACGTATAGCGGCTGCGGCGACAACATCATCCCCAACGGCTCCAGGAATCCGGAGCAGGCCTTTACGTTCATCGAGTGGCTCTTCGAGGCGCCGCAAGACCTCCGCCACGCTTTGGGCAAGAGCCGCATTCCCATGCGCAAGTCCGTCGCCAACAGCGAGGACTTCATTCAGGGTGATGCGCTGCGCAAGGAGGCCGTGGATTCGATGGCAGTTGCCGGCTTTGTGGTCGGGGCGCCGGGCGGCATCGGCCTCATCGGCATTCACCTGAACATGGCGCGGAGCATTTTCCAGAAGGATAAGACCATTCAGGAGGCCTTGGAAGAGGCCGATCAACTGTCGCAGGAAGTTCTGAACGAAACATTGGCGAATTCCGTGCTTGAATAGAATCCGACAGCACGAGCCCAGAGTGACAGGTGAAGATGCGCCGCCTCCATCGCGCAGAAATGTGCTGGAGGCGGCGCGCTTTGCAACCTGGCAGATTGCGTCCATAATCACGCTTGCGTACTATCGTCTGGGGAACAGTCGATGAATTAAGGAGTCAATCCGTTGAAAATACTGCTGTCTGGCGCGTCGGGACGCGTGGGTACGAATCTGACCAAGGAACTGCTGGCGCGGGGCCATCAGGTGCGGGGTATGGTTTTTCCGGGTGACCCCAAGGCAGACAAGCTGGACGCCTTTGATATTGAAGTCGTGAACGTCGGGCTGGATGACACCGAGGGCATTGCCAAGGCGGCGCGGGGAGTTGACGCCGTGGTGCATACGGCGTGTGTCATGTCGCGGCCGCCCACCATGGAGAAGTTCACCTACTACGACATCAACACGACCGGCACGATGCGCTTGCTGCAGGCGGTGGCTGAGCAAGGCGACAGGCTGCATCGGTTTGTGCACATCAGCAGCGATACGGTGTACCCCATGCCGTCACTGTTGTATGCGCCGGTTGACGAACAACACCCGCGCCTGCCGATCAAAGAATACGGCATGATCAAGGTGCTCAACGAGGAAATGGTGGAGCACTACCGCCGCGAATACGGACTGAAGACGACGATCATTCGACCCGGCGCTATCCTCGCAGGGGAAGAAATCTTCAACGGCTGGACCGCAGGTATCGCTGCGCAGCAATATCGTGAAGCAAGTGTAGCCCAGCGCGGCCCGTTGTGGCACCCCGAAATGGCGGAGAACGCGGCCAAACTTGACGAGGCGGTCAAGCAACGGACGGACGACCCCAGCGAGCTCTTAGTCAACTACTACGACCGCGACGGCAATCCCTGGCTCTGGCACCGCACGGATGCCCGCGACGTGGTGCACGGGATTATCCAGGCGCTGGAGGAAGACGGCGCCGTTGGCGAGACCCTGAATATGCACGGCCCGTATGCGATTCCGTTTAGCGAGGGCACAGCAGTGCTCAGCGATCTGCTGGGTCTGCCGGTGCTCGATTGGGAAGCGCCGGCCTGCTGGCAGTATTGGGCCGACAACAGCGCGGCAAAGTCGCGCGTAAAATACGCGCCGCAACACGACTTCCAGCGCATGGTGGCAGACGCCGTGGCGCTGCGGGAAGGCAAGGAAACGACGATCATACCGGTGTAAGGCGACGTTCTTCCCCTTGCCGTGGGAGCCTTTGGCAATGGTTCGTGCACGTTGCCCTTGTCAGAGGCAAAGAACTCCGTGTGCCTGTGGGAGAGGACCGAGGTGAAGGTATAGTCCGCCGTGGCGCTCATTCCGTTTGAGAGAGCAAGGTTCAAGGAACTCTTTTTCCTGCTGGCAATCAAGTGAGACTCATGCGGTAAGTCTAGCCTGCTTCCGTCATTCCCGCGAAAGCGGGAATCCATCTTCTCTTGGATAGCTTGTGTTTACCGATTCGTGAAACCAGGTATGAACGAGAATTGAGAACATCACCGGGCAATTCCAAGTCTGACTAGACGAGCAGCCGGTCGCCTGTCTACGCCGTCCATTGCCTACGTCGAGAACCCTATTCCAAACGGTAATCAATCTAGCAAAGGAATCTTCAGGGGTCGTATATGAAAGTCCTCTACATTGACATAGACTCTCTGCGTCGGGACCACATCGGCTGCTATGGGTACGAGCGGCCCACGACGCCGAATCTTGACCGCATCGCGGCGGAAGGTGCCCGCTTTACTAACATGTATGCCGCCGACACGCCGTGCGTACCGGCGCGCGCCAGCATCTTCACCGGGCGCTGGGGCATCAAGACCGGCCTACTCACCCACGGCGAACGGGCGCAATCAATCGGTGATTTCGGGCGGCCGGATGGTGAGTTGAACACCAAGCCCTGGGAAGAAGACTCCCGCTATGCCGGGCCGACGTACCCTCCCTTTGGCAGTCGAGCGCCGCAGGTGCAGGAGCATTTGGCTGTGCAGAGAGGCGAGGCAGGCTTGCGCACGGCGGCGGTTTCCACGTTCGCCGATCAGGCCTCGTGGTTTCGCACGGGCTGGAATGCGTACTACCGGCCGCAGTGGCATTTGGCCCACAGCCGCGTGCAGGCTCCGCAGATAACCGCCCACGCCCTCGCCTGGCTGGAAGACCACGCGCAGGACGATTTCTTTCTCTACGTCCACTACTGGGACCCGCACCAGTCATATAAATCGCCCCAGTCCTACATTGACACCATGCTGGCCTATCCGCCGCCGGATTGGCCGCCGGACGAGCGCATCCGGGAAGACGCCGAGCGCTACGCTCACATGCCGAATTCCGCCGGCTCGCATCGCATCTGGGGCAAAGAGGACTTCGATTATTGGATGGCGATGTACGACGCCGAGATTGCCTACTGCGACGAATACGTGGGACGGCTGTACGAGTCACTGGAGCAAGCGGGCGTGCTGGACGATACCCTCATCATTGCCGCTACCGATCACGGTGAAAACCAGGGCGAGCACAGCGTCTACGGCGATCACTGGGGCGTCTTCGAGACCGACGCCCACATCTGGATGCTGGCGCGTTGGCCGCAAGGCGGTATTCAGCCAGGTACGGTAGCCGACGCGGCCGGGTACACCCTGGATATCGGCCCAACCCTCTGCGATGTTGCAGGCATAGAGCAACCCGCGCGCTGGCAGGGACGCTCTCTCCTGGGGATGATGCGCGGCGAACCGGAGCCTGAGCCCCGGCGCGACTACGTGTACCTGGAGCACGGCCTGTGGTCTGCGCAGCGGGCGATCCGCACCATCGGCGCACCTGATGGGCGGGACTGGAAACTCATCAAGAGCTACCACGGCGGACTGATGAATTGGCCCCTGACGCAACTCTTCGACCTGGCAAACGACCCGCGCGAGGAAAACAACGCAGCGGACGCCAATCCCGCGATTACGCGGGACCTCGAATACCGCCTCTGGCAGTGGGAAGAGGGGCAACTCCAGGGCTGGCCCGACCCGCTGAAAATGGTGGCCCAAGAAGGCCCGCAAACGGTAGTCAGCGCCCTGAAAACCATGCGAGAAGGCCCATTTCCGTGGCCGAATCCGGAAGGCCACGTGGTACCGGAACGGCGTCCAAAGAGATAATGCAGGTTCTGTTTTCGCAAGGGTAGCAGGAATTCCAGGAAATGGCGCAAGAGGATGAGTGATGGAGAGCAACACGTCGCTAGCATGCGCGAGAAAGTAGGATACCTCAGCCAAGTCACTCAGAAAGCGTTGTTACCTTGGAGGGCTCCGCGACTGAGCGGCAACTCCTCATTCTTGCCCAGCGCTTCGCGCCTTATTGGCGCGTTCGCATTTTATGCGAACTCATACAAGGGAACTCTCCGCGCAGGTTGACGCTTTTGTTGGAGGAGAGTTTCGACCTTCCGTACTGTGTCCGGATGCAGCAGCGTGTCTCCACATACCGCACAAACCTCAGCCGGCACGTGGTCGATGACGATCACTTGCCCTTCGCGCCTTACGGTATGCACAGTATTTCTGGCTTCGTACTCTCCAGAACAGCCCTGAACGCTGCACTTCAAGTTGTTTGCCTTCTCTGCCATGGTGTAACCCACTTGGGTGACGTAGGTTCATATACTGTAATAATGATAAGAACCGGAAGAGACGTTGTGCAAACGACGTGCAAGGCTCGCCCCGACCGTGTAAAGCCGCCTATCAAGCAACATGCACCCCTGCGATGCTGCGGGTAGTTTTCCAACACTTGTCCTTGTGAGATTGCCTCCAGGGTCTTATCAAGTGCGATCTGCTCCTCAGTCATTTCTAGCAGAGCGTGCTGGGTTACGCGAATATCATTGGCGCGCGCTTGCGCTTGGATCCTTTCCAGCATACATCGTTCTCGAACGTCATTCCTGTAAACAGTATAGCCTTTTGGTCGCTGTGGCGGGCAGAAGAATGGATTCTGGCGGACCTGAAACGCTATATCCCCGGCCTCCACTGGTCCAAATTCATCACGTGTCGTATCGCGCCGGGGGCGCCGAGGCGAGCATAGAGGTCTTCCGTCCAGCCAAACGTGCCGGGGCGCGGGCCGTAGAAGACCAACTCGGTAGGCCAGAGCAAACCGGCGGCTTGCGGCAGGTCGGCGTGCTGCAGGGCGAAGAGGATCTCACTGGCGATGCCGGTGCCGTCCGGGCTGGATGGCGCGCTGAGCGAGTCCGGCAAGTCGCTGAGAATGAGCCCTTGCAGGCCGCCATGGAGCAACGCGGCGTAGAGCGCTACCACCGCCATCTGGCCGCGCCCGGCCAAGACTACCTGCGACGCATCAACGCCGGGCAGGTGCGCCACGGCTTCCAAAGCCCGCAACGTGTCGTAGACTTGCATCGAGGCAATGGTGCGCCCGGTGAGCATGGCGGCTCGGCTATCACGCGCGCCCAGGAGCTTTCGCATCCATTCAGCCATTCCTCGGTGGCTTTGCGCTCCTCGTGGGGAGAGCGCAGCGCGAGGACGGCCGGCGCGTCCGTGTCTGAATCCGGCAGCGTCCACATGCCGTGCAGCCGCCAGCCGCCTTCCGAGGTGAGGGCATACCTGCCACCGGCCACGGTGTCACCTCTGCCAATTTCGTACTCGACTTCCGCTGCAAGATCGCAGGGAGTATTGGGAAACTGGCGAAAAGATGTCTCTTTGAGGCCGGCAAGCGCACTCTCCCGCACGTTTGCCAACTCCTCCTGCGAGGCTATGCTGGGCAGTTCCGGCAGGGTAAGGAAGTCTTCCTGAATTGTCGAGGTCCGCTCGGCGGGCGGTATGCCGTTCTGATACACGCGGAGCGTAGCCGGGTCTTCTTGGGCTTCAGGGCTATCGTCAATGTCCCCCACCGCATCCTCAGACACCTCTCGTTGCTCCAGGTAGCGCAGGAACCAGGAGAAGATTGCGCGCCGCGATTTGGCGTGGTAGGAGTGGGGGCCTGGCGTTTCAACCAGTCGGATGTGCTCGCCGGCGCCGAGGTGGTCGTAGACCTTCTTGGTGTCCGCGAATGTTTCGCGGATGGCGCGAATGTGGAAGATGCCGTCGCGGTTGGCCGAGCCGATGAGCATAGGGCGCGGCGCGATGAGGCGCGCCACGTCGGCGAGTTCCCAGCCGTAGGCGTTCACGAAGAACATGCAGTCGCAGTGGCCGTCTACGGTCTTTTCGCACACGTGAGAGGCAAAAGTGGCGGTGCCGCACACCGGCGCCACAACCTTGACTCGTTCGTCGGCGGCCGCCACCCACCAGCTCACCGCGCCGCCGCCGGAAATCCCCGTGACTCCCAGCCGTTCGCCGTCGACTTCCGGCAACGACGCCAGCAGGTCGAGGGCTCGCACTCCGGTCCAGAGTTCTACTCCGGCGGGGGTGTACCCCTGGCTGTACCAGTTGAACCAGCCGCGATGATACGTGCCGTGGTGGTGGCCCTCGATTTCGCCGCGTTGAATAGTCTCGATGAGCAAACAGGCAAAACCAAGCTGGGCAAACTTGCGCGGGTGCGCCTGGTAGTATTCCTTCTGTTTCAGCGCGTGGCCGCAGACGTAGAGGACACCGGGTAAAGGTGTGTCTACATTCGTAGGCAAGTAGAGATTGCCGGTGACATAGAGACCGGGCAGGGCCTCGTAGTAGAGGTTCTGGATGCGGTAGCCGTCGCGCTGCGTCTCTTTAGTAATCTGCACGTTGAGCGGCGGCCGTTCCGTCAGCGCCATGTGGCTGGTCACGCCCATCATTGCAAAGTACTGCGCCAGCCACTCCTCCCGCGCCTGCGGCCAATCGGCAACAGGTGGCAGGGATTGCACGGAATCCGCATGCATGCGGCGGGCTTCTTGGCATAAGTATGTCCTGATGTCCACGGTACGACCTTTCACTAAGTGGATGTGCAAGCGGGTGTGGATCGGAATTACGCATTCAAAGTACCAAGAGCATGACACGAAAGCAATGACGCGGCTTCTGCTGAGCTCTACCCAAACATCTCGGTGAGTTCTGATTGAAAAAAAGACGTGAAGCGGGATGGCGATGCAAGTGCCTCGTTATTAGCTTCCGGTCGCTCTGAGCCTGTCGAAGGGTGAAGTGCTAGCGTGGGCAGGTGAACGTATTAAGAGCGGGGGACAAGCCCCCGCGCTACTCCGGAGATCAATTGTCGCTTGGAATGTACAGGTTCGGCTGGCGGTCATCCAGATATGTCGCAATGGTGCGCCACTGCTCCCAATCGGGGTGATTGAGCTCGAGCGCAGCTAC
Organism: Chloroflexota bacterium; assembly: GCA_028874195.1. GTDB lineage: Bacteria > Chloroflexota > UBA11872 > VXOZ01 > VXOZ01 > VXOZ01. Next base: position 21,625 of record JAPPLM010000067.1, read on the forward strand.
GGCGATGCCTTCACCGTCGTCTAATTTCGCGAGGAAGCCGCCGGAGGGGGCGGCGATGCAGGAGTGCCCCAGGCTCTTCCAACCTTCTTCCACGCCGACACGGTCTGCCATAGCGACGTGCACCGTGTTCTCCAAGGCGCGCGTGGCAACGAGGCCGCTTACCACCGCGCCGCTCCAACCCAGGCCGCGCTGCCAGTCGTTGGTAATCCAGTCGGTGCTGTTCAGGATGACCTCAGCGCCTTCCAGCACGAGGCGGCGGATGTATTCGGGGAAAATGAGGTCGTAGCAAATCGTCAGCGCCACGCGGGTGCCGGCAATGTCGAACAGGGCCGGCTCGGTGCCGGGAGTGAAAGCCTCTCGTTCCGCCGAAAAGAGGTGGACTTTGCGGTAGGCCCCATGCAGGCTGCCGTCGGGGGCGAGCAGGACGGCGCTATTGTAGAAGCAGTCCTTGCCGCGCTCGATCATACCGGCCATAACATAGCACTCGCGACTGCGCGCTATTTTGCCGAGTTCGTCGGTGGTAGGGCCGGGGATAGACTCCGCCAAGTCGCCAATCCGGTCTCCGACAAAGTAGCCGGTGGTAGCGAGTTCGGGCAGCACGGCAACGGTCGCGCCCTGTGCCGATGCCGCGCAGACTAAACAGTCAATGTGCTCGAGATTAGCGTCCACGTCGCCCAGCACGCAATCCATTTGAACGACGGCGATCTTGAATGACATGGTCGCGCCTCCTGGCTAGTGCCCGTGAAATTATCGGCTCATTCGTCACGCTTGCAAGGATACACCCTTCGACAAGCTCAGAAACTGTCTTGGCTGTCAAGGGCTGGTGACCGGTTT
>JAPPLM010000079.1 GCA_028874195.1 Chloroflexota bacterium
TGGCAACTACAGTCTAGCGTCAAGAAGGCATTAAGTCAACAACTACTAATTCCCCATACCGGATAAGTTGACAGGAGCAATCCCTTATGGTAGCTAGAGACTGGTCGTGAAGACTCGACGAACAAGGAGGTACAGTGATGAGTCAGAGTTTGGTTACGCGACGGGGCGTGCTGGCCGGCATGCTCGGTGGCAGCGGCGCGCTGCTGCTGGCGGCGTGCGGACAGGCCACAATGACGGGCGAACCGCAGCAGGAGATGGCGGAGAAACCGGCTGATACGAAGGAAGCCATGCCGGAGACGGTCACGCTCAATGTGATTTGCTACACGGAGGCGCAGGGCGGCGACTACGAGCGCTCAATTGCCGGCTATCGGGCGGAGGTCAGCGAAAACATCGACCTCTCTATCGATGTTACGGCTTGGGGCGAGTACTGGCCGAAGCTCAAGACGTCCGCCGCCGCGGGCACGCCGTTCGACGTGATGATTATGAACGGCCCCAACATCATGTTCCACGCGGCAAACAACATCCTTTACGACCTTTCGCCCTACGTCAAGGCTGACGGCATCGACATGCTGGAGACCTTCCCGGCATATCTCGTTAATGTATACACGTTGTTCGGCAAGGTCTGGGGCCTGCCCAACTTCCACGCCACCATCGGCATGTACTACAACCGCGAGCACCTGGGTGAAGCGGGACTGGACGAGCCGGCGGAGGACTGGACGTTCGACGACTGGTTGGAGATGTCGCAGAAGCTCACCATCCGCAAGGGTGAAACGCCGGAGCGTTGGGGCACGTATGTCTCGGTCTGGGGACAGACTGAAGGGTACAACTACGTCCTCGCAAACGGCGGCGAGATTCTGAGCAAGGATAAGACGGAATTCCTCTTCGGTCAGCCTGAGGGACTGGAAGCGTTCAATTTCATGCACAGTCTCATTCACCAGCACGGCGTGGCGCCCACGCGGCCGGAGGCCTCCGATGCCGGCGGCAAGCGGAACATGTTCCACAACGGCTTGCTCACCTTCCGCGCCAGCGGCCCCTGGGAGTTCGGCCATCTCGCGCCTCTGGACCACATTAACTGGGGCGTGCAGTACTTGCCGCGGAACGTCCGCCAGGCCAACGTGGTGCATGGCTCGTCGTTCGCGGCCGGCGACCAGGGGAAGACGCCCGACCAGTCTTGGGAGTTCATCAAGTACGCCACCACGTCGGACACCGGTGAGAATTCCACGGCCGAGTTCACCATGCCCGGCAGTTGGAAGGGCTCTCGCAACTGGACCGCGAACAACGATTTCCCAGAATTGGCGCAAAAGTTCCTCGACTCCATGGACTGGGGCTTTGACTATCCGCAGTCGTACTCCACCCTGGAGTGGAACTCCGCCATCCCGGCCGAGCTCAACAAGGCCGTGGACAACGAGGTGACCATGGACGAAGCCGTTGTCACCGCCGTGGCCGTCGGCAACAAGATCCTCGATGAGGAGCAGGTGGAGCTGAGACGCTTGGGCGTCATTAGCTAGAGCCAATTCTGCTCAATCGATCATGACATTGGTTGCTTCCATTGGAAGCAACCAATGTGGACTCTAGGGCCACATTCGAGAAACAATGACTCTCTGAATTCAGAATATGGGAAAGTGCACCACGTTCCGAACGACGCGGAGTCTGGAATCTTGCGCACACTGGCGGGGGCGGCAGCGCGGCGTCACGTGCTTGCCGACACTCATGTGGGCGGCCATGGGGGTAGACACGCAGCTTAGTCTCTGGTAGCCTGAATTGTACATTCGCCCCTTGGCAGTACGCCCGGCTCCCGGATATTCCGGCAATCGCGAGCAGGGCCGATCCCCTGGGGCTTTTCTTTTAAGAGTGCCTATGTTGAAAGGTAGATGGTGTCCGGCTTAGTCAAGACGGCAGTTCTCATTGACGGCGGGTTCTTCCTAAAGCGCCTGCCTCAGGTTCGCCATGACATTGACACGTCAGACCCCGATGCCGTAGCGAAGGCGGCTGAGCAGTTGGTGCAAAGCCATCTGGAAAAGCTAAGCAGTGTTTATGGCTCCCAAAATCCCCGCCAGCTTCTCTACCGTATCTTCTACTATGATGCCTTGCCGTTTGGCGACAAAGCACATAGACCCGTAAGTAAGCGATCCGTAGACTACGCCAAATCGGATGTCGCGATGTTTAGGCGGAAGCTCTTTGAAGTGCTGCGTACTCGGCCGAATGTCGCTCTCAGATTGGGGCAAGTCAGAAAACCGAGGGAGGGATTGTGGGTATTGAAGCAGGATTCTCAAAAACGCCTCCTAAGCGGCGATTTGGCGGCATCGGACCTCGAAGACTCTGATTTTACCGATCAAGTCCGGCAGAAGGGCGTTGATATGCGAATTGGTTTGGATATCGCTACAATCACGCTTAAGAAGCAGGCCAACATCATTGTCCTCGTTGCCGGTGATAGCGACTTTGTGCCGGCGGCTAAACTTGCCCGACGGGAGGGCGTTATCTTTATCCTAGATCCCCTCTGGCAGCAAGTTGCGGCCGACCTGTCGGAACACATCGATAAGTTGACGAGCGGAATCTCCAGGCCTCAGCAAGATGCTCGAACAGTAGACAGCGTGGAGTGAATCTCTTGGCGCGAATGCCAATGTCCGCTAAGACTATTGGGACGCTTTCGCGTAGGAAGCAGCGGCGCTAGAACTTTCCGAGTGTGGAGCGTCAGCGGTTGCTGGGGGATGAAGAGCACAGCCCTATTCGCATTGCTTTTGAACGTCGTAATCGCGATTTCGACCCGCAGCTAGTGTGGCGCGGCAATGACGGGCAGGATTTGTCAGACGTAGTTGTGAGCGGGCTCTCTTCTCAGACAAACCAGCCCTGTCCCGTCACTCGTCCGGTTGGAAGGCGTTGGGTCGGCGTCCGGGGATGAGGGATTGGCCCTCGGTGTAGCCCTCTGTGCGGCCGGTGAGCTCCTCGATCATGCGCGCCCGCCAGAATGCCAGGCGATCCTGGTGACTGGCAACCGGCGCGAGGTTGCGGCATTCGTTGGGATCGTCTACCAGGTTGAAGAGCTGCTCTTCGCCCGTCACCGTGTACCAGATGTACTTCTCCTTGCCGTCGGTGAGGTATTGCATGGCGTCCTCCGGACGGTAGGTGCCCAAGTGCTCGCCGTGGAGGTAGTCGCGCCACGCGGCTTCGTCACCGCGCACGAGCGGAAGCAGGCTGGTGCCGTCAACGGTCGTGGGAATGTCCGTGCCTGCCGCATCCAGCAGCGTCGGCATAACGTCCTGCAGTCCCACGACATTCGCGTTGGCCGACCCGCCCCCGCCAGCTACCCAGTCCGGCGCGTTGATGAAGAAGGGAATGCGCGCCGAACCCTCGTAGGCATAGGTTTTGCGGAAGAGGTTGTGGTCGCCGAGCATTTCGCCGTGATCGGAAGTGTAGAGGATGAACGTGTCCCGCAAGAGCCCAAGCTTGCGCACGTGCTGGAGCAGCCGCGCCACCTGGTCGTCGAGAAAGTTGATCAACCCGTAGTACCCCGCTCGGCAGCGGTGCATGGCCTCCGGGTCCCACGAACCGCGTGGGGCGTTGGGGTCTAGTCCCGGCACTGGGCCGTCATACTGGTCTGCCCAGTCGCCGACCACGGGTTCGGGTGTTTCCATAGACAAGTAACGGTCATAGTAAAACTGCGGCGGGGTCAGCGGCGGATGGGGCGCGAAATACGACACCCAGAGAAAGAAAGGCGCCGAAGGATCGCGCCGGTCCAGGAAACGCATGGCGTTTTCGGTACACCAGGTCGCGTGCTCCAGTTCTTCCGGCAAGTGCGAGGGCCGCGCGATCCAGGAATTCTGGTCCTGCCCGTGGGCCAAGCCGGGCGACACTGAATTTATGCCGTTCTCCTGGAGCCATGCCGTGTAATCATCTTCTCCCCACGGCATGTCCGACCAAATCACATGATCAAAGCCATACCGTTTGCGCGGCGGATACATGTGCAGCTTGCCCACGAGCTGGGTCTGGTAGCCTGCCTTGCCCAATTCTCCCGGCAGCGTGTGCTCGATCTCCCAGGGCACCCCGTCCCAATACGTCACCATGCCGTGGGTCACCGGCTTCTGGCCGGAAAGAATGGTGCGGCGCGCGGCAATGCACGAGGGACCTTCCACATAAGCACGGGGGAAGTTCGTGCCGGAGGCGGCGAGGTAGTCGAGATTGGGTGCGCTCACCACCGGATGACCGTTGATGCCCAAATGGTCGCCGCGATGCTGGTCGGAGGTGATGAGTAGTATGTGGGGTTGTTGCATGGCAAGACCTCACTTCAGGGACGTATGAAATCGCCTGGTTATGCTATCCGTTCATGGTTCGGCAAGGGCTTCGCGAAGCCCACTCACCACGAACGGAGTAAAGACACTCCCTCACTAAACGAAGAAGAGGCTATCTCTCACTATAGGCCACCATCCGTTCGTCCAGAGCCTGTCGAAGGATGAACGGATGCTTTCTTCGAGACTACGCCTTACAGCTCTTCCGAATGTCGCCTTCTAGCCGCACCAAGAGGCCATGGTGCGCGCGAAGATGCGGGTTAGGTCAATCAGGTCTTGCACGTAGATGTACTCATTGGGCGCGTGGGCGTTATCGCCGCCGACGCCGACGGTGACCACAGGCGTCGGACTGTGCAGGTTGAAAACGTAGCCGTCTGAGGCAAAAGGCGCGCCCTGAACAATGTACTCCCGATCAGTCGACTGGTAGGCGTCTTCCAGGTGCGCAAAGATGGCGTGATCGGTGCTGGTCTCGCTGCCCGGTAGGAAGCGGAGCTCCAGCTTGTACTCCGGATACTCGCCGTCAAAACCTTCGATGCCGTCGAGGTAGTTATTCACAAACGTCTTGATCTCGTTGATGTGCTGTTCTTCGGTCATGCCGGGATAGACCTCGCACCACATGTTGGCGTAGCACGAAGGCGGCGCAGCGCCTTGGTCTTCGGCAAAGGTGTCGCCGCCGCCGCCGATCTGGGACACGTACAGCGGCAGGCCCGGCTCGTGGGCGTAGAGCGGCGGCGTGGGAATCTCCGCATTGCGCTTGAGGTTATACTGCCGCAGCGCTTCGATGACCCACGCGATTTTGTACGACGAACTCACGCGCTCGACGCCGCCGAGTGCCATGCCCGCTTCACCCTGCACGGTAATTTTCCACTGGCCGCCGCCGCGGGTGGCTGCCGCGACGTGCATGTTCGTCGGTTCGCAATTGATGGCGATGTCGGCGTTGTAGCCTTTGAGGCGACACGCCAAGGTGCCATGGGAACCGCCGAATTCCTCATCCGAAACGCTTTCGACGATAACGTCGCCCTTGAGATCAAGACCAAGCTCGCGGAGGCAGCGCACGGCGAAGAGGGCGGTGGCGATGCCGGCTTTCGTGTCGTAGGTGCCGCGGCCGTACATCTTGCCGTCGATGATTTCTGCGCTAAAGGGACCGGCCTCTGTCCACAGCGCGGGATCATCAGCGCCAACAGTGTCTATGTGACTGGACATAAGTATGGACTTGCCGCCGCCCGAGCCGCGAAAAACGCCGACGACGCAGGGGCGGTTTTCCAGGTTGCGGTCCATGTCGCCCCACACCGGATGGTAGACAGGGTGCTCGGTGAGACCGGGCACGTCAATGGGGTCAAAGACGTCTACCTCGGCACCGGCCTTACGAAACGCGTCGGCTACGAACTCCTGCGCCGCGGCCTCGTGGCCCTCCGGCGGGAGAGACTCCGACGGGATTTGGACTAGTTGCTGCAGAAACGCTACTAGCTCGTCTTTGTGGGCGTCTACCCAGTCATCGATTTGCTGCGTCGCATCGGCCATTGGCTGTCTCCTCTTTCACTCGCGAGTCCTTTGGTATCGTCCACTTTGCCATACACTGGCGTGAAGTGCGAAGGGGTACGACTGAGACGTCATTGTAAACGCGATTATTCTAATTCAGGGATCGGCGACCGTTCATACTTCGACAAGCTCAGCACGAACGGTCGCCTGCACACTAGTTCGCCCACTCGCGGTTGATTTCCTGATTGGCCTCTCCCTGCTACTGTTCTCAAATTCATCCCAATACACATACGGGGCCACCCCTTCCGGCCTCATGGTTCCTTGCTTTAAGTATTGCACGCTAGACTACGAACAGGCCGCCTCAAGCCTGCAAGCGTCGTTGCGCTTCAGGTATCGCGAATAGCGCTTCGTCCACTTCCTGCCAGCGGGTGGCGTCCAAAGGCGTCAGCGGCAAGCGCATTTCTGGCGAAGCAATCACGCCTAGCCGATAGAGCGCGGCTTTGCTGGTCTGAACGTAGTCCGTGTCCCGCAAGCACTCATTCACGAAGGGCAGAATCTCTTGTGACCAGGAGGTGAACGCCGCTTCCCGTTGGCCTTCTCTATGCAACCGAAACATGCGCGCGAACGTCTCAGGCAAGATCATCGGGAAGGCCAGCATGGCGCCGTCGGCCCCACGAGAGAGCATGCGCCAGCAGATGAAGTCATCGCCTGCGTAGACCAGCATTTCGCTGCGGGCCTTGAGCGCGCTCACTTTCTGCACGTTGGGGTCGGTTACCTTCACGCCAACGATAGTGGGGTTCGCCGCGACCAAGTCGATAATCTCGTCGGTGCCGAGATAGTAGTTGGTCGGGTACGGATTGTCATAAATCACAATGGGCAGGTCGCTCATGGCGGCGACGGCGGCGAAGAACTGCTGCGGCATGGGGGGCGAAATTGCGAAATACGACGGCTGAGGCGTGAGTAGGGCATCGACGCCATGCTGCACACTGGCCTGCACAAGACGCTCAATTTCAGGGAGTGCCGTGCCCGATGTGCCGAAGAACCAGACGCGTTGGAAACCTGACGCTTGACGGAAGGCAGCGACGGTCTCCATGACCGTGATGCGTTCTTCCAGTGTCAGACTCGCGCCCTCGCCGACGCTGCCGCAAGTAAGATACCCGTCTACAAATGGGTCGATGTAGGCCAGCAGTCTCCGCAAGCTGTCATGGTCAACCGCGCCATCGCGCATCGGCGTGGCGATGGTGGGAATGTTGCCGGCCAGCGCGGCGTGGCGCGATGGATCGTACATGCTTCGTGGCTTTTCTCGTCCGCTGAAGGCACCAAGAGAGGTGGGTGGTTCTATGGTATCGTATGCATACTGAGTGTCAACGAATGTGGAAGGTGAAGCGAATATGACTAGTGCGGCTCAAGCAACAGCAACGGCACCCGCGCCAGCGCGCGGGAAACCTCTGACGATAGATGATCTCGATACACCGGCCATGGTCGTGGACATGGACCGCTTGCAGGCCAATATCAACGAACTCCAGGCCTATTGCGACGCCCACGGCCTGAATAACCGTCCCCATATCAAGACCCACAAAGTAACGTACATCGCCAAGATGCAGCTCGACGCGGGAGCCACCGGCATCGCATGCCAAAAGCTGGGCGAGGTGGAGGTGATGGTGGAGGCCGGTATCACCGGCGACATCATGCTCTGCTACAACGTGATGGGTGCGCAGAAGCTCGAGCGCTTGCGGGCGGTTTCGCAACTCACGGACATTACCCTTACTATCGATTCCGAATACACTGCCCGCGGCATCTCCGCCTACGCCGATCCCAACCATCCCATCAACCTCGTGGTCGAAATCGCCATGCCCAATTTCGAGCGCACCGGCGTGCCAACGCAAGAGGATGCGCTCGCGCTCGCCAAAGTTATCGATAAGCTGCCCGGCGTGCACTTTCGCGGCCTAATGGTGTATCCCACCACCAAGCCGGAGCAGCAAGAGAAGACCGTCGCGGCGCGCGAGCACTTTGCCAAGCACGGCATGCCGGTGGAGATCGTGAGCGGCGGTGGATCGGTGGACTTCCACGACCTGCACAGGATTCCGCACGCTACCGAGGTGCGCGTCGGCACGTTCAACTATGGCGACCGCAATACGGTGGGCAACGGCGTCATGACGTATGAACAGTGCGCCCAACGCATCATCTGCACGGTCGTGAGCAAGCCTACTCCTGAGCGTGTAATCCTTGACGGCGGCACCAAGACGTTTACGAGCGACATGCCGCAGGTGGGCGACCCGCGCAGCGTCTTCTGCCACATCATTGAGTATCCTGAAGCCCGCGTGTTCGCGCAATCGGAGGAGCACGGCCACGTGGACGTGAGCCTGTGCGAGCGCACGCCGGAGATCGGCGAGCGCGTCTCCGTGATTCCCAACCACGCCTGCGGCGCGACGAATAACTTCGATGAGGTTGTGATGCACCGCAACGGCGAGGTGGTGGCAATCTGGCCGATCTGGGCACGGGGCAAAATCCGGTGACTTAGTACGTCACTCCGGCGGAAGCCGGAGTCTAGGGGGCGAGGAGAAGATGGATTCCGGCCTGCGCCGGAATGACGGGTTGGAAGGGCAAAAGGCGCAGGTTGCAAACCTGCGCTACCGTGCCGTCACTCCGGCGAATGCCGGAGTCCAGGGTTGGCGCAAGGAAGTGACTCGTCGGGACGCAATTAGTTGCAAGCCAGTGCCCAACAGAAGGATGGATTCCCGCTTTCGCGGGAATGACGGATCATGGGAACGACGGGTCTGATTCACGTTTTCCGTGAGAATATTGCTCTGGCAAAAGAGGAAGTCTGCGTCATATGGTCGTAGATAAGAACGTCGCCTATCCCGGTGGGTGGTACCCGCACCACAACGATCAGGACTTGGAAGAGATCAAGGCCGCCGGCTGCACTTCGATCAATATGACCGTGAACGAGAGCGACTGGTACGTTTTTCGCGCTGCCCGGGAATGCATCGTCTCCAAGGCACGCGAATTGGGACTGAAGGTCTACCTCAACTGGCACGGTTTCGCTGCGTTTGCCTCCTACATACAGTCCACGCGGTATCTCCTGGAAAACCCGGCGGCTGCGCAGTATTTCTCAAACGGCGTCCGCTCCACCGAGGCCATGGCGTGTCCGAACAATCCGGAATTCGCCGCCTGGATGGAAGAACGCGCCCGGGAAATCATTACGCACTTCAAGCCGGACGGCGTCTTCTGGGACGAGCCGCACTTTTCCAGCGATAGCAACTTTCCCGATGTGTGGGCGTGCCGCTGCGCGTCGTGCCAGGAGGGGTTTTCGCGCCGCTTCAAGCGCGCCATGCCGACGCAATTGAATCAAGACGTACGCCAATTTCGCCAGGATTCTCTTCTCATCTTCCTCACCCGCTTACTCCGGGTAAGCAGAGAGGTGGGCGGCGGCGAAAACGTGCTCTGCCTGATGCCGTTGGACGAGAGCGGGAATCATCCCGCGTCCGGCCCGGGTTGGTATGGCGTTGACGACTGGGAACCCTTTGTCGCGGTGCCTGAGGTGGACGTGTTTTCCACCGATCCGTACTGGATTCACCGCCACGGCGGCGACTGGGAGTATTTCGAGCAGAACACGCGGAAGGCAATTGATCTCTCCCACAAGTACGGGAAGCCCTGCCAAATTTGGGTGCAATCAATCTGGATTCCGCCCAATCGAGAGCCCGACGTGAAACGCAGCTTGCTAGCCGCCGCTGAGATGGGCGCGGACATGCTCGCCGTCTGGTCGTTCCTGGGCGAACCGGGTGGCACGCTCTATGACTGGGGCGGCGATCCCGCGCTGGCGTGGCAAAACGTGGTCGAGGCGTATCAAGAGATCTAGGGGATTGTCGTCTTGGCCGCGACCCAACCAAACATCCTGCTCATAACCACCGACCAACAGCGCTACGATGCCTCAGGCGGCGCGGGTCCGTCGTTTCTGCGCACGCCGCACTACGACCGTCTGCGCTACGAGGGCGTAACGTTCACCCGCGGCTACACGGACTGTCCGGTCTGTGTGCCCTCGCGCATGGGCATCATGACCGGCAAGCAGGTATTTTCTCACGGCATGAGCGGCAACGGCATCACCTCAAAGATCCTGGGACGAGAAGGCACGCTGCCGTGGTATCTGCGGGAGCTAGGCTACCAAACGATCGCCATTGGCAAGATGCATTTCGGGCCGGAGCGCGCGCGGCATGGCTTCGATGAGATGATTCTGCCCGATGACTACTATCGGGCAATGCGCCACGCGGGCACTGACCTCCAGCCCATGCGGCACGGCATAGGCCAGAACGAACTTTACCCGGGTATGGCTACCGTGCCGGAGGCGCAGACCTTGACCTCGTGGATTGCGGAGCAGTGCGTGAACTACATCCACTTCCGCCGCGATCCGTCGGTGCCTTTTTTCCTGTGGTGCTCGTTCACGAAGCCGCATCCGCCGTTCGATCCGCCGGAGCCGTATTACTCCATGTATAGAGATTCGCCCATACCGGAGCCGGTCATTGGCGATTGGCGGGAGACCGACGACTGCCCAGCGTCGTTCGCGCGTCAGCAGCAGCGGCGCTCGTATGACCTCCTGCCGCCAGAAGTCATTCGCGAGGCGCGTGCGGCGTACTACGGTCTGATCACGCAGGTGGACTACAATCTCTCTCGCGTCTACGCGGCCCTCGAGGACCTCAAGCTCTATCACGAGACGCTCACCATCTACACCTCCGACCACGGCGAATTTCTCGGTGATCATCGCGGGGGCGCCAAGAGCCACTTTCACGAGCCGGCGGCCCACGTACCTTTTGCCATGCGCCTGCCGAGTAGCTGGGACAATCGCTGTCACGGCACGCACGTTGATGCGCTCGTCACCCATGCCGACATCTTGCCGACGCTGCTAAAGGTGGCTGGTGGCGACCCACCGGCCGACACGGACGGCCAGGACTTGGTGGCGGTGGCGCGGGGCGAGCATGAGCCGCGGCGCTACCTGGAGGCTATGAACGGGTCGACTCCCGTACAAAGGGAGCAAGGTATCGCATATAACTATCTCGCAATCACGGACGGGCAGTGGAAGTACATGTGGTATCCCGAGGGTCCCGCGGAACTGCTCTTTAACTTGGAAGCAGACCCGCACGAAGAGCGCAATCTCGCACATTCGTCGGAGGCTGCGGCCAAGAAAGAGGAATTGCGGAACGAGCTCGTGCGCCGGCAGAGGGAACGTGGCGGGGAATTCCTGGAAGATGGAGATCTGCCGGAACGCCCGCTTGCCCAGGTGTCGGAGACTGAAATGCGCAATTTGGGACAGCCCGGCGCACATACCGAATATTATGACGTTGACGTGCTGCACTAAGTCATCCGTCACTCCGGCGCAAGCCGGAGTCCAGGGAGCCGGAGAAGATGGATTCCGGCTTCCGCCGGAATGACGGCAAGACGTGATCCACTAGCCAGTCGCCAATGAGGAAGGAGGCTAGATTTGAGAACTGGATGTCCAACACGTAGGGCCCTCGTTGTCGCCCAATTCAGCCGCTTTTTCGCTTGCCATGTCACGCATGCTTAGTAGAGTTCAGGCCGGAGTGTCGAATCTTGGAGTCGGTCTAAGAGCAATTCGCCGGACGCGCAGGTCGCAACTTGCCCCAATCGACGTCGATATGCACGGCAAGGTCTGTGTCGTCACCGGCGCGAACTCGGGAATTGGCAAGGAGACCGCGCTTGCGTTGGCCCACATGGGCGCGACGGTCATTCTGGTATGCCGCAGTGTAGCCCGGGGAACGGACGCGCTAAACGACATCAAAGCGCGAACGGGCAACGACGCCGTTTCGCTCGTCGTCGCCGACTTCAGTTCGCAGCGGGCGGTGCGCGAGGCGGCCGCGGCCATTCAGGAAAAGTGCGACCGGCTCGATGTGCTGGTCAACAATGCGGGTGTGACGCCGTGGGAGCGGCGCGTGACGGGTGAAAGCGGACTGGAACTGATATTTGCGGTCAATCACCTCGCGCCCTTCTTGCTGACCAATCTTCTGCTGGAACGCCTCAAGGCGAGCGCGCCGGCGCGCATTGTAACCGTGAGTTCCGGGGCGCACCGGCGGGTCGCGCTCAACTTTGACGACCTGCAGAATGAGGAGCGGTACGTACCCTTTGACGTATACAGCCAGTCGAAGCTCGCGAACGTATACTTTACCTATGAGTTAGCGCACCGCCTTAGAGACACGGGCGTCACTGCCAACTGTCTCCATCCTGGTGTAGTTTCGACAGCGCTCTTTCGCCACTTGCCGCCCTTCTTGGGGTTTGCAGTCAAGCTAGCACGACCTTTGCTGCTCACGCCCGCCCAAGGCGCCGACACAGTGATCTACCTTGCTGCGGCGCCTGAGGTGGCAACAGTGAGTGGTCGTTTCTTTGAGCGGCGTGAGGCGGTGGAGTCGTCGCCGGATTCGTATGACGTGGCGGCGGCGCAACGGCTATGGGAAGTGAGCGAAGCGTTGACTGCGCAGTCCGGCGGTACCGGAGCGAAGAAGGGGTAGTAGAGTTCGCTTATCATGCACGTTGCGGGTGCGACAAACCGGCTGTTTTCCTTAGCAATCTAAGTGAAATGAGGGGAGCAATGGTGCTTCTTCGGAAACGATTATCGCGCCTAGTCACTATGGCGTTCGCTGTGGTCGTGCTCATTGGATTCACGGGGTGCGGTGTAGTTGTTATTGACAATCGGCCCATGCCTGCGGCGGACCCGGCGACAATAACCCCCTTGAAGATCGGTCTCCTGCTGAATTTCAGCGAGGGGGCAACGGAGCGAGCGCTAGAGCGCCAAAAGGCGTTCAATTTGGCCATAAAGCACATCAATGCTGGTGGTGGTGTGTTTGGTGTTCCGGTGGAAGTTGCGGTGGCAGACTCTACGCTCGACCCGGAAGTTGCCGTGTCGGCGGCGCAGCGGCTGATAGATGAAGAGGGTGTCCACGCCATCGTCGGTCCTAGTTCCAGCGCCAATGCGCTGTCAGTTGCGGAGTGTGTGGCCGGTCCGGCTCGCATTCCGGTCATTAGCCCCTCTGCCACCTCGCCGCTGCTTACCGGAGCGAATGATGACGGCTTCTTCTTCCGCACCGCCCTTTCCGATAGCGCGCTGGGCCCCGTGCTGGCCCGTGTCACGCGAGAACGCGGCTTTACCAATGTGGGCGTCATCTATCGCGACGACGCCTGGGGCCAGAGTTTGGCAGACGCCTTTGCCGCTGCCTGGAAGGGGGAAATTACATTGGTAGAGTTTGCTCCCGACCGAACCGACGTTCCCGCTGCGTTGCGGCAGAGCGCGAGTAAGGGCGCGCAGGCGCTGGTCGTGATCACCTTTGAGGCCGAGGCGGGGGCACTGGTCCGGGAGTCCCTGGCGCTGGGGCTCTATGACCAGTTCACATTCGGCAACGCCGCGAAGAGTCCCGCCTTGGTGAAGGCCATTGGCGGCGACCTCCTCGGCGGCATGTACGGTACAGCGAGCGCCTCCTCACCGCAGAGCCCGTCCGCCATCGCCTGGGAAGAGGCGTACCGCGCAGCATACGGCTCGCTGCCGGAGTACGCTTACGTTAAGGAGACGTACGATGCCACGGTTGCGCTGGCGCTGGCGGCACAGGCCGCCGGCAGTGTGAAAGGCGCCGCCATCCGCGACCATCTGCGCTCTATCGGTAACGAATCCGGCGTGGTTGTGATTGCCGGAGTGGAGAGTATCGCCGCTGGGCTGCAGGTGTTGGCGGAAGGTGGCGAAGTCAATTACGAGGGTGCGGCAACGTCGCTGGATTGGGACGAGCACGGCGATCTAAGGCGGGGTCACATCGGCGTCTGGCGTTTCACGGCGGACGAGGGGATCGAGGAAGTGGAAGTAATACCTTTTGAAGCGCCGGCGCAGGAATAGGGCGCTCCTCTGGTCCGTGCATTTTGGCAATTGAGACGACTGATGCCAGCCGGCATGGGCATATAAGAGCGCCGAGCACATCAGTGGCGGGCTTCAGTGCCCTCTATGTCACGATGGCTGGCAAGACATCAGAATGAAAGGGAAGGCATGAGCAACTTTCATGGCGTGCTGGCGGTGCTGTGCACACCGTTCTCTCCGGATGAGGCCGTGGACTACGACAGTTTGCGGCGGCTGGCCGACTATGTGATTGCAGAAGGCGCGCACGCCATCGTGTGCTTGGGCCTTGCCAGCGAGACGAATCGTCTGAGCGAGGAGGAAAAGCGCGGCATCATTGAGACCGTGGTCGCGCAGGTGGACGGTAGGGTGCCCGTGCTTTCCGGGTTGCAGGCAGCATCAACGCGTGAGGCCGTGCGCATGGCCCGCTGGCTGGGGGCGGCCGGCGTGGTCGGTCTCATGGTCTTGCCGCCCCCCGGCCCCGTGGACATGGCGGGCGTTGAGCAGTTCTATACGGCAGTTGCCGAGGCGGTGGACGTGCCGATCATGGTGCAGGACTGCCCGCAGGTGGTGGGGTATGGCCTGTCCGCCAGCGTGATTACGCAGATGGCCGAGCAGTGCGCAAACATCCAATACGTCAAGCTGGAGGCGCAGCCCGCCTGGCCCCTCATGGAAGCACTGAAAGAGCAGGCAGGCGACCGGCTGCAAATGCTTGTGGGCTGGGGCGGCATTGGCTTCATCGAGGCGCTGGAGCGCGGCGCGGTCGGCTGCATGCCCGGCGCTGATGCTATAGGGCCGATGAGGCAGGTGTACGAACGCTACGTGGCGGGTGACATTGACGGCGCACGTGCTATCTATGCCACGATCCTGCCGATGCTCGTGGCCAAGGGAGGCAACTTGCAGTCGTTCATCCAGTCTGCAAAGCATCTTCTCGTTCGTGCGGGCGCCATTGACCATGCCACCGTGCGGCAGCCGGTGACGCCCATTGACGAGCAATCGCTGCGCGAGCTCGATACGTGGTCGCAATTGACAGACAAGGAGCTAGCTAAGTATGCTGTCCCCGTAGCCGTATCACATGAGTAGGTATTTCGAAGCATACTACTTGGAGGTTCTCCATGGTTGCAACGACACGTCGGAAACTGCTCGCGCTGCTGGGTGCAACGACCCTAGCCGCTCCTCTTGCTGCTTGCGGCACTGCCACAATGCCGGCAGCGCCGGAGCAAAGTGAGGGAGAAGCCGAGGCTAAGCCGGCCGCTGAAGCCGCTCCCGAGCCGGAGGCCGTAGAACTCAAGGCCATTACCCACGCCCAGGTAGTGTTTGATGACAATGAGCGAGTCAATGAGGCGTACCGCGCCGAGTTCGGCGATCGCGTCAATGTGAGTACCGACATTTCCCCCAATCAGTCTGCGATGCAGAACAATCTCAAGATTGCGCACGCCGCGGGCTCTGTACCCTATGACCTCATGTGGATCAATGCCCCCGCCATCATGTCCTTTGCCGCGTTGGGCATGCTCACTGAGCTGGACCCGTACATTGCCCGCGACGGCATCGACATGGGAGACATATTCGCTCCCTATGCGCTGAACATCTACACGGTGTTCGGCAAGTTCTGGGGCATGCCGAAGAACCAAGCGACCGTCGGCATGTTCTACAACGTCGACCACTTCGAACAGGCCGGCATAGACGTGCCGGCAGGCGACTGGAACTGGGAAGACTGGCTCGATCTCGCTGAACAACTCACCGTGCGCCAGGGCGACAAGGTGGAGCGCTGGGGCACGCTGGTGGGTCCGTGGGGGCAAACCCAGGGCTTCAACTGGATTGTCATCAACGGCGGCGAGATTCTCAGCGAGGACAAGACCCACTTGCGGATCGGCGAGCCCCCCGGACTGGATGCCCTCAAGTGGGTGCACGATCTCGTCTACAAGTATCGGGTGGCGCCCACGTACGAAGAAACGTCCGCGTTGGGTGGGGCCTTCACGATGTTTTCGACGGGTTCATTGGCGCTCATGCCGAGCGGCTCGTTCCTCTTTGGCCGCCCGCAAATGGCAGAGTTCCGTTGGCACGCGCAGGTGCTGCCCGTAAGCGTGCGGCCGGCCAGTGTCATTCACGCCGGCGCTATGGCGGTGCTCAATCCCATCGAGCATCCCGACGAGGCCTGGGAGTTCATCAAGCACTCTACCACCTCCGAAGTGGGCGAGCAGTCGACGGCGGTGTGGAACTTGCCCGCCACGTGGCGTGGCGCGGCCAACTGGGCGAGACTCAGCGACTACCCAGAGCCGGCCAAGATCTTCGTGGATTCCATGGAAATCGGCTATCCCTACCCCTATTCATTCTTTACGATTGAATGGATAGTGGCGGTGAGGGACGAGTTGAACAAAGGCTGGCTGAACGAGGTTGGCATGGAGGAAGCGGTAGCTACGGCCGTGAAAGCCGGCAATCTCGTGCTGGAGAAAGAGCAAGAAGAACTGAAACGTCTTGGAATCCTTAAGTAGGGGGTTGTAGCACTCAGTGTGCTAAGGATGGCTTGTGCGGCGGTCACTGCACGTACGGCCGCTTGGAGAAGTGCTGCAGTTGCACTGTGCGCCCTCTTTGGTCACGTCCTGAATAGTCCCGCCGAACGCTGGGAATAGACTCGTCACGCGCAACTCATCACGAACGCCGGGTCTGCGCCAACGCGGCTCCGGCGTTCGTGATTCTTGAGAAAGGAAGCATGCATGAACGACCGCCGCTATATGTTGTTTGAACCCACAGAATTCGCCTACAGCGAGCAGAAGGTCGCCTTTCGGGGACAGCACTACCAGCGCTCGGTGGCCGACCTCACGCTGCAGACGCGCGGCTGGAACGTGGATCGTCCCTACGGCCTATGGCTGGGTGTCTCGCCGCATTCGTCTGAAGAACGCTACGTTGAAGTTGAGCTTGACGGCAAGAGCGGCCGGGTGCGGTTGGACCCGCAGGTGCGGCCGGAAACCGTGTGGACGCGGGTCGCCACCGTTTCCTTGCGTGACACTTTCCTGCAAATGCGCGTCTCCACGCCGGAGGCCACGCTGCGGGGTTTCGACGGCGTCATTCTCAGCGACGATCTCGATTTGGAGGTGCCGCCAACGGTGCGCACCGAAGCCGATCTGCACGCGCTGTTCAGCGATCCCAGCGGCTTCAGCGAACTCACGCCGAATCGGGTAGTCTCATGCTCGCGCCACGAGTTTCGCATGACCTACACCGTGGGCAAAGAGGGTATTGCCGTGGGCGGCGGCATTCTGGCGTTCGTGGAAGGTTCGCTGTGGCGTGAGACCCACACACCGCAGACTGAAGACCCGACTGCACCGGGCTATGTGACGATTTCGCATGAATGCAGCGGCCGTGTTGACATAACCGAGATTGTCGATCCGGTTACGGGTCTGCACGACCGTGAATTGGGCATTCGCGTCACCGTCTCAGAAGCGCCGTTACGGTCTGGGGACACCATCACGCTCGTATTCGGAGATCGCAGCGGTGGCGGTCCCGGCGCGCAGGCGAATGTCGTCTGCTGGACGTATACCCACAACTATAAGCGCGCGTGGTGGCACCGTATGCCGGTGCTCACGGTCTGGGTGGATGCCCGCGGCAACGAGACGTTTCTGCCGTTGGAGCGCGACCATGCCCATACCTTTACGGTGGTTACCGATGAGCCCGCCAAGCTTTTCGTTACGGCAAAGGCCCACGCCCAGGTCGGCGTGCCCCATGATCTGAACATAGCGGTGATGGACCAATTCCAAGCGCTGGTGCAGCCCGCGTACACCGGTGTTGTGCGCTTCTCGTGCGACCGGGAGGACGTGGAGCTTCCTGGTCCGGTGCACTTGCGGGAAGGTGACGGCAGCCATTGCCGCGTTACCTGGGTGCCTCAGGGCGAGGGCACCTACGTCATCACTGCCGAGACCGACGACGGCCTGACCGGCACGTCGAACCCGGTTGTGAGCGCTGCTGAGATGCCGGAGCACCGCGTGTACTTTGGCGACATTCATTCGCACTCGCTCTACTCCGGTGACGCGGTGGGCGAGATCGAGGCGCAGTACGAGCACGGCCGCCACGTGGCGAATCTCGATTTCATGTGCGCCTCAGAGCATGCCGAGTACGAGACCGACAACCAGTGGGTTGCCAACCAGATTCTGGTGCAGCGCTACCACCAGCCGGGCGAATTCGTGCCCATCAGCGGCTTCGAGTGGGCATATTCGGATGTGGATGGCGAAGGGCACGGTCTCGGTCACCGCAACGTGTATAGCGAAAATGACTATCATCAGTTACTGCGCGGCAGCGCAATTGCTACCGCGAATCTGGAGCGCTTGTGGCACCATCTTGAAGGTCGCGAGGACGTGCTGGCGTTCGGCCACCATCCTTTGATGGTGCTTCGCTGGCACCAGCACAATCCCAAGTACGAGCGGTTGTTGGAGATGTACTCGGGCTGGGGTAATTCTGAGATTCGCGGCAATCCAGAGCAACCATGGAGCGGCCAGAGAGGAATGTCGTTGCAGGAAGTGCTGGCGTTGGAGGCGCGCGTGGGCGTGATCGCTGGCAGCGACAACCACGACGCCCGGCCCGGTTACGCCGGCGCCGGCGAGCAATTCAGCAAGTCGGTGGCCGACGTCCTCTGGAAGCCGTCGGGATTGGCGGTGGTGTGGGCCACCGGCCTCACGCGCAAGGAAATCTTCGAGGCGTGGCGGGCGCGGCGCACGTATGGCACGTCAGGCCAGCGCATATTGCTGTCTTTCAGGGTGAACGGCCATTGGATGGGATCGGACATCGCGCTTGCGGCCAATGATGCACGACGGCTCGTGGTGAACGTCATCGGCACCGCGCCGCTCGCCAATGTCGACGTTGTCAAGAACAACGAAGACGTCCACACATGGCAGAATCCTGAGAACGGCGTTGACCTGGTGTGGGAAGACCCCAGCGCAGCGAGCACGGGGGATTTCTACTACATCCGCGTAACGCAAGCGGATGAGGAAATGGCATGGTCTAGCCCGGTGTGGTTAGATGTGACGTAATTGGAGAGTTGACCTTGCCAGCAGCCTCCCTTTACCGTCCTGCGCAGCAACAAACATGACCGTTTTGCGCAGCAGTGGTTTTGGCCGTCAATCGCTGCGACAGAGCCAACGCACAGTATTCCCTCTCCTGGGGGAGAGGTTAGGGTGAGGGGAATCTTTGGTGCTACCGTTCAATTGCACTCTTTAGGTGCGGGTTGCGTTGCACTCTTCAAGCGGAGAACGTCGTCCCGTGCAAGTATGCTCTTCATAAGTACCTTAGGTTCACTCTAGATTTGCAAAACCTCGTAAGGATTTGACACCATGGCAAACTCCGACCTTCCCCCGCTTCCGACCTACACCTGCCGCCGAGCCACGACTCCCATCACGGTAGACGGCGCGCTCGACGAAGCGGCCTGGGAGCAGGCCGAGCAGATGCAGCTCGTCGAGACCGTCACCGGTGACGAGCCGCGCTATCCCACCGTCGTGCGCGCGCTTTGGGACGATACCTATCTCTACGTGGGCTTTGAAGCGGAAGATCCCTACATTTGGGGCACCCTCAAAGAGCGGGATGAACCCTTGTGGGATGAAGAGGTGGTGGAGGTCTTTCTGGACGATGACAGCGATGAGTGGTCGTTTCTCGAATTCGAGGTCAGCCCGAACAACGTCATCGTAGACCTCGCCGTCTTCCGGCGCGGCGGCAAGAGCCACGAACTCTTCTGCTGGGACTGCCCGGACTTGCAAACGGCCGTGCAGGTGGACGGCAAGGTGAACTCATTTGACGGTACCGACAACTCTTGGACCACCGAAATCGCGATCCCCTTCGACCAGTGCATGACCGCGCCCCACATTCCGCCCCGGGACGGCGACCGCTGGCGCGCCAACTTCTACCGCATCGACCGCGCCCACGACGCCGACGAGTACAGCGCCTGGTCACCCACCGGCGAGATTCAGTTCCACATGCCAAACCGGTTCGGGTACGTGGTATTCAGCGAGGAGTAGATTGCGGTGTTACCAAGTGTTGCTAATTGTCCCGGTTACTTCCCCAATCCTCTCGACACCACGCCGATCTACGCAATTTACCAGGCGCGTCAGGACAGGGAGTGAGATTAGTGCACCTTGATCATTTGACGCATCAGCCGCTACGGATCGGGTTGCTACTGCTCGTACTCGTGCTGGGCCTTGCGGGGTGTGCAGTGTCCTTGCAAGAAGGGATGCTGACCGAGGAAAAAGCCACCAAGGAAG
>JAPPLM010000055.1 GCA_028874195.1 Chloroflexota bacterium
AAACCGGTCACCAGCCCTTGACAGCCAAGACAGTTTCTGAGCTTGTCGAAGGGCCAACTGTGGAGTTGGGAAGACTAACTTTCGTATCTGTGCTCCCGTTCATGCTTCGACGGGCTCAGCACGAACGGCGCCTTATCCATATCCGTGCGGATCTGCTTCTCCCGTTTTGCCCTGAGTGTGTCGAAGGGTGAAGTGTGACGCAAACCCACTTCATTGCGCATGAGCAGTGGTGCCAGACGGGGCGGCTTGATCGCGGCTATGGGCGCTGGTTTCAAACCTGCGCTACCAGAGATACTGTTCATTGCTAGATGGGTGCTGCTTTAGTTAGACTGCTCGACCCCAGAGCGGTGGCGACGCGCTTTGTTGCTGATGCGAGCGCAAGTAATCGCAGGCGCGATTTACCATGGTCGCCACGTCGTCACCGTCCTCGAAGCTCAGCAGCCCTTCCCAATAGGTGCCCAATGGCGGCGCGGGCAGCGGTTCCGCCCGGCCGTGCTCCAGCGAGAGCTGTAGCGCTGCAACCTCTTCAGGTCGGAGGTCAGTGCGAATCTCCTCCAGTCTTGCCACTGCCGCTCTACTCGCAGGCACGGCCGCCTCCTCCTGCAATGCCTGCGCCAGGCCCCGCAGCGCCGTGTAGGCCGCCTCGGTATGCGTTGTGCGCGCGGCAATGCCGATGCCAAAGTGGCCTCGCACCGGCACCGCGCGCGCCCTGCCCCGGGGCAGCGCCGCCGTCCGGAACCCAGAGTGAAGCAGTGCATCGTGGCTATACAACATTGCCGGCGGCGATCGCTGTCCAAGAATCAACTCAAACAGGTCTCTTAAAGGCGCCGGTGGCGAAACGCGATACTTGTGTATCAAGTCGTGCACGAATTGCAGGGCTTCCACCGCCGCCGGCTCCTGCAAGCGGCACTGCAATGTGATCGGATCAACCGCCTCTGCGCCGTTCTGCCACACCGCCCACCAAGCATCATGCAAATGGGCAATCAGCCCCCAACGCGCCACCGTGCCGTCCACCTCGCGCGTCGTCAGCCTGACGGCGCTTTCCAACAGGTCGTCCCAATCCCAGCTTGCGTCCACCGGCGGCACGCCATGCAACTTAAAGTGATCCTCGTCGTAGTAGAGCATAAGCGGGCGTGCGCCGATGGGCAGCGCGTAGAGCGCGCCGTCTCGCCGAAACTGATCGAGAACGCTGGGGAAGAATTCTCGCTCAAGCTCGGCTCCCGCCGGGCCGCTAAAGCGGTCCAAGGGCAGCAGGAGTCCTTCCGGCCCCAGCCGCGTCGCATCGTGCGAAGCTAGGATTACGAGGTCTGCCAGCAATGCTTCGACTGTGTCGAGCGCCGCCGTTCGGGCTTCTTCGGTTGTTATTGGCTCTACATTGTGTGGATACAACTCCTCATAGAACTGCAACGCAAGGCTGTACCCGCCGCGCGTTGGACCGTAAGGACTCTCTCTATTTGACTCAAGCGTAGTTAGTCCCCGTCTGTACGTGTCCTCAGACCTTTCCTTCGTAAGGAGCGGATTGCCTAAGGAACCGTAAGAGGGCGCCGCTACATTCAGTGCGACCGCTTGCGGCACGCTCGGCGCATCAAGCTGAGGCTCTGCAAAGCTACATCCGGCAGCCAGCGCCGCCGTGCTTGCAAGCATTGATCTTCGTGAGAGCTTCATCTTGCGGCTAACTCTTGCGTGGCTTCCAGTTCAGATGCCTATCTAGAAACGCAAACGTACCCGTGCTTTCGATCATGTGGCCGCCGTCGAAGTAGTAGATTTCGGCGCGTTCGGGGATCTCGAGGTCGGCGTAGCGGCGCTGGACTCGCGCGTATTCGTAGGCGCACCATTCGTCTGAGGCCACGCCGTCGCGGTGGCCGCGCTCCACCATGAACGGGCGCGGCGCCATGAGATAGGCCATTTCGGCGTAGTTGAAGGTCTGCCCCAGGTTGAACTCCTGCATCTCCCACTCATGGTTGAACATGTAGCCCGAGAAGTAGTCGGTGCTCGCGCACTTGCGTGCCCATTCGTTGAAGTCGCCGGAGCAGATGGAAAGCGCGTACCGGGTCAGCACCGTCGGTATGCGCATGGCCGCCTTTCCGCCGTAGGAGAGGCCGTAGAAGCCGATGCGGTCGGGATCGACAAACGGCAACGAGGACAGCCAGCGGAGTTGTTGCTCGTGCTGGGCAATGGCAAAGGTGAACAGCGTCCAGCCCAAGGGATTGGCTTTGCGCTGGAGCGTGCGAAACTCGTGGTAGCCGATGTAGGGATTCTGGGGTGCGTAGGTGATATAGCCGCGTTCCGCCAGCCGCGCGGCAAAGGCATGGTACGGGCCCTCTTCCTCTTTGATCACGTCCTCAGGACGTCCTTCGAGTCCGTGCTGGCAGACCACCACCGGCCGCTGTTCGCCGGGGGCAATGTCTTTGGGCACTAGCAAGATGCCGTGGGCAAAGATGTCGGGATGCACGTCCAGCGTCAATTCGTAGCCGATCCACGCATCGCTATTGCCATACGGACGGCTCTTGGCGTTGAACGGCAGACTGGGATCCGGGCAGCGGCCGATGAGGTCTTCCCAGAACCGCTTTCTATATGTGGCGTTGGATGCTTCCCATGCCTCCAAAGAAGACGTATCTGCCTCCGACCAGAAATCTTCACGCGTGCGCCACGCCAGTTCGAGGCGCTGTTGCACGTGGGTCACGATTTGGTTGAATTGCCGTTGCATGCGTGCGGATGGGTCGAAGCCGGTGCGGGCGTCGCGGGGAGCGCTTGCCGGTGCTTTGTCGCCTGTCTCAACACCCAAGCCATGGAGCAGCGCGGCTAGAGCCGCTGCCGATCCGGGCCCAGGATCATCTGCGTGAGGTTCCGCCAGCACAAGCCGGTCTGCGGCATCGCACGCCGCGTAGGCCAGTCGCGCGCGTGCAACTTCCGCCCGAACTTCCGCTAACGGAGCGGGTTCGATCTTTCCCGGCGCGCCAACCCGTCCGCGCACACGTTCTAAATCGAGAATGGGCGGCAGGCCGGGAATGTCAGGCGCGTTTGCAGCCTCGACAATCAAAGCGCGCGGGGCAACCATGCTGGCGAGTTCGGCATCGCCAAAGCCGCGCAGCATACGCCAGACGTTGCGATAGAGCGGCTCTTGCCACAACTGGGTGCGGTTGCGGAAATGACCGCTTACGCCCACTGCCGCGATCCGTTCGTCCAGCGCGCCGCTGTAGAGCGCCAGCAGTCCGCCCTCGCCGTAGCCAAACGCTGCCACCGGCACGTCTTCCGGCACCGGTTGCGCCGCAAAGAAACCCACGAGCGCCAAGAGCATCTGCACCTCGTAGCCGATGACGTGACGTCCCATTTCGCAGGCCATGCGGTAAACATACTCGCGGTGGGGCTGGTCGGTCATGCGAATGGCGGGATTGCCCGACCACGTGTGCTCACGGTCGATGAGCACCGGCACCACCACTTGACACCCCATTTCCACCAAGCGCCGCGCGAACTGCTGCTCGGGTTCCAAGCCAGGAGCGAGGCCGGCGAGCATCTCCGGCGAACAGTCGGCATCGGGCACCGCAATCACGTGGGCAATGGGCGGTTGTTTGGGCCGCAGGAGCAGGCCTTCGCCTTCAACTCCTTCCAGCACCGGCCAGCGAATGGCGTGAACGTCGTACGTTCGCGTGGCGGCGACGCGGAAGGGATCGGTGGTCGAGCACACGAATTCCAGGGCCGCAACAGGTTTGCGCTCGTCAATGACGCCGATATTGTGTGCGAATTCCTGTCGCTTTGCGGCAATGCGCGCGTCGAATGTTTCCGCGGAATCCGCTAGCGACTGCAAAGACTCCTCCGCAACGCTATCGGCAGCGGTCAGTTCCCGATCCAAGTAGCGATGAATGCCGGCGATCATCTGCGCGGCAACGTCGCCTTCTATTGTGAGCGCGTCTGTATCGGGCAGACGGGAGTTTTCGTGATCACGTTGGCCCATGGTGGCAATCCTTCTTTCACTTTCACGCATTCAGTAGCACAGTAGCGCGGTAGTACACAGCGGCGCAACTAGAGCGAGGCGTGACAGCACCCTCTAGACCTTTGCGCCGACGGCAGTCACGGTATACTCTGATGCAGCGATAGGCAGTATGCACGACAGGAAAATCCAGGAACGGCATGAGTGAAAGTTCCCCATTAGACATCGCCATAGTCGGCGGCGGCATCGTCGGGCTCTCTACCGCATGCGCACTGGCTCAGCGTTACAATGGACTCAGCATCGCGATCTTTGAAAAAGAAGCTGACATTGCCCAGCATCAGACCGGTCACAACAGCGGAGTCATTCATTCCGGCATCTACTATCGGCCCGGCTCTCAACGCGCGCGCATGGCCGTGCAGGGGTCCGAACGCATGGTTGCCTTTTGCGAAGAGCACAGCATACCTTACGACCGCTGTGGCAAGGTGATCGTCGCCACGGAAGTAGGGCAAGTTCCCGCCTTGGTAGAGTTACTGCGGCGGGGCCAAGCCAACGGTGTGCCTGGCGTGCGCATGATCGGGCCGGAAGAGCTAAGGGAACTGGAACCCTATGCCACCGGGATACGAGCCATCCATGTGCCAAGCGCCGGTATCGTCAACTATAGCCTCGTTGCTCAGGCCTATCGCAAGCTCCTTGAAGGTGCCGGTGGTGAGGTCCGCACAGGCGCGGAAGTGACCGCGATTGTTGAAGAGCCCAACGCGCTGCGCCTCCAGACAACCCAGGGAGACGTTCGGAGCAAACACGTGATCACGTGCGGCGGCCTGTATGCGGACCGCGTCAGCATGGCCGCCGGGCTGAAGCCGGAGATTAAAGTCGCGCCATTCCGCGGCGAGTATTCCGAGCTCGTGCCGGAAAAGCGCTACTTGGTGCGCAATCTCATCTATCCCGTAGCTAATCCCGCCTTTCCGTTTCTTGGCGTTCATTTTACGCGCCGCATCAACGGTGCTATTGAGGTCGGTCCGAATGCCGTGCTGGCTTTCCGGCGCCAGGGCTACCGCTGGCGGGACGTAAGCGTGGGCGATACCCTGGACATCCTCGGCTACGCGGGGTTCTGGCGCATGGCGGCGCGCTACTGGCGTACCGGTCTCGGTGAAATGTACCGCTCGCTCAATAAACGCGCGATGGTAAAGGAGTTGCAGAAGCTTGTGCCGGACGTCACCAGCCGGGACCTGGTGCGCGCGGGCGCGGGCGTGCGGGCGCAGGCGCTAGACCGGCAGGGCAAACTGGTGGAGGACTTTCACATTGTGCAGGAGCCGCGCATGATCCACGTGCTCAATGCGCCGTCACCGGCGGCGACAGCCTCGCTGAGCATAGGCTCTGCCGTGGCGGACATGGCGGAGCAATGGCTAGCGTCTCGCTCGTGAGTGGCCAGTGGGAAGGGTGACCATGCAAACTTGCTCTGCACGTAAATCGGAAATTCCGATCGCCCATTAAGGGAGAGAAAAGGACGGGTGACGCCAAGGTGAGGCGGGGTCTTTGAGCTAGTTTATGTACCCATATTCGGTGCAACTGCGTTGCCGCCCACGCGGCGTAGACGGTATACTGTTCTAGATAGCCAACGGGCCTGCACGAGGAATGTACGTGCGAGGCTTGTTAATATGTGTAAAGGAGCAACGAGCCTGATCGCTCGTAGGCACAGGAGTGCGGAAGGGGTCGCGAACGAATGGCCGTGGCGAGTCTGAAGGATTTGTTTGACGCGGGCGTGCATTTTGGGCATCCGACCAACCGGTGGAATCCCAAGATGAAGCCTTTCATCTACATGGCGAGAAGCAAGATCCATATCATCGATCTTGAAAAGAGCGCAAGCGGACTGCAGGAAGCCTGCGACTTTGCCCGCGACCTCGCGCTGGAAAACCGGGAAGTCCTGTTTGTCGGCACCAAGAAACAGGCGCAGGAGATTGTGGAGCAAGAGGCTTCCCGTGTTGGGATGCCTTTCGTCAATCAGCGATGGCTGGGTGGCATGTTGACCAACTATGCCACCATTAGTCAGCGTCTGGCGAAGATGAAAGAAATGGAATCCGAGCAGGCGAATGACGCCTGGCAGAGTTTCTCCAAGAAGGAAGTGGGCCGACTCCAGGATCGCCTGGCGAAGCTCCAGCGCTTCCTCAACGGCATCCGGGATATGCACCGCCTTCCTTCCGCCCTCTACGTGGTCGATACCGTCCGCGAGCACATTGCGGTTGCAGAGGCGCAAAAGCTTGGCATTCCTGTCATAGCGCTGCTAGACACGAACTGCGATCCCGATCACGTGGACTATTCCATTCCCGGCAATGACGACGCCATCAAGTCAATCCGCCTCATCACGCGACTCATTGCCGATGCCATACACAGCGGGCAGGAACTGCGCGCGGCCCAGGCCTCCGAGGCAGAGTCAGAAAGTGCGGTGGATGCAGTGGCCGCCGACCCGGATGCAGAAGCCGAAGCCGAGCCCACGGAAGAGACCGCTGAAGAAGATGCGGGTTAGGCCGCTCAGTTTGAAAACGCAATTAGGTAAAGGGAGTTAGATTCCAACAAATGGCAACGGTGACAATTACGGACATCAAGTCGCTGCGCGAGGAAACCGGCGCAGGGATTATGGACTGCAAGCGGGCCTTGGAAGAAGCGAACGGAGACCATGCAGCCGCCAAGAAGCTGCTGGACGAGCAAGGACTGGCGAAGGCGGAGAAACGCGCGGACAGGAAGGCCTCCCAGGGCTTGGTGCACTCGTACATCCACGGTGACGGTCGTGTCGGCGTCTTGGTGGAAGTGAACTGTGAAACGGACTTCGTGGCGCGCACGGAGGAATTCCAGCATCTCGTGCACGAAATCGCTTTACATATCGCCGGCATGAGCCCCGAGTTTGTAAGCGAAGAAGACTTGCCGGAAGACTACGAGGGCAACCCGGAAGAGACCGTATTGCTTGCGCAGCCGTTTGTGCGTGATCCGTCGCTGACCGTTGCCGACCTTGTCAAGCAATCCATTGCAAAGACCGGTGAGAATATCGTCGTGCGGCGCTTTTGCCGCTACGAACGCGGCCTTTAGAGCGTCTGAATTACACGCGAGCTCTTTCTGAACGGGCGTCGACAACCCGGCTCTGTATGAGCAAAGAGGATGTATGGCAAAGCTACGCTATAAGCGCGTGCTGCTCAAGATCGGCGGCGAGGCGCTTATGGGCAAAGGGAAGGGCGAGTATGGCATAGACCTGGCAATCGCACGCGACATCGCCAAGCAGATTGCCTCCGCTCGCCGCCTAGGCGTACAGATTGGCGTTGTCATTGGCGGGGGTAATATCTGGCGGGGCGAACTGGCAGCCGACCAGGGCATGGACCGCGCCACAGCCGACTACATGGGCATGTTGGCCACGGTCATAAACGCACTGGCTCTCCAGGATGCCGTCGCGCGGGAAGGCTTGGACGCGCGGGTGCAAACCGCAATCGAGATGCGCGAAGTCGCCGAACCGTACATCCGTGCGCGAGCGATCGACCACTTGGAACAGGACCGGGTTGTCATCTTCAGCGCGGGCACCGGGAATCCCTTCTTCACGACGGACACGGCGGGCGCGCTGCGGGCCATGGAGATCAACGCCGAAATCCTGATAAAGGCCACGAAAGTTGACGGCGCGTATGAGAGCGACCCCGTCATCAATCCGAACGCCAGAAAATTTGACTACCTTACGTACCTGGACGCACTGAACATGGGCTTGAAGGTAATGGACAGCACCGCCATCTCGCTCTGTATGGAGAATGACCTGCCCATTGCCGTTTTCAAGCTGGAGAATGCCGGAGCGTTGGAGAGGTTGCTGCAAGGGGAGCCGGTTGGGACCCTGATAGGAGAAAGGGACGATGCTGGAGCCAATTCTTGAGGACACGGAAATCACCATGGGCTTGGCAACGGAGGCGTTGCAGCGCGATATTGCCCGCATTCGCACCGGCAGAGCTTCCACGGCCCTCGTCGAGGAAATCGCCGTTGAGTACTACGGCACGGAAATGCCCTTAAATCAGGTAGCAACTATCCTTGTGCCCGAGCCGAGACTGATCGTCATTCAGCCCTGGGACAAGCAGTCCATTCCGGCTATCGAACGAGCGATCCTTAAGTCTGAACTCGGCATTACTCCCAACAACGACGGTACCGTTATCCGCATCGCTTTGCCTCAACCCACTGCGGAACGGCGCCAAGAACTCGCAAAGATGGTGCGGCAACGCGCTGAGGAAGCCCGCGTTGCTATCCGCAATAGCCGGCGTTCTGCGCAGGACGAATTGCGCAAGCAACAAAAGAGCAGCAGTGCCTCCGAAGACGATGTTCGCCGGGCGCAGGGCGAATTGCAGAAGCTGACCGACGCTGAAATAGAACGCGTCGATGCCATACTCGCCGAGAAAGAAGAGGAAATCCTGACCATCTAACGATGGAACCGTCGCCTGCCAGAACAGTGAAGACCGCACCGAAGGAGGCGGGGGAATTGCCCCCGCTGACCGTTACGCCCGTCCACGTCGGTATCGTGATGGATGGCAACGGCCGTTGGGCGGCGCGGCGCGGTCTGCCGCGTTTGGAGGGACATCGCGCCGGTGCCCGCTGCGTGCGTGAAGTGGCCGAGGCAGCGGTGGAATTCGGCGTCAAGGTCCTCACCCTCTATGCGTTTTCAACGGAAAACTGGGCGCGCCCTGAGGCAGAAGTTAGCGGCCTCATGACGCTGCTTGAGGAGTCGATCGAACGCGAACAGGACGCGATCATGGAAAACCAGATCCGGGTTCGCTCCATCGGGCGCCGCGATGCCGTGCCTTCCACCTTGCAGGTAGCAATCGACCAGCTTGAGGAGGCAACACGCGGCAATGACCGGCTCACGGTAAACTTCGCCTTCAACTACGGCGGACGCAGCGAAATCGTCGATGCCGTGCGGGAAATCGTCGCGGAAGGCGTGCCTGCGTCCCGCATTTCGGAAGAGACGATTGCGCGGCACCTGTACACCCGCAATCTGCCGGACCCGGACCTGGTTATACGTACCGCGGGCGAGATGCGGCTCTCCAACTTCCTGCTTTGGCAAGCCGCCTACGCCGAGTACTACGCCGCGCAGGTCTTCTGGCCGGATTTTGGGCGTGAAGAGTTCTACGCCGCGCTCGCAAACTACAGCCGCCGCGAGCGCAAATTCGGCTCACTTTCGGGGGGCGGCGACTACGCTGGAAGCGACGACTGCGCTGGAAGCGAAGACTCCTCGAGCAGCCGCAATGGCAAAGCGAAGCAATAAGCGCGGCGGGACGAGCCGCGCAGCGCAACGCACGGGCTGGCAGGATCTTGCGATCCGCGCTGTTTCGGCGGTGATTTACGCCCCCCTCTTGCTGGCCCTCGCCTACTTTGGCAACCCTTGGCTCCTGATCGGCATGCTTGTATTGGGTGGGCTTGCGCTGTGGGAATACGTGAGTCTTGTGCGCGGGACAGGGCTTGCCGTGCACCGCGTCACCGCCGGTGCGCTCGCCCTTGGCTTCTTCCTGTGGCCCTACAGCTTGATATGGGCGGGCTATGCGGAGCTGGTGATACTGCCACCGCTCTTCTTTACCCTGATCGTGCTCTGCTCGCTATGGGTGCTCTTGCTGCCACGGGGCCGCGATCACGCGCAGACGTTCACCGGCTGGGGCATGGCAGTGGCGGGCGCCATGTACGTGGGCTGGCTGCTGGGCCACACCGTCGCGCTGCGTGACTACATCTACGTGCGGGGCGAACTTTGGTTGATCTTTGCTCTTGCCGTCACGTGGGCGTATGACACAGGGGCGTATCTTGTCGGCAGGAGCATCGGCAAACGCCGCATCTTCCAGCACCTAAGCGCCGGCAAGACCCTCGAAGGCACGCTTGGCGGCGCATTCATCGCGGTCACGGTGGCAGCGCTCTACGCGCAATTCACCCCATTCCCGCTCAGCCCAATCCTGGCGGGCCTGATCGGTCTTGCCACGGCGGTGGTTGCGCAACTTGGCGATTTGGTGGAATCGCTCCTCAAGCGCGGCGCGGACGCGAAAGAATCCGGCAGGCTTATCCCCGGCCACGGCGGAGTCTTGGATAGGATAGACAGCCTGCTCTTCACCGGGCCGTTTATGTTCTACGTGGCCCTGATATGGGCCAGCCTGCAGCTCGGGGCGCAGTAAGCCCAAACCCTACTCGCCGACTGCCATTTCCACCACTGGTCGGCCGTCTTCTTCCACCCACACACCGCAGGGGCCGCCGCGCTCGCTGTTGCCTAGATCGACAACGCTGCCATCCATGCGCAATACCGGATGGTAGTACTTGGAGACTTTCTCCGCACTGCCCATGATGTAGTGGCCGATGAGGGAACGGCGGAAGCGGTCAATGGTCCGATTTGGGTAGCTTCCGTGAATGAGTTGGCCGTTGAAGAAGAGCACGTCACCGGCATCCATGAGCACCGGAGCGGTCTTCACTTGATCCGGCAACTGCACGGTGACGTCCGTAAAGCTCTGAGCGGTGTCCGCCTCCTCCGTGCACAGTTCCGGCAGGGTGTGACTGCCGGGCACCACCTGTAGACAGCCGTTGGCCTCATCGCAGTCGTCGAGCGCAAGCCAGGCCGCCATGCAGGTGCCGGGCTGCACTTGCAGATAGAACTGGTCCTGGTGCATGGCTTGTCCACGCGCGCCGGGCGGCTTGAAGTAGATCATGCTCTGCACCGCGAACGGGTCGGCACCTAACAGTGTCGCCAATCCGTCGCGGAAGCGCGGGTCCAGCATCCACCGCAGGCTCAGGTCGTCCCAGCGGTGCATATGGATCATGCGGGGGAATTGCTTGAGAGGGTCGGCAGACGGGTCTCCGTTCGGCCTCTCCACACCGGCGGAGTCGCCCTTGTAGGTCCCGTTCTGCCGCAAGTACATGTAATGCTCGGTAAGCGCCGCTACCTCGTCCGGCGGAAACAAGCCCCGCGCAATGACATAGCCTTGCTTGTCAAAGGAATCTTTGAATGACTGATCGAACATCACAACGCCCCTTCCGGTATCGCTATTTCGCTGTGGTGGACGCAGGTTGCCGCGTGTGGGTTACCTATGCGTGCAGACCCAAGAATGCTCCAATTCGCAGAAGTCAAAGCGGGTTCGGCATCAATCTCCAGATTGCAGTGTACACCTTTCCCGCTGGGCAGGCCATCCCTACGTAGAGTAGCAGCATTCGCATGCAGCGTACTGCATGTCATCCAGAGACGACGTACAATGGTAGCGACGACGCTTTTGAGGAATCGGAGGGGGGACTGGATTCGATGGTACGCCAGCCGGCGGATTACCGCCTCGTATGGGGAGACCTGCACATTCACTCGTATTTCTCGTCATGCTATTGGGGCGAGGAAACGCTTCCCGATGGCTTCGACGGTTCGCCAGCCGACTGCTACCGCTACGCCCGGGACGTGGCGCATATGGATTTCGGCGCGGTGACCGATCATACGTGGTCGGGCAACGGTAGGATGCTGGTAGAGGATGAATGGTCGGAGATTCTCGATGCTAACCGCCAGTACCACGAGCCGGGCCGTTTCGTGAGTGTCCCGGCGTACGAGTGGAACTCTCCCAAAGACCGGCAGTGGGGTCACCGCAACACCATCTTCAATCATGACGAGCCGCCGATTCTGCGCAGCGGCGCGGCGGTAACCGACCTTTCCCAGCTCTGGCAACAGTTGGAAGCGTTGCCCTACGATTCTCTTAGTATCCCCCACCACCTCGCCCGCGACGCCACGCCGTATGACTGGTCGCAGCATCACGCCCACTGGGAGCCGGTGGTGGAGATCACCTCCCTCTGGGGCAACTACGAATACCAGGGTAATCCCCATGAATGCGACCCCAACTGGTCGCCGAGCGCCACCGGCAGCTTTTTACAAGACGGTCTGGCCGAGGCGCATCGCGTCGGCGTCATCGGCGGCGGCGACAACCACACGGGCCACGCCGGCGGTCATTACTACCACTCGGACAATCCAAAGGCGGCGAGCAACAAGCGCCTGGGCCGCCTGAGCCAATTGCGCATGAACGCCCTGGGCACGGGTATCGGCGGGCTGTATGTCAAGGAGTTTACCCGGGAGGGCATCTTCGAGGCTCTGCGCGCCCGGCGTTGTATCGCCGCTTCCGGTCGCAAGATTGGGCTGTGGACGGAGACCAATGGCCTGCCCATGGGCGCGGAAGGCCCAATGCTGGATGGCGGCCCGCGCACCATTGCCTACTCAGTTTCGGGTAGCGAGCGCCTCAAGAGCGTCAGCTTAGTCCGCAACGGCGTGGACGTGAAGCGCTTCTACGCCGACGACTATTACCACGAAGGCACTTTGGAAGATACCGATCCGCTTGAAAGGCTGCAAAAGATTTCCCCCAGTGTCAGCAACGGCAACGGCGAGAACTGGGTCTACTATTATGTGCGCGTGGTACAGGAGGACGGACGCACGGCGTGGTCGAGTCCGGTCTGGTTTCCAGTTTCAGCGTAGGCGCTAAACTGCTCGAGTGGATTCGATCCTAGTCGAGAGTTGCTGGCAAATCTAGCTGGAATACACAGAATCCACAGCACTCATGATGGTTCTAGCTATGTTGTTCTGGAGTTGAGACAGGCGTAATATAGACGAAACTCAATTGTGGAGACGCTTGCACGATGACATAGGCCTCCTAGCCGGACCGAGTGCAATTCCAAGTCTTCGTCCAAATAAAGGAAATTGCAAAATGGCCGAACCTGCATTGAAACAAGAGGAGCCATTGGTCAAATCCGTGTTTTCGACATTTCGAGACATGGAGATGCCCGAATTGGAGCTACCTCCTGATCTCAGATTCAACGACGAATTGGAGATGGAAGGGTTAGAGTTTCTTAGTCTCTTGCCCGATGGAAAGGTCCCGGTTGCATTTCTCGATCCCCAGTACCGTGGCCTGCTAGACAAGATGTCATACGGCAACGAAGGGCGGAGTAGAAGCAAAGCACGGTGTTCCCTCCCACAAATGAGTGAGGAGACAATTGGTGCTTTTGTTCGTGGTATAGACCGTGTTCTGATGCCGAGCGGACACTTGTTCCTGTGGACGGATAAGTATCACCTCTGCACGGGAATAGATGCTTGGCGTATGGGAACACACCTCGATGTAGTCGATCTCGTCACATGGGACAAGGGTCGCATTGGCATGGGTTACCGTACAAGGAGAAGAAGTGAGTACCTGTTAGTCTTACAAAAGAAACCGCGACGTGCAAAAGGCGTGTGGAAGTCACACGACATACCCGACGTGTGGATGGAACGGGTCACACGTCAAGGTGAGACGCATAGGAAGCCCGTCGGACTACAGGCTGCGCTCTTAGAAGCCGTTTCCAATCCGGGAGATGTAGTGATAGATCCGGCAGCCGGCAGCTTCTCCGTGCTGGAGGCGTGCCGTCTAAAGGACAGACACTTCCTGGGATGCGATATAGCGGGAAAGTATGGCACGGATTAGCAACTACAAAGGCAGGCGTGCTGGCGGCTATGAACGGCTCTTCGGCGATGTGGAATTAGGAATACTCATTAGCCGAATTCAAGGAGCCGTTATAGGTTCTGGTACAGAACTGGAGCGAATAATCAGAAGTAGGGTCAAACTCATAGATGACCTCGATAGGTTTTTGAAGCTGGAAATTATGCCCGCAGGCATATTCTTGGCCGATAAGCGCCAATTGAAAGCCTGCAAAACGCTGGATTTTGCTGGCTCTGAACCCGACTTTGTGCTCTTTCGTCGTCGCGATGGCCATCAGCATTGCTATGTCGTCGAATTGAAGGACGGAGACAATTTTGACACAAAAAAGGCAGCGGCGGAACGCAGGTCAATGTCCGACTTCATTAGCATGAACGCGCAGTATGTCCCTTACACAATGTCCGCACACATTTGTTGCTTCAATCAAGATAGCCGTGAAGAGATCGTTGTGGGCCTGAAGAGCAAGATCACATTAGAAGAAGCCATGACCGGGCGAGAGTTCTGTGAGTTGTTGGAAATTAACTACGGCGAGATTATTGAAGAGCGAAAAGCCGATCAATACCCAAATCTAAGTTACTTTGTAGAAGAGTTACTTCGCATCGATGCGGTCAAGACCCTTATCGAAGAGCGCCTTGACTCTCAAGATTCCGGTCGATAGCGAACCCTTCTAACTTGGGGCGTGGTCACTCCTTTGCTCGGAGGCGGAGAAACGGCGCAGGTTTCATTTTGATCCAAAGGCGGGGAGTTTCTCCGTGCTGGAAGCCTGTCGGCAGCGGAATCGCGTCTTCCTCGGCCGTGATATTGAAGGCTAGTGAGACTCTGTAGGCAATGATATTCTGCGCATTGAAGCCCTCCGATCTAATGCTTGATAGGAAGTCTCACTTTGGGGGCGCATTTCGGCAATTTAATTCGGTTGAGTTGACAGCAATTCAAAGTGCATAGAGGCAAGAGACAATGAGTTTAGAACCGATTCGTGTCGGCATCATCGGCGCGGGCGCAAACACGCGCGGCAAACACATCCCCGGCCTGCAGGCAATCGAGGGCGTGGAGGTCGTTAGCGTCTGCAACCGCAGCCCGGAGTCCAGCGCGCGCGCCGCGGAGGAGTTCGGCATTTCCACGACGTACGACAACTGGAATGAACTGGTCGACGCGCCGGACACCAACGCCATCGTCATCGGCACGTGGCCCTATCTTCACTGCCAGGTGACCCTGGCGGCGTTGGCCGCCGGCAAGCACGTGCTCTGCGAGGCGCGCATGGCCATGAACGCCGCCGAAGCCTGGGAGATGCACGCCGCCGCGCAAGCGAATCCGCATCTGGTTGTGCAGATCGTGCCGTCACCCATGACGCTGCGGGTAGATGCGACGCTGAAGCGCCTGCTGGCGGAAGGCTACCTGGGCGATCTGCTCGCCATCGAAGTGCGCGTGGGCGGCGACTTTCTCGATGCCGAAGCGCCCCTGCACTGGCGCCAGGATTTTGACCTGAGCGGCTTCAACATCATGAGCATGGGTATCTGGTATGAGGCCGTTTTGCGGTGGGTGGGCGAGGCCATCCGCGTGCAGGCCATGGGTAAGATATACACGAAGATGCGGACGGACGAGACTGGCGCGCTGCGCGCCGTGCGCGTGCCTGAGCACGTGGACGTCGTGGCCGACATGGCGTGCGGCGCGCAATTGCACATGCAGGTCTCGGGCGTGACCGGCTTGGCCGGGGCGCCGGAGGCGTACCTCTTTGGCAGCGAAGGCACCCTGCGCTACTGCGAGAATGTCCTCTACGGTGGCAGGCGAGGCGATACTGCCTTGGAAGAGATTCCCATCCCTGACCATGAAGCCGGCGCCTGGCGCGTGGAAGAGGAATTCGTTAGCGCAATCCGCGGCCAGGAGAAGATCACCCACACTCCGCCCGAAACCGGCGTGAAGTACATGGAGTTCACGGAAGCGGTCACCCGCAGCATGCAGACCGGCCAGGCGATTGCCCTGCCGCTGTAGAGGATGTGGTAGCTTCAGCGCTGAACAGATCGCATCCGGGCCCCCGACTGGGAGCCCTTGCTCGATGGAACCGATCCGTTAGACCTGAGTCTATCGAAGGGTGTACGGAACGGCTCACTCTTGGTAGCAGCATGGCGCACACACGCCGTTCGTGCTGAGCTTGTCGAAGTACGGACGGGTCGCGTTTCGCACTTCACGGCAGAGCATCCGGCGGCAACCGACCTCAATAGTAGCGCGGGGGCTTGTCCCCCGCCTCTTGGACTCATAGTGAAGTGCATCCGGGGTCAACGGCGGCCATTAGAGCGAATGGCGCTACACCTTTGGCGCCAGCAAAGCGCCTGCCCCTTCCTCGGACGCAGGTTGCAAACCTGCGCTACCGGAGTGCGGGCGTTGCTCCCATCGTGCGTAGAAAACCCCCAAGTCACCCGTAGCGCGGGGGCTTGCCCTCCGCTCCTTGCATCAAGGTGGAGAGTATTCAACGCACTGCCGTCCGTTCATCCTTCGACCCTTCGGCAAGCTCAGGACAGGCATGCTCAGGACGAACGGACGGGTTGCGTCCCACACTTCTCGGTAGAGTGTACGGCGGCAGTTGATCCTAACCGTTGGCTGTGCAGCAAGACGGCTCACAGTATCCCGTGGCGCTCGAAGACCGCGCGCATCTTTTCACCTGCGGCGAGTTCCGCGCGTACGGTGTTCTCGCCTTTCACCTTCTCCTCGGCCGGCTGCAACACCGCCTCGATGTGCTGGTGGGGAATGACCACCACGCCGTCGTATTCGGCAAGGATGTAGTCGCCGGGATGCACCAGCACCCCGCCGCACGTGATGGGCACGTTGTGGGCGATAGCCTCGGCGCGGCCGGCGGCATCGGCGGCGCAGAACGCCGTGGCAAAGACCGGATACGGCTTGGCGATGATCATGCCGCTGTCGCGCACAGGGCCGTCGATGACTGCGCCGGTAGCCCCACGGGCCTGGGCGCAGGTGGAAAAGAGTTCGCCAAAGAGCGCGCACGGCGGCGCGTCACCCAGCGTGCCGATATACACTTCCCCTGGCAGCAGGCAGTCCATGGCCTCGATCTCCATGTAGTGGTATTCCGCCTGCGAAGGAATGCGCTCCGCCGGACGAAAGTGGATCGGATGGGCGCGCCCAACTATTCTTGCCTCCGGATAGAGCGGCCGCACGCGCGGCGCCATCACCTGGTGCCGCAAGCCGAGGGCATCGAGCGCGTCGGAGACCACGGCCACGTAAACGTGCTGCAAGCGCTCGAGATAGGGGTCGTTGGTCGAAGCGGCGGACATTGGGCGTTGCTCCTTACGGTTATGACTGAATACGATGACTTCTGTACACCATACCCTGACAGAGTCTGATTCTTACTTGGGCTAACCTGTCCTAACTGTGATAGCGGCACCAAACACATGCTGGTAGGCCAAGTCCGAGGACATAGAGCCTTCTCGGCAATGCGGTTTTGGTCAGAATCTTGTTAGCAAGTAGCCAAGTCATGGCTGGCAAACTCAACTCTTACCCATTGACTCCAAAGTTTGTTGGATTACATTGGATATTGAAGGATGCTCTACATCATTTCTGCTCTATCAAAGGGTATACCATGCCTAGGCGGTGATCCACGTTAATTGCCTTTCATGAGCGAAAAGCGACATGAGCCACGTCTGCCCATCGGAAATAGCGGCGAGACAGCATTGGCAAGGAAGGGACAAAGATGCCAAAGCGGAGGCGGGTAATTCACAGGTCTGTGACCAATCATCTTATCCCCACGGAATCAAGGGGCAAGCCGGTGCAGCTTCACGTGCCCACCTATACACTGGCTGACTTTCGCCGGGCATATCCTACCGGACAGTTTCGCTGTGGAAGCTGTGGTGAATTGTGGCCGAGCCAGGAAGAGATCGACGCCACAAGAAGAAAGTTTGGCAAAGACCTGCTGAGTGCCATGGAGAGAAGGTGGGAGCCGGATACGGTCATTTCGTTTGCGCTCTCGCATGAGTATTTTCCCGATGCTTTCTATACACAGGACCCAGCTCTCACCGAGGATGAGCAAGCACTGGCAGAATGCCCGGTGCTATACACAGACGGCATCCGAGACGAGTACGTCTTGAACGACGACGGACGCTACGAGTGGCTTTACGGCTTTGTGTTCCGCGATGCGCGGTCGCCGGAGGGCGTGTATCGGGAGGTTTGGTATCCCACCGCCGTGTTCCGCGCTGCCGGAGAGATTGAAGATGGATTCCCGCTTGCGCGGGAATGACGGAGTCCCCTGCGCTAGATTCATGGTAATGACGGACAGTGATCTTCGTGTTCCAAGGGAGGCACCAATGCCAAGGCATGAGATTGTCGTACAGCGCATTCCTGACGAGTTTCAGGGCAAGCCGGTGCGTCTGCCTGACCCTGCCGAATTGTCCCACTTCTACACGAAAACGGTGGCGGACTGACTATCGCACCCCCAACTCTACGCTGCGGCACCAGTGTCCCACATGCGACCTCATGTTCGATATGAGCAGCTTGGAGCCGGTCTTCGACGCCTGGGGGCCCGACGCGGTGATTTCCGTCTCGCTCAGTTGCCACTGGGTGCCGGGTGAACCGCGTCCTGAGCCGGGCTCTATGCCCAGCTTCTTGCGTGCTAAAGCCAAGAGACGATGTGACGCAGGCGGTTCTGATGTCGATGATGGCCCCGCCAGAGAGACTGGCCCGTAATGATAGCTAGATGCGGAGGGGCGCTCGAGGCGGCATCTTGAGCCAGGACTGTTTTTGGGTGGAAGAAAGCCTATCTGGTCTATCTCGGTAGCGGAGGTTTGCAACCCGCGCACGGGACGGCGGCCGATTTCAGCAAAGCACTGCTTTCATCGGCAGTTCTCGCGGAATCCAGGCCCCTGGATTCCGGCTTGCGCCGGAATGATGGATTCGAGGTCTCGTCAACGAGAGGGCACAAATCCTTCCGGGACTGGCCTCAATGGACTTTCGCTATGCCGGCATCTCATAGCGCGATTGTACGCCCCTTCCGCGCGGCTTCTCGCGCTATGAGCACGGCGCGGGTGGAGTCTATGGCATCCTGGGCCGTCGCGATGATGGGCGTTTCGCCCCGAATACGGCGCACGAGGTCTTGGCCGCTGGAGTCCGGACGGTTGCGGCCGAACTGCACGTGCGTGCGGGGTTCGTCGTGGCGCCAGTAAAGCAGGTCGCTGAAATGCAGGCTGCGCACCTCGGCAGCGCCTTCGGTCCCCGTGAGGAAGAAGCGGCAGTCCCAGGGCGTGTTGCGGGGTGTGAGCCAATCTGCCTCGATGGTAGCAACAATGCCGGAATCCAGGACGAACATGGCGTGCGCCACGTCGTTGAAGCCCGGATACTCGTGCCAGCGGCGCTGCATGTGATGGGCGGTCACCGACTGCACGCTCGCGCCGGAATACCACCGCGCGAGGTCGATATCGTGGATCATGAGGTCAACGATGGGGCCGCCTTCTTTGCTCTCTTCCAGCATCCAGGGCTCGCGTTCGGCCAGAGCAAACTCATGGGGCCGCGTGGCGACACACCCGGCGATCTCGCCAAGATACCCTGAATCCACCAACTCCTTGAGGTGCACAAAGGGCGGGCCAAACCGCTCGGTCACCATCATCTGCAACTCGGACGTGCTGGTTTCTAGCGCCTGCTCGACCCGCGCCAGGTCATCCAATTCGATAACCATCGGTTTGTCCACGAGCACGTGGACGTTGCGCTCCAGGCACGCCAGTGTGGCGGCGGCCTTTTCGTGGTGCGCATTGCAGATAGTCGCAAGGTCGGGCCGCAGCGCGTCCAGCATCTCCTCATGGTTGGCGTAGAGCGGCACGTCGTACTGCTGGGCAACTTCGACACGCCGTTCCGGGTCGCTCTCGGCAATGCCGACAAGCTCCGTGTCACCGGCGGCGAGGATTTCCTGTATTGATCCGGGGCCGTGGATGTGTATGCCGATGGCGGCAAAGCGTAGTCGCATGAAATTGCTCCATGTGTTTTGAATTCGGCGCTCAACCAATCTAGAAGCGGGGGACAAGCCCCCGCGCTACCAAGAGAAGAGCTCTTCAATCCGTCATTCCCGCGAAAGCGGGAATCCATCTTCTCTTGTGGCGGGACGAATGACACCCTTCAACTTCAACCGGTGTTCCCCTTCTGATCCGAATTGAATTGCGTGGATTGCATCGAGTGCGAACGGCAAATCGGCAGCCGTTACATTTCCGGGGGCGTGCGCGGCCTGACCGCCCGTCCCTCCGCAATCGACTCGTAGGCTGCTTCTACCAGGTACAGCGTGCGCAGGTTGTCCGCGCCGCTGTTCATCGGCTCGCGGTCTTCTTGTATGGCGGCAAAGAGCTCGGCCATCGGCCCCACTAATGCGTCCGGTATCCACTTGCCCTGCAGATCCGGCGCAAACCACTCATCACCATATCGGTTGCTGCGATAGGAAAGCGTGTCCTCGCGGCCGTAGGGGAAGTTGTAGAAGACGCCAAGATCGCCTTTAGCGACACCTTCCGTGCCCTCAAACCGATACGTGGCGTGGGTGTCGTCGTCCCAGATACCGGCGTGGTTGAGCAGCAGGCCGCGTGCGCCGCCGGGCCAGGCGAGCGTGATGATGGCCGAGGTCTCGCCCTTGATGCGCTCGTCGCCGGCATGAAAGCCGTCGGCGAAAAGCCACTCCGGTTCGCCCAGAATGAAGCGCACGATATCGAGAAAGTGAATGGCATCCTCGACGATAAGTACGCGCGGACGGCCCCACAGCCACGGCCACAGCTCCCAGCTCAGCGGACCCACACGATCGATCTGCACATAGGTCAGTTCGCCCAGGTCGCCGCGCTGCTTCAGAGCGTAAACCGACCGGAATGCCTGGTCCCAGCGACCGTTCTGGTTCACCGCCAGGCGCACACCGGCATCTGCCGCTTCGCGCACCATAGATTCCGCTTTGGCGATGTCGTAGGTGAGGGGCTTCTGGCAGAGCACGTGCTTGCCCGCGGCGATGGCGGCGTCGACGAGCGGCGGATGCGTGATCGTGGGCGTTGCGATGTCCACCACCGCAACCTCAGGCGATGCCAAGAGCGCATCCAGCGACGGAAACGCCGCGGTTTCAAAGTCCGCGGCCAACGACTCCGCCTTGGCCGCATCCTCATCATAGACACCTGCGACGCTAAAACCGGCACTGCGGTAGGCCGGCAGGTGTCCGGCGCGCGCAATGCTGCCAGCGCCAATCACGCCAATACCGTAGTCGCGCTTGGCCGGGAGATGGGGCAGGTAGTCAAGCGGCTCCGGCGCAAGAGTCATGGTCTCATCCTTTAGCTCCACCTAAAGCAGTGGGCCCCGAAAGCGAAAGCAAGCGAAAACGTGAGCCGTGGCGACAGCAATCCCATTCAGCACTATGGTAAAGGATTCCTAAATCGGCTTCACGGGGCTGACGTATCTACAGCCAGTGCGCAAACGGCCAGAGGGTGGCGGAACGCGTAAACGTCGCGTCGAGCAGGGCATCCGTGTCTTCGATAGGATCATGGCCGTAGCGCCGCAGGAACTCGGCTTCGATTCGCTCTTCCAAGTCGGTTGGCTCCTTTAAGGGCAACTCGACCCACGCGTTGCCGCGGTCGGCGCTCTCCCGCACCGCCAGGCAGAGTTCGTAGTCGCGCACCCCTTCCGCGACGCCGTACTGGGGTTCTGTACCTGTCGTAATCGCTTGGTGAAAGCTGGTAAGGATGTCGGCTTTCGCCGCGTCATCTTGCGTTGCGATGCCGTAGCGCGCGTAGGGGTTTTCCCACACCACCGGCGGATCGGTGGCGACGGATAGGGACTCTAGCACTTGGCTTCCGTCTTGCTCTGTATAGTGCTCCTGAATAGGAAAAGTAGGCGACTGGCCTTCCAGGTATTGCACGAGCACGTCGCGGCTGAGGTTGCCCTTCGTCCCCTCGATCTCCCAGCCGGTGGGAAACGTGATGTGGCTCGACGGGAAGACGCGGGGCGGTTTTTCAAAGA
Organism: Chloroflexota bacterium; assembly: GCA_028874195.1. Taxonomy (GTDB): domain Bacteria; phylum Chloroflexota; class UBA11872; order VXOZ01; family VXOZ01; genus VXOZ01. Next base: position 21,361 of record JAPPLM010000055.1, read on the forward strand.
GACACACCACGCCGTTGGCGAATTCGATTACGCCCGAGTCCCATTTGAGCGAGTTTTCCGGCTCACCGCCGTAAGCGACGTAGGGCTCGGTTGGCACCTCGCCGCAGTAGCCAAGCACGCGCTTTGCGGGAGCGTCAATCAAGGCGCGAATGCCGCTGAAGGCGTGGTACTGTCCCGTCTGGTACCAGAGCCGGGCGTGGGTGACCTCGCCAAGCAGACCGGCATCAATGATCTGGCGCTTCAGCCGCTCTCTGGGCCAGAGCCACACTTGCTCGGCCACCTCCCAGAGCACACCGTTTTCCCGGCAGGTCTCAGCAATGGCGGCGGCGTGGCGGCGCGTCAGCGCGACCGGAATCTCCGTGATGATATGGCAACCGTGGCGGGCGGCCGTGAGCGCCATGACTATGTGGGAATCTTTCGGTGTCAGGCTGAGCATAACGTCCTGCTGCTCGTTGGCAAACAATGCGCGCACGTCGGTGTACTGGCTCGGCACGCCGTATTGCGCACCGACCTGCGCCAGCACATCAGGGCTGCGGTCGCAGATTGCGGTCATTTCATAGTGGTCGGTGAGCCGCGCGATCGTTGCCAAGAAGTGCCGCGCCCGCGAGCCGGGATCCGCGCCGACGCCCAGTACGGCAATGCGGAGTTTTCGCGTATTCTCGCTCGCAGTACCCATGCTCACGCGCCGCCAGTTTCAGCCAGGAAGGCCGCGTAGTGCTCCAGCGGCTGCGAGAGGTCTTTGTCAAGTTCCGTGACCACCAGCCGCGCCCGCGCTGTGCGCAAAACTCCCGGCTCCAACGCGCCGCCGAAGAGCGACAGATAGAGCGGATTGTGCTTGTGAAAGCGGTCGCGCGCGTCTGGACTGTCGTAGCCGCTGGAAACTGCAAAGCAGTCCTCGGGGCGCGACATGAGCACGGCGGCCACGCGCTGTTGGCGGTCGGCCTGGAAGCACACCGGCAGCTTGTACCGTCGCACCGGCGAGAAGCGGGCAATGTCCCGCCAGCGACCGTCCACGCTGATGCCGACGGCGTCTTCATCGCGGGGATAGACCAGCACGCCGCCGCGAAAGATCGGGTTGACGACCACGGAGGCAAGTTCCGGCTCATCGGCAAAGCGGCCCGGTTCATCCTCAAGCTCAAACTTGTCACGCGCTAGGTAGACGTGCGGCACGTGGACCGGATCAAAGTAGCACGCCAGCAAAGCCTCAAAGTCGCGCGCGCTCGCGTTTGGCGTGACGGTGACGGTCATATCGATAGTGGCAGGCTCTGCGATCTCGTAGCGGATAGCCATTGCCGGATGCGCGGGATCTTGCAGTGCCCACCGCAAGGTCACGCTGCTCTCGTCAGCCTCGACGTCGCGCTCGCCCTGGCGCGGGTTGCCAAGATCGCTATCCATGCCGGTGGCCCCCGCCGGATCATGGTGCATAAACCGGTACAAGTTGAGAATGGCGTAGAGCGGATGCACGAACTCCACGCCGGTAGCCTTGTGCACGAGGTGGGTGAGGCCGTGATGCGGGAACTCATTGCCGGGACGCAAGGTGCCCTGTATCTCAGCCGTCTCAAAGGCATAGACCTTCTCTTCAGATTGGTAGTCAAGGGTGGCCATCAACTAGAATTTCCTTTCGCGGTAAGAGGCGCGCGAGGATGCCCTTCTTGCAGCACAGGGTGTTTCTACGGTAGCACACTCCAGTGGCGATACCCTAAGGGCCCACGATGATTTACCCAAAGGGATGGGTAGGAACACCCCGCAGCGCGCTCAATTGGGTCTCATGTCCCTCCAAGCGGAGTACTTTCCGGCTCATTCTGCGCGCGTCAGATGCCAATCTGAGGCTACGAGAACAAAACCCGTAGCCTCAGAAAGCCGCCCCTCAACCCTGCGGTCAGGGATGAGCCAAGTATGCAAAACCCGTGCTTGCGGGCTAAGACGTTGCGGCGTCAAAAATTGCGTTAGTCTCCGCCGCCATATTCTTCAGCCCTTCCTCCACGCTGACAGCGCCGGAGAAGATTTGCGGATTCCATGCTCCCATGGGACCCAGCATCTCGCCCCAGGACACGACGTCGTGGGTCGGCAGGTTGGTCGTCCACTGGAACATCTCAAACGCGGCGATGCGGTTGGCGGGCCCGTCGGTAACCTCCGGATCGTAGTAGAGTTGCGCGGAGTCGTCGCGCGCCGGCCGCAGCACGTCCGCTCGCGCCAGAATGTCTTGGGAGTCCCTGGTCATCATGTTGGCGAAGACACCCCACGCCTGGTCGGGGGACTTGGAGTTGGTATTCATACACCAGCCGACGATGTTGGTCGTGCCGCCCGGATGGCCCGTGTTGGGCGAAGACGCCACGTAACCGTAGTCCCAGGTGAAGCCGGAGCCGGGCCAGGCTTCGTTGAGAAACTTGACGTTGTTGGATGCGGCTGTCCAAAGAATAACCTGGCCGCTGCCAAAGAGCGCAAAGCGGCCGCCGCGGCCCGCCATGCCCTGACTTAAGTCAGCGATCTGCTCGCGCGTCGGCGACACGCGATGTTTCAATGCCAAGTCCACGCAAAAATGCCACGCCTCTATCGACTCCGGTGAATCAATGACGCAGCGCAAATCGTCGTCCAGAAAGTCGCCGCCGTTGGCGCGCACATAGTTCAGCCAACCTTGCTCAAGTGCGTCGGGCGCAAACGCGCCGTAGCGCGTGACGTTGTCGCCCTCGCGCTCCGTGAGCTTGATGGCGTACTCCTGCAGCAGGTCCCAATTCCAGTCGGTGCCCAGTTCGGATGGTATGGCAAAGCCGCCCTCGTTCACGGCGTCCTCGTTGAACAGCGTGATGATGCTCGTCATCATGCCCGGCACGCCAAACATCTTCTCGCCCTTGTAGGTGTAGAAGTCGATGCCGGTCTTCCAGGCGTTGGCGGCAAAGTCCTGCGCGATGGGGTCGGCCTTGAACTGCGCGGTAATGTCGGCGGGAATCTCCTTGTTCGACCACGCGAAGTAGTTCACGCTGTTCATCAAGTAGATGTCCGGGCCCGTGCCGCCCACGAAGGCTGCCTGCAAATTGTCCCAATAACCGGAGACTGCTTCCGCGGACACGCTGACATTGGGATTGGCTTCCGTGTAGTTCGCGCCCATCTGCTCGACAGACGCCACGGGGTCCGGCCACCAGACCCAGACTTTGATCTCGGCGGCCTCGGCCTGGGGTTGCTCGGCGGGTTTTTCCGCTTCTGCCTCAGCCGGTGCATCATCGGCCGGCATGGCCGTGCCGGCCTGTCCGCAGGCGGCGAGCAGGACTGCGGCTAGTGCGGAGCCGCCGCCCGCCAGAATTTGGCGGCGTGACGGTTGAAGTCGAACGGAACGATCATTTGTATCCACGATACAGCTTTCTCCTTTTTTGTAAGAGTCATCTCTGTACGGGTTCATTGCGCGTTCAAGACACCACGGTACCGCACCGGATGCCTGCTCCGTGTAGGGCGATCTCCTTTCCCAAGGCGTTGCCAAGCCACGATACTGTGGTAATGGTATAGCGCAGAAGGGAGGTAGTCAACCAGTTTTAGCCGAAAGGGAGAGTATTCGCGAAATATGGCCCAGGCAGTATCTCACTGTTCACCAAGAAGACGATTGGGAGGCACAGACTACCATTAACAGAGAGCGCGTCAACCCGTTGCTAGGTTTAGGGCAAACCAAAATTCGGTGGAGGCTTTACTTGCCTCCACCGCTTGCGGTCTTAGGCGGAACAATGGGACGGACTCTGCGGAGCGCGGTCAGGTGCGCGGCCAGCGGGCGGTGAGCGGCGGCATGGCGGGGAAGGGCGCATGCGGCGCGGTCTGGTACCAGTACGCCACCGAGGCAATGTCGTCGGTGAGGGGCTCAAACTTCTTGTTCAGCCACCAGCCGAGGGCCTGCACGGTCACTTTCAGGTCTTGTTTGAAACGAATCGGGTCCATGATGTGCCAGCGGTACATGCCGTGGAGCGGCACTTCCACCGGGTCTTGCTTATAGAGCGGGTAGCCGAGGAAGGGCGTGGAAAACGTCCGATCGCCGAAATTCCACGCGCCGCCGAAGTAGTCCTCGGTGCCCGTGCCGCAGATCGTAGGGTGGTCGGTGTCGCCGTCCATGTAGAACTTCACCTCACCCTCGCCCCACCAGCCGTTGGAGAACTGCGACCACGCAATGAACGTGCCGACGTACTGCCCCTGTCCGGTTACGCCATCGAGGAGCACGTGCTCAGGATACTCGCGGGTGGTCATGGACCGCCGCCACTGGGCATGGAAATATGCGGCGTTCTCCGGCACCGGCGCCAGGGCGTACGTGATCTGATAGTAGAAGCCTGGGATTGCTTCCCAATACTCGTTCTCGATGGTGATGCGCGCGCTGCGGCGAAAGGGCATGGGCCAGTAAGAGTTGAAGCCGCCGGTCGGGTTCACGGCAATAGGTAGAGAGTTCACGTCATAGCGCAGGGCGTGGCCGTTGCAGAAGAAGTCGCCCAACGGCACCTCGACGGAGGGCGTGTCTTCACCGTCCCAATAGCAGCGTAAGACCGTGCTGCGATAGGCTTGAGGACGCACGGTGAGCCAAATGTGCTGGATGGTACCGGGCCCTTCGATTTCGGCGAGGGTCGTGGTGGATTGCGGGGGTAGCTCGATCTTGGGCCGCACCTTCCAACCAGGACCGAGCAAGGAGGCCGCGCTGTTCTCGTCGGGCACCGCCTTGGCCCCGCCGCCGCGTTCGCCATTGGGATTCTCCGCCGAAATCGAGCGCGTCTCGGCATCCGAGAGCAGCGCTATGTTGTGTAGGCCTGTTTGCAGTCCGTCGAACATGATTAATTATCCTCTGTACACTGGTGGTCTCTTGAGTTAATGCGTTCACCAAGACTCTAGCATGAAGAGACATGAGACTATCTGCCATTTGCGCGCGTGTGGCAGGAAACGCTCTCAACACAGATAGACTCCCGCTTTCGCGGGAGTGACGACATCCGTCATTCCCGCGCACGCGGGAATCCATCTTCTCTGGAATGCAGACTCACAGTCCCAAATCGCCTCTGCAATGCTTGCATCCAAGAGCGGGGGACAAGCCCCCGCGCTACAAAGATAAGGACCGATTTGCCCGTTATTCCCGCGCTGGGTCTGCCCCGTATTTGCTACGGGCTGGGAGGCAAACCTCCAAACGAGGATGGACTCCCGCTTTCGCGGGAGAGACGACAAGAACGCCCCATGTTAATGGTTGTCCACATCTTGGATGTACGGTTGCATGAGTGGCTTGTCCGCGGCGAGACATTATGAAGACAGTTGCCAAGACGACTATCCATCCAACAGTTCATTAAGTAAAGCAAGCGCCGTCTTTTCCATGGCATCCGCCGTGCCGGGACCGCCGATTGCCGAGCGCGACGGCCAGGTCTCGTATGCGCCCAGCGCAAGCTGCTCGTCGGTGGCGACGTAGCCGAGGTAGTCGTTGGCAAGGCTCAAAACGAACTGGGGGGCAAACGGCGAGCCCGCCTTGACCGCAAGGCCGATTTCCACGAATATCTCGCCCGGCAGCGCGGCAAAGCCGGCCGGGCCGACGCGAAGCGCCTGGATAGTCGAGGTAAGAGTCTCCGGCATGGTGTGCAGTACCTTGATCTCGCGGGCGTAGGCCGGTGCCCAGCCCGGATAGATGGGCTGGCCGGTGACTGCCGAAAACGGCCCCTCCGTGTAAGCATAGTGGCCGCTCAGCACTTTATCCGCAACCATCACGTCATCGTCGGTGGTCTGCTTGCGCGGGAACGAGAAGCCGCCAACCATGGCCTGCAGTTCAACGTGGTCGTGCATCTCCATTAGCTGAATCTCGGTGAGCACGTGGCCTGCGAGCACCTTTGCCATGCGCGCCGCCTGGGCGTGGCCCCGGTGGGGCCACTGCTTGAACACGTTCGTATTATTGATATTGCCTGATGCGCCATTGAAGAGCAGTCCTACCGTTTGCGGTCCGAGCAAGCACTGGATCGTGCGAAAGAAGTGCCCGAAGTAATCGGCAGAAATCTCTGCGCCGGTGTCCGTGCCGACGTAATGCAGTGCATAGTTTCCTAGTACGGCGAGCGGTTCGCCCTCGCTGCTCTCCACGTAACAGATAGTGAACTCTGGGTCCGTGGTCCCGGCGGGACGCAAGACATCGGGGTTTCCCACGCCGGGGTTGAAGTGCACCTGCCCGTTGCGCATGTGGTAACGGCGGTTGAAGATGATGCGCGGCTCCTGAACGCTAGCGAAGCCGATGCGGGCCGGCTGAAGACGCCCTGCCGCAATCTCTACAGAGTCGGCGATCTTGCGCGTAGTCCAGCTAGTGTATGCAGTCTGCTCCTCCATGAATCCGACCGTCACAGTTGCAGGCGCGGAGTGCGTGTGAGTAGACGCAATGAGCACGTGGTCCGGGGGAATACCGGCGCGCTCCGCGATGCGCGCTTTGACGGCTTCCATCATGTGGCGCGGCATCATGGTGAGGTCGCAGAGCACGAAGGCAATCCGCCGCGCGCTGTCGTCCAGCACCAACGCCTTGGCGAGCAGGTCGTCATGGACGGCATCAGCGTAAGTCACGTCGCGAAACGCGCCGCGCATGGGGATGCCCAGCCAGGGAGTGATATTCGCCGTCGCCGCGCCCGCGCGCAGTTGCTCAGCCATGTCGTCTCTCCTTCACCATCGCTATCAATATAGAGCACGGGGCTTTCGCGTCCCGGCGACACACGGCCTCAACCAAGGTCCATCACCTGTACCTCTGGAGCAACACATACTCGTGAGGCCACGTATCTCGGTAAGTGACTGCCTCACGCCACGGCGCGGCGGCAGTCAGGTATGTCAGCTTCATCCGGCGTCCTCGTTGTCCCCCGAGGTGGCTGCGCCGTTCATAATCTCATCCAAGTACGGTTGTACTACGTCCCGCAGCTGCAACAGGTTTTCAGCAATCCAATCTCCCACGGTTTCGAGGTCTAGCTCTGGGTCGCTGAGCACTGCCTCCGTTCGCATCCCAATCCGGGAGTAGTCCTTTCCTTTCTCCCACTCGGCGCCGTTGTTCAACCTGGCATCTATTTCGGCGCGGTGTTGGGTCAGGGCATGAGGGATATGCTGGTTGTCGGCCCCATACACGGACAGGTGGGCCCACGCCTTATCCTCGCTCAACCCAGCGACGTAAAAGACTTTGGGATATCCGGTTTGAAACGACCGCCACCTGCCCCGAAACCCGCCTCGGCTTACCGGGAGCAATTTCGACCGCCGCAGTTTCGCTACCAGCGGGCGATAAAAGTCGGCGTAGTAGGTGTTCATGGTCACTCTGGTAGAAGGGGAGGTTGCTCCCGGTTGCGATTGCGGTGGTTCGACAACTAACTGGAAGTCGGCGGCTTTGGTGTCGGCCACCCGGTATGCCTTCACCGCCACGGCGTACACCGCGATGTTGTCGCTCTCGTTGAGCCACGACAGGATGCTCCGGTGATAGTCGGTGAAGTCCTGCGCCACCCACACCAGGATGTTGGCTTCAGCGTTGGCCGCGTATCCTAAGAGGCGCAGGCAGTGGGAATCGTCGGATACGCCCAACTGGTTTTCAATCACCACTTTGGCCTCGGTGCTGACCTGTTTTGCAATGATGTCGACTCGCCCGGCTCCAGGCAGAGTGACCTCCGGATCCACCAGTTCCAAGACAAGGTTTAGCTTGGACCCCAACAATTGAAGATGATTTGCTAGCCATGGGGTGAAGTCCTGGGCCTCGTTTGGCCATACATCCCGCAAGCTCACGGGTTCCAGTGCCATTATTTTCGGCATCTTGATCCTTTCTATCCGGGTTGCCTGACGGTCGGCCCAGGTGTGCTTGATCGAAGTCAATTATACATGGGACATTCGCAGTTGAAAGTAATCTTGTTGATGGCGCGTTGGAGCAGATACGAAATTGCTTTCAACTGCGTAATCCTAATACAAAGGATTGGATGAACCAGAGAGTTGAATTGCAGCAAGCGATTCTAGAAAAGAGGCGTCTCCGAAGAATGTAGCTGGATGACATAGCGCAAGGGACAAATGTAACTCAGGGCCGCCGATGCCTATTGCTCCACGGGACTGCCCGACTGCTGCGGCAAAACGATAGCGGCGGGTCAACAGGTTTGGTACTCTGAAAGAGGAAGGGTCCCGCCTTGCGGCGACCAAGGATTTTGCAAGAGGAATTCCGCAAAGGTTACCAAGTTTCGCGGCCCATTGCGAGGCGAAGATGCCTCCGAACGGCTGTGAAAGTGAAAGGGAAATTGAGAACTATGGCAGTTTCATATCACGATGTCATCGTTATTGGCGCCGGACCGGCGGGACTATGCGCCGGGCTCTACACGGCGCGGGCGCGGCTGGATACCGTCATCCTTGAAAAGATGGCCCCCGGCGGACAACTCATAAATACGTCTTTGATAGAGGATTACCCCGGTTTCGAGTCGATCGACGCCGCTGACCTCATCCAAAAGATGGTCTCGCACACACAGGCGTTTGGCGCGCAGATCCTCACGACTGAGGTGGCGGAAGTGTTTTCGGACGACTGGCAGAAGGTCGTACGCACGACGGATGGCGACGAGTACCGCGCCGGGGCCGTGATCATCTCCTCCGGTGGATCGCCGACCCCATTGAATATCCCGGGCGAGTTCGAGTATGCAGGCCGCGGTGTCTCATATTGCGCCGTGTGCGACGGCGCGTTCTTCCGCGACCGCGTGATAACGGTGGTGGGCGGCGGGGACTCGGCGGTGGAAGAGGGCCTTTTCCTCACCCGCTTTGCCTCCAAACTCTACCTCGTGCACCGGCGCGATAAACTGCGCGCCCAGCAGATCATCCAAGACCGCTTCATGGCCAATTCCAATACCGAGATCATCTGGGACACGGTGGCTGACGAGATCATCGGCGATGACGGCGCCGTGACCGGCATGCGCCTGCGCAACGTGAAAACGGGCGAGGAATGGGTCCACGAGACCGACGGCGTCTTCATTTTCATTGGGTTCGATCCCAACACCGACTTCATCAAGGAGCCGGTGGAGCGCGACGAAAACGGCTACCTGATCGGCGGTTTGCACATGGAGACCGATGTGCCGGGGCTCTTCATCGCGGGAGACGTGCGCACGCAATTGACGAAGCAGATTACAACGGCGGTGGGTGATGCTACCACGGCCGCCGTGGCCGCCACGCACTACTTGGAAGACTTGTATGACAGAGTGGAGCGCCCGGAAACGGTGGCCACGGAGGTCTCTGCCTGAGCATGGCTAGGCCTTACACAGTGGATAGTTGGACGGATTGTTCTTATAGAAGCGTGTTCGCGCCTGTGCTTTGGGGCCGTTGCCGGCAAAGTGACCAAGGCGAGGATGCGGTCTATAATGGAACAGATCGTCTGCGGGAGCCGAATCACAAGCAAATCGGCCAAGCCATTAAGCCTATAACAACAACCCTTACACTCTAGAGTACGAGCCGACACTAAGGAGAACAGGATGCTCATACCGTACGTCATCGAGACGACGAACCGCGGCGAACGCGGCATGGATATTTTTTCCCGGCTGCTGCGGGATAGGATTATATTTTTGGGTACGCCGGTTGACGATAACGTGGCGAACAGCATCATCGCCCAGATGCTCTTGCTTTCCAGCGAGGACAGCGATGCTGACATCGGACTGTACATCAACTCGCCCGGGGGCAGCGTGCACTCCGGTCTGGCAATCTACGACGCCATGCAGTACATCAAGAACGACGTGGCTACGTACTGCATGGGCCTTTCGGCCAGCATCGCCGCGCTATTGCTCGCCGGCGGCACGCCGGGCAAGCGGTATTCGCTGCCTAATTCGCGCATGCTGATCCATCAGCCGTGGACGCAGGCTTCTCGGCCTTTGCAGGCCAGCGATCTTGAAATCGAGGCGCGTGAAATTCTGCGCACGCGCAACCAGGTGAACTCGATCATTGCCCTGCACACTGGGCAGGATCTGGATAAGATCGAGCGTGACAGTGAGCGCGATTTCTGGATGGACGCGGAGGAAGCCAAGGAGTACGGGCTGATCGATGACGTTTTGCCGTCCGCCGTCAGGACGCCGGAAACCGACGGGGTAGCCAGCAGATAGCAGTGCCTGCCAAGCGCGTGTACACGAAGGAGACCAACATTGCCAAGTCGTCGTGACTCTCGGGGACAATATCGCTGCTCGTTCTGCAATAAGGCGCAAGAGGAAGTGCGCCGGCTGATTTCCGGGCAGAACGGCGTATATATCTGTGACGAATGCGTCGAACTTTGCCGGGAGTTGATCCGTGAGGAACAGGCGTCTTCGTCGCAGCGCAAAGGCGCCGCCGGTCCCGCGCGGCTGCTCAGCCCCAAGGAGATTCACGAGTTTCTGAACCAGTACGTGGTCGGCCAGGAGCACGCGAAGAAGGTGCTGGCGGTCGCGGTCTACAACCACTACAAGCGCGTGGCGAGCGGTGAAGACAGCGAGAACGTCGAGTTAGGCAAGAGCAATGTGCTCCTCATCGGGCCGACCGGCTGCGGCAAGACGTTGCTGGCGCGCACGCTCGCGCGCATTCTCGGGGTGCCCTTCTGCATTGCCGACGCCACGTCGCTGACGGAAGCCGGGTATGTGGGTGAAGATGTGGAGAACATCCTGCTCCGGCTCATTCAGGCGGCGGACTACGACACGGCGGCCGCGGAACGGGGCATCGTCTTCATCGATGAGATCGATAAGATCGCCCGCAAGGCGGACAATCCATCGATCACGCGCGATGTTTCCGGCGAGGGTGTGCAACAAGCGCTCCTCAAAATCATCGAAGGCACGGTAGCCAACGTGCCGCCGCAGGGCGGACGCAAGCATCCGCACCAGGAGTTCATCCAGATCGACACTACCGACATTCTCTTCGTCTGCGGCGGGGCATTCGAGGGTCTTGAGGAAGTTATCGCGAAGCGGGTTGGCAGTAACCGTCGCGTTGGTTTTGGCGCCATGGACGCCTCGGAGCGTGCGGAAGAGGCGAAGAACCTTCTCCGCCAGATTTCGCCGGACGATCTTCTGAAGTACGGCCTGATTCCTGAGTTCGTCGGCCGCCTGCCTGTGACCGTTGCCCTGGATGCGCTGACGCACGATGAACTGATCCAGGTGCTTACCGAGCCGCGCGATGCGCCTGTCCGTCAGTATCAGCACCTCTTCGCGATTGACGACGTCGAACTCGTCTTCCAGGACGATGCTCTGGAGGAAGCGGCGCAGATGGCGCAAAACCTCACCACCGGCGCCCGCGCGTTGCAGACCATCATGGAAGAGGCCTTGCTGGACGTAATGTACGATCTGCCGTCGCGCAATGACGTGCGTGAAGTCATCGTGACCGCCGACGTCATAGCCAAACGCGCGCAACCGATGATCGTTGCCTCTGAAGCAAAGCGTGCCGCCCCTGCCGGTGACTCTGACGCCACTTTGCTCGATGAAGACACGTCGGCTACAGCTTAGACCACGTTTCAAACCACTCGTCATTGCTATGAAAATAGCCCATTTACCGTTCGCCCTGAGCATCGTCGAAGGGTGAACGGCGGAGGAAATGGGTAGCACAGCTTTCAGCATTCATCTCTCCGTTCATGCTTCGACAAGCTCAGCACGAACGGAGAGGTGTGCGTTCATTTTCATTCCCTTGTGCGGCCAAGGCAAGGCCATGGTGATTCCCGCGAAAGCGGGAATCCATCCGCTCCGTCTTAAAGTCCTCGCCGCTTGCTGAGTGACGGCGGACACTTGTCAGCTTTTCGATTCCTCGGCCGGCCTCGCGTCTCGCGGCAACGCTACTCTGACGCTTGACTATAGGTGATCGCTCGGCCGTTTAGCGGTTGAACGGGTCGAGCGTTGTCAGGATAGAGCGCCGCAAACCGGTCAAGCTGCGCCGGCGAAAGCTCCACTACATTCCTGAGGACGAACCAGCGGACACCCTCACTGCAGGGTGGCGTTGTCAGCGAGCCCATGTAGCTGAAGTAGGAAAGATTGGCGGGTAGCAAGTCTGCGGCATTGATAGTGGTCCCGGCGACGATCTGCTTATCATCCGCTTCCGTCGGCATGTGCACCCATACCTGTTCCAGAGCCTGGTTGTGACGGCCTGAATTTAGTAAAACCCCGACAACCGCGAGCCCTCCAGCGGCATCCTGGTGGACGAAGTGCAATTCCATATCGGCGGGCTGTCCGCTGACTGTGTGCTCGCTCAGCCGGTGAAAGTGGAACTGCACCAATGCATACTCTTTCCCACCGGCAATGAGGGTACTCCCAGACGAGTAGTTAACCTGGATGGTGTGACCGTTGTTCACGATCTCCAGAGGTACAGGCGCATAGCGAAACTCCAACTCATGCGGCCTCACTTCGGGAGCATCGTTCAGGTCGATTGGCGACTGTGACACGCCGGTCTTGCACACTGCGAACTCAGGAGCAAGGTCGCCCCAATGCGCTGGGCCGATGTCTCCGGTGTAGCCCCAAGACGCGGAGTGCGCTTGGCCTTCTTCGCCGTAACTCTTCGGCCTCTCATCGGCTGATTTGCTCATGGTGGACTCTCCTTCCCGGTCGGGCACGTGCCCACGTTTGAGAATTGCCGCGAGCGCGGTCAACGCCGCGAGGGCGATTCCAGCGGGGATCAGTCTTATGACGGTCGACCTATTCATGATCGAAACCTGGGCTGGATTTCGAATTGCGCTTGCACATTTTTCCGCGGCCGCTGTCTGAGAACACACTCCAAAGACTACGAGCAAACTTCAGTGTAGTAAGGGAGAGCAGCGCCGGTCAATGACTCGCCTCACAGCGGTGCGGGCGTCCTTCGCGGCGGGGCCGCTTGCTGCTCACCCTCATCCTGCTCGCGCAAATCGGGCATTACTAAGGAGATTGCCAGGACAAAAAGGAGGATTACGGCGCCCGCAATGCCCACGACTTGCGGCGCGCTCCAGCGGTCAACCAGAATGCCCATGGGAAAGCCCGCGAGCGGCATGAGCGAGAACGTCATCATGTAAATGCTCATCACCCGGCCGTAATACGCTTGGTCGGTCTGCAACATCACGAGCGTGTTGTTCAGGGACATGTAGGCGTTGGCCGCAAGTCCAACGATCCCCACCAGCACGAGGCTCAAGGGCAGCCACGTGGTGTAAGCGAAAAGCAGCAGAGACACACCAAAGAAAGCACCAAAGACGATCTGCAGCAGCTTCGCGTGCTGGCTTGCCGAGAAGTAGGCAACCAGCAGCGACCCCAGCAGACCGCCGGCGCCGGTGGCCGCGTTCAGGAATCCGAGCCAGCGGGCGTCAACGCCGAGCACGTCCGCCTGGAAGACAGGCAGGAGCATCTGGTAGGGTCGGCCCAGCAACAGCGGTATAAAGGCCAGGCTCAAGAGCAGCAGCAACGTACGCTCGGTAAACACATAGTGGAAGCCGTCAAACATTTGCGAAGTGAACTTTTCAGCGGCCTCTTTCTTGTCCTTGTCCAAGGTCTTGGGCAGCCGCATGATGAAGAGCGCCGCCGCGGCATAGCACAATGCTGTGATATCAAAGGCTCCCGCAGTGCCCAGTCCCGGCGTGACGATCACGATCCCTGCAATCGCAGGCCCCACAATCGTCATCATGTTCCGCCCGGAGTTATTGAGCGCAATGGCGTTGCCCAGCCGCTCGCGCCCCACCAGCGCGGGAATCAGCGAGGAACGGGTGGGCATGTGGAGCGAGAACCCAATGCCTTGCAGGAAGCCGAACACGACAAGGTGCCAAATCGCGATTAGGCCCGTGTGGATGAGGATCGCCAACAGCAGCGATACCGCGAACATGAAGAGTTGCGTACTAATCAAGAGCCGCCGCTTGTCGAGACGGTCGGCCAGTACGCCGGCAATGGGCGAAAAGAAGAGCATCGGCAGACCCATCGCCACACCAACCAGTCCCAGGATGCCGGCGGACCCGCTGAGGTCATATGCCAGGTACCCGCGCGAGACAATGGCAATCTGCAAACCGCCGAACGAGACGAGCATGCTCAGCCACATGTCGCGGTATGCCGGGACAGAAAGCGCGGCAAAGGTGCGCTCCATGAACTGCGAACCCGACAAGGATGCGGCGTCGGCAGCGGGACGTTCTTCGGAATCCGGAGCGCCCTGTTTCTGTGTGGAATCTGTTGCTTTCAGTGCGCGAACCTTCCAATTATCCGCGCAGCAGATGGTCGAGGAGTTGCAGGAGCACTGCTAGCTCTGCGCAAGGCCTATGTATCTCATCGCTCAACCGGCTGCTGTTTTACGTGCACGTTAAGGTGCATTCTACGCTGAGGAAGTTCGCCGCGCAAACAGATGAGTTCTCACCGGAGCAATCGGCCTGCGCTTGCCTGGGAGGGAAGGCGCAAAGCACGTATTGACGATTGTGGATTCTACAAGCAAGGCTAAACCAAGGTTCAGGGTGGCAATTCGCTTGGAAAGCGCACTTAGCCGGAGGTGCGATCAGTGGGCTCCCCCACCGTCTCTTCTTGAGATCGCGCGGCCTCGACCCGAAGCTCACGGGAAAGCGCCAAGAAGCGCGCGATGTCCTCTCGGCTTAGGACGCCCACCACGTCGGCGCCGTCCATCACGAGCACGTGCCGGGCAGCATGCTCCTCGAACAGGTCCATGACATGAGGCAGCGGGTCATCCGGCGCGACGGTGATTGGGGGAGACGACGCCATGGTGTCAAAGACCGTGCGCCAAGGCCAAGCGTGCTGGGGCACATGGTTTATCTCTTCAGTGGAGAGCATGCCGAGCACCTGACCGTCTTGCACGACCGGCAAAGCGCGGATTCCGTCACGCAGAAGCATCGCCAGCACGACCCGGTCTATGGTCTCGTCGGGTGCAACTACAGCGGGATTGGCGTGCATGAGGCTGGCGGCCTTCACGCCCTGCAAGGCCTCTTCCTGTTTGGCCTGGCGGCGGTTGGCTCCCGCGGCGCCATTGAGGAACCAGCCGATGAAGATTGTCCAAATCCCGATAACGAAGCTGCCTCTCAAGATGAAGAAAATGCCGAGCGCAATGAGCCCGAAAGCAAAGACCTGGCCGACAATTGTGGCGATGGTTGTCCCTTTGCGCATGCTGCCGGTGATGTACCAGACAATGGCGCGAAATACTCTGCCGCCGTCGAGCGGAAAGCCGGGCATCAGATTGAAGATGGCGAGGCCGCTATTGATGAAGGCGAGTTGCAGGATAAGGGGTTGTGCGGGCACGTCTCGTGGGATGAGCGCGCTCAGTAACAAGAAGACAATGGCGAGCAATAGGCTGCTCGCCGGCCCCACTACGGCAATGAGGAATTCGTCCGACGGCCGCCGCGGTTCGGACTTGAGCACCGCTGCCCCGCCGAAGACGAAGAGCGTGATGCCGTCTACCTTCAGGCCGCGGGCAAGCGCCATGAATGAGTGGGCGAATTCGTGGAATAGCACCGAACCGAAGAGCAATACGGCCGCCGCGCTGCCCGCTATCCAATAGTGGAGCTCTGACCAGCCAGGATAGCCAAATGGATATATCAAGCGCGGCAACGACCAGGCGATCAAGAAGAAGGCGAGGAACCACGTGTAGTGGAGCCGCACCGTAATGCCCGCCAGACGAAAGAGCGTCAGCGCTCCTTGGTTCATTCTCTGCCTGCCTCAATTACGCAAAATCCCTTAGTTCCACTGTACCGTATTCTTCGCGCTGCTGATGCATTGACGCAAGAGAGGTCGAAGAACGTGGAGGGGGTGCGCAACGTATGGAAGGCGGAATGGTTACTTTCTGGTAGCACAGGCTTGTAACCTGTGGCTACTGGAGTGTCACGGTCTGTGACGCCAAGTATAGGATGTCAATCTGACGCGTGAATGAGTGGGTTTCCACAGCAATGCGCTTGGTGCTAAGAACGCAGGTTTCAAACCTGCGCTACCGGAGTCCGACTGAAATTGGGCTATGCACTACGTGGATTGGCCTATTCAAGCTCGCATGAGGCCCTAAATCCTTGCTCCCATTCAGGGATCGACCGATACCGCGAGGTACCGGAAGTGTCCGCTTTTCTCCTTTGGAAAACTCCAGTAATCTTGCCAATGCATAGTGTAGCTGCTCTTTAGGCTTATTGGTGCCACGCGGCCCATTTTTGTCCCTTCGCTGGCTTTGTGCGACCACACAGATTCGCCTTGTATGATCTGTCCTTCATGAATACGGAAAGCGGCATCTCCGGCCTCATTCCATTCCTTGGTCGGAAGTCCCCAAAAGAGCGGATCGTTCGTCAATAGAACGGCGAAACCAGTCTTGGGTGAAACCTGCTCAAGCCTTTGGATGTCTTTGAGGAAGTCATACCTTCTTGTGTCTTGGGCGCTTTGCCCCTTAAGATCAAAAGTCTCATCATTCCAATTGAGTGCCAACTGGCGGGTACAGTACTTTAGTTCAATGGCAGCTTCCTCATTCGGCAGCCAAATATCCAAGTGCATCGGATTGTGTGCTTCGGACTTGACCGGATACTCTAAGCGAACCCCGCATTCCTGCATCGTCTCGTGAATGAGCCATGCAAGAGCGTGCTGAAAGTCTGCCTCCGAGTGGAAGATTGGGCGACGCTTTGACAAGCGCGCCATAAGGCTATGGATATCAAGCACCGAAGCGCATCTCAAAGGCTAGAGGGTTAGAGAAGCGCACGGCGCGAATGGGGAGGCAGGGAGCAGTGCCAAGCCAGGGTTGATATTTCATGTTACGTGTATGTTGTATGTGATTGTCATTCCGAGCGCAAGCGAGGAATCTAAGGCATAGCGCGGGGGCATGTCCTCCGCACAAGTCTGCGCGCACGCGTCCGGAGCAGATGGATTCCCGCTTTCGCGGGAATGACGGAACCCAGCGTGCTATTTTCATGGCAATGACGGACGAGGGTGTTGACTTCTATACTCATCAATGCAAACTTCACGGGCTACTAGAGTTGCTCGAGCAAGTTCGCCATCTCAATGGCGGCCATGGCAGCGTCGAAGCCTTTGTTGCCAAGCTTGGTGCCCGACCGCTCCATGGCTTGTTCGAGGGTTTCCGCCGCGATGAGGCCGTTGATAACGGGGATATCGTGGGTGAGAGCGATTTGGGCGATGCCGTTGGCCGCGCCGTCGGCAACGTGTTCGAAGTGCACGGTTGCGCCGCGGATCACGACGCCGAGACAGATGATGGCGCTGTGGCCCCCTTGGTCGGCGAGGCGTTGGACCGTGATGGGGATTTCAAGAGAGCCGGGCACACGCACGATGTCTATTGCGTCGTCGTCAACGCCATGGCGTGTCAGACCGTCCACCGCGCCTTGGATGAGGCGATCGACGAATAGCTCGTTGAACCGCGCCGCCACGATGGCGAAGCGATGATCTCCGGCTGTGAGCGATCCTGTGATGGTGCGTGCCAACGGAGTCTTACCCCGTGTCCGTATCAATAAACGTCAGATCGTGCCCCAGTCTATCACGTTTCGTTTGCAGATAGCGGAGGTTTTCGTCGTTTGGCGGCACAGTGAGGGGCACGCGCTCCACCAACTCCAGTCCGTAGATGCTGAGTGACGCCGCCTTGATGGGACTATTGGTGAGCAAGCGCACTTTGGAGGCGCCGAGGTCTTTCAGCACTTGGCAACCGAACCCATAATTGCGCTGGTCCGCGCCGAGGCCAAGATGGTGATTGGCTTCAACGGTATCCAATCCCTCGTCCTGCAGCTCATAGGCGCGCATTTTATTCATCAGGCCGATGCCCCGGCCTTCCTGGTTCAAGTAGAGGATTATGCCCGTGCCTTCCTCCTGCACTTTCTGCATGGCGAGGCGCAACTGCATGCCGCAATCGCAGCGCAGCGAGCCGAGCGCATCGCCCGTAGCGCACTGGGAGTGGACGCGCACGAGCACCGGCTCATCGGGCGTGATCGTGCCGGCGACGAGGGCAATTCCTTCCTGCCAGTCGGCAGTGCTCTCGTAGGCAAGCGCCGTAAACTCGCCGTATTCCGTCGGTATCCGGCTGCGGGCGACTTGCTGCGCAATCGACTCTGTGCGATAGCGGTACTCGATGAGGTCGGCGATGCTAATTATCTTGATGCCATGTTTGGCGGCAAACTCCTCGAGTTGCGGCAGGCGCATCATCGTGCCGTCTTCATCCATGATTTCGCAAACGACCGCACCGGGATAAAGACCGGCAAGCTTCGCGAGGTCAATGCTGGCTTCCGTATGCCCGGCGCGTACGAGCACGCCGCCGTCACAGGCGCGCAAGGGAAAGGTGTGGCCCGGCATGATCAGGTCGCTGGGCGTGGTCTTTGGGTCTACCAAGGCTTTGACGGTCGTAGCGCGGTCGGAGGCGGAAATCCCACTGGCCACGCCGTGCCGAGACTCTACGGATACGGTGAACGCGGTCCCGTACATGGTGTCGTTATTCGAGACCATGAGGGGGATGCGCAGTTCGTCCAAGCGCTGGCCGGTAAGGGGTGCACAAATGAGGCCGCGCCCATGCGTGGCCATGAAGTTGATGCTGTCTGCGGTAATCTTCTCCGCGGCAATGCACAGATCGCCTTCATTTTCGCGATTCTTGTCGTCGATGATGATGACGAACTTGCCTTGGCGATAGTCCTCGATGGCCTCTTCAATCGTTGCCAGTGGCATGCGCATGGCCTCTCTGCTAATTCATGCAGTGTTTGAATTGTTGCAGCGTGGTCGGATCGCTCTCGCCGCTGGTAGTCACTCTCGGTGTGAGCGCCACGTCACAGTAAGGCGTCGAAGTCGACAGCATTCAGGGCAAGCATTCTACCCTCACTCAGTGAAGCCTATCTCGGTAGCAGTTCCAGCATTGCGATGGTCGCCACGCCCGCTGCTACCAGGCCACCCATGCGTAGCGTCAGTTCATGCTTTAGTCGTAGCTCCAACTCTCGAAGATCGGATTTCGTTGCCAGCGCGCCATACCCTTCGCTGCCCACTTCCAACAAGGCTTTGGCTTGGCGCTCCGTGAAGCCCGCGGCAATGAGGACTTCAAACGCCTTGCGGGTGTCGAAAACTGCCATCAGTCTTGCGCTCCCGCCTAGCTGCTCAAAGCACTGTTATTCCTGAGCCGGTTGCAATATGCGCTCAACGTATTTTGCAAACAGATCCACTTCCAGGTTCACGCTGGCGCAAACCGGTTTGCGCGTTAGGTTCGTGTGTTCCTGGGTATATTGTACCAGGGAGACTCCAAAAGACCGCGAATTAATGCCAAAAACCGTAAGGCTGACGCCATCTACAGCAATGGAACCCTTTTCAATGAGATAACGGAGCACCTCCGGCGGGGCGGAAAAGCGCATCTCCACCGAATCGCCTACCACGGCCTGCTCTAGGATAGTTCCGGTGCAGTCTACGTGCCCTTGCACCACGTGGCCGCTCAGACTGTCGCCCACACGCAACGCCGGTTCCAGGTTTACGATGTCGCCCTGGGTAAGGTCGCCCAAATTCGTGCGGGAAAGGGTCTCCGGGGTGAGTGAGAACATGATCGTGGGCGGAGCAAGTGCTGCCACAGTAAGACACGCGCCGTTTACGGCAACGCTCTCGCCCTCGCTGAGAGTATCAGCGAAACCCGGAGCCGCGATCTCTAATTGCGCCCCATCAGCCGTGGCCGCGACGTGGGTTACGGTCCCCAGCGCTTTGATAATTCCGGTAAACATGGTGGCTCCCTACCGCTCTTGGTTGATTACAGCGTTATGGGGATTCCCGGAGAGCAGGGCTCCGCAAGCGTTTTACCGTCTCAAGATTGGCGGTCATGAGCACGTCGGAGCCGATGCGCCTGACCGACGAGAAGTGAAAGCCTCGCATTGCCGTGAGTGCTGGTTGGTGGCGGCCGGCAAGCAGGGCTGGTATATCGTCTCTGCCAACTAAGAGAGGGGCCACAAAGAGCAGGAGCTTCTGCACACGATCGGCATTCAGGAAAGCTCCTGCCAGTGTGGGGCCTCCTTCTAAGAGTACTGATCGAATTCCCTCCGCCCCGAGCTGCTGGAGAAAGGCTAGCAGGTCAACGCTCCCGTCTCTGGCCGGCAGCGACCAAACGGCCGCCCCACGGGCGCGAAGCGCTTGCAGCCGCTCTGCAGGTGCGGATTCTGAGGTGACTACCGTGGTCCGGCCGGGGAGGTCAGGTTGCAAAACGGTGGCATCCAGCGGCGTTCTGCCGCGACTATCGAGGATGAAGCGCCGGGGATGGTGTACGTCGTCTCGCGGCAACCGGGTCGTCAAGCGCGGGTCATCGGCAATGACTGTATCAGCCCCTACGACGATAGCGTCGCTGCGGTCGCGCAATTCGTGCACAAGTGTGCGTGCCGCTTTGCCGGTAAGGTACGGCATTGCGCTGTTGGCGGTCGCCACCTTGCCGTCGGCGCTCATGGCCATCTTCAGGGTAACGAACGGCAGCCCGGTCCGGATGCTGTACAGATAGGCCTCGTGACACTGCCGCGCCTGCGCTTCATTTACGCCAGTGCGCACTTGAATACCGGCTTCGCGGAGTCGTGCCGCGCCCTTGCCATTGACCTGAGGATGGGGATCGAGGACGCCGATGCGCACGTGGCGGATACCCGCGGCAATTATGGCGTCCGTGCAGGGCGGCGTGCGACCCTGAGAGGGACAAGGCTCCAGGGTTACGAAGAGGTTGGCGCCTTTGGCGGCATCACGCGCTTGGTTGAGTGCCACAACCTCTGCATGCGCTTGGCCGGGCGGCTGCGTGGCGCCTTCACCGACAATTACCCCATCCCGCGCGACAACGGCGCCGACCGCGGGATTGGGAGACGTGCGCCCTTGTGCCTGCTTTGCCAACTCGAGAGCGCGTGTCATGAATTCAGAGGGCATATGGATAGTCTACGCGGGAAACGGGGCTGACACTAATACTTGTGCCAATTGCCGGCTTTGAGGGAGACGCGGCCTGAATCACACCACGGCCATCGCGCGCAACTGGCTCACGATACCGGGCAACAGTTCCAGCACGTACTCGATCTCAGCCGGCGTATTGCGGTGGCCGACACTCAAGCGCAAGGCGCCCCGGGCGCGATGCACCGGAATTCCCATCGCCTGCAGCACATGGGATGGCTCCAGCGAAGTGGCGGAACAGGCGGATCCGGCGGAGGCGCAGATTTCTTGCATGTCGAGGTTGAGCAGTACACTCTCACCTTCGATATTCGCGAAGGTCAGGCTGGCAATGTGCGGCAGCCGCTGCGTAGGATGGCCGGTAGGCTCTGCGATTTCGATACTCTCGCAGATGCCGCCAAGCAGGCGATCCCGCAGCGCCCGGCAGTGCGCATTGCGTTCTTCACGGTGCTCCTGAGAGAGCATGAGCGCCTTCGCCATGCCGACGGCGTAGGGGACATTTTCCGTGCCCGAACGCCGGTTGCGTTCCTGTCCGCCCCCTTGCACCAGCGGAATGAGCGGCGTCCCGCGCCGCGTGAAGAGCGCGCCGACACCCTTTGGACCGTAGAACTTGTGGGCGGCGATTGACATAAGGTCTATGTCCAATTCCTCCACGTCGATTTCCATGCAGCCGGCGGCTTGCACGGCGTCAGTGTGCACGACGATGTCTTCATTGCGTTCCCGCGCCACTGCGACCGCTTCTTGTAGTGGTTGGACCGTGCCAACCTCATTGTTGGCAATCATCAAGCTGAGCAGGATCGTATCGGGGCGCACGGCCTCCCGCAGCGCGTCAAGGTCTACCACACCGTAGCTGTCTACCGGCAGGTACGTAACTTCGAAGCCTTCTCTCTCCAGTCTGTGGCACGTATGCAGCACGGCATGGTGCTCGATCTGGCTCGTGATGATGTGCCGGCCCTCATCTTGGCGAGCGTATGCCACGCCTTTCAGGGCCAGATTGGCGCCCTCGCTGCCGCTGCCGGTGAACACAATCTCATTGGGACTGCACAGGAAGACATCCGCAATGTCTTCCCGCGCTTCTTCCAACGCCTGCTTGGCCTGGCGCGCAATGCTGTAAATGCCCGATGGGTTGCCCCATTGCTCGGTGAGATAGGGCAACATGGCGTCAAGTACGGCCGGATCAACCGGCGTGGTTGCGGCGTGGTCCAGAAAAATCATGTTGCTCATGGTTCTCGCTCCTCGCGTTTGAGGAGTAATTCTCGCCTGTCAACACCCTGCGGCGTTGGCTTGCTGGCAGGAACACCGATACGTATGGGCTGTAGGTGCGAGTATCCGCGCGTTCTACACTTCGCTATTCAAGTATAGTAGCCACGCTCTGCCGCTGCCAAGAGGGTGAGAGGCTTTTGGGAAGTGATTGCGGCCACGCGCCACGCCATGCTCAAAAGCGTCCCTACTGCAGCGTTCGCTTTGGGAGTAAGAAGTCCCTTCGGCGCTAGATGCCGGCAACGTCCCGTCGCCGGAAGATAAGAAGGCCGACCAAGAGAAAGACGAGGCTGGCGCCCAGGAGCACGCCGGAATTCTGGAAGGAGAGATCTTCCTTCAGGATTGCCAGCGGCTCGAAGTAGTTGAACGGCCCCAGGACGCGATAGTCGTAGAGGCCCTCAACGATGTCCGTTATGGCGTCGAAGAAGTAAGCGCCCACGGCAAAGACGGCCCCGATGACTCCCGCCAAACGGCGTGACGGGAGCGTGGCCGAAAGGAAGAGCGAAAAGCAATAGAAAAGGGCACCCATGCCGAAGGTGTTGAGGAGAATAACGGCGAGGCGGTCGAGCGCCAGGGTGGCTCCCTCCACGAACTGTGTGCTCACGTAGAGCGCCACGCCAATGATGATAAGTACGAAGACGATGCTTATGAGCGTCGCAATCGCCTTGTGCAGGACCACTTGACTGCGCGAGATAGGCAGAGAAAGCAGCGTGTCCATCGTGCCGCGCTCTTCTTCGCCGCGCAGGGCACCGGTACCCTCGATAATGGCGAATATGGCGAGAATCAACGGCAAGATGATCAGGTACTGTGAAACCAGGTAGCCGTCGAACTCGGTCAATGAGAGCACGCCACCGGTGAAAGCCTTATAAGCGTCCGGCATATTCTCCATTGCTTGCTCGAGATCGGCGCCGGCCTCTGCGAAAGTGGGATAGATGGCAACAATGAGCAACGCCAGCGCGCCAAGGCCAAGCCCGTAGGCCAAAATGGGGATGCGTTGGTCGCGCAGAGTCTTAAGCAGAAGGTTCCGCAGCATCGCTTTCCTCTCGCGTGTCGTAGTACTGGAGAAAGATGTCTTCGAGGCGCCGCTCTTCGTATTCGATATCCGTGACCGTATGCTGGGCTGCTTCCTTGAGGGCTCCGGCCAGATTATCCTGCACTAGCGCCACAACAGTAGTGTCCTGCTGGGATTCTTTCTGCACACCGGTCACGGTCGTTAGGAAGTCCGCGGGCGGCGGTGCGGCAAATTCCAGACGCAGTCGTCGCACCTGCTTCTCTTGAATCGCTTCCAAGGTATCGCTCAGGATGACCGTGCCGTCGCGAATCACGCCCACACGGTCGCAGATGCGTTCCACCTCGTCCAAGTAGTGGCTGGAGAAGAAGACCGTGCCGCCTTGCGCGCGGTATTCATCCAGTATGCCGTATAATTCCTGCTGCATGAGCGGGTCGAGACCGCTGGTGGCCTCATCGAACAATACCAAGTCAGGCCGGTGCATCAGTGCCTGCAGCACGCCGATTTTCTGCTTGTTGCCCCGCGATAGCGTGCCGATGCGACGATTGAGTTCAGCGCTTAAGCGCTCGGCCAATTCATGCACGTAGGTCATATCCGAAACGCCGCGCACGGCACCGAAGAAGCGCAGCAACTGCCGCCCCGTGAGATTGTCGTACATGCGCAATTCGCCCGGCAGGAAGCCGGTACGGGCGCGGATGGCTTTCGACTGACTGCCCACGTCCATGCCGAGAATCGTCGCGGAGCCACGCGAAGGACGGATCAGGTCAAGCAACAAGCGAACGGTGGTGGTCTTTCCCGCGCCGTTGGGGCCGACAAAGCCATAGATTTCCCCGCGGCGCACGTCGAGATCAAGGTCCACCACGCCACGACTCTTACCGTAGAACTTGGTCAGTTGACGCGTTTCAATTGCCAGTTCTGCAGCCAATTTTAGTGTCCTCGTAGTCTGCGGTCGCTGACAGTACCGGGTGCGACCGCTGATAAATAACTTCTCAAATAGAAACTATACCACTTTAGTGGACATAAGCGAAAGTTCAAGGGGTAGGCCCTTGCTGCTCAATCTCGTGTAATTGCGTGCACCCTTTGGTTTTGCAGGACAGACAGCGCCGGCAAACCGAGTGTCATTCTCAGGTGCTTCTCAGGCTGCGCGGGTAAAATGGAACGCGGCTTTACCGCAGCGGTCGCCGTATAGAGTGCCAACCTATCACTGCGGTACGTGATTTGAGAAGAAATGCTGAAGCGGAGGTTCACACATGGGGACAATGGATAGACGAGCATGGATCGGCTTTTCCGCGTTGGCGGCAGGCGTGCTCATTCTGCTTCTTGTGATCTTTGCCTCCGTGCGGAATGCGGGCCAGCAATTCCTCAATCTCTTCCGTGTGCAAGAAGTGCAGACCGTGCAGCTAACGCAAGAGTTCTTGGATTCCTTGCCGGAGCCGGATGCCGAGCTCATCCAGTGGGTGGAAGAGCCTCCGGACGATGTCGAGCCGCGTGAGGTTTCGCTCTCCGAAGCGGAAGAATTCCTGGGTTTCGCTTTAGTGCAGCTCACCGGATTGCCGGACAGTCTGCAGACGGACCCCGAAATCAGGGTCACTGATGAGGTCCAGGCCGCCTTCACGCTTGACTTGCCGGTAGCGCGCAACTACATCTGGGCGCTCGGCGGTGACGGGGCCATACTTCCCGACAATCTCGAAGGCGCGGTGTTTCGCGTGACCATGCCCCAAGTGGGGATGCTCTTCTATGCAGACAAGGAAAACCCCGAGCAGGGCGTTCGCTACATGCAGACCACCAGCCCGACGCTTGGGGTACCCGATGATATAGACATGAATGCCATTCGCGTGGGGCTGCTGGAGATAGAGATTCTCCCCCCGGAGCTGGCGGCTCAGTTGCGGGCAGTTGAGGACTGGGAAAGCACGCTGCTCCTGCCGTTGGTGGAGGGCATGTCTGAGGAAGTAAGTGTCGGTTCCGCTACCGGCGTACGGTTCTTCGGCCTGGATGACGATGATCGCATGCTTGTTTGGGTCGATGAGGGTCGTATTCATGTGCTGACCACAAACATGCCTGATCTTGATCTGGCGGCGCTGGCGGAAAACGTCAAGTAGGTGTGGCGGCTGCCACAAGGTTAGGCCGGTTACTTTCGAGCGGACGTTGCTCCGTTTATGCGACGCCAGCCAACTCGGCATCGCGCTTGCCAGATTCTCGTCGTAGAGGCCCTCTTTTGCCCTCCACTAAATTCACGTCTTGATTCGCGTTCCCTGTCGCCGGTTTGCAGTTTTCATCCGCCGTATAATTGCGGCGGTGAATAGCTCCTTGCGCAAGTGCTCGCAACTCCTAGATCGGTAGGTCTTCACTTAGAACTCAGGATGCGCAACCCAAAGGCAGTGGGGTACGCTAGAGGTGATATTAAGCGGTGGGAATCTGTATCAGGGAGGTCTCTATGGAGTATGAAATCCTGCACCGTCCGTCGTATGCGCTGCTCAAGGTAGACATGGCGGCCGGCGAGAGCGTCAGCGCCGAGGCCGGAGCGATGGTGAGCATGTCCAGCGGAATCGAGATCGAGACCAGTATGCGGGGCGGCCTCTTTGGCGGCTTGCGGCGCAAGTTTCTGGGCGGCGAATCGTTCTTCATTAACACATTTAGCGCGTCACAGAGTGGCGAGGTGAATTTCGCGCCGAGCCTGCCCGGCGACATCTATGCGGTGGAGCTCAATAACGAAGTCATCTTCGCGCAATCGGGCTCATTCATCGCGTCCACGGAGGGAGTCGAGGTGGACTCTTCGTGGGGCGGCGCCAAGACGTTCTTCTCCGGTGAGGGACTCTTTCTCCTCAGAATCAGCGGCAGCGGCACCGTGTTTCTTTCGAGCTACGGCGCCATCCACGAAATCATGCTGGATGTTGGGCAGTCCTACACCGTGGACACAGGCCACATGGTCTCATTCGCCGAGGGGGTCGGCTATGACGTGCGCCGCGTGGGCGGTTTGAAGTCCACGTTCTTCAGCGGCGAGGGCCTGGTGGTGGAATTGACCGGCCCCGGCACTATTACTATTCAATCCCGCAGCACGGACGCGTTTCTCGCTTGGCTCATTCCGCACTTGCCCAGCGGCGACTCAGGGTAAGGCTCTAACACGAACCACGCAAGCCAAGACGATCTCTCGTGTGACAATTGCCGCTGCAGGATTGGGTATTCTGCACGAACGCCGGCTTACATGATCCGGGAGTCTGAGTGGCCCGCACGGGTTACTGGGCGCGCTTGCGATGGCAGTACCGTAGCAATGGCTCTAGTCTCGCCGTCCTGGGCCATGAATTCGACTACGAAGGCTCTCTCTTCGGGATGGATATGTATGATTGTGCCGACATCCCCTGCGCGCAAGTCTTCGCCTGCATCGCCGCGAACGACGGCAGTGAGGACGATTTGCTCGTGTTCCCTAAGCTCTGTGGTGATTCAAACAGCTTCCCAGTGTATTTGCCTGATTAAGCAGTACCGCGGCTCTAGATTCCTCGCATTCGCTCGGAATGACATAAATGTGAACTGAGCGTCACTTTCAAGAAGCCTCACCGTTGTCGGAGTTCCAGGCGCGGCTGCCTTTGATGTGCAGATATTTGGCGCCGGCTTCGACCCACGCTTCGCGGTAGGCGTACAGCGTTTTCTCGTTGTCGCCCGCGACGGACCGCACTTCCTCGGCGGTCGTGTGGAGCCACGGCACGTTTTCGGCGACTTCCTCCGGACGCTCTAAGAGAAACTGGCGCATCTCCGCCAGCTTGGTGAGGCCGCCGGGCACGTCCGGGCCAGTGATCTCCTGCATTTGCTGCGCCACGGCCATGAGCGCGTCGGCGGCTTCTTTATAGACGTCCCAGCGGCGGTGCATGCGCTCCATCATGTGCTGGATATCGTCGAGGAGGGCCGTGATGTGCTCCACGTCGGTGCCCACCCGCGCGGGCTCTTCTTCCTCGATGCGTTTGAGTTCGTCAATGCTGCCGCACACGTCGGTGTAGTGGGTCTGGCGCGCGGCGCCGCCCTCCGACATATCCGGCACGAACTGGTTGGCCCCGGCCCAGCGCACGCGGGGCAATTCCATCATGCCGCCGTCCTCAAAGTACACGAGCGGCGGCTGGTTGTGGCCGGCCTCTTCAATGTGGGCGCGGCCCAGCGCAATCTTCTCCAGGATCTTCTCGCGGTGCGGCGAAGGCGGCAGCCAGCGTTCATCCACGTCGGCGGTCACAGTAACTCTCTCTTGCACTTGGCTCATGGTGATTACTCCCTCATGGTTCGTCGTTTCACGGTCGGCGCGGAGCGCTGTGGTTTCCCCCGCGTCTCCTTTTCTGCTTCATGCCTGCTCTGCACTTAGTATACTACCTTCATGAACCAAGTCATTCCGGAACTCCAACCCACGCCTGAACGCCGGCCCGCGGTGCTAGTAGCCCACGACGTCACGCTACGCGGCGGTGCGGTAGCACTGCGTCCTATGGCGGAAGGCGACTGGGACGTGCTGCTCAAGTGGAACAACGACCCCGCCGTCATGGAGCTGGCAGACGCCAACCCATTCGAAGAGACCACGTTGGAGGACTTGCAGACCATCTATCGCTGGATCTCCACCCATGCCTACTGCTTCATTATGGAAGTAGCGGGCAAGCCCATCGGCGAGTGCTGGCTGCAGCGGATGAATTTGCAGCGCATCGTGGCGCAGTTTCCCGATCAAGACCTGCGCCGCATCGACCTCATGATCGGCGAGAAGGAGCTATGGGGTCGCGGCTACGGCACGGAGGCCATCAGGCTGCTCGTGGAATTCGGCTTTCGGCAGCAGGGGGCCGATGCCATTTTCGCGCCTGTCGCGGCAGACAACCGCCGCTCCCAGCGCGCCTTTCAGAAGAACGGGTTTACGTGTTACGCTCGCCATCGGGAGTCCGACGGCAGCATAAACACCGATCTGGTTCTGTGAAGGAAGCAATTCGCACACGATGGGGTGTGAAGAGATCCTGAGTAGCCAGGTGAAGAATTAGACCCTGAGCGGAAAACTGGTCTTTGACTCCCATGGGCCTTGTCCAAAGCAGTTCAAGCTGTGTCAGTCTGAATCTCCTCTCCTCAAAATTCCAGCGAAGTGCTGATCGAATTGTCCGATGGGAGAGTATCGGAGTAATATGGCACAGATTGAGCGTTCCTAGATCCACGAAACGAGTAGTCTTGCTATGGCACGCGCGGACCTGCTAAAGCAACTGTTCAGGGCGTACCGGGACAGTGATCGAGAGTCTTTCATGGCCGTAGCTCGTACAATTGCTGACGAGGAGCGCAAAAAGCATCATACCATCCTTGCCAAAGAGTTGCTTCGAATTCTAGATGACGGGATAGTTGGCGCATCTCCGAAGCTTCTTGGTTCGCTTGAGCCTCCACCCAGGGACCAAGAAAAGAAGACTCCGCTGATAGAGGTCAAATACCCAGATCGCTTCTTCCAGGACTTGGTGCTAGATGTTGAGACACAAGACCTTCTCTTCAAGGTCATGCGCGAGTTTGTTGAATGGGATGTATTGGAGGAAAACGGCTTGCGGCCAAGCCACAAGCTGCTGTTCTGCGGCCCACCTGGATGTGGCAAGACAGCAACTGCTGAGACTATTGCTGGCGAATTGGGCCTCCCGCTGATCTATGTTCGCTTCGACTCTGTGGTCTCGTCATTGCTTGGAGAAACCGCTACAAATCTAAGGAAGGTGTTTGAATTCATAGGCCGAGACACTTGGATTGTACTTTTCGATGAATTTGACGCCATTGGCCGGTCACGCGACGATATTACCGAGCACGGGGAGATTAAGCGCGTGGTAAATTCCTTCCTACAGATGCTGGACAATTTTGACGGTCGTTCACTTATTGTTGCTGCCACAAACTTTGAACAGGCGCTTGATCCAGCCCTGTGGAGAAGATTTGACGAGGTAGTAAGATTTGAGAGACCGACGCAAGTTCAGATTGAGAGACTCATGAAAATAAGACTTCAGCCATTCTCAAACAGCAGGCTATCTATAAGGGAATACGCAAATCAACTAGAAGGTTCGACGTTTAGTGAAGTTGATAGAATCTGTATTGAAGTGATGAAAGCATGTGCCTTAGAAGGCAGGACAAGACACCGGAAGCAGGATCTTGAGGCAGCGATTGAGAGTCATGACTTTCGAAAGCAAGCGTTGCAGAAGTCTATCCCCACTGACGCTCCAAGAGTTGCTAACGAATGAACGGAATTGGAGGCGCATGTGATTGATTTTGGCCGCTTGGAGCAATTGCCTCATGTAGTACTACAACGCGAGCCAGAGCATGGGGAAGTGAGGTCACGGCCTTCTCCAAGACCCGGTGTGAAGCCTCGCTCCAACCGAAAGCAACATGCTGTTCACATGGAAGAGCAAACTGCAAAGTCAATCACAGAGTTGGCCAGGATTAGAAGCATTCTTAGAGTTGATCCAGATAGACTGTTGGTCTTGCGCTTAGAGACCTTTGATGAAAACCAGCGCGAAGCACTAGAGCGATTAGGTGCTAGTGTACTGGAAGAATTGAAAGACGAACTAGAAGGAAGAGCTTCATTTAAGCTGATTGTGCAATTCTCTGACAAGCAAGATCTGGAAAAGTTTCGAACTGAGTTCAGGACTTACTCCGATTCCAAAGTCGAAGAAGTTGAACTACCACCCAAAATGCGAGAGAAGTTGCTTGACGCTCTCAATAGTGTCTCGACTGTTAAAGCAACTGAGAGAATAGGGCCTCGTTTGCTGCGATTCGGAAAACCCAATCTCGAGGCATTTTTCCTGGACGTGGACATTTGGAATCCAGATTCGCAAAAGGACTATCTCGACTTACTTTCCGAGGTCCGGGACTTCGTGGAGTCACGTGGTGGGCAGATCGCGCATGACCCGCTGAGAATACCGTCAATGATTTTATTCAGGGTGCGAGCAAATCCCCAGCTGTTGGAGGACTTGCTGCAATATGACCAAGTATCACTAGTAGACTTGCCACCGGTGCCAGATCCAGAGGACTCATTTGATCTTCTGCAGCCGATTGAGATTCCTGAAAAGCTACCCCCAGTTCCCGAAGGAGGAGGCCTAGTTTGCGTCGTGGACTCTGGAGTTGTAGCAGGACATCCCTTGCTACGAGGAGTAATCGTTGCAACAGAAGACTTCGACTCCGGTGAAGGTAGCCCGGTTGATCAAAACGGGCATGGTACTCAAGTTGCTGGTCTTGTAGTCTACGGTGAAATCGCACGGCGCATGCAGGGGAACGAATGGCTGCCTCAGGTTCGAATTTGCTCTGCCAAGGTCTTGAGAAACAGTGTCAATCCAATTGATGGGTCGAATGGAGTAGCAATCTTTCCCGACGAAAAGCGGGTAGAATCTCAGCTAAAGCAAGCTATAGAGCACTTTCACAATGCGCATGGCTGCAGAGTATTCAATCTTTCAATTGGGCGTAGTGACGGCGTTTATTCTGGTGGCAGGCAGATGCCGTGGGCCGAGTTAATGGATCAATTGGCAAGAGACCTGGATGTCGTCATCGTTGTTTCAGCGGGAAACGTAGCGGATCCAGAAATGCCGGAGGCCACAAGCTGAAATCACTTTCAATATGAAGTAGCCCAGTCGCTAATTAGACCTAGCCATCGAGTAATAGACCCTGCCACTGCTGCTCTTTGTGTCACTGTGGGATCAGTCGCAAGGAGAGGTGATCCCTATATGAGGGAGTTGGGGCCGGTTCGACTAGCAGCTTCAGCAGAAGGATTTCCCTCGCCATTTACGAGGAGCGGCCCTGGTGTTGCAAGAGCTGTAAAGCCAGAACTGGTCGCACCTGGAGGAAACTTCGCAGTCACCGAAATTGCGGGCAACCCTAAGTGGATTAGAAACGATCCGAACCTGGGAGAACCAACTCTAAATTACAATTTTGCATCGGAGGGTCCTCTTCGTGCTGTCTGTGGCACTAGTTATGCTGCGGCACAGGTTTCACATATCGCGGCTCGCATGGAATCGACATTGAGAAGTCAGTTCGAAACTGTACCTAGCCAGAACCTTATCCGTGCCCTGCTGGTAAGTTCCGCAGAAGTTCAAGAAGACTCGAAGCGGCTATTTGAAGATAATCAGTCTGACCTGCTCAGCACAGTTGGCTATGGGAGACCAAGTGTAGAATTCTGCTGGTCATCACGCAATAGGGTCGTCCTGCTCGCCCAGGACGAAGTTCCGCATCGTTCGTTTCACGTTTACTCTTTGGTCGTTCCGAGCGACTTCATTAAGGAGTCGGGAGAGAGATCTATATCGGTAAGTTTGGCCTACGATCCTCCGACCAGAATAAGTAGACAAGACTATATTGCGACCTCAATGTGGCTGGAGATATTTGGTGGCCTAACAACCGAGCAGCTAATAGAATACAAGTCCAAATATGAAGGAGATCAGGAACCCCCCACGGTGCCCAAAGGGAATCAGCTCGAGTTTTCTCCACGTAGGAATCAGATCAGCACCTCTACTATTCAAAAGAGGTCTTGGAGTTCAAACCAAGGGACAATCTTTCGAAACCGTGTGGATCCTAATGGGAATTCTACTTTGCACGTTCTTGTTGGGTGTCGGCCACGATTTCCAGATCCTTCGGGGGAAGATACGCAAAAGTATGCTTTGGTCGTTACGCTCGAGCATGAAAACATGGGAATTAATATCTACCAGCAGATAGTAAATAGAGTGAGGACCAGGGCAAGGCTCTTGGCAAATTCATAGGATTTTTCAAATGGACACGAATTCAGTTCTTGGTTTCCTGTTCACGCGAAGCAAGCCGCAATTCCGCTGCCTTCACTTACAGTGCCAACTATCCAGAGCGGCTCATTAGCGGCATTGAACGCTCCTTCCAGATTGGCTTGCTCTTGGGGTGGCACGGCTGCCAAGAGGCCGCCGCTGGTCTGAGGATCGAAGAGGAGCGCGGCAAGCGCAGGAGGAACAGCGGCATGCAGCGTGAGCAAGCCTTCGCTCT
This sequence comes from Chloroflexota bacterium, assembly GCA_028874195.1. GTDB lineage: Bacteria > Chloroflexota > UBA11872 > VXOZ01 > VXOZ01 > VXOZ01. The sequence goes on from JAPPLM010000055.1 coordinate 53,326, forward strand.
CAAGGTGCGCGCGGTTACGATCCAGCCCGCCCGGCACCACGTCGTCCTGGGCGTAGTTTAGCGCGCCGGGGAGAAGCGGGACGGCTTCGGCATTGATTTCAAAACGGACGTTGCCGTGGCGCGCCATCTCCATGGCGTGACCGAGCAGGCCGTAGCCGGTCACGTCGGTACAGGCGTGGACGGTGAATTGTTGAAATAGACGTGCCGCACCGCCGTTGAGACGGCACATACTCGCTATCGCTTCTTCCAGGTACGCTGTGTCCACGCAATCGCGCTTGTGGGCCGTGGTGATCACCCCCGTGCCTACGGGTTTCGTCAGCACTAGCAGGTCGCCCGGCTGCGCGCCGGACTTGGTAAAGATACGATCCGGGTGCACCTGTCCCGTCACTGCCAGGCCGTATTTGGGTTCCTCGTCCGTCACCGTGTGCCCGCCGGCAATCACCGCGCCGGCTTCGATGACCTTGTCCGCGCCGCCCTGAAAGATGCGGCCCAGGATTTCCAAGTCAAGATCGTCAGGAAAACCCGCAAGATTGAGGGCAAAGAGCGGTTCGCCGCCCATGGCGTAGACATCGCTGAGGGCATTGGCAGCAGCAATTTGGCCGTAGGCATAGGGATCGTCGACTACCGGCGGGAAGAAGTCAGCCGTGCTGATGACGGCCTGCTCGTCACTGATGCGATACACGGCGGCATCGTCAGGAGCCGTAAGACCCACGAGCAAATTGCTATTCACTTGTGATGGGAAGGCGCGCAGCACCTGCGCGAGCTCGGCGGGGCCGAGTTTCCCCGCTCACCCCGCGCAGGATGCGAGGCTGGTCAACTTTATCGGCGTAGACACTTGTTCCGCCCTTGAAACTGTGAGTGTATCCCATAAGTCCGAGATTGCGGCAGTGACGATGCTTGAAAATCCTTCTTCGCCCGGGGCACACATACCGTTCGGCCTGAGCCTGTCGAAGGCCGGAGCGGTGCGTAACGGTTGAGATTGGAATTGGGCTCGTGGTACCGCCGTTCATGCTTCGACAAGGGCTTCGCAAGCCCACTCAGCGCGAACGGCTGGGATACTCAGCACGAACGGCTGGCAGGCTCAGTACGAAGATATGGATGATTTGCCAAGAATCGGATGGGCAAACGTCATGGACACTCTCTCAGTATAGCAACTCCGGATGACTGCAAGGTCTTTGACAATTTCACGTGTTACCAGCCATCCGGTCCCTTAGGCGTTTTGCGAGAAGGAACAGGCGCAGTTGGCGCGAGCCAACTTGGGGCGTGATAGTACGTTGACACTGCAATGTGTGTGCTTCGCTCAAGCAAAGTCCCGCCAGGAGTATTGCGATTGAAAGCCAAGCTCGCGTTTTGCCTTGGCGTTCGTGATGCCGGACTCCGTACCGGTCAGATGCGCGGCCATGTCGCCAATGCCCGGGTATGCAAGCGGCGCGGCTTCGGCCAGCGGCACTGAGCAAAAGGCGTCGTCGGCAACGATGTAGTAGGCTCCCTGTACGGCGGACTCTGTCTCCAGGGCCAGGCGGAAACCTACAGCCAGGTCGCGCACGTCAGCGTAGCCCCAAAAGCCGCGACAGTAGGCGTTTATGTCCGCCTGCAGCGCCGCCACACGGTCCGGCCACGCCTCCGGCATGACCACGTGCGACGGACGAATGGAGACGGCGGGTATGCCGGTGCGGCGATGGGCCATGTCCACGGTATCCTCGCCCACGACCTTGGAAAGGGCGTAGGGGTCTTGCGGTAAGTCGGGATGATTCTCGTCAACGGGCAGATAATGAGGGTTGAAGTCCCGGTAGCGAAAACTCATGCCGAGCACGTTGATGCTGCTCGTCGCAACAATCTTCTTGAGCCCTAAGGTAGCGGCGGCTTCGCACACGTTGTAGGTGCCCATCACGTTTGTGCGGAAGACAAACGCATTGGCGTGGGTCCTGGGAGCGGGTATCGCTGAGAGATGCACGACTGCTTCTGCCGGGGCCAGGAGTTCAAAAACCGTGCCTTCGTCCTCATGGTCGCCCAGGCGATAATGCACGCCGGGCTCCGGTTCAGGCGGTTTTACGCGATCAAATGAAACGACCTCGTGCCCGTGCTGCAAGAGTTCCCTTACGACGTACCGTCCAATGCCGCCGCTGCCGCCTGTTACGACTACTTTCATGTTGCTGTCCTCCTATCGGGTTGGCTTAGAGTTTGTACAGACCTTACCTGGCACACGTTTCAAACTGCACAGAGCAAGGCGCAGATTGATTCCATCCTTCTAAGTCGCTATTGTAGTCGTTTCGCCGTCAAGCCGAGTATCTGCAAGCGATAGTGAAAACGGAGGATAGATCCTCCGCATGCAACCAAACTGCGTAGTATGTTTGCGGCAGTTCCCAGCCTGCCACGGTAAAGCAGGATTCACGCATTCTGCAAGAACCAAAGTAAAGACTCGTGCTACTCTTATGAAAGAAGGTGCAAGCCGTATCCCATCCATGTAGCTGGCGGTTGACTGCCAAGTCCACGATAGTATAGCTTGGAATGCGTAAATTGGGCTCTTGGTTGTGCAAACCAAGTATTTCACTACCTGCAAGAGCCGTGGGGTAGTTGGCAGGCGTGGAAGACAAGGGTGCCCTTCTTAGATGGAGAAGAGAGAGAGGAAACGGCATGAGTACGATTGCCATCGTCACTGATAGCACGAGCGACCTCGATCCCCAGATTGCCGCCGAGCAGCACATTACCCTAGTGCCGGCGCACGTCCGTTTTGGCGACATCGACTACAAGGACGGTGTGGACATCACGGGTGAGCAATTCTATGCAATGCTCGCGGAAGCGGAAGATTTGCCGCAGACCTCGCAACCCTCGGTAGGGGAGTTTGTCGAAGTCTACCAAGGACTTGCACAGGACCACGAACACATCGTTTCGCTGCACGTCTCCGGCAAGCTGAGCGGCACGATGCAGTCAGCGTTGACTGCCATGCAACAGATGCAAGAGGAGTCTGATTGCAAGATTCACGTGGTCGACACGCAATCGGCTTCATTAGGTCTCGCTTACATGGCGCTAGAGGCCGCGCGGCTGGCCGGAGAGGGCGTTGAACCGGACCGCATTGTGAATCACGTCAAGTATGTAGCGGACCTCATGCACGTCGCCTTTACGCCCGAAACGCTGGAGTACCTGCGGCGCGGCGGCCGGCTCGGCGCGGCGTCGCATCTCATAGGTTCCCTGCTGCGGATCAAGCCGGTGCTCATCCTCGAGGATGGCGCAGTTGAAGTCCTGGAGAAAGTGCGCACCCGCTCACGTGTTGTCGAACGCATGGTGCGCTATGTGGAGAGTGTGGCAGGCTCGGAAGGTTCGCTCACACATCTGGGAGTCATGCACGCGAATGCGCCGGAGTTTGCCGGAGAGTTGCAGGAAGCGATACTTGAGCGGGTTTCAGCGGAGAAGATTATTAACGGCACATTCGGCCCGGCGATCGGTACGCATGCAGGTCCCGGCGCCGTCGGCATTACATTTCACAAGGAGTAATCCCCATCCATGCGGGAACGCATTGAAGACGCGCTAAAGCAGCATACAGCAGACTTTGTAGAAATTCGCATCGAGGAGACAAAGTCCACCGGCATCACCTATCGCGGCAAAGACCTGGAAGAGGTGGGCACCACCACGCAGCTTGGCGGCAACGTGCGCGCGGCGGTGAACGGCGGCTGGGGCTTCGTCTCCTTCAACCGGATTGTCGATTTGCGGGAGAAGGTGTCGCAAGCGGTCAGCCAGGCCCGCCTCGTGGGCAATGAAAAGACCGAGCTTGTCGAAGTGCCGCCGGTGCAAGACGTTGTGCAGGTTTCCATGCAGCGCGATCCCTGGGAGGTCTCGCTGGCGGAGAAGAAACAGCTCATGGACTCGTATGTGGAGGAGATTTGGCGGACGCCGAAGATCCAGACCTCCACGGTGCATTACGGCGACGGCTACCGCAAGCAATACTACGGCAACTCGACGGGGACGTACATCGAGCAGGAGCGCGGGCGCGTCTTCGCCCGTTTCGGTGTTGTCGCCCGCGATAACGGAAATGTGCAACAGTCCCGGGCCGGCTTTGCCAGCAGCGAAGACTACGGCGTGGTAGAAGGCCGCCATGCGGACGTGCGGGAAGCTGCCGAGAAGGCCGTGGATATGCTGGACGCGCAACCGCCAAAGGGCGGTGAGTTCATGGTGATTCTGGACTCGACGCTGGCCGGTGTCTTTGCCCACGAGGCATTTGGGCATCTCTCGGAAGCCGACCACGTCTACGAAAATGACAAGCTGCGCGAGATCATGGTCTTGGGCCGCACCTTTGGCGGCAAGTTCCTCAACATCACCGACAGCGGCGAAGTACGCGGTCTCACCGGTTCATTCGCGTACGATGACGAAGGCGTGCCCACGGGAAAGCAGTACCTTATCCGCGATGGTGAACTGGTGGGGCGTCTGCACTCGCGGGAGACCGCCGGCAAGATGAACGAAGCTCCCACCGGCAACGCACGTGCCCAGAGCTATAGCGTGCCGCCGCTGGTGCGCATGCGCAATACGGCCATCGAACCGGGCGAGACTCCGTTGGAAGACATGCTGGCGGAGGTGAAGGACGGCGTCTACTGCAAGAACTGGTACGGTGGCCAGACGAGCATGGAGATGTTCACGTTTTCCTGTATGGAAGCCTATGCCATTCGGGATGGCAAACTGGCCGAGCCGTTGCGGGGGGTGAATCTCTCCGGGAACGTTTTCACAACGTTGGAGAACATCGTCGCCGTCGGCAACGACTTTGCGTGGGATCCGGCGGGCGGCACGTGCGGCAAAGGCGGGCAGTCGGCCCCGGTGGGCGATGGCAGTCCCCACGTGCTGATTAGCAAGTGCTTGGTGGGAGGTCAGTAGTCGCATGGTTGAGGAACTACTGGAAAAAGCTAAGCAGTCGGCCGAGGTGGCGGAGGCGCTCTATCACGAGTCCACGGAACTTCCCATCTCCTTTGAAGCGAACCGGATGAAGTCGATCAATGCCCGTGAATCGAGTGGCATGGCGTTGCGTATCATCAAGGACGGACGCATCGGCCTGGGCTATTCGACCAAGTTGAGCGAGCCGGGCGACTTGGACGCGCTCGTGGAGAGCGCGGTTGAGTCCGCGCAGTTTGGAGCGGAGGCGAAGTTTGCACTCCCAAGCACATACACGACCAACGGCGTTACCATCTTCGATCCGGCGGTGGAGGCGCTTACGCTTGATAACCTTGTTGCTCTCGGAACAGAGGCGCTCGATCTGTTGCGCAACCACGATGAGGAATTCCTGTGCGACGTGGGCGCGTCCAAACGGGTGAGCAACGTGCGCTTGCTCAATTCCCATGGCGGTGGCACTGAGTACCGTAAGTCGGTGGTGTCGTTGGGCGCAAGCATCAATCTGACTCGGGGTGAGGACCTCTTGGATGTGTGGCACTATGCGGTTTCATGTCGCGCCGAGTTGGAACCGCAAGCCGTTGCCCAGCGCATCATTCGGCGCGTGGAAGATGCGCGGCGCCAGGGGACTGTCCGGACCAAGCACATGCCGGTGCTCTTTACACCCCAGGGGCTTGGCTCCGCACTCATGCTGCCGCTGCGGCAGGCGTTGAGTGGCAAGACCGTCTTAGAAGGCGCATCTCCCTTGAGCGATAGGCTGGGTGAGCAGGTGTTTGACGAGAAGCTGAGTATCTACGACGACGGCACTATCGATCACGCCGTGGGTTCTTCTCCGACAGACGATGAGGGCATACCGCTGCAGCGCACGCCGCTCGTTGAGAACGGCTATGTGCGCACCTTCATCTATGACTTGCAGACGGCAGGGTTGGCCGGGGCTGAGCCGACAGGCAACGGCGAGCGCTCGCCGAACTCGCTGCCTGCGCCCGGCTATCACAACGTGGTTGTGGCGCCCGGCAGCGGCGGGAGCCTCGATGACCTGATTGGCGATGTCGACGAGGGTATCGTGGTCGAATACGCCATGGGCGCTTCTATGGGCAATCTCTTTTCCGGCGACTTCTCCGGCAACGTGCATTTGGGCTACAAGATCGAAAACGGCAAGCTGGCCGGCCGCGTGAAAGATACGATGGTTGCGGGCAATGCCTACGCGGCGCTCAAGAACATCGCCGCCATTGGCAGCGAGCCGGAATGGGCCGGCGGCAGTTTCTACGCGCCGCCTATCCTGGTTGCGGACCTGAGCGTGAGCACGCGCGAGGGCTAGCCGCGCTTAGGCTCAGAAGTTGTCACAACGTTGAGCCGGCGCGCTTTTGCCGTGCAGACTAATCGTTTGGGAATACGCCGTAGCGTGGGGGGCTTGCCCCCCAATGTTGTCGCACTAAAGTAGCGCGGGGGCTTGGCCCCCGCCTCTTTGAGCGGAAGTGAACAGCCGCCTCGTTCGTACGCTTAGCACTGACAGATGTTGGGTTTGCGCCATGATGGAATATAAAGGATATAGTGCCGCAGTGAGCTTCGATGACGACTCGGGTGTCTTTCATGGTGAAGTAGTCGATACACGCGACGTGATCGTCTTTGAGGGCGATTCCGTAGCGCAGCTTGAGAAGGAGTTTCGGTTCTCCATTGACGATTATTTGGCTGTTTGCGCTGAGCGGGGCAGGACGCCGGACCGGACGTTTTCAGGCCGTGTCCCGCTGCGCTTGAAGCCTGAGGTTCATCGTGCAGCTACTGCGGCGGCGCGAGCGGAAGGCAAGAGTCCTCAACGCATGGCTAGCCGAAACGATTGAAAGAGCGGCATCAGGTTGAGCGCGCTTGCTCTGCCTATACATTGGACAACAGGACAACGTGCGCCTATCTAGGAGACGCAATTGATGAAAATGGAATCCACTAGTGACCAACCGCGTGGCGAATTCCTCGATGGGATTTTCGGTCTCAATGAAGAAGTAGCCATCGTGGGCGGCGGCACGGGCATTCTGGGGGGTGTGATCGCCGAGTATCTGGGCAAGGCGGGCGCGAAGGTAGCGGTGCTCGGGCGCAACCAAGAACAGGGCCAGCGCCGTGTGGACACTATCGAGGCCTCCGGCGGCGAGGCGATTTTCGTGCCGTACGTCGCTACCGACGCTGATTCGGTCGCGCAGGCGCACGCGCAGGTGCGGGACGTGTTCGGCACGGTGACGGTGGCGGTGAATGCGGTCGGCGGCAATCAGCCGTCGGCGGTCGTCAACGCGGACCAAGCCTTCGAGGAACTCACGCTGGATGCTGTGCGCGAAAATCTCGACCTCAATCTCACGTCCGCGTGGCTGGCCTGCCAGGAATTCGGGCCCGCAATGCTCGCCAACGGACGGGGCAGCGTCATCAATATCGGTTCCATGGCGGGCGGTGAACGCCCGCTCTCACGGGTGCCGGTCTATGCCATTGCCAAGTCCGGCGTGGCGACGCTGACGTACTTCCTCGCGCGTGAATGGCAGGGCGTCGTGCGGGTCAACATGATCGTTCCCGGTTTCTTCGAGACCACACAAAACCGTGGCTTGCTCCGTAACCCGGATGGCAGTCTCAGCGAACGCGGCGAGCAAATCGTCGCCCACACGCCCGTGGGCCGCTTTGGCGAACCCGATGAGGTTGGCGGCGCGGCGGTCTACCTGGCATCCAGGGCCAGCGCTTTTACAACTGGGCTTGCTTTCGTCATTGACGGCGGGTTCTCCGTGCAGTCGATCTGAGATGGAGGGTCTTGCGCATGCACGTAGCACGAGGTCGGAAGAACCTGAGCATAGCGCGAACAACCATTCAACCGCTACCGGCCTCAGGCTGACAGAGCGGGGCATTCTGCCCATAACGAAGCCGCGTACATGGAGGCCGCGCATTGACGGCAGTTTTCCCGCTTACATATAATCAGAGTGTGGCAACACCGCGCGCCGAAGTGGCGGAATTGGAAGACGCGCTAGCTTGAGGGGCTAGTGGGCTTTACGCTCGTAAGGGTTCGAGTCCCTTCTTCGGCACCTATTCGCAGTGTATTGCGACCAAGGCGTCGCCGGCACGTTCGTCGCGTCGTTCAGCCATGAGGGCGCGGCAGCCCCGCATACCCCGGTGTAACTAGAGCGCCGTATACAACAAGCGGCCGCAGCTATCGCAATAGACGATTTCCTGATTTTGCTGGGCGCGCCGCAGTTGAGTATCCGGCAGCGTGATGTGGCAGAACGTACAGCGGCCTTGGGAAACAAGCACGAGGACCCGGTCGCCAAGGCGCGCCCGCAGCGATGCGTACTGTGTGATCAACGTACGGTCGATTTGAGCCGCAAGCGCCGTACGCTCCTCTTCCCGCGCCGGAATCTCAACCGCCAGTTCCTGCAACCGGGCGCTGTATTCTTTCTCCATAGAGGCAAAAGTGGCTTCGAGCGATTCAAGGCGGTCCCGCTGCTCGTCCCGCGCGGATTCGGCATCCTCGGCCGCCACCATGGCCTGGAGGGCGTGGTCTTCCCGCACGGAGCGTTGTTGCATGAGCTGCGCGATGTTGGCCTGCAAGGCCTCCAACTCCCGTGGACTTACCACGGTTCCGCTGTAGAGGCGCTGGGACTTTTCCTCGACTTCGGCGGTCAGGGTCGCTAATGCCAACTCGGCGTCGCGCAAGGTAGCGCTCGTCTGCTCTTGCGCCTTTTGGAGCGCTGCAAGCGTGCGGCGCGCCGCTTCGATGTCTCCGTGATCGGCGAGCGCGGTTTCAATGTGCTTGACTTCGGCGCGAAACGCGTCCAATTGAAGATCGACCTCTTGGAGATGTTGTAAACGCCCAAAAGCGAGTGGAGGCATAGCGCCGATCCTGTGGAGAACAACGGCTTTCCTATTAGGGAATTAGTAGACCTAGGCTTGTAGTCTTTACAGCGCAGCGTCGAACCAGGGTTCGCGGGATCTAGAATTCGTCCATTCGAGGTTCTTCAGTCGCTGCGCTCCTCAGAATGACAGATGGGAGCTGGCTCAGATCTAGGACGATCACGTGTCTTACCTTATGGCCACCCCAAGCCCAAAGCTACTAATTCCTTGTCATTATACAATTCTCATCCCTTCTGGAGTGTGCTATGCTCTTGTGCAGTAGGTGCGGCACGGCGGCTGCGGCGATTGATCGGCTCGAAAACCGGGTAGCCGGTCGTAACAAACGGACGGAGAGCATAGCAAGCGGGAACCGCAAACGACGAACTGCGGATTGTGGACGGGTGCGGCTGGCAGGTTGCCGCGAGCGTCGCGAGTAGACTTGTGATAATCGGATTGTTCGCATACCATTGGAATACGAAGCCCAGGTATTGAGATAGATAACGCGCGTTACGTAGCGCAGCATGCCGGGGGGCGCTGTACTCGAGAATACAGGAGGGACCATGAGACGGCTGGAGATGCCATTCATTTACCGGGTTGCGATCCTAAGCTTTGTCCTGCTCATAGCGGGGGCAGCCTGCGGCGTTCAAGAATCAGACAGTGAGCGGTTTGCTCCCACGCCTAATCCGAATGTCGTAGCCACCGCTCAGGCACGGGCCATCACTGAGGCGGAGGAATCCCGGCGTGACTTGCCGCTGCGCATGGAAATTGATGAGATGGCGGGCAACGCCGAGGTCAACGTGGCGCTGAACTCCGATAAAGGGTCCGTTTTCGTCAACGGCCGGCGCATGCCCGCGCCCACGGCGTTTGGGGGCAATACGTTCGTCGTTTGGGTTGGCGCGGAGCGCAACGGGACCATCGAATACGAGAATGGGGGAGCGTTCATTTCCGATATTTCGCGTGTCGCTACCTTGTGGACGTATACGACATTCAATGCGGTCAAGGCGCTATATGTGACCGCTGAAGAACACGCTATGGTAGAAAATCCCTCGGTTGCGATTGAAGATGCGCCTTTTCGGCTCATCCTGGCGCGACCGATGATGATGCGACCGGGAAGGGTTTTCCAATTACAGCCAACGGAGCTTACCGGTGATGTCCGTACTGTGGTGAGGGTTGGCGTAAACGGCGGCTTGTCGATTACGTTTGCCGGACTCAAGCAGCCGCGTGAGTATGGCGATAAGTTTCTTATTCTGTGGGTGCTGGATACGCTGAGCGAAGATCCGCTGACGTATAACGGCTCGTGGCTCACCGTGACGCCGAATGGCGATTCCCAGATTGTGATGACAGCCCCGCCCGAAACCAAGGGGATGCGGCAGTACAACCGCTTGCTCATTACCGCTGAGAATCTTACTGACGTGAGGGGGCCGAACGATGAACTGGTCATCTTCACGTTGGATAACGAAACGCCGTTCTGGGAGACGATCTAACCTCTGCGCGGCAGCGAATGTATGCGAGTCGGGCGCAAATCTGCATGCTTCCGCGGTACCGGCGGCGTGGTGTAGATCGAGGTCTGAGAGCGTGTGCCGCCCGACTGGGGTTCCAGGAAGCGCTAGTAGCTGAGTACGCAAGTGCATCGAGGTAAGAGACCATGTCAGACCTGCCCCGCATGGTTCACGTGCGGCAAAGCTTCCCTACCGATCAGATCGAAGACCTGCCCGGTTCCATTCAGGCCGAGCTAACGCGCGTCGGCCTGGAAAATGTCGTTCGTCCTGGCATGGAGGTCGCCATTACGGTTGGCAGCCGGGGCATTACGCGCATTCCGGAGATCATTCGCACTGTCGCCGAGGCGGTGAGCGCTGCCGGCGCCACCCCCTTCATCGTGCCGACCATGGGCAGCCACGGCGGCGCGATTGCTGAGGGACAGGCTTCTGTCCTGCGAGACTACGGCATCACCAAAGAGTCCACCGGCGCGGAAGTGCGCGCCACGATGGACGTGGTGGACCTGGGCACAACGCCGAACGGCGCTACGGTCTTCTTCGATCAAAATGCCTACCATGCCGACGCCGTGATTGTGGTGGCCCGCGTAAAACCCCACACCAGCTTCCGCGGCCCGGTGGAGAGCGGTCTCTGCAAGATGATTACGGTGGGTCTCGGCAAGCAGAAGGGCGCGGAGCAGATGCACGCCCACGGCTTGGCGGAGACCATCCCCCAAGCCGCCGCTGTTGCTATCGAGAAGTCGAACATCGTCCTTGGTCTCGGTGTCGTCGAGAATGGCTACGACCAGCCGCACACTATCAGGGCGGCGCTGGCGGATGGCATTTACGAGACCGACAAGGAGTTGCAGACGCTTTCGAAAACGCTGCTGCCCCGCGTGCCGTTCGACAAACTTGACCTCCTCATCGTGGATATGATGGGCAAAAATATCTCCGGCGCGGGCATGGACCCGAACGTCATTGGGCTCAACCGCGGCATGACCATGGACCGCCATCCCAACTACAAGCGCGTGCTCGTACGCGACCTGACGCCGGAATCGCATGGCAACTCAGTCGGCATCGGCCACGCCGACTTCGTGACGAAGCGCCTGGCCGACAAGATAAACTACTACGACCTCTACATGAACGCCCTCACCGCCAACAACCCGGCCGTGGCCAAGATTCCCATTACGCTGGAAAACGACAAGGTTGCCATCGAGACGGCTTTCAAGTCCGCCTGCACCGACGTTTCGGCGCCGCGTGTCGTCCGCATCTACAGCACGCTTCACCTGGAATACTTGCTCTTCTCCGAGGCGCTCATACCGGCGGCGCGCGAGAATCCGAATCTGGAGATTCTCGACGTCCCCTACGAGTGGGAGTTCGATCTCGCGGGCAATCTGGTCGAGGCCGGGCTGCTGCATCAACCCCAGAGCGCCTGAGCGCGGCTTGCCTCAGGCGGACAGCCAGCGTCAGCCCCAATAGTCCCGAACCACTTTGCCGATTGGCAGCGGCGCTATGGATCCCCGCAGGCTTGTCTCAGCGACACTGTTAGCAGCGGTATTCGGGGTTATTGGGTTTGTATTGCTCGTCGTAGTTTGGAGCAATGCGGTCACCGCCCTCAATCTCGCGCACGACATTCTCTTGGAGCTTCCGCCACAGGTGTGGAGCAATCCACTCGACTTCTTGGCTGGTGCTGTCGTCGTGGCTGTAGGTGTCGCGCTTGTGTGGTTCGCACGACGCCGCGCGAGGAATCGCTAGCGGGATCGATGCTCCGCGCGTGTGGCGCAGGCTAGGCATACCCGGTCATTGGCTTCAAATTTGAACGGTCGCCTCGGGTTAATGCAACCCTAATCGTCCACGCGGGATTGTATTGCTCAATAGTGCGAATCCGTAGCCACGATCGTTCCCTCGTTTCACCGAGGAAATCGCTGAACATAAGCATTTCGTCTGTTGCCATTGCAAGTTTCCAATCTCGTTGAGCGGAGTGGTATGCCCGGCATGGTATACTTAATGGGTACGCGGGGATGAGTGGATTCGACAGGGTTGGGAGGCTTGGAACTGCGAGCCGAGGTGCTATCACCCTCGTAAAACAGGTAGCACACTTTTAAGTGCCAACAAGCACGAATTTGCTCTCGCAGCTTAACTAAAGCTGTGACGTCCAACTGCTCTTCCTCCGGTGAGCGCAGCTTGGGCGACATATCAGCCGGAGTGCCGCAGTCAATTTGGATAATGTCCGACACTTTCGGATAAAATCCGAAGCCTTCGGGGACTGCGAAAGACGAATGAAGGCTAGTTTCCAGAGGTTTTCGTCCGCTCGTGCTCTGGAAATGACACTTAAAAGCTGACTACGCTCGTAGAGGTTGCAGGAAGAACAGTTCTGGACGGGGAGTTCGACTCTCCCCCATCTCCACCAAGAGAGGCGAACACTGGCAAAACGGTGCCGAACCCGCATGCGCGGGACATTTTCTTTATGTGGCCGAGGCTGCTTGTCTTTGTCTTGCATTGCACGGGGTGTGGAACACTTTGAAGCTACAGCTCATCGCCATCTGGGCTTGTGGCACGGCGACGGCGAGACTTGCGGGAACATGTGCTATAATGCCGTGGCGAGGAGCTAAGAAGATAGCATTTCGCATTTGGATTTGAGAAAGAGAGCGAAACGTGATCACGGTAACGAAAGCGGCTGCGACGGAGTTGCAGCGGCTGATGACGGATAACGATCTGGCTGACGCCAAGCTGCGCATCTTCGTGCAGAGCGAATGCGGCTGCGGCAAGGTGAACTTCGGCATGGGGTTCGATCAGGAAGTCGAAGAGAACGATCAGCTCGTAGACTCGGCCGGTGTTGGCGTGGTGATGGACCCGCAGGCCTTCGCCGCGCTGGACGGCGCGTCAGTGGAATACGTGAATGAAGGCGCGCGCCGGGGCTTCAAGATAAGCGGTGTCGACGGCGCTGGCTGAGGCGGCGGCTAAGAGAGAGCCCGTGCGGCTCTCACCACGGTAAGTTGAACAGATTCGGATTTCAAGGGGCATTCTGCTTTTCCTGGCAGTGCAGGGAAGCGGAGCGCTCCTTTTGTTTTGCTTCTTGAGTGAGCTCCGGTAAGTTTTGGTCTGTTTCGGTGAGTTCTCAGAATTCGCGGAGACTCGCGTGATCAAGCTGGACTTCGCTGAAAGGAACTGGGCGATTTGATGACTCCATGAAACGTGTCACGATCTACACCGACGGCGCGTGTATTGGCAACCCCGGCCCCGGCGGCTACGGCGCAGTGATTCTGTTCGGGCAGTATCGCAAGGAGATCTCGGGCGGGTATCGCGCGACGACGAATAACCGCATGGAAATCCTGGCCGCCATCCGCGCCTTGGAAGCGCTCAATGAACCGTGCGAGGTAACCCTGCACAGCGATTCCGAATACGTCGTGAACGCGATGAAGAAGGGCTGGGCGAAAAAGTGGCGGGCGCAGGGGTGGCAGCGCGGGAAACAGGAGAAGGCCGCTAACCCCGACCTTTGGAAGCGGCTGCTCGACCTCACTTTTACTCATCGCGTGGCCTTCAAGTGGGTACGCGGGCATGCAGGCAATGTGGAAAACGAACGCTGCGACAAGCTGGCAAACCAGGCGGCGCGGGGAGAGAAGCTGTGCGTTGACGTGGGGTACGAACGCCCTACGCCGTTGCCGGAGGCGTAAGTGGCGCTTGCGCACGCGTCGGCACATGGGGGCGGCTGCCGGACGCCGGCAGAGATACTTCTCAACCAAGCGATGCGCTTAGAGATGTGAATCCGCCTCCCGCGTGTGCGAGGATGACGGCAGCGGGCGCAGAGCCTGCCCCGTACGCCGAAACGTAGTTTCGGATGATACGGGGTTACAAACCTGCGCTACCCGGGGCTGGCGGTGCGGGCCACGACGAGCGCATCCACTCCGGATTCCGCGCCCCAGACCTCGCCGGGTCGGCCGAGGAGTTGGCGCACCGCGGCACCGCTGCTCGGCCAGGGGTACGCGGAGAACGTCTCGGTGGTCGGGTCGAACCGGACCAGCGCGTTAGCGCCAAAGTCCGTGAGCCAGACGATGTCTTGTTCATCGACGTAGACGGCGTAGGCGCGGGGTGAAGCACCGGGGAGCAACCACTCCCGCCAGCTTCCGTCAGTTGGATTGTAGAGACTTACCTGCCCGGTATTCCACTCCGCGACCCAAATGCGGCTCCGCGAATCCGACCACACGCGCCGCGCGCCCTGATTGGATGTGGGTGGATTCAATTCCGTGACAGCGCCCGTAGCTGTGTTGATGTGGCCCACGTAGCTTCCCGCCAGCGAGGCGTAATAGACGTTGCCGTCGGGTGTCGTGCAGATGCCGTACGGGCCGCGCCCACGCGGCGCTTCGTAGACCTTCAATTCCCCGGTTTCCGGGTCCACGCGACCATAGATGCCGCTCTGCCCGGTAAACCAGCAGATACCGCTGAGATCGAACGTTGCCGTATTGAGGTTGGCGTAGCCCGTGCTCTCCGGCAGCGGAAAGACCGTCACAGCTTGTGTGGACGGGTCAACCCGCACGATAGCGTTCAGGCCGCCGTCGGTGATCCAGGGCGCGCCGTCCGGTCCGACAATGACTCCATGCGGTCGCGCGCCGCTGCCAAGATGAATGTGCCGCGTTTCTCCGCTTAGGGGATTCAGGATACCCAGCGCTTCTTGGTGTTGGGCCGTATACCACACGATGCCGTTCGGTTCGAGCGCTGGCGCCACGTCGTGGGGGTGCGCGCCGCTGGGTACGGGGAACTCTTGTAACGTCACCCTGTCGGCTGACGGCGGTTGCTCCGCTGCCGGTTTTGCCGCAGGAGAGGCGACAGTTTCCGCCTTGCTTGCAGATGCGGCGGTAGAATCCTGCGACGGCTGTTCTGATGAGCCGCCGCATGCCGCCGCCAGGTACACGCCGGCCACTGCCAGCCCCTGACCAAGGAGTTTTCTTCGTGTCATGCTTGCATGCCCGCTTCTTTCGAGGGTGTGAACTGCTCCGATTCGCCCGCTGAACGGACGTTCTTACTCTGATTCCACCATACCGCAGGCGCAGCAGGTTTGCTAATGCGCGCAGTACGTCACCAACTGCTATCTGGTTTCGCTGGTAGAGACGTCCAGCCAGTCGCCAATCGGATCAAGATCATGCCGCGCGCGGTGGAGGCGCTGGCGAGCATTATCGATAAAGCGGCGGTCGTTGGTTTGGATGCCGTAGAGCAACTCGATGAAGAGGATACGTTTGGCGTGGAGATCAATGCGGCGGCGCATGGCGGCGGAGACGTCGAGCGTGTAGGCAGCGAGCACAGCTTCCAAGAAAGCTGTGCCAAAGCCCGCGAGCAGCGCGCAGAAGTCTGCTGCCGGGTCGCCGTTCTGCCCGGCTTCCTCGAAGTCTATGATGCCGCTCACGATCCCTTGCGACGCAGCGTAGAGGATGTTCGAGCCGTCGAAGTCGCCGTGCGTGAACACGGGCGTGAGTTTCCATAAGGTGTGATTGCTGTACAGTTCCTGGAACAGGCGGCTCGTCCATGCCTGTTCCGCCGCATTCAGCAGCGGGAACGCTCGCGCTTCCACCTCACGAAACAGGCTGCGGGCGTTGGAGCGCCCGAGGCTCGCTGGTGAAGGGGGCTGCAACTCTGCCGGTAGAACCGTAAGCGGAATGGCATGAAGCGCCGAAAGGAACTCGCCGATCTGCCGTGCCACGCCCGCAAGCTCTTGGGAGTTAAGCTGACACGCTGACAGGCTGCGGCCGGGCAGCTTCTCGTAGCCCGCAACCGGGTAAGGGAACTGCGCGCAACCGGTGCTGAAATAGCGGTAGCGCGGGATGGGAAGCGGGAGCAGCGGCGCTAAGGCAGCGTAGACACGTTTTTCGTGGAAGAGAAACGCGCCTTCAGCTTCGGAAGGGTTTTCACCCGCGACAGAGCCGTCGCCGTGAGGAAAACGGAAGATCAGCGCGTGGTTGACGGCAAACACACGGCAGGTGCCGCCGCCCACGAACCGAATGTGCGTGACCCGCAGGTCTGGAAAGCACGTTTCAATGATGCCTTTATAAAAGCCTACGTTTACAGACATAGGGTTTTCACATAGCAGACGGCAGGATGGAAAGGATAAATGTATCCAGGCACTTTTATCTAACTCTACTCTGGGGGGTGCCAGCGCTTGCTCTTGTTCTAACCACCTGCATCGACGAGGTGAATGCGCGTAATGCCGCGCTTATCGGCAAGGATACGGTTGTTCTCGTGAATGACGCCAAGCCAGAGTTGGACAGGCTCTTTGGGAAAGTCCTCACTGATTGTGATTTCGCCCGTCACCAGTATGCTCTCGCCGGGCGCGAGATCGCGTCCCAGGCTCCAGCGAAACGGATACCCAATTTCGCTGCGGTTGAGTGAAAAATCTACGCCCCAGCGTACCGTGCCGGTGTCAGCCACGTACCCCAAAGAGGGGGCATCCTGGCCCCAGGCATATGTGGCTGGGCCAGGGGGAGCCGCGCGCAACGTGACCGCGCCGGCGTTGGCAATTCGCGCGGAGACGGTGAGTATGCCTCCGGCTTGCACGGTTGTGGGCGTGATTGCGAGGTCGGAAACGCGCACCTGCGGGATGCCTGTTTCGCCGATGTCGATGGCGTGACGCTGCGCGGTGCGATTGCCAGCGCGATCCCAAATGGCGACTTCAACTGCGGCCGGCCCGGCAGGCAGGCGTTCCACCGCTTGATTGAGTTGCGGTGCGTGGCGCAAGGCCGGCGGCCACGACAGCCGGACGGTTCCGGGGCCGGCGGCGGACTCGCGCACGAGCCACCGTGTTTCATCGCCGGCGAGGAGGTGCACGTCCACCGCTACGGGCTCGCTCACAGTGAAGCTGATTGCCAGGCGATCATCCACGCCGTCTTGGTTGGGCGAGAGCGCCGCAGGCGCGACGTGAAGTTCCGCGATGACAGGGGGTGCGGTATCGGCATTCGCGATAGTAAGCGCGTGGCGTTGCTCAGTACGCTCGCCGGAACCGGATGCCTCGGCTGTGGCGATAACGGTGTATGCGCCGTTGGGCAGCACGCTACCGCCTACGGCGCCGCTAAAAGAGAAGGAATATGCGCCCGGCCCACGCGGGACACGGTCCCGGAGGACGTAACGGGTCCCATCCGTGGACTGCAGCGCGAGCGAAACGGCTGCTTCACGGGCGACGTGGTACTGAATCGTGACGGACCCAGTGCCGTCGGCGCGCAGCACTGCCGGATTGACCTGGAGATCGAGGAGCGCGCGTGGAGAATCGGCGGCAGCGCAGCCGGTCAGGAAGAGCAGCATCCACAATACGTGCGGCAGCCAGGATTGTGGAAACAGCGCCGACTCAGCCTGCTGACGCGCAGCCTGCTGGCGGAAAAGCCTCATTGACTTAGGGGTAAGCGCGCCGGGCGAAGTGCGCGCCGCGACTATACCGCGTCTTTGCTCAAGCGTGCCAGGAAGTCCGCATTCGATTTTGTGCGCTCCAGCCGTTTGAGCATGGCCTCGTAGCCTTCGGTATTGCCGAGGGCCGCGAGCATGCGGCGCAGCGTGATCACTTTCTGCAGCGTCTCCGACTCGAGCAACAACTCTTCGCGTCGGGTGCCGGAACGTTCCACGTCGATGGCCGGGAAGATGCGGCGCTCGGCAAATTTGCGGTCGAGCCGCAGTTCCATATTGCCGGTGCCCTTGAACTCTTCGTAGATGACGTCGTCCATGCGGCTTTCCGTCTCTACCAGACATGTCGCAAGCATCGTCAGGCTGCCGCCGTTATCGACGTTGCGGCCCGCGCCGTAGAAACGCTTCGGCGGGTAGATCGCAGCGGGGTCGATACCGCCGGAGAGCGTCCGGCCGCTTGGCGGAATGGCTTGGTTATAGGCGCGCGTCAGGCGCGTGATCGAGTCGAGCAGGAGCATCACGTCCTGACCGCCCTCCACCATCCGCTTGGCGCGGTCCAGCGCCAGTTCGGCGATGCGGGTCTGGTTCTCCGGCATCTCATCGAAGGTAGAAGCGACGACCTCAGCGCCGACGCTGCGCTCCCAGTCCGTCACTTCCTCGGGGCGCTCGCCGATGAGCACCACCATGACGTGCACTTCGGGATAATTGACCATGACGGCATTGGCAATGCTCTGGAGGAGCATGGTCTTGCCGGTCTTGGGCGGCGCCACGACCAAGCCGCGCTGACCGCGGCCAATCGGCGAGACGAGGTTAATGAGGCGACCCGTAATGCTGGGGGAAGACGTCTCGAGGTCGAGACGGTCATCGGGGAAAATCGCAGTTAGGTGCTCAAAGTGCGGGCGGCGCTTGGCTTCTTCCGGATCGAGGTTGTTGACCGTCTCAACCCGCAAGAGGCCGTAGTATTTCTCGCCCTCTTTCGGTGGACGCACTTGGCCCGCGATCATGTCGCCGGTGCGCAGACTCAAGCGGCGGATCTGCGTGGGGGCGACGTAGACATCCTCCGCCCAGCCGGTATTCCAATACCGGTGCAGGCGCAAGAATCCATAGCCATCGTCGATGGTCTCGAGGAGCCCGGTGCGGTAGAGATTGCCTTGTTCTTCAGATTGTGCCTGCAATAGCCGGTTGACGAGTTCATGCTTCTTGAGAACTGAGTAACCACTAATTCCCAGCTCTCTCGCACGCTCTCGCAATTCAGCCAGAGGTTTGGCGTCTAGATCTGCATATTGCACTCCGGGGTCGCTCCTTTGCTTGGTTGGATTGGATGAATGGTTCGTTCCATTACGTTGCATCCAATGGCGGGTAGAACGTTTGCGACGACGATTGCCACGTTTGCGAGAGGGTATTACTGTTGACAGACTTGTCCTCCTTCAAGAGCAATACAACGAACCAATGCTGCATTGAGCAATGTGCACCAGCGAATGCTGTACCCAGCATAGTAGGCACGATGTATTACAACGGGTACGACCTTCGCCTCTGGTGAGTTACCCTACCGCGAAATGTTTATGTGCGATGCGCCAACTAGAGTGTTTCAAAAATCGGGTGATATTGAGCCAGTGTGGTCTCGAAATATCGAGGCGCTGCTAAACGGTGATGGGTAACGTGATGGGCTTGTGGAAAGAGCAGGGTGTCGAAGCAGATACTTCTATAGTTATTCTAAGAGAAGGTCGTGCGGGTGTTTCGAAGGATTATATAGAGGTCACGCTTCATAGTCAAGATTACCAAATGGGAAAATCCCTGTCAACCGACTTAAAAGTAAAAAGTGCCGTGAAAATCGACTAAGGCGCGGGAGGTGTCGCGGACGGTGTGTCCTGCGAACACGTACCTTGGCTACGCACGTACCGTGGTTATGCCACGACTAAGGGCCACAGCGAGCGCAGCCTAGGATCATGCGCAAGCACCCCCAAGCCGCGAGCCTTCTCATCTGCGCTCGCTCTGTGCCGGGCCTCAGCTTGCGCTAATTGGCACGGCGACTAGTGAAACAGTCGCTGCAGTAGATCGGTCGGTCATCCCGGGGCACGAACGGCACGCGCGCGACGCTGCCGCACTCCGCACAGACACCTTCATGCATCTCCCGCTCACCGTGGCGTTCCCGCCGCCGGGCTGTGCGGCACTCCTGGCAGCGCCGCGGTTCATGCATGAGGCCTTTTTCCTGGTAGAACTCCTGCTCGCCAGCAGAAAACGTAAACGGCTGGCTGCACTCCGCGCAGACTATCGTCCGATCCTCGGGTGACACTGTGAACCTCTCCTTGCGATGGTTCTCACCACTTTTCCCCGCGTGCTTAACCGAACAGTGCAGTGCGGACGTGTCGTTGTCTCAGCACCGCTTTTGTTCATACCTCAATTATGCCTATGCCGCGCACAGTCGGATTGATTGACCAAGTATACGGGACTATAGGTATCTATGCAAGCTCTTTAGCACAGTGAGCATATAGGGGGTAGAGTAAGGTGGTTGCAGCACTTTCGAGATCCATGACGGGCAGGTGCAAAGTGATGGTGGCCGGATGCCAAGCCGATCTGCGGCCTGTGCTATAGTAGATGCGCCAGCGCCGATTGAGCGATACGCACCATCCTCGTTACGAGAATATGCCGACGATCTCTTGCGCAGAACCTGCCGCTTTCTGCTCCTCGCACAGTGCCTGTAACGCGGCTTTTGCCGCCGGCAGTCCTATCGCAATGAGCCTCGCGCCTTACGGTGGCGAACTCCATCCTCCGCCGTCACTCCCGCAGCCCCAGCCATGAGCCGCCGCGTCTTTGCGCTCATGCTGCCGGTGTATGTGCCCAGCTTTCTGTTGGCGTTTACTCAGGGACTCTTGATTCCCACCCTGCCCCTCTATGCCACGACCTTTGGCGTCTCGTTCAGTCTTGTGAGTTTGGCGGTTGCCGCGAAGGGCATCGGCACGCTTGTCATGGACCTGCCTTCGGGCGTCATGCTGGAGCGATTTGGCACGCGCAAAGTAATGCTGTTGGGAGTGGGCGTGGCGTGTGTGTCCTTGGTGCTGATGGGGCTCATAGAGAACTACTATGTTCTCGTGATTCTGCGGCTGCTCTCCGGTTGCGGGACGGCCATGTGGATGCTCTCTCGTATGGCGTTCATATCGGAAGCTGTGCCGTTGGAAGTGCGGGGACGCGCACTCTCAGCATTTGGGGGCGTGAACAGAATTGGCGTGTTTGCCAGCCCTGCAATCGGGGGATTCGTGGGTGCACAATTCGGACTGCAGACCCCATTCCTGTTGGCGGCGGCCCTGACCGGCGTCGCCCTTGTCATCACTCTCAAGTACGTGCCGGAGTCACGCAAGCCCGCCAAAACGGAGCAGCGGCGACCTCACTGGCGGACGATGGGGCAGATAGTGGCCACGTATCGGCGCGACCTGTTTGCGGCCGGCAGCGCCCAGATCCTCGCACAGATGATCCGCGCGGGGCGTGAGATTATCGTTCCGCTGTATGGCGCTACCGTGCTTGGCCTGGATGTCGCCGCAGTGGGTGTCATCCTTACGGTTTCCGCGGCGATTGATATGTCTCTCTTCGGCATCGCCGGTCTCCTGCAAGACCGCATGGGGCGTAAGTGGGCGTCTGTCCCCTCGATGATCATTCTCGGTGCGGGCATGGCTATGGTGCCGCTGACAACAGGATACGCTTCATTGCTTGCTGCGGCTGCTATCATGGGACTTGGCAACGGTCTTGGTTCCGGCACCATGATGACCCTGGGGAGCGATCTGGCGCCGCGAGATGCAATGGGCGAGTTCCTCGGCATGTGGCGGTTGATCGGCGACGGCGGCAATACGGGCGGTCCGTTGGTGGTGGGCGCCGTGGCAGACCTCACGGGGCTTGGCCTTGCCGCGATTGTCTTGGCCGGCATCGGCGCGCTGGCGGCAAGCAACTTGGCGTGGTTCGTTCCCGAAACCCGCCACCAGCGGGAGCGGCGGGCTCTGACGTGAAGGTATCGCGCTAGAGCGTAATTGTGAGGCGAGATAGACGGCGCAGGCCGCCGTCACCCGGCAGAGAATAATACTCAAACCGGATACTGGTATGGCAGTTGTCAGCAGTGAATACTTGGACATGGACTGGGTGTCTTGTTGGGGAGATAGACAATGGTAGCAGAAGTTTCCCCAATTATTAGTCTCTTCAGCCTTGGTTGGCTCTTGCTCCTCGTGGGAGCGCTTATCCACTTTGCCCTAACTATTGCGACTCTGTTTGGCTACGGGCCGTACGGCAAGGACCTGGTGTCCCGCCTGTCGGCAAGCGGTATCCCGGAGGTGCATGCGTTCTCGCGCCACATTGCGATGCACGTCCTCATCATGGGCGTGGCGTGGTGGGCGTTGACGTATTGGGGCATCCGCGACGGCCACTGGTGGGCGTGGGTCGCGCTGCTCATTATGGGTCTGACGCACTTTGGCGCGTTTGCCTGGACCGAGACTCGCAGTGAAGGCAGTTGGCGCCCACCGGACTGGCGCTGGTGGGGCTTGCTGGCGGGCTTTGTCGTGAGTATGGCGCTAACCATTCCCAGATAAGCTGCCTTTGCGTTCCGCTTTGGGCGACCCGAGGTCCGTTCTGCGGCTCTTGGTGGAAGCTAGTCACCAGGGTACGATTCCGCTACAATGGCTTCAAACCGGCACGGAGATAGAGCAATAGTGAAGAGTCGGCAGCCGCCGAAAATACGGGAGAAGACTCATGGATTTACCGCTTGGCGCACCGATTCTTGCTGAGGATGGGAAGGCGCTTGGCACGCTCGGCGGCATAACTATCGACCCGCTGTCGCGTACCGTCAAGGCGCTTGTGTTGTTCCTGGATCAAGCCCTCGTTGTGCCGGCGCCGGTAGAAGTTGAAGCCGTGCGCGAGGGTCGGGCGACGACTCCCTCTACCGCCGCCGCAGGAATTGTGCGTATCCAAGTGCCGCTTGCGCTCGTGCGCGGTGTTTCCGGCAAGACCATTACCTTAGCGCTGGACCTTTCCGATCTGCGCCAAACGCTCGTGGCGTATCCCGACGTGGACTCCATTGCCGGCGTCCCGCTCGTGTTGCGGGCCCGCGCCGACGGTAGCCTGGAGGCGGTGGCGGCGGCACTGCCGGATAGCTTTGTGCCCGATGCCGAGCTCGATGCCAACACGTTCGTGCGGGATGTCTACGCCAAGATAGGGCACTGGGATGAAATGCGCATCGACCCGTTCACCCATAAGCTTCAGAGCCTGAAAGTAGTTGGTACGCTTACGAATGATAGGACGGAAAACCGCATCCCCGTGCACGCCTTGGGCAGCATTCACCGCCGCTTCATCACCGTCAAGCTGCCGTTGTTCTAAGCGCCTTGCCGAAGCGGGTGTTTGCTTTTGGCGCTAAACCTGCCCCGTGCCCCGACATGGGGAAGCGCGGGACAAGCCCCCGCGCTACGACTTTTACGGTAGACATAGTATGTTCGACCTCATCGCCGAATTGACAACTGCGCATTCTCCCGTCGGCAACGAACGGGAGATCGATGCCGTGCTGCGCGCGCATCTTGATCCTCTCCCGTGTGAAGTCTGGCAGGATACCGCCAACAATCTCATCGTCAAAGTTGCGGGTGCTGCCAGCGACTGCCCGCTCATTTTAGATGCCCACAAGGACGAGCTGGGCCTCATCATCAAGCGCATCGAGGACGACGGCAAGATACGTGTCGCAACCCTGGGCGGCACCTACCCGTGGAAATACGGCGAAGGCCCCATGGACATCCTGGGGGATGCAGGTGTCGTGCCAGCCATCCTCTGCTTTGGCGCGATGCACGTGACGGAAGAAAGCCCCATCCAGGCCGTTCGCTCGGAGGGCGGCCGGCAGCTTAAGTGGTCAGACTGTTACCTCGATGCCAAGCTCAGCAAGGACGAACTCTTGGCCCGGGGCGTGCATCCCGGCTCCAAAGTAGTCGTCTCGCGGGAGCGCAAGCAGCCGGTGCGCATCGGCGACTACATAGGCACGTACGCCCTCGACGACAAGGGCGCGGTCGCCATCCTCGTGTCTCTGGCGGCCCTGCTTGCCAATGATCCACCGCCGCAGGATGTCTACCTCGTATTTTCGAGTACGGAGGAGAACGCCGGGGGCGGTGGGCCGTTTGCGGCGCGCACGCTGCCGGGAGATACGTACATTGCATTAGAGATTGCCCCGGTGGCGGAGGAGTACGGCGTGGTGGCCGGCGGCGCGTCGGTGTTGGTGTATAAGGACGCCTACAACGTCTACGATGAAGGCTTGCTGCGGCGCTTCGCCGACTTGGCGAAGGAGCTTGATCTCGATGTGCAGCACGCCGCCTTCGACTCATACGGCACCAACGCGTCTATCGCCCGCAAGGTGGCCGCGATCCGTCCGATCGCGGCGGTTGCCTTCCCGTGTCAGAACACCCACGGTTTCGAGATGGCGCATCTCGATTCATTGACGAACCTCACGACCCTGTTGCTCGCATTCGTCAACCGCTGGCCGGGGATACTCCACGACTAAGCGGCGTCGCCCGACGCATGAGCTAAATCAGGCCAGTCGGAGACCCTTTTTATCACATCGCTTGAAGAGGGCGCACCGCGACCCTTGGCTTGGACTCGTTGATGTTCCCTTGCCAACATTGGCTCGATTCCCATTAATAGAGCCGTAGCGCGGGGGCTTGTCCCCCGCTTCCTGACGCGATATAAGCTCAGGGCATTCCATGTGATTGCCCTTGTGTCAGGTGGGCGCAGGTTGCGCGCACGTCCCGTGCGAACCTGCGCTACCGGGAGTGTAGCGCTGCGCTTGAACACCTCCATAGCCCAACACGTTAGAATGAATCAGAGCCGTCTTCTTTCATGCGGTCGTAACGTAGCGATGAGCTGTCCCTAAGAGCAGTGCCCCGATGCCTAAGTCCTCCCGGAGCATGACGCCGATCCAAGAGCAGTACTACCGCATCAAGCAGAACTACCCGGATGCGCTGCTCTTCTTCCGCCTCGGCGATTTCTACGAGCTCTTCGGCGACGATGCGAAAGTCGCCTCCGAAACCTTGCAGATCGTCCTCACTGCCCGCGAGTTCGGCAAGAGCCGGAAAATGCCGATGTGCGGCGTGCCGGCGCATGCCGCGGAAACGTACCTGGGACGCCTCCTGGCCGCCGGACACCGCGTCGCCATCTGCGAACAGGTCTCCGAACCGGGGCACGGCTTGGTGGAGCGTGCGGTGGTGCGCGTCGCCACACCGGGTACAATCGTAGACCCCAAGCTGCTCGCCGCCAAAGAGAACACCTACGTCGCGGCAGTCATCCGGGAAAAGAAGCGTGTGGGATTGGCCTATGCCGATGTGAGCACGGGAGAGTTTGCCGCCACCGAGATTCGGGAAGATACCGACGCTGTCCTTGCCGCGGAGTTAGGGCGGCTGAAACCGGCGGAGTGTGTATTTCCCGAAGGCAAGTCACCGCAACTGCCTGCCCCGGCGCTGACCCCGTATGCGGCATGGCACTTTGAGTTGCAGGAAGCGACGAGCACACTGCTGCGGGTGCTCGCGGTCGGTACGCTCGACGGCTTTGGCTGCGCCGACCTACCGCTGGCGACCCGCGCGGCCGGTGGACTGCTGGCGTACCTGGAAGAGACGCAAAAGTCTTTCCTTGGCGGTCTCGACGGCTTGCGCACGTATGCGCTCGACTCTTTCATGGGCTTGGATCCCGCGACCCTGCGCAATCTGGAAATCCTGCGCAATAGCCGTACCCAGCAGGAGCAAGGCTCGCTGCTCGGCGTCCTCGATGAGACGCGCTCGGCAATGGGCGGCCGCCTCCTCCGTCAATGGCTGACGCAGCCCTTGGTAGACGTACCCGCTATTGAAGCACGCCTGAATGCGGTTGAGGCTTTGACGCAAGGTCAGGTCTTGCTGGAGCGGTTGCGCGAACAACTGGGGAAACTCGCCGATGTCGAGCGGCTCGCCCATCGCGCCTTGCAGCGCCTGGCGACTCCCCAGGACCTGGCGCGTCTCGGAACGTCGCTGGAAGCCGCCGCGACCGTCAAGGGTCTCTTGAGCGCGGCATCGGCGCCACCTATCCAGGAGCGTGGGGCGCGCCTGGATCCGGCGCCGGAAGTGGCAGCGCTCATCACAAGTTCTATTTCCACCGAACCGGGGCAGTCGCCAATCAAACAGGGATACAGCGCGGAGCTCGATGGACTGGTGCAGCGCGTGCAAGAAGCGCAAGCGTTCATTGCCAATCTTGAAGCCAAGGAACGACACGCCACCGGCATCAAGACGCTGCGGGTGGGACATAACAAGGTCTACGGCTACTACCTCGAAGTGAGCAAGGGCGCCCTTGCCGATGTGCCGGAGCGCTACATGCGCAAGCAGACCTTAACCACGGGCGAGCGCTACAGCACCACGGAATTGCAGGACGCCGAATCGCTCATCTTGAACGCGCAAGAGAAACTGGATGCGCTGGAACAGCGGATTTTCGCAGGTATCGTGGAAAGTGTAGCGGCGGAAGAGCGGCGCTTACGCAAGCTGGCGGGCGCCCTCGCCGCGCTCGACGTCTTTGCCGCGTTTGCCCGGGTTGCCGTGCGCCGCGACTTTGTGCGTCCGACGGTGGATGCGGGTGACGGTATCGAGATCAGCGAGGGACGCCATCCCGTGGTAGAAGCTATGTTGGATGGCGCGCCATTCATTCCCAACGACGTGAAGCTGGATGCGGAGCAGCAGATCATTGTGCTCACGGGGCCGAACATGGCCGGTAAGTCCACGTATCTCCGGCAGGTGGCGCTCACGGTCTTGATGGCGCAGGTTGGCAGTTTCGTGGCGGCCCGCTCCGCGCGCGTCGGTATCGTTGACCGCATCTTCACGCGGGTGGGCGCGCAGGATGAGATAGCGTCCGGCGCCAGCACCTTCATGGTGGAGATGACGGAGACGAGCTACATCCTTAGCCACGCTACGCCGCGCTCGCTGGTGGTTTTCGACGAGGTTGGGCGCGGCACGAGCACCTACGATGGCTTGGCTATTGCCCGCGCCGTGTTGGAGTATCTGCACAATCATTCGGGTCTCCAGTCCAAGACGCTCTTTGCCACGCACTTCCACGAATTGGCTGAATTGGAAGGCACGCTCCCGCGCGTCAAGAATTCCCGCGTGGACGTCTTGGAAGAGCAGGGCAACGTCGTCTTTCTGCACAAAGTGGTGCCTGGCGGCGCCGACCGCTCGTATGGCGTCAACGTGGCGAAGCTCGCCGGGTTGCCGCGTCCGGTCTTGCGGCGCGCGGAGCAGGTGCTGCACGAACTGGAAGAGCGGCACTTGCGCGGCGACACTGCGGTGCCGAGCGAGAATGGGGCCGACCAACTCCCGCTCTTCAGCGGCCCACACCCGGTGGTTTCCCAATTGCAGGCTCTCGACGTAGACGCCATGACCCCGCTGGAAGCGATCAGCACGCTCTACGAGCTTAAGAAGCAGGCAAAAGACTAGCGGCTCAACATTGTTGTCTTGACGAGTACCTGGACTGGTGCGATATTCCGACAACGCTGCGGTGCGGCACAGGTTACAAACGTGTCCTGAGCACTTCGGCAGGCTCAGTGCAGGCTCTGTCGAAGGGCCTGTGCTACCGGAAGCAAGGCAGCGGCGCCTGTATCCTCGTCAAGTACCGGTACATCGCGCCCAAAAGGTAGCGCGGGGGCTTGTCCCCCGCTTCTATGCCCTACTACTGTTGCCCTCGCTTACGGTAGCGGGAACGGGGAATTGCCGGTGAGGCGGAAGAAGATGGAAGTGTCACCGCCGACGTGGGGATTGCGGGATTCTGCCAGGTGGACCACTTGCGGTTCCTGCCGCGCGTCGCTCTGCATTCTGCCGTAGATATCGTAGCCGACGAAACCTGGCGGCAACGTGAACTCCCGCGGCTCTCCGCGCTGATCGTGCACCCAGACGATCCAACCTTCCAGGTCTCGCTCTTCATCGGGCGTCAACGGCGGACGCATGAAGCGGACTACGGTGAGTCCGTTTGCGTTGTTGGTGTGCAACGACGCGCCGGCTCCGGCGAGCAAGCCGGTCACAAAACGAAAGACCGTTAATGCCGGACGTGGAATCACGTTGGCGCTACTATCCGCGTACACCGTCAGGCCTTTTCTGCTCTCGAAGCCGCCGACACTGATGGTATCGATAGCGCCATAGTAGAAGGCTTGCCTGGCAGTGCTGGCTGCGGCGGCGGCGAGAAGTTGCGCCACGGCGCGCGACTGTTCTTCCGGTGAGAGGCGCTGCTCAGCGTCGGCGCCCTGGCGCACGATGGTTCCACCGCCGATGACGTCGCCAAAGTGGCTGAGTTCGCCGACAATTATGGGCAGTCGCTGTTGAATTGCCTCAGTCGTGGCGGCGTTGATCTCGTCAAGCCACGGCTGGAGCAGATTGGGATGATCGTAGAAGTGCGCCAAAAGCGCATCGGGCAGTACGCCGCGGTTTCTGAGCATTGCCAGTGCGCTTTGGAGGAAAAAGCGCTTGTCCAACCGCGTGTGGTATGCCTCGCCATACATGTGGACACTTACAAGGGAGTCGGTTTTTCGTATCGCCCGATGGCCGGTCACGAAACGATCCACGTACCACTGCAAGCGTTGTTGGTCTTTGGCATAGATGTCGTGCAGGTTCTCTTCGTTGCCGATGATGATTGAACTGGGCTGGAATTCACGCACAAGATTAGCAAGATAGCGTCCGAACGCGTCGGACCCCGTTTCCTGGGGAATCGGCACCACCAGGTGCTTTTGCCAGCGTTCGAGCCTCGCCACTTCCCGGCGCAGACCATAGAGATTTGCGTCGGTCAGTCTATCGAATATGCCGGCGCGTCTCTGCTCCAAGAACGTGCCGCTCGTCGTGTCGGCGGCGAGGGCGCCGGTGACAAAGCCGTCGGGACCGAGCATGCCTGGATTCACGGTAATGCGGTGGGTGAGGCGATAGGCCATCACCGCTGCGGGACGGTCCGTAAGTCCAAGCTTGATGAGTTCTTGGCCCTGCCCTAGTCCCAGCCGAAAGTTGCGGTTCGACTGATGGATGCGGCGGTGCAGCGCCAGCAACGCGAAGTCCTGCGCGGTATGCTCAGGTGATAGCAGCAAGGAAGGGTGTGGACTCATGAGCGGGGCCATCCAAAAAAAGACGGGTAGGTGTTGCAGACGTACGAAGAGCCAAGCTACACGTGGCTGATGGGACCTGGGTGAAGAAGAGTGGTGAATGAACTACGCCCAGGGTTGCACCCTTCTAGTATACCGAATTCAATCGTCTATGAAAAAGAATATAACTGTGGGAATTAGTCGACTCAGGCTTGATCTCCTCATCGGATCAGGTTTCCTGTCATTATGAGCGCAGCGTCGAACGATGTTCGCGGAATCTAAAAAGCTCCCGATTCTAGATTCTTCGTCGCGAAGTTTATCCTGAGCTTGCCGAAGGGCTCCTCAGAATGACAAATGAGAGTTGGCGCAGACCTAGGGACGATCACGTGTCTCACCTCTGGCCACCCCAAGCCTAAAGCTACTAATTCCGACAACTGTTGGACAGCGTGTTTGGTTCAAAGTTCCTTTTGCCGATCAAGGCAGTGTATGCGTGCACTGCCTGGTGGTGTTTCTGCGCTCGCTTGGAGGCCACAACGGTGTGTCTGCCTTGACAAGGGAGCGTTGGCTACACCATAGTCTTGGTAGTATTAGCAAAGCTCCACCTTGCGCTGCCGTTAGTTGGCATTGCCGCAAAATTAAGGAGGGCGTGCTATGGCAGCACTAGCGATCTCGACCCGGCACATCGTCCACGAACCCACCGCGCCGGACCTCCCTTTTCGTGAAGAGCACTTTGGCTATCGCTTTAACGATGTCTCGGTCCCGCCGGAACACGCCGGTATCGTCTTGGTAGACTGCTGGGACATTCACATAACGGCAAGCCACGTGGAGCGAACCGGGCAGATTTGCCGCGAGCGCATCCGGCCGGTGCTGGACGCATGCCGTGACATTGGCATCACGGTGATTCACGCGCCCTCGCCCAATGTGGCGCACAAGTTTCCCCAATGGCTCCGCTACGCGGGCGACAGCGAACTTTCACCGCAGTCGGAACCCTCGCCAGCCTGGCCGCCTGAGGACTTCGCCAAGCGCAGAGGAGAATGGGCGCACTTGAAGGCCGACCGTACCGATACGTGGGCCGCTGAGATCGATCAGATCAATGAAGACCGATACATTGACGATTCAGTCTTCCCGCAGCCGGATGATTTTGTCATTGCGAACGGCCATCAGCTTCACAGACTGTGCGCCCACCGCGAGCTGCTCTACCTGTTCTACGTGGGCTTTGCCACCAATCTTTGCGTGCCGCATCGCGACTACGGCATGCTCGCCATGCGCGAGCGCGGTTACGGCCTCATTCTGCTGCGGGATTGCACGACCGGTATCGAAACGAGCGAGACGATCGACGGGCTCCTTTGCACCAATATGGCAATCCACGACTATGAGTTGCGGGACATCGCGGGGACAATAACGTCGGCTGAATTTCTGTCGGCGGCTCAGGCCTTGCAGACGGGCGCGGCGGTTAGCGTGGAAGCAGATTAATGTAATGGCCTATTCGTTATTCTTAGGTCCAGGATTGCTGTCCGCAACCGTATTGGGGCTGAGTAAACGGATGCGTGATGCCTTACGCAGAGGTGCCGGTATTGGGCATACCGAGTAGGCGTGAAGATTCCGAAGACGGGAGAAGAGTAAAGAACACATGAACGAAATTCGGATAGGTGTTGCCGGCTTGGGGGGCCGCGGTCGCAGTTGGATGCGGCTGCTGCAGCGCGTTCCGGGCTACCGCATAGTAGCCCTCTGCGATCCCATTGTGGCAACGCACGAGCCATCTCTCGCTGTACTTGAAAACAGCGACGGAGTAGCAACCTATACGCAGTATGAGGACATCCTTGCCGATGACAATGTTGAAGCCATTGCCCTGACCGTGCGCAATCCGCGCCAAGGCTTGCTGGCCGCGCAAGCATTGGAAGCCGGCAAGCACGTGAATCAGGAAGTACCGGCCGCGCACTGCATCGAGGACTGCTGGCGCATCGTCGTGGCCGCTGAACGCTCCGGCAAGGTCTATCAGTTGGCGGAACAGACCCGCTACATGGGCGTGATGCAGGCCTGGCACGACATGGTGGCGGAGGGCCAACTCGGCCGAGTGACGTTTGTGGAAGGCCAATACTTCCACTACTACGTCTCCCATTTCTTCTGGGAAAAGGACACGGCGACGTTCTACGGTCCGTTGGAAGTTCCCGACCACCCCGAGGCGGAGCCGACGTGGAGCGCGCTCATGCCCGCCATCCACTATCTGCCGCACGAGCTCAGTCCGCTCTTGTACGTGCTCGACGATCGAGTGGTGTCGGTCACCGGCATGAGCACCCAGGGCCCGAGCTATTCGCACCCGGAAATTCCCCAGCCTGACATGCAGGTATGCTTGATGAAGACCGAGAAAGACGCGATATTGCGGCTGGCCGTGAGCTTTGCGCAGCCCCAGCCGCCGCGCGATTACCACTGGTATCAAATCATGGGCACGGGCGGATCCGTGGAGTGGCGGCGGTCCAACCGCGAGCGACCGAAAATGTGGCTTGCAAACGGTCAAATGCACGATATGGCAGAGGTGGACTGGCAATTCCAGCGGACGGACGCACCGGCGGAAGCGCGCGGCAGCGGTCACGGCGATGCTGATTACTACGTGCACGCGGCGTTTCGGGATGCCGTAAATGGTACAAGGCCGCTAGAGTTTGACGTGTATCGCGCGATGGATACCGCCGCGCCGGCTATCCTGGCCGCAGAGTCGATAGCGCAGAACTCAAAATTGCTTGAGGTGCCGGACTTCCGGCCCAGCGCGGACCGGCCGGCTGGCGCGATGCCGACGGACGGCTAATGGGAAAGAGGATTGTGGTACGAAGTTCTACCGAGAAACAGCGAACCTGAAAAGGAAAGGTGTCCCTCATGGAAATCACGCTTGGATGTTTCACCCGTCCTTGGAAAGACTATGGTGTGGAGGCTGCGGCGGCGGGAATGCGCGCCGCCGGCTTCAATTACTTTGGCCCCATGGGCATGACTCCCACGCGGCTAATCGACCATAACTCCACACCGGAAGACGTGGCCGCAATCGAGCGGGTGGTGAAGGGTGCGGGGCTGAAGTTCTCGATCATGATGGCAATCTGCCCGTTGTCCAGCGTGGAGGAGGGAGTGGCGGCAGTCAATCGCCAGATCGACTACGCTGAACAGCTCGGCACGCGCCATGTCTTGACCGGTGGCGCATCCAATTCCGAACAGTACGAAACGTACTACGCCATCATGCGTCAGAGTTCCGAATACGCCATGCACAAGGGCATTACGGTTATGCTCAAGCCCCATGGCGGATTGAGCAATACGACGCGGGATACCATCGAGTCCTGGAAGAAGGTCAACCACCAGAACTTCAAGATTTGTTATGACGCAGGCAACCTGCTCTACTACGTTGGAGAGGACCCACTGGCGCACATCCGCGAAATCGCTCCGATTGTGAGTGGCATGTGCATCAAGGATGAAGTGGGGGGTAAGGAAGGCGACGTGATGGTAACGCCAGGTGACGGACTGGTGGACTTTGCTGCCGTAGTTACCGTGCTTAGGGAGGCGGGGGTCAACGGCCCGTTTGTCGTCGAGTGTTTGAGCGGTGAATCTTTAGAAGAGATCAACCACCAAGCCGTACGCGCGCGGCGCTTCTTGGAGGAAACTTTCGCGGCGGTGGGGTACACGGTAGATTAGGAGGTTGCTATGGCTATTATTACCATTTCGCGGCAGCTTGGCACCGGCGAAATCGAATTCACGGACAAACTGACCGACACGCTCGGCTATCCACTCTACGATGACCGGCTCATCCAGCAAGTAGCCGCGGAACTCGAAGTGCACACCGGCGTGGTGAGGGCCTACGACGAGCGGTTGGAGCCCAGCGCAATTCAGAGCGTTCTCTCCCGCATCACAGGGGGCAATGTGCGCCGCCAACTGTCGAAGCGGCGGGAAGAGGGGGGCGTGCGTCCCGAGATTGTCCGCACGGCGTTACGTTCGGTGGTGCGTGAAATCGCCCGGCATGAAGACGCTATCATCGTCGGACGCGGCGCGAGCATCATCCTCAGTAACTTGCGCCGCGTGCTCAAGCTGCGCCTTGTGGCCCCGGTGGACTTTCGCGCCCGTGAGCACGCTAGGACGATTGGCATGAACCTCGGCGAGGCTGAGGAGACAGTGCGGCGCTCTGATAGCGATCGTGGCAACTCTATTCGCCGCATGTTCAATGTGGACTGGAATGATCCCACCCTCTATGACGTTGTCATAAACATGGCGCGCACCGATAGGGATACAGCCGTGAGGATCGTCTCCAGGATCATGGAAGAGAAGCAACTCTAAGCCGAGCACTGCCCGGACTGTCGTTCCGAGCGCAGCGAGGAATCTAGAACCTTACCATACAGAGTTCTATAGTCCAGCACTTTCGATTCCGCGAACAGGATTCGACACTGCGCTCCGTTCGGAATGACGCGCATTGGCAGCCTTGCGCCGCGTACGCGCAGGCATTATCTCACTACGACGCGTTGTCCCTTCGTTACGCTTGCGGCTCGCTATGCCGCTGGATCGCGAAGCGCATGGCGCGCGTGACCGCGCCGCTGTCCACCTGACCCTTCACGAGGTAGTCCTGCGCGCCGTTCCTGAGCGCTTCCAGGCCGGTCTCTTCATCGCTGAGGCCCGTGAGCACGACAATCGGAATCGTGGGAGCGGCGCTCACCATCGCGCGTATGGTATCAATGCCTTGGCTATCGGGCAGCGCAAGGTCAAGCAGAATGACATCGTAGGGCTCTTGTTTGGTTTGCTCGTTTGCCTCCGCGAGTCGCGTCACGTGCGTAACGTCGAATTGCATGTTCGGCACTTGCTCGAGCAACTCGTAGAGCAGTTCGGCGTCGCCGCTGTCGTCTTCCACGAGGAGGATTTCGAAGATATTCGTGTCCATACCGCCGTAGGCTCCCCTGATCGAGTGGTGTGGTAAACTTGTCACGTAAATGTATGTACCACTCTAGCACACTCGGGCCGCATGTGTGCCAGTGGGATGCAACTGAGTCATTTTCCCCGATTGTGTCTCTGCTATACGCACGACTGGCCGCTGGGAGCAGCAAATGAACGAGGTGTCGCGGCAGACCCGGATTTCCCGGCCGCCTGCGCCCCATGAGCCTGGGCAGCAAGCCGCCGAATATGCCGTGCTGGCAGAGATCGGCCGCATCATCAGCTCAACCCTCAATATCGACGAGATCTACGAGCAGTTTGCCCACCAAGTTTCGTTGCTCATTCCGTTTGACCGCCTCTCAATCTCGGCAGTCGATATGGATGCGCATACGGTGCAGGCGGTGTACGCGTCGGGCGGCAACATACCGGGCTGGGAACGGGGAGTCGTGCACGAAATCATCCCAGGCGGCATCAGCGATATTCTGGAACGTGACCGCCGCGGCATCCTTTTCCGGACGCCTGACGAAGAGGAGGAAGCGGGACAGCAACCGGCGCGCGACCTCGGCGGCGATTTTCAGACCCGGATCGCCGTGCCCCTCATCGCGCGCGGCGTGTTTGTCGGCGCCTTGAATATTCGTTCTCTGCAACCGTACGCATACGATGAGAAGCACGTTGCGCAGGCCGAACGGATTGGCGCTCAGATCGCCGGGACGATTGCCAATGTGTTTGCATACGAGAAGCTGGAAGCGGCCCAGCTTGCGCTGGAAAATGCAGTGTCGGAGTTGCGCCGCTCCAACCAAGAGCTCGAGCAGTTTGCCTACGTCGCATCGCACGATCTCCAAGAGCCGCTGCGCAAGATCGCGAGCTTCTGCAACCTGCTGGAAGCACGCTATGCGGAGCGATTGGACGACAAAGCGGGTACCTATCTCCACTATATTGTGGATGGCGCGTTGCGCATGCAGGCGCTTGTCAACGACCTCCTCCACTACTCACGCGTAGCGACTCGGGGCAAGGAGTTCGCGCCAACGGATGCGAACAGTGTCCTGCAGGACGCCTTGGTCAACCTTGAAGTCGCGGTCTCAGAGAGCAACGCCAGCGTCACCTATGACTCACTGCCGCGGATAAGCGGCGATGAGGCGCAACTTGTACGGCTCTTCCAGAACATCGTTGGCAACGCCATAAAATACCGGGGTGAAGACCCGCCGCGCATTCACATCGGTGTGGAAGAACAGGATGGCCAGTGGTTCTTCTCGGTGCGTGACAACGGTATTGGCATAGCGCCGGAATACGCCGAGCGCATCTTTGTGATCTTCCAACGGCTGCATACCCGCGAAGAGTACGGGGGCACGGGTATCGGCTTAGCAGTGTGCAAGAAGATCGTCGAGCGGCATGGCGGCCGCATCTGGGTTGAGTCTCAGGAAGGCAGCGGCGCAACATTTCGTTTTACGCTTCCAAGAATGCCGGAGTGAGGGCAAATGGCGAGAGAACAGGCGGCCAAACCGGTTGAGGTCCTACTGGTTGAGGACGATCCGGGCGACGTGCTTCTGACCCAGGAAACTCTGCTGGAAAGCAAGATACAGACAAATCTGCACGTCGTCGGCGACGGTGTGGAGGCGCTGGCGTTCTTGCGGAAGGAAGGCGCATATGCCAGTGTGCCCCGGCCCGACCTTATCTTGCTCGACCTCAACATGCCCCGCAAAGACGGGCGCGAGGTGCTGGCGGACGTTAAGGAAGACCCCGATCTCAAGACGATCCCCGTAGCTGTCCTCACGACGTCATCGCAGGACGAGGACATACTCAAGAGCTACCAGCTTCATGCCAACTGCTACATCACCAAGCCGGTGGGTCTGGAGCAGTTTTCCACCGTGGTGCAGTCCTTGGAAGACTTCTGGTTTGCGATCGTCAAGCTTCCCCCGAAGTAAACCGGACGCGGCCCGACTGTAGGAGAACGAGTTATGGCAGAGAACAGGGAAAGCGTTCGCCACGAGCTCGGCATCGAGCGGGTTGACGAGAGCCAGAAATTAAGCGTGCTGCGTCCGATTGTCGAAGATGTCAGATCCGTTCTCACAGAGAATGAGAGTATCTTGTACGTCGCTCATCAGGCGTGGACCGTACTGGGCCAGAAGTATGACGCGGTAGCGGCAACAAACAACCGCATGATCATCTTCCAGCGACACCGGTTTCGAGGCTTCGATTTCCATGACTTCCTCTGGGAAGACGTTGCGAACGTGAAGATAAACCAAAACACGCTGTCTTCCTCACTTGAGTGTACGCTGACCAACGGGGACACTTTTCAGACAAGCAACCTCGTAAAGGACCAGGCGCGGACGCTTTATACCATTTGCCAACAGAAGGAACAGGAATGGCGTGAGCGCCGGCGTGTACGCAAGATGGAAGAGGAGCGCGCTCGCGCCGGCGGCACGCAAATCACGCTACCGGAAGGTGGCGATGCCGGGCAGACGCGTCCGGTAGAAGATCCGGTCGAAAAGCTGGCGAAAGCGAAAGAGATGTTCGACAAGGAGTTAATCTCAGAGGCTGAATACGAGACTCTCAAGGCGAACATCTTGCAGAAGATGTAGCACGGTGTACTTGCAGAGTGGTCTAGGGCACAGACCGGCGTGCGTTTGCAGGTGTGCACGTTCGTTTTGTTCCACTAGGCCAACCGGTATTGCATTTGTCCTCACGCTGTATAACAGGCAACCTTCCTCTACACGGCTCCCTAGTCAGCTAAGTCTTCAGCAAGGATTGCCTGGTAACGATAGCGCGTCCGAATCAGCTTCTTTCCGTATAGAGATTCTGCCTCGTCCGGTGTGAAGTGGCCGTCCGGCAGGGCGTGTCGCCACGTATACGGTTCGATGTCTTCCGTCGCCAGCGTATGACCCGCCGGCAGCGGTCGCCTTGCTACCAGCACTTCCTTGCCGGTGACCCTCATGATCTCAGGTTCGCTGTCATCGGCGTCGGGCGCAAAGCCAAAGCCCCGCCGCAACACCTGCACGATCAGGAATCCCACTGCGAACCCGCCCAGGTGGGCGGTGTACGCAATGCCGCCGCCTTGACCGCCCACCGATCCGAACGAGCCTATGACCTGGAGCGCCAACCAGACGCCGATGACGATGAGCGCCGACACGTCAAACGTCGGCGGACGCCGCTCGCCCTGCCCGTCCAGCAGGTCCAGCGCCCAAATCGGGAGAACGTGCACCGACATGATGCCTATGGGCGACAGCGGAAGCAGCACAAGATACGCGCCGAGCACACCGGCAATCGCGCCGCTGGCGCCGATACGCGGTATCGTGTCGCTGGCGAATATGGCAGATTCGATGATGCCCGCGCCAATGCCGCATGTGACGTAGAAAGCGGCGAATCCCAAATGCCCCATCTCGTCTTCGACGTTAGCGCCGAAGACCCAGAGAAAGAGCATGTTGCCAGCGAGATGGAGCGGTCCGAAATGAAGAAAGGCGGCGAGCAGAAGATTGCGGAGTTGGTCGAGTTCGCCCGCCCAGAGTCCGGCAGGTTGCAGGCCGTATTCACGCGCGCTCCAACCCAGGGAATGCGCCGCCACGAAAATCGCGATGTTTATCGCCACCAGCGCTACGGTGACGAGCGGTTGCCGCTGCCGTTCCGTTTCGGGTGCGGCGTCGATGGGAATGAGTTGCACCCTCGGTCTACCTTGTATATGTCCATAACACATGTCATTTCGAACGGAGCGCAGCGGAGTGTCGCTCTGAGCGCGGAATCTAGGGTGCTGAGGACATTAGACTGTGTGCAGCATGGCACTAGATTCCTCGCTTCGCTCGGAATGACAGTCAGAGTTTTCACAGTTTTATGAAGACGAGATTCTGTCAACGAATTACTCAACACTTACAAGTGTTTGCGTTACGCAGCCTTCACTTTGCCTTTGCCGTTGCACTTCGGACACTCGCCCTTGAGCTCGTGCCAGCCGCTGGGCTCATCGGGATTGGGCCACTTCTCATCCACCGCGCCCGTGCCTTCACACCGGGTGCAGTTCATCTGTGGATGAGGAAATATACGGGGAATCACAAGCCACGCGGCAATGATGAGAACGGCGACGATTACGATTATTCCCAGTTGATCCATAGCAAACACCTCGCTCCGCGTATAAAACTACCCTCCTATTAACAGTGTAAGCCAAAGAGACGGTAAGCCAAAAGAGTGGCGCGCGTGTGAGACAGGGGTTTCGCGCAGAGTCTCTTTGCGGAAACGTGATGGGATTGCTTGTGAGGCCCAACGCGGCGAGTAGGGAAGCAAGAACGGCACGGAAAGCTGAGGGATGAGGTTTTTTTGACAAAGCGGTAGCCGCACACTGCTCGAACGGCGGGGGACAAGCCCCAATGTTGTTACATAAACATTGTGGCGAGGAAATGGCGCTCATGGCGCCCCGCGTCCCGGTAGCGCAGGTTTGCAACCTGCGACGCTGTACAGTCAATCCCTGGCGCACCCATTCCCCTCAGCGGACATGTTGGAGACACGCCCCGTACGGCTGACGTCGTGATCGCAGTTCCGCGTGCTCTGGCGGGGGACAAGCCCCCGCGCTACAAGGAATCTGTCTGAGAGACGCACTGCCACAGAGTCCCCCGTTCATAAAGAAACAAACACGCCTGCTGCAAGGCTATGCAACAAGCGTGCGATACCTATCAAATCTCTTCAGCAAGGCAGGTCTTAGCGGGATCGCCAACTCAATAGGACTGGCCGTAAGGCGCCTTACCCTGTTCCGTCATAGAGATTTCGCTGATTCTGAAACTTGCAACCGCTATGCCGGCGAGTAGAACCGCCAGGTGCCGATGTCTTCCGGCGTGCCGGGGTCGTCTTCCAGCAATTCTTCGTAGTTCTCGGCGGCTTTCCGATAGGCGACGGCGTACTCTTCAATGATCTGCGGTCGAAACTTCTTGAACCACGGGATGCTGTACGTCCGCGCGCTGATGCCTTCGCTGACCGGCAGGCTGCCCAACGGTTGGCGCACGTCCCGGCTCGCGTTAGCAAGGTTCGTGGGCTTGCCGTGGCCGTACACGTCTGCCTCGTGGAAGAGTGGATGCGGGTGCAGGGGCTTGTTGGTGCCCGGCCCGCAGCGCGCGCCCTCGGCCGAGACCGCCTGCGCAAAGCGCGAAATCGAAAGTCCTCCCACCTCATCCGGTCGGTAGAGGCCGCGAGCCGCGTACCAGCCGCCCATGGTGCTGTCGGAATCTTTGGCGGGACGGTGCGGCGCAAGGCCGGGCACGCCTTCCAAGAGATCCCAGAAGTAATTCATGGCTTGCTGAATCTCCGCAATGTAGCCGTCGTAGTACTTGAGCGTCACTCTGCCCATGGCGGAACTCAACTGATTGACGCGGTACTTGTACCCGCCGAGCGGCAGACCGGCATAGGGCTTCAGGTACTCCGTCTCGATATTCTCTTCGGAGTACATGTCGTAATGCCCAAATGCCAGGGCGCGGTCGTAGATTTCCCGGTCGTTGGTGGTCATGATGCCCGCTTCGCCCGTGGCAAATGACTTGCCGCTCATGAGCGACATGCCGGCGACGTCGCCGATGGTGCCCACCGTGCGGCCCTTGTAGAGTCCGCCGTGAGCGTGGGAAACATCCTCAATCACCTTGACACCATGCCTCTGCGCAATATCCATGATGGGGTCCATGTCGGCGGGATGGCCGCAGTAGTGCACCGCCACGATGGCTTTGGTGCGCTCGGTAATGCGGTGCTCGATGTCGTTGGGATCGATGCAGAGCGTATCGGGGTCGATGTCGGCAAAGACGACGCTCGCGCCCAAGGAAAGGGCCTGCAAGCACGACGCCCAATACGTCACGCTGGGCGAGATCATCTCGTCGCCTACGCCCACACCGGCGCCATACATCGCCGCGCGCAGGGCCTCGGTGCCTGTATTCGCGCCGAGGGCATACGTGGTACCGACCCAGTCGGCATACTCTTTTTCAAACTGCCGCGTCACGTCCGTACCGGACATGCCGCCCCGCCGCAGCACTTCCAAAACGGCTTCTTCGTGTTCAGGGGTTACGATGGGCCAGTTGAAGATGTCTCCGGGATCGCTCTGCACGGACTTGGGACCACCCAGTAACGCCAGCTTGGACTTGACTTGCATACGGCTGTTTCCCTTCTAGTCACTTGGTTGCAAAGGCACAAACGGAATGGGCTTATACGGTAGGATAGCACGAACTAGCATGCGATGCCTCGCCCGAACTCACGACCGGCGCCAGCCGGGCACTCAGCACGTGCAATCCTGCTGCACTATACTGGCAGGAAAGGTGAAACAGTCTCCTGCCGAGAGTAAGGCGCGGCAACGCATGTCGGTACTCAGCGACCGCACAATTACTGAACTGATCGCAGACGGGCGCTTGCGCATTGAGCCGTTTGCGGCGGAGCAGGTGCAGCCTTCCAGCGTGGATGTGCGGCTGGGAAGGCACTTTCGTGTCTTCGAGCACAGCAAGTATACGCACATCGACGTACGTACACCGCAGCCCGATCTAACCCAAGGCATAGCGGTGGCAGAAGACGAGCCGTTCGTGCTGCATCCGGGTGAATTTGCGCTCGGCACCACCCTGGAGCGCGTGGGACTGCCCGACAACCTGGTGGGTCGCCTGGAAGGCAAGAGTTCGTTGGGCCGTCTCGGTCTCATCATCCATTCTACCGCCGGGTACATAGACCCCGGCTTCTCCGGCACGATTACCCTTGAGCTCTCCAACGTGGCAAAGCTGCCGATTCCCCTCTATCCGGGCATGTTCATCGGCCAGATTTCATTCCTCACCATGACAACGCCGGTAGACCGGCCCTATGGCTCACCCGGTCTCGGCAGCAAATATCAGGACCAGGAACAACCCACCGAGAGCAAGGTACACCTGAGCTTTAAGCCGGATAGGGACGACTAGCGCCGCGCTGAGGGATCTGGCCGGCGTTCGCGCTGGCAGGGGGCTATGCGCCGCTCTAGATGAGAACTTCCGCTGTTCTATTGGTGCGTTGCCCGTTGCTCCAGAATCAGTTGATCGAGAAAAGAGATTGAAGGACTAGGCCTATCATGAGACTCTACATAATTCGCCACGGCAACGTGACGTATCGCAGGGGTGTGCCGCTTGCCAGCGTACCGCCGGAAGAACGAAGCCTCCTGCCGGACCCCGGGCTCACGGAACTGGGCCGCAGGCAAGCTGCACTGCTTGGCGAGCACATAAGCAGAGGAATTGTGCCGGAGGAGCATACCCAACCACTGCCCCATGATCGATTGGTGTTTGCGATTGCGCGCATTTTTTGTAGTCCTATGCGACGGGCGATGCAGACGGCGCAGCCCATCGCTGCAGCGCTTGGTCTACGCCCGGAGATCTGGGTGGACCTGCACGAGTTGCATGGCATCGTCCACGACGAAGGTGACGGACGCGGCACGCGCGGTTTTCCGGGCCTCTCACGCGCCGAGGTGGAAGAGAACTTTCCCGAATTCGTCATCCCGCCGGACTTTGCGGATGACGGGTGGTGGAATCGTCCGCCAGAGACGGAGGCCGAGTATGTCCCGCGCCTGGAACGAGTGGCACAGGACCTACGCACTATGGCAATGAATTCAGATGAACACATTGCCATCGTTTCACACGGCACGGCGTCCAATTACATCTTGCATGGCTTACTGGGGAACAAGGAATACGAGAAGGTCTATTTCAATCATGCCCATACGGGGATGTCGAATCTGATTGTCGAAGAGAACGAGACTACGGTGCGTTACCAGAATAGCGTAGAGCACCTGCCAGCCGACATGATTACAGGGTGAGGCACCGTTCAGGAGAAACCCGAGAGCGGGATTGGCGCTATGATCTTGGCTTTACCCAATCTCAATAACCGCGAGTGGCGCACCCTACCGCCTGTGCACCTGCTCTAGAAACTTGTCAGAGGCCTTATGTGTGTACTACATTAACTAGGAGCGCCTGAGAGTTGACAATCCCATTAGATGGCTCGATCCGCACTAGTAATGGTCGGCCATGCCGATGTGGCGATGCCTCTGGGGTGTTCTTGATAGAGCCTCTCGTTTCTCTTTATTGTCTCCGTCCCCTGTGTTTCTGTGAATTGCACGTAACCCAGTGTAGCTTTATCCCTTGTCGTTTCCTGGGACAGCCTTTGGGTACGTTGGAATTCGTTAATGAAATCTAGCGAAGGCTGAAGGCGAGCGGCGTTGCGAACGGTTACGAAGCAGAGAGGGTCAGCATGAAGCAAGCTCGTAGTTCGATTACGCAGTTGGTGGTGCTGGGTGTAGCCTTGGCCGTGCTCACAGTCGGCTGCATCCCATTCATGGGGGATGAGAACAGTGAGGAAGTGCCCCCCACGCCGACGCCGACGATCACTATCATCCGGCCAAGCCCGACACCCGTGCCCGGAGCGACGGTCCAGCCGGCCGAAGAGACTATATATACGGTAGTGTCCGGAGACACACTGAGCTCAATTGCCGACAAGTTTCCGGGCGTCACGTGGCAAGAAATCGCCGCAGCAAACGACCTTAAAGACCCGTATCCACTCTCTATCGGCCAGAAGCTGATCATTCCGCCACCACCAGGCCAGGAGCCGGCACCGACCCCGGCGGGACCCTCAGTGGTGAAGACGCCAGAGCCGAAGAACTAAGCGCCGTGCCCGAATTGATGGCTGTCATTCCTGTAGGTGTCGGGAAATTCGTTGACGGAATCGCTGAAAACAGAACGCAAAAGCAAGACCGTGTCTGTCCTGCTGACTTGTCATTCCGAACGGAGCGCAGCGGAGTGAGGAATCTAGAGTCCTTAGCTACTCCAACTACGTGGAACGTAGACTTCAGATTCCTCGCTATGCTCGGAATGACACGGCTAATGCAGGCCGATGTATAGACTACTGATTCTGTCAACGAGCTAGTCAACACTCACAATTCCGAACGAAGCGCAGCGCAGTGTCGCTCTGAACGCAAAACCTCGTATGCTGAGGCTATAGACTGCGTGGAGCATGGGCTCTAGGTTCCTCGCTTTCGCTCGGAATGACATTAAAAGCAGCCACAGCCTTAGCACCTTGCCCAAGATGAAGATTTTTATCTTCGCGAAAGAGCGGGGGACAAGCCCCCGCGCTACGGCTTGGCAGCGGGGAGCGCGCAACTGTATGGGTTCCTCTCCCGCTATCTAGAGCGGCCGGATGGCGCCATCCCCGTAGACGATCCACTTATACGTGGTCATCTCTTCCAGCGCCATGGGGCCGCGGGCGTGGAGCTTCTGGGTGCTGATGCCCACCTCGGCCCCCAGCCCGAACTGCGCGCCGTCGGTGAACTGCGTGGAGGCGTTCCAGTAGACGGCGGCGGCGTCCACTTCTTGCATGAAGCGCTGTCCCGCTGAGTAGTCCTGGGTCACGATGGCTTCGGAGTGGCTGGACGTGTAGGTATGGAGATGCTCCATGGCGGCATCGAAGTCAGCGACCACCTTCACCGCCATGATGAGCGCAAGGAACTCCTTGCCCCAGTCGTCGTCTATTGCCGGGAGCACGTGAGGCGAACCTCCGAGGATTTCTTGCGTGCGCGGACAGCCGTGAATCTCCACGCCGGCCGCAACGAGATCGGGAAAGACGGCGGAGAGAAACTGGGGTGCCACCGCCGCGTGCACCAGCAGCGTGTCCAGCGCGTTGCAAATGGAATACCGCCGCGTCTTGGCGTTTACGACGATCCGCTGCGCTTTCTCCAGGTCGGCATCCGCATCCACATATGTGTGGCAGACGCCCGCGCCGGTCTCGATCACCGGCACGGTCGCATTCTCGACGACGAAGTTGATCAGACCCGCGCCGCCGCGCGGAATCACCAAGTCAATCTCGCCCTTTGCCTGCAATATGCGGTGCACGAGCGCACGGTCGGTATCCTCGACAAGCTGCACCCAATGC
This sequence comes from Chloroflexota bacterium, assembly GCA_028874195.1. Classification (GTDB taxonomy): domain Bacteria; phylum Chloroflexota; class UBA11872; order VXOZ01; family VXOZ01; genus VXOZ01. The sequence goes on from JAPPLM010000055.1 coordinate 96,733, forward strand.
TCGGGCGCCCCCGCGGCGACACCGGCGTCGTGGATCACGCGGGCCAGCGCAACGTTGGAGTAGATGGCCTCCGAGCCGCCGCGCAGCACGACGGCGTTGCCGGACTTGAAGCAGAGGCAGGCGATGTCCACCGTCACGTTCGGCCGCGATTCATAGATGGCCCCCACCACGCCGAACGGCACGCGAATGCGCCCAACCGTAATGCCGCTCTCCACCGTGCGCATGTCGGTGACCGCGCCCACCGGGTCTTCCAGCGCTGCCACCTTGCGCACGTCGGCGGCCATGCCTGCCAGGACTTTCTGTGAGAGCGTGAGCCGGTCAATTGAGTAGGGATCGACCCCTGCCTCGGTAGCGGCAGCGACGTCCGTGCTGTTTTCCGCAACGAGATAGTCCGTCTCGGTCTCAAGGGCGTCCGCCACCGCGTTGAGCACGCTGTTCTTCGTTTTCGTCGGGAGTTGGGCTACGGCGCGGGACGCGAGCCGCGCATGCACGAGCTTTTCCGTCAACACGTCAATCGTCACACTCATGGCTATTTCTCCACCACCTGCCGTTGAAACGTGATATGCTTGTTCCAAATTTCACCAGTGCACGTATTTTGAACTGCTCAATTGCCTGAGCACTTAGTCTCAGTATAGTTACCTGGTTCGGGTGACTGCAAAAGCCATGAACCGTAATCATGCAAAAAAACGTTCCCACGGCCCAAAGTCGCCGCACCGAAAGAAGACCCGGCGCATGCAGAAAGAACACTCTGCCGGCGGCATCGTGTTTCGAGAGGATAGCGGGCAGGTGGTGGTCTTGGTAACGCAGAGCAGCGCCCACGACGGCTGGATATTCCCAAAGGGCCACTTGGAGCGTGGCGAGACCGCAAGCGACGCCGCGCTGCGAGAAGTAAAGGAGGAAACCGGCGTAGACGCGCGGATCGTGGAGCGCGTCGGCACGATTCGCTATGCGTTTCGCGTACGGGGCCGGCAAATCGCCAAGACCGCGCTCTTCTACCTGATGGAATACGTGGGCGGGAAGGCGAGTGACGAGAGTCCGGAGGTGCGGGCCGTCACGTGGGTGCCGCTGGGACAAGTGGCGGGTACCTTGAGTTTTGCTAATGAGGCCGGCATCTGGGCTAAGGCGCAAGGTCTCCTAGAACAGCGGCGAGCGCGCTCCGCGTAACCGCGCCTTCACGGAGAATGCGCGCGGGCCGCACGGTGCAGTCAATCACGGTTGAAGGTGTGTTGCCGGGCGCCGGGCCGCCATCCAAAATCAGGTCTACGGCGCCGCCGAGTTGATCTTCCGCTTCCTCTGCCGTGGTGGCAGGCGGCCTACCGCTCAGGTTGGCGCTGGTGCCGGTTATGGGAAAGCCTGCCGCTGCAAGCAGGGCTTGAATTGCGGTGTGATTTGGCTGCCGCACCGCGAGCGTTGTCTCTCCCAACAGCGGTGAGAGGCCCTCTTGCTTCAGCAAGACGATAGTAAGCGCGCCGGGCCAAAACGCGTCGATGAGACCTTCCGCACTCGGCGGCACTGCTACAACAAGCTCTCGCAGATGGCCGCGGTCTCCGATCAACACCGGCAGCGACTTCTCATCCGGTCGTTGCTTGGCGTCCATCACCCTGTCTAACGCCTCTTGCGAGAAGACGTTGGCGCCAAGCCCATACACGGTATCGGTGGGATAGGCGACGATGCCGCCCGCTCGGAGCACCTTCGCCGCGCGTTTGGTGGCGGTCGGATCGGATGCGGGGAGAATCTTTGCCGTCATTAATTCAACCGGGTATTCGGGCACATGCTATTAGAACTCATCTCACAAATACGTTGCCTGTGCAGACCTGCCCTTCGACAAGCTCAGGGCGAACGGAAAAAGCGAAAATCCGCTCGTGCTGAGCCTGTCGAGGCAATTTATGATATAGCCTCTAGTATCTGGCGCTGTGAATGCGGTCCAGACCGCATGGAGCGGGGGTCTATTCTCCAGGCCAACGGGGCCGACCGGCTGCCACATCAGGCACGCAGCACGTGCTTTTCAATGGCCACGGCGACACCGTCCTCCGCATAGCTCGTGGTCACAAAGTCCGCGGCGGCCTTGACGCGTGGATCGCCGTCTGCCATCGCCACGCCGAACCCGGCAGTTTCAACCAGGCTCAGGTCGTTCAGGTTATCCCCGATGCCCATCGTTTCCTCCAGCGGGATGTCGAGGGCGCTGGCAAGCTGTGTGAGCGCGCGTCCTTTGGAGACTTCCGCATGGATGGCCTCGGTATAGTACGCATGTGATTTTGTAATGCCCAAGCGGTTGCCGAAGTGGGCGGTGAGTTCCTCCACCAGGCGGTCAGTCTTGTCTTCGTCAAGGTTTACCAGCACGAGCTTGGTGGAAGGATTGTCTTGCAGAAACGCTGCTAAGTCCGGCACCACGGTGGCCTCGACACGCGCAATGCGCTTATAGACTTCCGCCTCCGGCGTGAGGGTTTCCACGTAGAGACGATCGTCGGCAAAAGCATTCACCTGGATGCCCCGCGTGCGCGCCAATGCCACGACTTCCCGCGCCAACTCCGGCGGGACGGGCAGGTGGAACGTCGTCTCCTCCGTGACGGGGTGGCGCACCAGACCTCCCTGGTAGCAGATGAGCGGCACGGTGATATTCAATTCCTGGGCATACGTCACCATGGCCCCGAACATGCGCCCGCTGGCGAGCGTCACCGTCACCCCTTGCGCCTGGGCGGCGGCTATCGCCTGCTTTACCCGCGGCGAGACCGTGAGATTGTGGTCAATGAGCGTACCGTCCAGATCAATGGCGATAAGCCGGAATTCACGGCTTGAGCTCATGCCATGAGCCCCCGCACAATGTCCATGTTCGCCTGATCGGGCCCCTTATCATCGAATCCCGGCACTTCCAGCACGGCGCACGTATCCGCAAGCGCGTCATGGTTGACGATGTAGCGGAACGCTTCCAGCCCGATGTGGCCTTCGCCGATGTTCTCGTGGCGGTCCTTTTGGGAGTTGTACGGCACCTTGGAGTCATTGAGGTGAAAGGCGGCAAGACGATCCAGCCCGAATTCGGCGTCGATCTCTGCCAGCATGGCGTCAAAGCCCTCGGCTGTCTCCACGTGGTACCCGGAGGCAAAGGCATGGGCCGTATCCACGCAGAGCTTGATGCGCTCATGGCTGCCGCAAGCGCGGAGGATCGTGCCCAACTCTTCGAAACTGGAGCCGATGTTCCCGCCAGATCCGGCGCTGTTTTCCAGCAAGAGCGGCACGTTGTCGGATGCGGCTAACGCCTCGTCAATGGCGGCTTCGATCCGAGGCAAGGCCTGTTCGAGGCCATCCCCAAGATGGCTGCCGACGTGCGTGACCACGCCGGCGGCGTTGATCAGGTCGCCCGTTTGCAGTTGGTAGGTCAGCGTCATTACCGACTTTTCGTAGTTCTCCGGCTTGGGCGAACCGGTGTTGATGAGATACTGGGTATGGCAGAACACCGGCAACGGCGACTCCGCCTGGGCGGCCGTGAAGGCGGCTATGTGCTCGTCTTTGGGGAGCGCGCGTTGCCAGCCGCGCGGGTTGGAACTGAAGATCTGAAAGCACTCGCACCCCAAGTCTGCCGCGCGAGCAATAGAGGTGGCGATGCCGCCGGCGGTGCGCACGTGGGCGCCAAGTAGCATTGGTAAGTCCCTTCGTGAGCAATTGTGGAAGGAAACGGTGAGGAATAGAACTGTGATCATTATAGCAAAGCGAATGCTCACAGTGGGACTTAGCCGGGGATGCCACAGCACAGTCTCCTAACACGAGGGTCGCAGTAGTAACGCTATAATGTGAGGAAAGGTCCCAACCCCGCAGTGCAAGTGCTGCACGACTAAGAGTTGTCCAGACAGCGGATCGAGAGGGAGTTCTGGGCGGGTGGTGAGAGGGTAGGACCACGTGGACGCAAACTGCGAAACGGGGACGCGAACGCATGCGGAATATCCTAAGCGGGCTCTTGGGCAGTCGTGACGAAGAGGGAATCGCGCCAACCGCGCGTTTGGTGCGGCGCGACCCGGCTGATTCCGGCAGGCTGCTGCACGACCTCGGCGGCGGTGTGCTGCTCTACGAGGACGCGTTCGTCCTGGGCGGCGATACATACCCTCGCCGGCAGCCGCCGCTCTCGCTTGACTTAGAGCGCAGCGAAGAGACGGCACATAGTGATATTCCCAGCCAGTTCGACGGCTGGGACGGCGCGCGGAGCTTTGCCAGCGCCGTTCCGCAGGAGCATGAGGTTTTTCAGCACTGTACGCCGCGCATGGCGGCAACGCTCAGTCAGATGGCGCACGTGCTGCGCGCGGACTCCGCTAACCCTTCCATATTGCTTACCGGGCCGACGGGTTGCGGCAAGACGACCCTGGCCAAGACGTTCTGTTTCTTGGCAAGTGAGCCGTGCGTAGAGATCACATTCAGCGGTGATACGGCCCTGAGCGACTTCTACCAGTCGGTGGAAGTCGTCACCCAGGCCGGCAGCCAGGCGCACAGTACGGCGACGGTGCTCGGTCCCGCCGTGGACGCCATGCTCACCGGCAAGAAGCTGCTGCTCAACGAGGTGAATATCATTCCGCAAGACCTGCTGAGCGTCTTTACGCAGGCGTTGGACGCGCGCCAGGTGGTGCTCTCCGGCAGCGAGTGGGGCAACGTGACGGTGCCGGTGCATCCCCAATTCGGCGTGATTGCCACCGCCAATCCGAACTATACCGGCACGCTGGAGATTGGGGTGACGTGGGAGCGCCGCTTCGGTCACGGCACGGGCAACGTGGCGATGGACTTCCTGCCGCCTGAAGAAGAGGCCGAGGCGGTGTATCACGAGTTGCAACGCGTGCAGGTACTCGAGCGCATCGAGGCCATGCCGCCGATGGAAGCGTGCACGGCTGTAGCCGCGGCGGCCGCGGAGTTGCGGGGTCATGCGGAACTTGGTGGGATCATGCGCGATCGGGTTTCAACCCGTTCGTTGGTGCACTGGCTCAGTGTGTGCGGCCTCACGGGTTTTTCGCTGGCGTCTGTTGCCAGGGACGCCATCCTGACGTTGGCGCCGCCGGAGGCCCGGCAAGAGGCCAGCGAACTCGTCGAAAAGCTGCTGCTCGGCGTGACCTGGCCCGCGAGAACCCACCGCCGCGTGAGCGGTGTGCTCTTGCCGGAAGTCACCGTGCCGGAGGAAAGCGTGGTTGCGCTCGCGGGTGTTGCCCAAGCGCACCTGCCCTTGGCTCAAGATGGTGAGAGTGCCTACAAAACGGGCGGCCTCGAGAATGAAGTGTATCAGCCGGTAGACGGCGATTCCACAGGAAAACAGCCGGCGCTTGACCGTTATCAGTGTACGCTCCCTGATGGCACACGGCTGCAACTGCAGGAACCGCTCTACACGTGGGCAGGCAATGCCATGGCACTGGGACTCCGCCTGCGGGCGTGGGATCCCAACGGACTTGAGATCTCCGAGCCAGATCGCTTGGCAGAGTTTGAGGCGGTATTGAGCGCCGCATACGGTATTACGGTGCCCAGGCCCATCGGCAACATCCCTGCCGGTGACGTGGCGCTCCCCTGTTTCACCCGGTCGAGTTGGTCTGCATTGCGTCTACTCGAAGCGGCGCTTGTGCTCGACCGGCCCGTCTACCTCAAGGGTCCGCCCGGCAGCGGCAAGTCGGCGTTGGTGCGCACGCTGGCGCGGCAGCGGCAGGTGCCGCTCGTGGAGTTGTCATTTACGGGCGAAACCTCCAAGCACGATCTCCTCGTGAGTCGCCGTCTGCGCACCGGAGAAACGCAGTGGACGGTGCAAGCCTTTCTTGAAGCTGTCATCAAGGGTTACTTAGTGCTGGTGAATGACTACAACCTTGCGTATTCGGACGTGCACTCGTTGCTGAACAGTCTCTTCGACAAGGGTCGGCGTCTGACGCTGCCGGACGGGCGCACGGTGACGGCGCACCCGCGCTTCCGCTTGGTGGCTACGGGACAGCCGGAGGGTCCGGGCGTGAAACCGTTGAATGAAGGGGTGGAGAACCGTTTTGGGGCAATTCTTGAGTTGGCCTATCCCTCCTCCGGCGAGGAGCTTGCCATTCTGCGCAGTGTTGGGCGTGGTTTGCCGGACCCGACGCTGCGGGCAATCGTTGACTTTGTCGGCCAGTGCCGGCGCTGGGCGGCGGGCGCGGTGCCCGCTGACCTGGAACAGGAAGCGATCTGGCAAGATACCGTCTCCCCTGAGTTGATTGCCGCCGTCGCCGCGGCGGGCAACTGGAGTACGGCGGAACTCGTGGCCGTGGCGCGGAGCGCGGACGATGGCGGTATCTTGTTGGATCGGTTTCAAGAAGGGGTGCTCTCCGCTGCTACCCCCGCGGCAAGGAGAATACTGGAAGTTCTTCTCCTGCAATACAATGTGACAACTGAGTGAACGTGACGATGAGCGTATCGTAGCGCGGGGGCTTGTCCCCCGCAGTGAGAGCTTTGCGTATGCTATCAAGCAAGTGGACTCGACGAGGATTCACCCTCACCCCGGCCCTCTCCCACTGGGAGAGGGGGTCTTTTCGGCTGTCGCTCCGGGTTGTGCAATGGTCTCCAGAGGGAGAGGGGGTTTTTTCGCTTCTCAGAAGGGTTATGCAAAGCATGCTCTGTGTCCTGTCACGAGGGTCTCCGCAATGGAGAAACATGACGATAGGGTGGGCATGGCTTCCCCGGTAACGGCAAATCCGGCAGCGCAAGCCGAGGCGCGGGTGCGCGATACCCACTTCACCCATGGTGAGGTCGTGGCGCTGGCGCGGCTCATCCTGCGCGATTCTCACCTCAACGTCGTCGCGGGCAGCGAGTGGGCCTACATCGCGCGCGGGCATACTCTGACGTATCCGTCACGCGTACTGAACACCTGGGCCGGTACCAGCGTAGTGGGCGCTATCTGCCAGCAGATGGGAGAGGCCCAGCATACCGGCGTGATGGGCGAGCGGGCCCTCCAGAGCTTTTCACGCATCGCGCCGGTGGCCTTTGCCGCCGTGATGCCGTTTGCGCGCATGGTGAATGAGTTGCGGGTAAATCGCATGCACCTGGAGCGACACCCCGGCTCGGCGCGCTTCTTACGGGCGCTGTACGCCGACAATCCCCAGTGGTCATCCGCGCGCCGCCGCAGCACGCCCCTGCGAGAACAGGTGCAGCAGGGTCTGCTCGACCGTTGGCTGCGCGAGGTGTGGCCGGGCCGCACGCGCCCGATGCACATTGGGGGTACGGCAGACCGGTACGTTGACGTGCTCTGGCCCGGTGTGTGGGACGCGCTGCGCCGGGACTCTCTGCCACAAATGTTGGATGTGCTGGCACGGCGGATGCTTCCCCTATTGCACGACCTCGTGGAAGAGGACGCGCGACGGGCCTTGGACCGGCCGGAAGGCGACCGGCCCGACGTGGAAGGAGATGCTCCCGAAGAGGAGGTCGCCGAGGCCCTTGGGGAATTGCACATCGAGGCAGCCAGCGACGACCGGACTGAAACCACGGACGACGAACGCGACGATTCGGATATGCCGGGCAAGGCTGCGTCCCGGACCGATGCCGAGCCGCTCTCGGCGTCTGCCAATGAAGACGGCGGCCCCGCCAAAGTGGAAAGCAGCCCAAACGATCAGGCGGAACTGCGGCAGGATGGCGACGCCGCCACACGCGAAAAACCGCCGCTGCAGGGCCCGCCGCGGCTGATCGATCCCCGCATGTTCAAGGCGCGCCCCGGCGCGCTCAATCCGCTGCCGCGCACGATTGTGCAGGGTCTGGGGGAACGCCCGGCGGCGCCAAAGACCGACTACGAGAACTTCGACTACCGGGCGGCAGTGCGGCGCTTGGAGCCGGCAATCCGGCGTTCACTGAACGGCGAAGCCGGGCGAAAAGGTCTGAGGGAGATCATGATGCGCCGGCGCTTCGGCACGCTCGAACCGGGGCGGCGCCCGCGTCGCCGTCGCGGCGGCGATAGCGGCGAGATCGATACCGACCACGTCGAGCGTTTGGTTGTCGCGCCCGAACAAGCGTTTCTCAAGGGAGTACGGGCCCCGCGGGCCGACCATCAGAAGGACTTCGCTGCCATCATCCTCATTGACGTGAGCGGGAGCATGGTGGCCAAGGGCTACTCTACGCGCAAGTTCGACCACACGGTAGACGCCGCCGTTATCTTTGCCGAAATCCATGAACGGCTGCGCATTCCCTATCAGATGATGGCGTTTTCGGAGGAGGTCTGGCGTCTGCGCACGTTCGACGAATGTGCCTTTTCCACACAGGTGGTCGCCAACGAACGCACCTACACACCCAAGGACCTGAGCAGCATCTTTCGCGCGATGTACGAACAGCCGCATAAGAAGACGGATGATGCCGGAGCGCTGCGCCAAGGGGTGCACGATGTGCAGCAGCAGAAGGGACTCAAGACTGTTCTGGTCCTGACGGATGGCATTTCCTCAAATCGGCGCAAGCTGCGCGAGGTCCTCTTTCACGTCGAGCGGCGCAACGGCATGGTTGGCTCCGGCGACGCCTTGGGCATCATTGTGTTTGGCATAGGCGTGCCCGGCGATGCGCTGGCCGAATCCTATGTGATTCAGGCGGACGGCCGCTTTCTGCGCTGTCTGCAGACGGTGGTGGTGCCCGACGTGGCGCGGCTGCCGCGTATGATTCAGACGACAGTCGAGCGCCGTATTCGCGGCGTCTAAGTAACAAGGAGCATGTGGTGAGGCCCAGTATTCAGCACTCGGAGAGCGAGAATCTTCCCTGGGGGATGCGCGCAGTGATAGTGGTGTGGGTGATCTGGCTTGTACTGGCGCATACCAGTCGGGTGCTCCTTGACTTCTATGTTGTACTTTCCCCGCTGCGCTTCATAGGAGCGGCTACCGTCCAGGGACTGCGCGCCTCGATCTTTGCCCCCGGCGCGCTGGTAGCCGCCGCTTTGTTGGTGCCTGTTGGTATCGCCACCGTGATCGCATTCCGCATGGTAGCCGCTCGCTACCAAGGCGCACCGTTGCAGGCGCTGGCGTTCACGCGGCTAAATCCTGTATGGGTGCTGGCGGTGGTGGTGCTTGTCGGGGTCTTATTGGCATTTCTCCTGCGGTTCGCTCTTGGTTGGTCCAACTATCCGCTGCCGCTTCTCGAACCGCCGGCAGGGTTCCTTTCCCGTCTTGATCTCGTGCTGTATGCGGTGAGCGTGCCCCTGACTGCGCTCCTGGTGGGTGTGATGGTATTTGGCTTCTGCTATCCCGTTTTGGTGGGGCGCTTGGGTGCAATAGTAGGTGGGCTGCTCACTGCGGTCCTCTTTACCCTGCCGCAGCTTGCCGTGCACGGTGTCTATTGGCAACCGGCCGCGGCCCTGCTGGCTATGGGGGTCTACTTGACGGCGGTTCGTATGCGCACCGGGTCGACCTATACCGCTACGCTTGGCTATACCGGCTTTTCGGTCTACATCGCGCTATCGGTCGCATTGGCAGAACTCGCCATTTCAGCATAGAGCCGCGGCATTCTCTTGCCGCGTCAGCCGCCCCACGGTAAGCAACCCCTCTTCTGCTCGGTGACGACCGGCACAATCCGACCTCTCAGGCATGCGGCGCCTCGATAGACAGCGCAGCGCGCCTCTACCGCTGCCAAAGGCTTGAAGGCGGCGGCGGAGACGCGCTTGCTAATGTGAGAAGGGATCGGTTATGGAGGTATGCTAACTTGAGACTCTCTCCAGAATTGCGCAGGCACAAGCCTGTATTTACGAGCGATTTTCGCAATGCCTCACAGGGGGATCGGGCATACGTTCTCGGCTTACGTGTCTGCGCCGCTCCGCCAGAGATAATGACCCGTCGCAGCCAATACCAAGACGATAAGCGCATCAACGAACGCCCAAACAACCACATTGGCGACAGACTCGCCTTCCGAACCGAGATTTAAGAACGTGAACCAATTCGAGAAGAACCAGAGGGCCACGAGGGTGGTAACGTACACCGCCACGTTCGCCTCCACGTATTCACGGCTAATGGCCTGATCCGCCTCCCGTTTCAGAGCGAACTTGCGCTGGCAATGTACGACCAACGCGATCACGATTGCGAGCGCCATCGGCCAGTCCAGAACGTTCCACACGTCTATGACGTCCAATGAGTCACGATAGAAGGAATTGAAGACGAAGTGCACGGCCACGAGGAGTGCGACAACGCTGAGGTAAACCGCCAGCAACTTTCGTATAACGTCCACAAGCAGTACTCCTTTCATCAGTGTGCGGCGCCAGGCAAGCGAATGATGCGCCGCCTCTGGCGCACGCGTCGTATTGGGCATGGCCGCTGTTTGTATGTTCGGGATGCGGAGCGGTAGGTGAGTTGGGTATGTCAGGCGAGTATTGGCACTATCCTGACGGCTGCACGCTGTTTTGCGCCTTGTCGTCTCGCGTGTAGAGCACAGACGTGCAGCACGTGAATGGGTGGGAGGATGAAGGCAAGATAAAGTGTGGGTATAGAGCGGCGGGGTCGAGAAACCAAGGGAGGGCCTGTGCTACATAGAAACGCCTAGCAGAGTCTCGTTCGATTCAGGACTACACGCTTAACGCTATTCTGACTGACGATCTCCGCCGGGCTGTCAAGTTGATTGCTCAATGCTGCGCCTCCCGGCAGCGCTGAGAGATCTTCCTGTAGCACCTCCTCTTTACTTGCGGCCTCGTTACGACGCGCTACCGGCGCTAGCATGCAACGTAGCACCGGTGCGAGAGTGAAGGGCGTAGACGCAACGGGTTAGCAGCGCGAGTACCCGCAGACGAGGCATTTCTCGCAGCCTTCTTCGTAGACGACGCCGGCCGCGCCGCAGTCCGGGCAGATCTCGCCATGCCGTGATTCGTGAGTTTGATGTGCGCTCTGGGCGCCGGATAGGCCGAGTTGCACGACCGATGCCTCTTCGGTGCCATTGCCATTCACACCGTTTGCGCCGGTAGGAATTTCGTAGATTTCGGCAATTACCTGCGCAATGGCGTCGGGTACCGAAAGCACACGGTTGGGGCCGATGCCCATGACGTCTATGGAACCGATGCCACGCAGGTGCTTGTAGTGCTCCTTGATCGGCACGCCGCTGCGCAGACCGAGCGTGATCGAGCGCGCCAATGCCTCCAGATATGCTTGGTCGGCCGTACCGGCTTTGCCCAGCGTGAGAAAAATCTCTATTGGCCGTTTGTCTTCGCCTTCGCCGACGGCGTTTATGGTCACATAGAGTTCGCCCCGCGCCGTGACTTTCTTCACGGTCACGCCTTCAACCACCGCCGGGCGCTTGCGCGGATGCATCTCTACCGGCACCGCCGCGCTCTTTGCTTGCTGTTGGTCAGCAGCCTTGTCAGCGCCCTTGTCAACATCCTCTTCCTTCTTCTCTTCCACGCGGGAGAGCACCGGTGTGCGCGAGCCGTCGCGGAAGAACGTAATGCCCTTGCAGCCGAGGTCGTACGCCAGGGTGTACAGCTCTTCAACATCGGCTACTTCGTAAGAATTCGGCGCGTTGACCGTTTTCGAAATGCTGGAGTCAGTGAATTCCTGCACGACCGCCTGTACGCGCACGTGGTCCTCCGGGCGCAGGTCGTTGCTGGAGGCAAAGTAGTCCGGCACGGGCTCGCCGTCGTGGGCGTCTTTCCACTCTTTGAAGAGCGGGTGGTAGAGGATGTGCTCGCCGGTGCGGTCGACGCGCTTCATGGCGAAGTCGAACACCGGCTCGATGCCGCTGGAGACGCCGGAGAGCAGCGAGGTCGTGCCGGTAGGCGCCTGTGTGAGGAGCACGCCGTTGCGGACCCCATGCACCGCAATCTGCTCTTGGAGCGCTGCGGGCAATTGCTGGATGAACGAACCCTGCATGTATTTTTCTGAGTCGAACTGCGGGAACGGTCCCTTCTCCTTGGCAATCTCCATCGACGCGTTGTACGAAGCATCACGGATGGTCCGGTAAATGCGTTCCACAACGGGCATCGACTCTTCGCTGCCGTAGCGCACTTTCATCTTGATGAGCGCGTCGGCGAGCCCCATAGTGCCCAGGCCCGTGCGCCGCGTGCCC
>JAPPLM010000051.1 GCA_028874195.1 Chloroflexota bacterium
GACACATGTGCTCATTCTCCCAAATCTGTCAACGAATTACCTGACACTTACAGGGAATGACATGTGTTATGGACATATACAAGCTAGACCCACCGCTCATTCCCCCAAATCTGTCAATGAATTACCTGACATTTACAGGAATGACGGTAAAGTGTGAGCACACCTTCGTGTGAGTACACCTTCATTCTCGCAGCAGTTTGAAGCCGCTCCTACCCGTTAGGTACACTGAGTACAGGGTTACTCGTTCGTCTTTTCGGCATTAGAGACGCTCCGTGCATGATAATCGACTTTCACTCCCATACCTTTCTCAGTGACGGCGTGCTCTCACCGGCGGAGCTTGTGCAACGCGCCGTGGCCGCCGGCTATCGGGCGCTTGCAATCACCGATCACGTGGGCTATGCAAATTACCAATACGTCTGTGAAGCCCTGCTGCGCGAGTGCGAGGTCGTCAACCGCGAGTTGCCGATTACGGCGCTCGTGGGAGTAGAGATCACCCACGTCGCGCCGCGCGCGCTGGGTGCTCTTGCGGAGCGCTGCAAAGCGGCGGGGGCGCAGGTGGTAGCGGTGCACGGCGAGACGATTACGGAACCCGTCCCGGCGGGCACGAATGCCGCGGCAGCGGAATGTGAGGCCGTTGACGTGTTGGCGCATCCCGGCTTGCTGACCGCGGCAGACGCGCGGGTCGGACAGGAACGCGGATTGGCTTTCGAGCTTAGCGCGCGCAAGGGTCACAGCGCCGCCAACGGTCGGGTCGCGCGAGTCTGCCAAGAAGTCGGCGCTACTATGATCGTCAATAGTGACAGTCATGCACCCGAGGACCTGCTCACGGAATCACTTGTAGAGAAAATCATCCTCGGCGCGGGTCTGGAGCGTGCGCAGATCGAAACGATACGGCATGAGAATACCACGGCATTACTGAACCGGTGCGCTAGCGCGGCTGGATAGTTGCAAGGGATATTATGGCAAAAGAGAGCAAGACAGTGGCGAAGAAGAGGCAGAAAACTTCAGATGAATCCTCTGAGAAGGCTGCCGCAGCCAACGGTGACGGGGCAAGAAGGAAGAAAGCGCGGTCCACGGGCCGCCGCGACCCTGAGATTGACTTGATGGAGGCGATGCTCCACCCGGTGGAATTGCCGGTGCTGGCCATTCGGGATCAGGTCGTCTTTCCGGGGATGACGGTGCCGCTCATCGTCGCCCGCGAACGCTCCCTGGAAGCTGTGAGCAAAGCGCTCGACAGCGACCGCCGGCTTTTCGTGGTGACGCAGCGCGACCCCGCCATCGATGACGTCAATCCCGAGGACTTCTACTTCGTCGGCGTAGAGGTGAACATACGGCGCACGCTCAAGATGCCGGACGGCAGCGTGAGCATCCTGGTGGAGGGACAACGCCGGCTGACGATTACCCATTTCCTCCAACTGGACCCGCACATTCGCGTGCAGGCCATCGACGTCGAGCCGCCGGCCGCGGAGGGTGAAGAGCTCACGGCGCAGATGCAGGCGATGCTGGCGCTCTTCAAGGAGGCGGTGGAACTCAGCAAAGACTTGCCGGACGAAGCTTACGTGCAGGCCATCAACACCCACGAGGCCGGCGCTTTGGCGGATTTGATTGCCTATACGATCGATCTGATGACGCCGACGCAGCAAGATCTGTTGGAAGAGCTTGACGTTGCCGCGCGCGTGGAAAAGGTGATCGCACACTTGCGGCGGGAGCTGGAGATTCTCGCCTTACAGCGGAAGTTCGACGAGGATGCCGCGCCCACTTCCACAGACGCCGAGGAGCACGAGCGTTTCCTACGGGAACAACTCAAGCTCATTCACAAAGAACTGGGAGAGACCGATCAGGTCAGCAGCGACATCGCCGCTCTGCGGGAACGGTTGGAGGAGACTCCGCTGCCGGAGGAGGTCGCAGAGAAAGCCTATAAAGAACTGGACCGCCTGGAAGCGATGCCTACCGCCAGCCCGGAAGTAAGCGTGATTCAGACCTACCTGGACTGGCTGCTGGACCTGCCGTGGGGAGAACCAAGCCAAGACGACCTGGACATCGAACACGCCAAGAAGGTGCTGGACACAAACCACTACGGCCTGCCCAAAGTGAAGGAACGCATCCTCGAATACATCGCGGTGCGTAAGCTGGCGCCCGACATGCGCACGCCTATCCTCTGCTTCGTGGGACCGCCGGGCGTGGGCAAAACGTCGCTTGGACTCTCCATTGCCCAAGCGCTCGGCCGGAAGTTCGTGCGCATCTCCCTGGGTGGCATTCGCGATGAAGCCGAGATTCGCGGTCATCGGCGTACCTACGTCGGGGCGCTGCCGGGGCGCATCTTGCAGGCGATGCGCCAAGTAGGCACCGTGAATCCGGTCTTCATGTTGGATGAGATCGAGAAGATGGGCGCCGACTTTCGGGGAGATCCTTCGGCGGCTTTGCTGGAGGTGCTGGACCCGGAGCAGAACTACGCGTTCTCCGACCACTACCTGGAGGTGCCTTACGACCTCTCCAACGTGATCTTCATTACCACGGGCAACACCATAGATACGTTGGCGGTGGCGCTGCGGGACCGCATGGAAGTGATCGAGTTGCCCGGCTACACCGAGGAAGACAAGCTGCCGATTGCCACCCGGTACATCGTGCCGAAGCAGCGGGCGGAACACGGCTTGAAGAAGCGCAACGTGCGGTTCACCGAAGGCGCGTTGCGGCGCATGGTGCGCCAGTACACGCGCGAGGCGGGCGTCCGCAACCTGGAGCGCCAGGTGGCGACGGTCTGCCGCAAGGTCGCCCGCAAACACGCGGAGGGCGACGACACGACGGTATCGGTGAGTATTCGCAATGTGAACACGTACCTAGGCGCGCCGCAGTTCTTCTACGGCATGGCGGAAGAGGACGACCAGGTCGGCACGGCCACCGGTCTGGTGTGGACGGAGTTCGGCGGCGACATCATCGCCGTGGAAGTCACCCTGGTGCCAGGGAAGGGCAAGCTCATCCTGACCGGCAAACTCGGCGAGGTGATGAAGGAATCCGGGCGCGCGGCTCTGAGCTACGCGCGGGTGCATGCCGACCGGCTGCGCTTGCAGGACGTGGATTGGGAGAAAATGGACGTGCACATCCACGTGCCGGCGGGCGGCGTCCCGAAAGAAGGACCCAGCGCCGGCATCACGCTCACGACGGCGCTGATCTCGGCCCTCACGGAGCGGGCAGTGCGGCGCGACGTGGCTATGACCGGCGAGATGACCCTGCGCGGCCGCGTACTGCCCATCGGCGGCCTCAAAGAAAAAGTACTTGCCGCGCACCGCGCCGGTATCCGCACCATCATCTTGCCCAAGGAGAACATGAAAGACTTGGTAGACGTGCCGGAGCACGTGCGCGACGACATGACGTTCCATCCTGTCGAGAACGTCAGCGAAGTGCTGGGACTTGCCCTCCATCCCCGGAAGAAGCGGGTCAAGGCGACGGCGTAGCTCAAGAGAAGCTCGCTGTGCATCAAGTGACCCCCGGCTACCCTGAGCGGCCGTTTGTAGGATATGTACCGGCGCCCACTAGAATCACACGGTTTTCCGATTCGTGGCCAGCGCTTGTTTGCATCACCCTAAAGTCTTCAGGAAAATGACGACTTCAATTGCTAATCGTGCATTCATTCTTTCTACAGCTATCCCAGGAGGAGTTTTTTCGAGGACTGATTTTATAAGAAACGCCAAGGGGAATTTGATATGACAAGTAAGAAATGTCTTTGGTTGATCGATGGTGGTTACATCTACAATGCGCAGCGGTCGGTAAATTACGGCTATAACCTGGATTACCTGAAGCTTAGAAATAAGATTGAAAAGACCAGCGCGATCTGGCGCGCGTACTATTTGAACTCTACACCGAGCGAGCGGTCCGAAGGCCTGGACAACTTCCACAATTGGCTAAGGTCTGGACCGCCTGATGGACCCAAGATCATCACAAAACTCTATGAGCTAAAGACAGTCGAGGCAAATAGAGCATACTGTCAAGACTGTAAGAGAAGGGTGGAAGTGGGATGCTCGCAGTGTAGCCAGGGTCAAGTCGTCAGGCAACAGCAAAAAGGCGTCGATGTTGGGCTTGCTACTCTCGCACTTACCCACCTTGAAAAATATGACGCTCTGCTGTTGTCGTCAGGTGACAGTGATCTCCTCGATGCCATTGAGTTTCTTTCCGAACAGGGAAAGCGAATCGTGCTCTTAGTGTTTCGGAATGGGGTGTCCACGGAACTTCAGTGCAGAGCCGATGAAATTCTTTGGGTGGATGAGTTTGCAGAAGAAGTAGAGAAAGATTCTTCCACTAGCTATTCGTCGTATTGGACATAGTGCAGCAGCGTGTTCGTCACCCGCTTGAAGACGTGCAGCGCCCGCTGCGTTCCCAGATGTTTACCAGCGGTGCCGTTGTTTATCTCATAGAACGCATGGGGCAGATCGAAGCGCTTGGCGAACTGGTAGCAGAGCGTGTTGGGCTGGTGGATGCTGGCGCGCTCATGAGTGGAGGGGGCGTCGGTTTCCAAACGCAGCGTATCGCAGAGCGCGGCGTAGAGCCGACGCTGCGCGGGGTCGCTGAAGAGGCCGTAGTCCTCTACCTCGTACCACCCGTCGTAGGGAAATTCGCTATTGAGCCGCCAGCCGGTGTAGCAGTGGAAGTTCATCCAGAGCGTGGGCAGTTCTGACGTGACCCACTCCCAGAGCAGGCGGCTCTCGTGGGCTTCCGGCAGGTCGGCGTCGGGATTGTCACCGAACGCCTGGTACATGTCGAAGCCCTCGGCATTGAACGCATTGCGTCCCAGCACGTTGCCGTCGGGGTTGACCGTGGGCACGACAAAGACGTCGAGTTGGTCGCGCAGGGCTGCCGCCTCCGGCAGCAGCGATGACATGAAGTCGGCAATGCCCAGCACGCCCCAGACACCGGCGTGCTCGTGAGGATGCTGTCCCGCTACGCAAAACAGTTTCGGCTTGCCCGGCGTACCCGCGCGCAACCCCAGAATTTCCCGACCTTGGACCGTAGTGCCCACGGAGAAAAGTGCGCAGCGGTCACCTCGCTCTGCCGTCAAGTGACGCAGGCTCTCGGCAATTTCGCTATAGGGAGCGACGTACGTCATAGCGACCCGCACGTGCTGGTCTTGCTCCACCGGCACGGTGAAGATTGCGTGGTCCTTTTCACATCGTGGCGGCGCACTCGGCAGCGGGCGGTAGCGGTGAAAGTCCACCGGCTTGAACCAAACAGTGGTCGGAAACAGGGAGTGGAAGCCGGTGAGGCCACCAAATTTGGCGTCTTCCCAAAGCTCGATAGTCACGTCCGCTTGCGGCCCTTCATTGATAATGTCAAAGCAGAAATAGCCGCAGTAGCCACTCTGCTTGTCGCCGTCCACCTGCAGGCGAAAGCGGTCAACGGCGAGCCGCTCGATTTCCTTGCCGTTGCCGCACTCGACGTCGCTCGTTATCCGTATCATGTAATGCTCCTTAGCGAGGACTACACCTCATTACCGACTTAACTGCCGTAGGGTAATGAAACCAGTGTACGCCATGCTGCGGTCAGTCAACCATCTATATAGAGAGGGAAATCAGCACATGCCAGTGAAGGCGTCGCAATACTTCCCTGCCGTGAACGACGCCGCACGCAGCGGCCGTGCTACTATCAAGGCGGCAGCGTTGCACCTGCAAGGTGGCAGGCATCCCAGCGGGAAGAGCGGCCGCGATCATGCGGCGCTTGCGTGTAAAGGGCTGACCGGCAAAGGCAAGAAGGAAACTCTTGATAAACCCTGGCGCTCCAATACCGGCGACAGACGCCTCAACGTTTAGCGTCGATTACCTCGAGAACCCGAACCGGCTGTGGGCGTTTCCTGTGCTTGGCGGCGCTGATTTCTCTGACCTTATGATCCTCGCGGCAGCGGGACGTGTGGATTCTTATCCTCTCTATACCTTTGATCGCAAACTATCTCGGTTGGCTGGTGTTACGTTGGTGGAGGCCCAACGGTAGTACGCTGGCTGAAGTGGTTTGCTCGTTCCTGTGCTTGGTGCAGGGTTTTGGCGGTGCACGAACCATGCTTGCTCTTGATAAGGTGGGCAGTGCGGAGATTGGGCGCTATCTCGCGGCGCGGGGCGTGCTGGACTCTGCAACCGCGGTCACGGTGGATGCCCTGGGCGGCGGCGTTTCGAACATCGTGCTCAGAGTAACGACGCCGAGCCAGTGCCTGGTGCTCAAGCAGGCATTGCCCGAATTGCGGGTTGAAGCATATTGGCCGTCGCGCGTCGACCGCGCCTTGCGGGAAGCCGAGGCGCTGCGTATCGTGGCGGAGCATCTGCCGAGCGGCGCCGTGCCGGAAGTTTATTTCATAGATGAAGAGAACTTTATCTATGGCATGTCTTGTGCGCCGGAAACGGCGACGCTGTGGAAGGAGGACTTGCTTGCCGGACGGGTGGACGTCAGTGTGGCTGCGGCGGCGGGCCGTCTGCTGGCGCAGATGCACGCCGTTCAGGAGCCGGCCGTGCGGCGGCGGTTCATCGATGATGAGGTTTTCTGGCAGTTGCGGGTCGATCCATATTACAACACGACTGCGGAGAAGCATCCGTCCTTGCAGCCCGTGTTTGACCACGCGATTGCACAGATGAAGACGCGAAAGTTGGCGCTGGTGCACGGGGATTACAGTCCGAAGAATATGTTTGTCTTGCGCGAGGAGGTGCATTCCCGCTCCGTCTTCTCAACCGTAGCGCGGGGGCTTGTCCCCCGCCCTGGGCTAGGTGTAGGCAAAGGAAAGAAGATGGATTCCGTGCCCCGGCACGGGGCGAGCTTGCGCGGGAATGACGGTGGGAAAGCAGCGGTAGGTTCTGGCTCGCGCACGAAAGACAGAGCGGGCAAGCCGACAGATGGCTGCCAGCCTGAGAACGAGATGGGTTGCACAAACCCGATTCTCTTGCTTGACTTCGAGGTCGTGCACTGGGGCGATCCGGCCTTTGACCTCGCCTTTTGCCTCAACCACCTGCTTATCAAGTCGATTGTCAATTCCCATATCCAAGACGCGTACTTCCAGTCGGTCACGGCGTTCATAGAAGGATACAACAAGACTCTGCCGGGGGAGGACTGGGCAGAGCTTGCGGCGGAGACGCGCTTGCAGCTTGGCTGCCTGATGCTGGCGCGCATCGACGGTAAATCGCCGGTAGAGTACATCACGGACGAGCCGACCAAGGAGAAGGTGAGGCGTGTGAGTTTCGCTATACTGCACGAACAACCTTCCGCCATGACTGACATCTATGCGTGCATTGTCAGGGAGACGGCGCAGTGATCCATGCAGAGCAGATGGATTCCCGCGAAAGCGGGAATGACGAAAACTTGCGCGGCAGTGGCGGCGGCATGCGTGGGAATGGCAGTACCGCACTCTCTTCAAAGATAATGCGCGTGCATGCCAGAGAGGTGCTCGATTCACGGGGTGTGCCGACGGTAGAGGTGGATGTGATCCTGGCGGGCGGCGCGCGCGGTCGCGCCATCGTGCCATCAGGCGCTTCAACCGGACGGCACGAGGCCCTGGAGTTTCGCGATGGCAATCCGGCCCGCTATCAGGGCAAAGGTGTGCGCCACGCGGTGCGGCACGTCAACGAAGTGTTGGGTCCCGCCGTGGTGGGTGTGCATGCGGTATCGCAGCACGTAGTTGACGCGCTGCTTTTGGAGACAGACGGCACGCCCAATCTGCGCCGCCTCGGCGGCAACGCGGTGCTCAGCATCTCTCTGGCAACGGCGCACGCGGCGGCGGCGAGCGTTGGTCTTCCGCTCTATCGCTACTTGGGCGGCAGTCAAGCGCGGGAGTTGCCGGTACCTATGGTGAACATTCTCAGCGGCGGCCTGCACGCCCGCGGCATCGTCGATTTTCAGGACTTCCTCCTCATTCCCGTGGGCGCCCGGAGCTTTAGCGAAGCTATGGTGATGGTGCGCAATGTGTACCAAGCGGCGAGTGAAATCCTGTCGGCGCGCGGAGCGAGCACGTTGGTTGCGGATGAGGGTGGACTCGCTCCCCCGGCAGGAGCAAGCAATGCGAAAACAGGAGCGCGTGAGGCCGGGCTTGGCGCGAACGAGGCCGCCGTGCAACTCTTGGTCCAGGCAATAGAGGAGGCGGGCTATCGGCCAGGTGAGGATGCCGCAATCGGCCTAGATGTGGCCGCCACCCACTTCTTTCACGAGGGCGAGTATCACCTAAGCGCGGAGAACCGCACGCTCTCTAGCGAGCAGATGGTGGCGTTGCTCTCACGCTGGGTCGCTGACTATCCCATCGTTTCTATTGAAGACGGTCTGGCGGAAGACGATTGGGAGGGCTGGCAGGCGCTCACGGCGCGCGTGGGCGAGCGGGTCCAACTCATCGGCGACGATCTCTTTGTGACGAATACCCAGCGGCTGCAGCAGGGCATTGAGCGCAATGCGGCAAACGCAGTGCTTGTAAAAGTAAACCAGGTCGGCACGCTCACAGCGGCCGTTGCGACGCTGCGTTTGGCCCGTGCTCATGGTTACTTGCCGGTAGTTTCCGCGCGCTCAGGAGAAACAGAGGACGCGACCATTGCCGATCTGGCCGTAGGCATGAATGCCGGTCAGATCAAAATCGGCTCCATTACCCGCTCGGAACGGCTCGCCAAGTACAACCAATTGCTGCGCATCGAGGAAGAACTGGGGGCGCAGGGCGTCTATCGCGGGCGCGAGGTCTTTCGGCGGTTTCTGTATGCTTCCTAACAAGACCCGCTAGGCGAAATTTTCTCAACATCCCTAAATCAGCTCAGAACCCGTAGTCAAAGACCTGGGCGGTCACGGCCTAGTCCCACCGGTCGCTTACCTTTCGACAGGCTCAAGGCGAACGGCAGGGTGGGCGGCTTGCTAGCTGGCGGTCTCTTTTGCTTGCACCACCCACACCGGACTTGACCACGCCTGCGCCACCCGACCGGCGACTAACTCCTGCTGCCGCAGCCGCACGTAGTACAGGGCGTTAGCGACCGGCTGGGGATCGTCCCAGGTAAATGCGACAATTGTCGCTTGCGGTTCCCGACGGTAGACCACGTCGAAACGCTGGGCGTCCAAATCGCCGCGTAGGATTTCCACCCAGGCGATTTCGGCAGTGCCCACGACCCACACGCGCACGCTCACGCCGTCGCCGCTGGCGGTTTCCTGTCCCATGAACGTGTCGTTTACCCACACCTTGAGCAGGATACGCGCGCCGGTAGTGCCGTAGGTCCGGCGGTGGTGGATGCTGTCGAAAATGCCGCTGCGCGTGAGCGCGGGCGCCCAGACCGCCGCGAGGCCGGTCTGGCGTCTGCCCGGTTGCGCTTGGTGGTTGTCCGACGAGCAGATCGTCCCCATGCGCTGTCCGGTGAGCCAGCCGTCCTGCACGTAGTGCGGGCCTTGCGCGGAGTCGTTGAGGGAGAAGTCGCAGTGCTGGTACGCCAGCGGATGAGCCGGGTCATAGTACTCGCAGAGGCCGTGACCGGAGTAGACCTCGACGACGCGGCGAAAGGCGTCGTTGGCATACTGCCAATCGATGTTCGGGCCGGTGCCGCCTGGTACGTTACTCGCTTTCGGGGAAAAGCGCACGCCGGTGTGGTGGGGAATAGTCATGGCTTCGCCGGCCGCAAGCTGCTGCCAGAGGTCTTGCACGGTGCCGTTGTGGCCGCCGATGCGCACGTCGCCGTCGTCACGAAAGTAGACGTTGTGGTGCGCCCACGGCGCGGGGAACGTGGCCTCGTAGCCGAGAATCGTGGCGAACCGTCCGGGATCATACCAATCCTGCGTCGCGAGCCGGATTTCCTGCCACATCTCGTCCGTCAAGCCTTCAACGTGGTCGGTGAGGGCGTAGAAGTCGAGGTGGGCCACGTCCCGCGCGTAATGAAACGGCAGGTCGCCGGTGGCGTCGAAACTGCGCCGGGCGTGTGAGTGTAAATCGCCCCAGTAGACTTGCTCGGCTGGTAGCTCGTCGGCGCAGAGGATTGGGTTCGACACTGCCGCGAGTGTCTTGTCAATATTTGTTCCGTGCCTTTCCTCTCCGCTTGCCCTTAGTCCGTCTTTCCCGTTCGCCCCCGTATCACGTACGGGGCAGGCTCTGAGCTTGTCGAAGGGCACATGCGACACTGGAGTTGCCGAGACTTCCAGCCGCAGCACACCTGGCGCGGTCGGCGTGAATGGCACCACGCACGTACCGGTCTCCGGATTGAGCGCAACCGTAGCAGGGTGTTCCGCGCGGCCTTCCAAGACCGACACCGCAAACGTGAGTTGCGCGGCGGTGGCGGCATTTTGCCACTTGTCCAACGCAACGATGTGGCAGACCGCCTCGGAGCCAACACGGGTGTGAGAAGGCGCGTAGGCGGCGATTTCCACCAGCTCAGCTGCCGAGGTCACGAGTAACGGGCTTTCTTCCTCACGCAAGAGAGTCTTTTCCCGAGCGCCATCCGCAGACATGAGGACGACACGCACGGTCTCCGGTCCATTGGGGTGCAACGCTGCTCTGAAACCAGGGCTGCCTCCGCTGGTGTCGCCGTAGATGATGTCTATCCAGTCACCAGCCTGCAACACTCCGCAAAGCACCGTTACTTCAGTGTGATAGGCGCAACGGTTGGGCGGACCGACCAGAGCGTCGCGGGTGCGCTTTTCGTACTCATCGGTCGAGCCGTCCGGGACGGTGCAGTGAACCTCCACCTCGCCGCGTGACGCGGAAGCGGAAACGTAATTTGGGCTCGTGGGATCAATGCTGTGCACGCCTTTGGCGGAGTTGCGCAACCAGGCGTGCCAGGTATTCGGCAGCGCCACGGCGATGGTTTCACCGGTTTCCAGTTGTCCGCCTTCAACCGTGCAACGTACGGTCCAGGTGCCGTATTCTCCCGCCGTACCAACCGCTGGCGTAATGGAAGCGCGCATGCGAGGCGTCATGAAGGGTTCCTTTTGTCCCGGATCAAGTCCAACGTGATTATAGCGTTTCGAGAGATAGGCGGAGTTGCTTTGATCTCCGGTAGCACAGGTTTGCAACCTGCGCTCGACGCTGGGCCCTATGTTACCCGGCGGTACACGGACATGAGGAAGCGTTGACAGCCCACTGCGGCTTGCGGATACTTGCCGCAAGCGGACACTTTACATACGATGCACGGGCCTTGGCTTGCGTCAAATGAAAAGTGCGATGGAAATCCAAGATTGCAAAGGAATAGCGCTATGAACACTTACGTTGTATTGCTGACAATGACGAGCGCGGAATTGGACAACGTTGCCGGGCCGATTGAGGACGCCTTTGCCGACGGCGCGCCCGAGACGCGACAGACGATCGAGCGCCATGGCGGCAAACTGGTAGAGGTCTATCTGACCATGGGACAGTACGACGGCGTCTTGATTGCTGAGTTCCCTGACGACATAGCCTGCGCGCGGGCTATGCTTGCGCTGCGGAACTCCGGCGGAATTACTCAGACACTGCGCGCTTTTCCCGAGAGCCAGTGGCATGAGATCGCCGGAGATAGCGAACGGACACCGCAGTAAGTAGAGCGTAGGGGAGTACTACTCAACCTTCCAACGTCATCGCCGGTAAGAGGGATCCCCGCCCAGCTCACGGTGGCTGATAGTCCCACACAAAGTGCCCGCAGGTCAGCTTTCGGTACGCGCTTTGATGCCGAACCTATCAGGGAACAGCGTGAGACATACTGTGCAGCCCCAGAGATTCTCGGTTCGATGAGTGATGGTAGTCTGCGACCACTGTCGTGCGGCATCCTTCAAGACGAGGTGGTATCCTGCTACTGTATAGTCGCGACAGCGTGCGGCCCGTGACGTGCCGGAAGCCCGTCTCTTCTGCACTACGCTTACATTATTGAAAAAGGCTTCAGCGGCTCCCTGTAGTGCGTGTGGATAGGTTATGAACGGATCCGGCTTACATTTCGGAGAAAAAACAGTTTCTTGCAGAACGCTATGCGGCGTAGATAGAGGAGAGTGAGACCAATGAGCGACGATGCGAATGTAGACGTCAAACGCTTTAGCAAAGATATCACTGTAGGGCCAAAGAGCGCCCCGGCGCGTTCCATGTTTCACGCGATGGGGTTCAGCAATGAAGACCTGGCGAAGCCCCTTATCGGCGTTGCGAGCACGTGGAACGAAGTCACACCGTGCAACTATCACCTTGACCGGCTCGCAAAGAAGGTCAAAGAAGGCATTCGCGAAGCGGGCGGCACGCCCATCGAATTTGTCGCCATCACGGTGAGCGACGGTATCGCCATGGGCACCGAGGGCATGCGCACCAGTTTGGTGACGCGCGAGATCATCGCGGATTCGATTGAAGCCGTTGCCATTGGTGAGCGCCTCGATGGCGTGGTTACTATTGCCGGGTGCGATAAGAGCCTGCCGGGCTGCGCCATGGCTATGGCGCGTCTCAATATTCCCAGCGTATTCGTCTATGGCGGCAGCATTATGCCCGGGCGCTGGCGGGGCCAGGACGTTACCATCCAAGATATGTTCGAGGCCGTGGGCGCCCATGCCGCGGGCAAGCTGACCGAGGATGAACTCATCGACCTCGAGCAGCACGCGTGCCCCGGCCCCGGTTCGTGCGGCGGCATGTATACGGCCAATACCATGTCGAGCGCATTGGAGGCGATGGGGCTATCGGTGCCCGGTAGCGCTTCGCCGCCGGCTATGGACGAACGCCGCGACCAGGTGTGCGTGGACGCGGGGCATCTGGTAATGGACTGCGTGCGCAATAACCGCCGCCCGTCCGACATCATCACGAAGGAAGCGATGGAGAACGCTGTAGCCGTGGCGCTTGCGGCCGGCGGATCCACGAACGCGGCCCTCCATCTGCCCGCCATCGCATGGGAGGCCGGCATCCCGTTTGATCTCGACGACATCGACCGGGTGAGCAAGCGCGTGCCCCATATCGCCGACATGCGTCCCGGCGGCCGTTACGTAATGGCCGACCTGGACAAGGTGGGCGGCGTGCCGCTCATCATGCAGGAGATGCTGCGGGCGGGCCTGCTGCACGGCGATTGCCTCACGGCGACCGGCAAGACTTTGGCGGAAGACGTGGCAGGCGCGCAGGTGTCGGAAAACGGCCAGGACATCGTGCGCTCGGCAGACGATCCCATCTTTGCCGGCGGCACCATGGTGATTTTGCGCGGCAACCTGGCGCCAGAGGGCGCGGTGGTGAAGGTAGCGGGCGTGGAAAACCGGGTGCATTCCGGTCCGGCGCGGGTTTTCGAGATCGAGGACGACGCCTTCGAGGCGGTGGTGAAAGGACGCATCAACCCTGGTGACGTCATCGTCATCCGCAATGAGGGCCCGAAAGGCGGTCCCGGCATGCGCGAGATGTTGGCGGTGACGGGAGCAGTCTTTGGACGCGGCCTCGGCGATTCCGTCGGTCTGATCACCGACGGGCGCTTCTCCGGCGCGACCCACGGCATGATGGTGGGTCACGTGGCGCCGGAAGCTGCCATGGGCGGTCCCATTGGCCTGATCGAGGAAGGCGACCAGATCACCATCGACGGCGACAACCAGGAACTCACGCTGCACGTGGACGAAGCCGAGATCGAGGAGCGCCGCAAGCACTGGCAGCCGCTGGAGCCCCGCTACAAGAAGGGCGTGCTGGCAAAGTACGCCAAGCTGGTCACGTCCGCCGCCAGAGGCGCGGTGTGTGAATAGCCCAGCGAGGGACAGACATCTCCGCCACGCTGAACCATCCGCGTTTCGCCCAGCACAACAGGCGCAGTGGAATCCGAAGACTTGCTCAAATTGGGCCAAGGCGGCTGAATGCAGCACAGAGAGGATTAGTAATGGCGATAGCAGACCACATTGATCTTCGGGATCTGCCTGAGTCGGCACAACAGGAGGTGTACGACTTCTATTTGACTGTGCGGCAACGCGTCCTGGCAGAGCAGGCAGTTACCAAAGTGGGCGAAGGTGCTCTGCTAAGCGAGAAGGCACTGGCTGAAGATTGGGATAGGCCGGAGGAAGACCAAGCGTGGCAAGCGTTTCAATAGGCGATGTCGTATTTGTTCGATTTCCCTTTTCCGATCTGAGCCGTGCTAAGCTTAGGCCCGCTTTGGTACTTGCACAAACTGGCAAAGATGAGACAATTCTCTGCCAAGTAACTAGCCATCCCTATGCGGACACTGACGCGATTGTGTTGGAGGAAGACAGCTTTAGCAAGGGTTACTTAATCAAGATAAGTTATGTGAGGCCCACGAAACTATTTACAGCGCACACGAGCATCATTGAGAAGACTGTAGCCAACGTCAAACCTAAAGTCAGGCAGTGGTCAATCGGATATCAAGGATATTGAATGCAAGTTGATGCGCCGTTTGTACAAGACTGTGATAACCGGAAGAGACTGGCGTTAAGTGAAGCGCGTAGGGTGGATGCCTACGATCGCCTGCTAGATAGCAAAGTAGACGAGGATTGGGACGCCAATGATATGGCTATCCCACGTTGACCACTTGGCCTGTCGTTGCAGACTCGTAAGCGGCAAAAACGGTGTGCATCACCTTTTCCGCTTCGTCGGCGCCGAGGAAGGGTTGGCCGCCGGTTTGGACGGCCCATACGAAGTTGTCGATGACAGCCTCGAAGTGTCCTGAACCCGCGTAGGGCGAGCGGTAGCGGCGTTCTACGTGACCGGGGGTGGGGCCGGTGAGCATCGCGTCGGGCACCAACTCATCTGTTACCAAGGTACCTTGCGTGCCGGTTACCTCCAGCCAGAGATCGCTGTTGTGCAGATTCCCCGGCACGTGGGCCCGACCGACGCAGATTGAGGCCAGGATGCCGTTTTCCATTTCGCAATCGAGCAGCGCCATGTCCTCGATGTCGAACTCGCGGTGGGGGCGGTTGTAGTATGCGCCCTTGACGCAGTGCACCGCCGATGGGGCAAGCCCTGTCACATTCAAGATGGCGGTCAGGGGATAGAGGCCGAAATTCAGGAGTTCGCCGCCGCCGTTGACGACGGGGTCGAAGAAGGCGTACTCCTCATCGTCCCACTTCTCGCCATTACCGTAGGTCGCCAGGAAGTGGGCGTTGACGTTCACGATCGTGCCGAGTTCACCGGCCGCCACCGCATCGTGCGCACGCTGCAGCGACGGGTGGCCGATGCGGGCGATCCAAGCGAACGTGCGCTTGGACTTGCGTCCCGCCTCGATCAGGGCATCGCACTGTTCGAGCGTAATGCCGATGGGTTTATCGACAAGTACGTGCTTGTTTGCAGCGATGGCCCGCAGCGCAAGGGGCGTGTGCCGGGCATACTCCGGTGCCACGCAAACGGCGTCCACGTCGTCACGGGCGAGAAAAGCGTCGAGATCCGTTGAATACTCCAGCCCGAATTGGTCGGCCAAATCGCGGTTGAGCGCGTGGTATTCTTCCGAAATGTCGGCGTCGTCGGCCAGACCGACCAGGGCCACGTCGGGGTGGCGCGCAAAGAACGGGGCGTAGTCGTCCTGGTGGCGGATGCCACTCACCAGGCCTATGCGCAGTTTCTCAGCCACGTTTCGCCACCTCCTGCCATGCCACGCGGCGGCGTTCGTGCAGCGAGCGGTCTATCGCCTGGGCGAGGCGCGCGGCGATAAGGGCCTGCATCGGGTGCAACAGCAGTTCGTCGCGCCCGCCGCGCACGCTAAGCCAATGATCGAAGAGGTGGGCGGCCATGGTGTGGTCGGCGTGCTCGTCACGCTGATGCACCATGCCCTTTGTGCCGTAGAGCAGCCAATCATCGTGCGCCGGGCCGCCCGGCACCTGTACCCAGGTTGCCATGACCTCGGCGGACGGGAAGTGAAGGTTGGCGATGATGGAAGTGGCCTCCGCACGTTCCGCTCTCTGCGCAAAGACCCACTCCGGGTCTTCTTCCATGAAGCTGAAGGCGGTTTCAAGCGCATCCGCCAGCGGCGCATAGTGCAGGGCGGCAGGCGCAGGTTGGGAGAGGCGGCGCACGGCGACGTAGCGCACGGGGCCGGTGTTCTCGTCACCGAGCGCTAGCCGCATCGCGCGCACGGCGGGCAGCGCGCTGCTCGGCCCGCCAAGCAACGGAGAGCGGTTGGCGGAGCGCAGAAGCTGCTTTTCTTCCAGCGTCAGCGGCCCAGGGAGACATAAGGGTCGGTCCGACTCAAGCACACTCTGCGCTAGGCTCAGGCGGTCCGGGAGATTCCAGTGCAGTATGACGCTGTCGAGCGTCGGGGAGGCGAGCGCTTCCGCAAGGCCATCCGCCCTGATTGTAAGCGGCATGCGCTGGTAGCGGTCGCGCCAGCGCGAACCGGGACGAATCTCCAGCGGAAAAGGCCCTACAAGCGCAACCCAAGGAGTATCTTGCACGTCAATTCATCTTTCGCTGCCGGTGTCCGTGGTTATGTATAAGCCTAACACAAGATGGTGAATTGAGGTTGATACCGTGCTCTTGGAGGGCTATTTGCCGCCTTGGGCCAAGCGCTTGGAGGCGCATGTGAGATTGTTCCTGCGCACGCTGAGTGGCATAATGAAACGGGCTGGTAATTCTCTCCTTGCGCTCTGCCTGTGACCGGCCCGGCTGAGAAAGAACGTATCTGAGGCGCTTGATGCAGAGACGGATCCACTTTACTTCGCGGCGCGTGCCATGGTTGCGCGTGCTCCTCGGCTTGGGGCTGGCCGTCGTTCTCCTCTTCGCATTTCTCGGGGCAACGGCTTGGTTTGTCAATAGAGGTGAGTCCTCGAATGCAGGCCGTGCGGGAGCAGATCAGACCTCAACGGAAGGTGACTCCGGGGAGAGTTCAGCCGTAGAAAAGAAGATATTAGAAGACACGCCCACGACTGAAGAGCCCCCAAGCCTCGACTGGACGGATACAGAGACATTCAGCGTCGTCATCATCGGTGTCGATACCCGTGCATTCGACGTGGGACGCGCGGATACGATTATCGTGGCGACCATTGACCCGGTGAAGAAAGCCGCGATGCTCGTCTCTATCCCGCGGGACGTGCTGGCTTCGGTACCGGGCTATGAAAGCCGGCGCATTAATGAGCTTTTCAGCATTGGCGGCGCGGAGCTTGTGATGCGGTCGGCTGAGAATCTGTTGGGAACCCCGATTGACTTCTATCTTACCATTGACTTCGAGGGCTTCCGACGCATTATCGATGCCTTAGGGGGCGTGGAGATTGACGTAAAGTATGACATCAATGATTATCGCTTCCCGAATGCAGACGACACCGGCTTCGACCCCTTCATCATCAAGCAAGGGGTGCACCATATGAATGGCGATACCTTGCTGTGCTACGTGCGCACGCGCTTCGATGATCCGCGCGGCGACTTTGGCCGCATCGACCGGCAGCAGCAGGCGTTGGTGGCGCTCAAGTCTCAGCTACTCACCTTCCAGAGCCTGGTGAGGATTCCCCTGCTACTTAACGAGCTTCATGGCACGGTTGATACCAACTTTCCGCTGCACCCGCAACGAGTCGCGGCGCTGGCACGGTTGGGTCTTGCGATTCCGCGAGAACGTGTGTACAGCGAGGTGATCGGCTACGAAGATAACATGGTGTACGACGACGTCATCGATGAAAGAAAGGTGCTCAGGCCGAATACCTATGCCATACGCAGCATGATGGCACAACGTATCGCGGCCATGGGCCAGCTCGAACCGGTTGAAGGCTACCAAGCATCCATTCAGCAAGCGGACGTGGAGCCCTAAACAGAGCCGTAAGCGAAGCCGTAAACGGTACTGTAATGATGCCCCCATCCTCTTGCAGAGTGGAGATGTCCAAAGCGACGCATTGCCTGTAGGCGCCTGAATGAAGGGATGAAGATGTCCGATACTTCCAACGTGCCGCCCCTGATCTACAACGACGTGCTGCAACTGATCGGGCGCACGCCGCTGGTGCGCCTGAACCGTCTGCCGGAGCCCGATTCCGCGACGGTGCTTGTCAAAATCGAGTCGCGCAATCCGGGCGGCAGTGTGAAAGACCGCATCGGCCTGGCCATGATCGAAGCGGCGGAACGGGAAGGAAAGCTTCAGACCGGCGACACGGTGGTGGAGCCGACCAGCGGCAATACGGGCATCGGCCTGGCGATTGTCTGCGCGGTGCGCGGCTATCGGCTCTTGCTCACGATGCCTGAAGACATGAGCGTGGAACGGCGCAAACTCCTGTCATTGCTCGGCGCGGAATTAGTGCTGACTCCCGCCATCGAGGGCATGTCCGGCGCGGTATACGCGGCGCAAGAACTTGTGAAAGAGCATGGTTACTTCATGCCGCAGCAGTTCATGAACCCGGCAAACCCAGCCGTCCACCGCGAGACTACGGCACGCGAAATACTCCACGATACCGCAGGCAAGCTCGACGCCGTGGTAGCGATGGTGGGTACCGGCGGTACCATCACCGGCATCGGCCAGGTGATGCGTGACGAAGCACCCCACGTGCGTGTGGTTGCCGTAGAACCGGCAAAATCGGCGGTGCTCTCCGGCGGCCGGCCGGGCATTACGCGCATCCAGGGTACGGGCGCTGGGTTCGTGCCAGGCATCTTAGACCGCAGCGTGTTGGCCGAGGTGCTGACGGTAGAGGATGAAGCGGCAATTGCCATGGCGGAGCGCCTGGCAAAGGAGGAAGGCATCCTGGCCGGCATCTCCGCCGGTGGCGCCGTGGTCGCTGCGCTCGCTGTGGCGCAAGAGTTGGGGTCGGGCAAGACCGTGGTGACCGTCATCCCGGATGCCGGCGAACGCTATCTCTCCATGTGGGAGTTGGAGTAGCCGGGAGCGGTTCCTTTGGTTTCTTGTGAAGAGTGCCGCCGCTTCTCCAATCCGTCATTCCGGCGGAAGCCGGAAGGTGGATTCACATTTCAAGTGCAACACTTGGTTGATGAATACTTCAGTTGG
>JAPPLM010000041.1 GCA_028874195.1 Chloroflexota bacterium
ACTGCGTCCCTCACCCAACCAGTCGTGTGCCATGCATAATTAATGAGACAGCCTCGTGTGGTCAGGGCACGCTCCGGTTGACAGTGTTTCGCGCCATTTCTACACTATTGGAGACGAGAGTTTGCGGTGAACTCCCGCAATACCTAACAATGGCTTTGCCGAAAGACGCTCCTTGTCGTTACACGAATTGCGAAAGTGCTCGCCCGCATCACAGCGAACGTGTTGCGGACCATTATAAGAACCCGGAGATCTGATTCTATGCCAATAAGCGAACAACTCCTTGAAATCCTACGCTGCCCCGCTACCAAAGCGCCGTTGCGGCCGCTTTCAGATGATGAAGTCAGCGCGCTCAATGCCCGTATCGGGGAGGAAGAGGTCAACTATCAAGACGGCAACCTCGTTGACACGCCGTTGGAAGAAGGACTGATCACGGAAGACGGCGCTACGATCTACCGGATCGACGAGAACATCCCCGTGATGCTGATTGAGATGGGCATTCCTACGGCGTAGGTCTTGCAGGACTGCCCGCACGTTTAGTGCACTGCCAGGAGAATGCGCGGCGTAAGCGTGCGGCGGGCACTGAGAAGCGCTGACTTGCATATCCCCTTCGGCAAGGCGGCGCTTTGATGCGTCTACTGCAGTTTCCCTCGTCCGAGGATCGGCCAAACTACTTCCACTCGACCGTCGCGTATGCCGTAGAAGTTGTCGTGCAGGAAGACCGTCGTATCCCCATAGCCCACAATGAACGAAATCTTGTCTCCGACACGGGGAGTGTCGGAAGCCTCCACCAACTGGATTGTCCCGTGCTCTGCCGAGCAACCTACGGAGGCAACTTCGGGCAGACCAATGGGCTTTGGGACGCTTGCGTCCGTACTCATCGTCTTCTTGCCAGCATCGCAAATGATGCGCTCGGGAGCAGGCCGGCTTGTGACCGTAGAGAGAATCGTAAGCGCGAATTCGTGGGGAACTCCAAAGCTTTCCCTGTAGGTAATGTCGCAGAAAATGCCGCCGCCGCCTTGAATCTCAGTTACTCCCGGCTGGAAGGCCGTATGCCAGTACGTGCCGCTGCCGCCGCAACTCACGATTTCAACCGGTAGACCCACGTCCCGGCAGAGGTCCGCGCTGCCCGTAAGCAGACCGATTACTTCCTTTGCCATTCGCGCTTTTTCGGCGTCATCCTTGGCCCTGAGCACTTGGGCTTCCCAGGCCATGACTCCGGCAAACTCCAGACTAGGGTAAGCGGCAATTTGCTTTGCGAGTGCTAAGACCGGCTCACCCGGAAGCACGCCGGCCCGGTCGATGCCGACATTGATCTCTACCACGACGCGTTGCCGCACGCCTATGCGTGCCGCCGCCTCGGCGATCTCGCGGATATTCTCCTCGTTGTCCACAGCAGGAATCACGTCGGCATGCCTGCGGAGATTGACGAGCCGGTCTATCTTCTGCGGCCCGACGATCTGGTTGGCAATGAGTATGCTGCGGATGCCGCCCGCAACCATGACCTCTGCTTCGCCAAGTTTCGCGCAAGTGACGCCAATCGCACCGGCATCCAAAAGCAGATGGGCAATCGCCGGTGATTTGATCCCCTTGGTGTGCGGGCGCCAGTTGATACCGGCCTCATCGATGATCACGCGCGCCATGTGTGCAACGTTGCGATCCAAGATATCGAGATCCACTAGCAATGCTGGCGTGTCGATGTCTTCCGCCGGACGGCCAATGATGTTCATCATGCGATTGCTACCCACCTCTCCGCGCGACTAGCGTTGAAAGAAGATTCGATGATACGCGTCGTTTTGGCGCCGTCTTCCCCGGTATAAAGAGGTGGTTCGCCTGACAGGACGCGCGCGCTAAAGTCCTCGACCAGCGGTGAGTGCCTATTCTCGGCGTGCGGGAGGTTGAACTCCTCGCTGCCCGCGGCGGTCTTCAGTGTCAGGTGCGATCCGTCGGTCGGCGAACTAAAAAGCGCGCCCTCAGTCCCATACATCTCAATCGTGTCGTGTCCCATACCGATGCTCCAATGGAAGGAGGCGGTCACTTGAACTCCGCTTGCCATCTTTATGAGCAGAATGTCCGAGTCATCGGCGGGATAGGAGTGAATGAGCGTTTCGTTGCAGGCGGCTACGGCAACCGGTTCGCCAAACCAATGGCAGAGGAGATCGAGGCGATGGGAACCGACGTCGGCGATAGGCCCGCCGGCGCTCTTGGCGGGATCGATGCGCCAGTACTTGGGGTCATCAGGCGTGGGATCATAATTGCCGGTGAGAACCATGCGCACCAGGACCGGGGTGCCAATTGCCCCGCTATCGAGTAACTCCTTGATCTTGATGTTCTTGGGGTAGTACCGGCGATAGTAGGCGATTGCGAGATTCACGCCAGCCTCATCACAGGCTCCGATCATTTCCGCGCACTCAGCCCCGGTAAGCGCCATAGGTTTTTCACAAAGCACGTGCTTGCCGGCCGCCGCGGCGGCGCTTGTTTGCGGCAGGTGCTCGTACACGCGGCTCGCGGCGTAGACGACGTCAATATCAGGGTCGGCAAGAAAGGCATCGATGTCACTGTAGGCACGTTGTGCGCCGTGCCGCGCCATAAAGTCCTCCGCCCGTTCCTGGCTGCTGCTTGCGAAAGCAACGAGGGTGCTGTTCGGATCATCGTTTACCGCCGGCGCAACGGCTTTGTTGGCAATGTCGCCGCAACCAATTATGCCCCACCCAACACGTGCCATAGTCTACTCCTCTGGTCGAACTATTTTTGATACCGGCTCTGTCGTACTTGCCGTGTGCGGGGGAACCACCCAACGGCCGACACCGTTCCGAATCGCGTTCATCAATTCCTCGATGAGTTCTTCCTCTTCACCGGAGCGAATCGCCTCCGATACGCACCCCTCGATGTGGCTCTGCAGCACAATCAAAGACACTTCCTGCAGTCCGGCCGTTATTGCCGCCATCTGCTGAAGAATGTCCACACAGTAGCGGTCTTCAGCGACCATACGCTGTATGCCGCGCACCTGGCCCTCGATGCGCCGCAGGCGATTGAGCAGGGCCTGCTGCTCAGCCTGATACCGGTATCCGTTCGGCGTTTGAGACAACTCGGCCTCTTCGCTCTGACCCTGTGTTGCCAATGAATCTTCAGATGGCCCCATTGCGCGTACCTATTTGTGATCCGAGCCAGATTGCGGGTGTTTCGCTGGTAATTGTACACCAACTTCACGCATGGAGGTGGCTGCACATGTGTATCTGGATTGTGTACATGCATTGCGGCTATAATGAGCCGAAATGGAGTACGCCTTCACGCGTGAACGAGCAAAGAGACATGCCTCGGTATTCTGTCGGCCATCGCTTTCCCGACCAGACGGTACACGTTGCCCTCGATAGGGTGCAGCGGTATCTTGCCGCGGTGGACAGTGAGAGTCCTTTCTACCACCAGGACAACGACGTCGCACCGCCACTGGCCATTGCCGCTTGGGTCTTAGCGGGCCTCATCGAGGCCATCGGGCTGCCACCCGGTTCAGTGCACGCTACCCAGGAATTCACTTTCATGGATGCTGCTCCGCTGGGCAGCACTCTCGACGCTGAGGCTGAAGTCGTACAGGCCACGTCACGGGCCGGCATGGACGTGATCGTCGTTGAGATCAAGGCCGTTCACGAGGGCCGGCCCGTGTTGTCCGGCCGCTCCATGCTGCTGATGCCGGCTGATGAGGAAGAAGAATGAACGTGACAACGCGCTGGCCCGCGGGCGCTGAACTGCCCTCCAGAACACGCACTGTGACACTGGAGACGCTGCGCAGATACGCGGCAGCCAGCGGCGACCATAACCCCATTCATACCGATCCGGCTTTTGCCGCTACCACACCCTTTGAGCGTCCGATCGCCCACGGCATGCTGCTGCTCGCGTACATCA
The DNA here is from genome assembly GCA_028874195.1 of Chloroflexota bacterium. Taxonomy (GTDB): domain Bacteria; phylum Chloroflexota; class UBA11872; order VXOZ01; family VXOZ01; genus VXOZ01. The sequence continues at coordinate 3,898 of JAPPLM010000041.1, forward strand.
TGGAGATGCTGACGACAACGTTTGGTGAGGCATGGATCACTTCAGGATCGCTAAAGGTCCGCTTCCGCAAGCCTGCGTACGTTGACGGCGCAGTTGCAACGTGGGGCACAGTGAAGAAAGCAGATGACGAGACCGGGCGCCTGCAGATTACGGTCGGTTGCCGTGATGAAAACGGCGACGATCTTGTCACGGGAAGCGCGGAAGTTACGCTCGGTGACTAGCCGGCTGTAAGTGGCAGTTTCCCAACTCCGGTCATCCCGCCGCCACAGGACGCGAACGCGCTAACCGCTCGGCGTAGTTGCGTGCGTAGTATTCGCCAAAGCTGCCCGACTTGATTGCACGCCACCAGTCCTCATTCTCGACATACCAGTTCACCGTCTCCGCCAGCGCTTGCGGAAACGTGTACTTTGGCTGCCAGCCGAGGGCTTCCAAGCGCGCTGAATCGAGGCTGTAGCGGTAGTCATGACCGGGCCGGTCTTCAATGAGGCGCATCAGTGAACGGGGCTTCTCGAGAAGCTCGAGAATGCTTGTGGCAAGTGTTACCGTGTCGACCTCATATTCGACCCCGACGTTATACACTGCGCCGGGCTCTCCTCTGTGCAGAACAAGATCAATACCCGTGCAGTGGTCGGTAACGTACATATACTCGCGTACCGCCTTGCCTTCTCCGTAGATGGGCAATTGTTCGTCATCTATAGCGTTGGTTACGAAGACGGGCACCACTTTCTCCGGGTACTGGGAAGGGCCTATGGTGTTCACGCCGCGCGTGACCATTACAGGCAGCCCAAAGCTGGTGAAGTAGGAGAGGGCCAGCAACTCACCTCCTGCCTTACTGGCAGAATACGGGTTGCGCGGCGCCAAGAGCGTTTGTTCGTTTACGGAGCCATCCGGCACGTGGCCGTAGACTTCGTCAGTACTCACTTGGACTATCCGCTGCACACTGTGTGTACGCGCCGCCTCCATGAGCACGCGGATTCCCTCCACATTCGTCTTCACGAACGCCATCGGATCAATTACTGAGCGGTCTACGTGGCTTTCCGCGGCAAAGTTGACGAGCGCGTCACAGCCGGCCAGCGCTTCTCCAACCGCGTCGGGATCACATATATCTGCCTGAACGAACTGAAAGCGGGGATTGCCCTCAAATGCAGCAAGATTAGCGAGGTTGCCTGCATACGTCAGCTTATCCAACGCCACCACGTGGGCATCCGGTTGTTTCGAGAGCATGTAGCGTACATAGTTACTTCCAATAAATCCGGCCGCACCAGTTACCAAGATTCGCATTTCGCTTAGCTCCTTCATTTCCTTGATCCATAGCTATCCAAGCTCATTCCTTTTCCTCGTCCTCTTTCACAACCCGATTGACGGCAAAACTAACCACACTGATTATGAGGGCAACGAGCATGGCAGTCAGTAGGGTCGGTCGATCCGATTCTGCCAACTCGACTCCCGGCAAAAGCGCTGTACCCAGCCAAAAGAGCAGGCCGTTCAAGACGAGAATCCAGATGCCGAGAGTCAGTATTGTCACAGGAAACGAAATGACTTTGAGCACCGAGCCGATTACGGCATTGATCAACGCAACTCCAACTGCGAAGACTATCAGCGAAAGCCAGTCGCCACTATCTGCTATATCGACCAGCGCAAAACGACTCGCGATGAGCACGGCGACCAGCACAGCCAAGCTGCGGAGAAACAAGACACGCACGAGAATCGCTCCTGACAAAGGTCTTGCGAGGCACCCGAATTCCATTATACGGTTGCAGGCCGGTTTGGGCACAATTCAGGCTGAATGTGCTCAGTTTCCGGTCGTGGCGGGCGGCGGTTCCTTGCGCCGGAGCAAACCTACGCCGAGAGAAACGGTCCAAATTGCCCAGACAAAATAACAGAGCCGGGAAACCTGGATCATATCGCTCAATCGAGATGGGTCGCTGATTCCAATGATGAGGCTTAGCAATGCAATTAGAGAAACGGCGGCAACGATCCAGGCTCCAACCCGGTTGCAAGCGCCGCAACCTGCGAGACCCAGACTAAAAAGGAGGAAACCAAAGGCGATCGCCAGACTCGCCAAGAGTGCTATGCTCGTTTCTGCCGTATAGACTGCGACGGCAGACTGCACTGATGCAGCAACCTCCAATTGCGTATCGGCCATGCCGAAGTTTAGTGCCTGAACGACAAACCAGCCGAAGCCGCCGAATGCCAGGAAGATGAACCCAAACCAAGCGAGCGCCGCTCCTCCGGCACGAGCCTGCATCCCGCTCAAGAGGACAAACTGGCCGTACAGTGAGACGATGAGGCCCAGAGAAATCGCGATGACTGTGAGGTTGGCCAGCGTGCGATACCTGGATAAGGCATAGATTGTGGCATAGGCTTCATCCATTTCTGCGCTATTGATGAGAACGCCGCCGGGTTGGAGTATAAAGAAGACAATCGCCAGAAGCGGGCCTACTATGAGCGTCAGCCCGCCAAGGGTACTTTCTGAAATTGCTCGCATCTCACTCGCTCTCTGCTACGTTGCGCACTGCTTGTGGTTGGATCACCTAGACCGAAGCTCTCGCACTTGAGCAATGGCCACGGGAGCAACACCCTTCAAGCAAAACTCAGCAAGGCACCTTCGCAGTCAATCTCATCCTTGGTGTTCGGCCTGAATACTATAGTTCTTCCTCCCTGTCAGAACCATTCGAGTTCTGCTATACTTAAGCTTAAAGCCGCAGGTCCAGCAATTGCTCAATTCTGCAGGTAAAAAACAATGATTAAGGGAATAGACCGATTTCTTGCCTCAATTCTTGCGGTCATCTTCTTGATTGTAGTGGTGGCAGTCGTTCTTGTTTGGCGGTCGCCGATTGCGAAAGAGCTGGAGTATAGTGCCGACAGCAATCCTGAGGATGTTGTGCACAACTTCATCGTTGCGGTAAAGAAGGGCAACGAAGAGCGCGCGAAGTCGTACCTCTCGCCGGAGGTCCTTGCAGATATTGAGGAAAGAGGTTCCGTGCTGGTCCGGACGAACTCTCGCATCTCAAGTTCCGGCATACGCGTTGTTGAATTGGAGGGTGTCGAGGAAGGATTGGCTACCGTCAACGTCGATATCACGTACTTTGCCTCGGATGCGCCGCCTCTAGGGCTGTTCGCGATCTTCGGCGACAATCAGTATTCACTTGCTTCCGTAGTGCGGCTGCGACAGTTCGACGGAGAGTGGAAGATCGTCAAACCGTTCGACCCATATATGCTCGGGTAACGTTAGGCTCAATTAGGCGGCAAAGTTCAAGAACTCTCTTCGAAACGAGGATCAACCAATGCTCAACGTACGGCGCCTCTATCTTTTCGTCGCTGCCTTCGTTGGTCTGCTCCTCTTCATGCAGGGCGGCAGCGAGTTGCTGCGGCTGGTATTCCTGATAATCTCTCCGGACACCGATCTTGGTGTGGGCAGCGATTGGTGGCGGGAACGCCTGAGCCTAAACCTCGCTCTCGTCGCAGTAGGCGCGCCGCTCTGGGTGGGACATTGGATTTGGGCGCAACGCCTCGCGCGTGACCGCGCGGAAGAGGGGAGCGCGCTCCGCGCCCTCTATTTTCTCGGCGTGCTCGGCGTAACGATCGTCCAGACTGCCGGCGCGGCCGGCGAGATTCTCGTCGACCTCCTGGAGCGCCTCGCTGACGAATCCATTGAAACACTCGCCTCTCCGGACTATCTCGCCAATCTGATTATCTACGGACTTGTTTGGTTCTACCACATCCGCCAGCGACCGCCCACACATCTCCAAACAGGAGCGGCAGCAACCATTGCGCGTTGGTATTGGTACGTCGTCTCCTTTGGCAGTTTGGGGATAGTAGTCTCCTCGTTGGTTTTCGTCATCGCAACGCTGCTCAAACGGTTGGTTGGCGCTGATCCCGTTAGCGTCGGCTGGTGGCAACTCCCGGTCGTGGAGGGTGTCGCGTATATCATCGTGAGCAGTATCGTCTGGTCGTATCACTGGGCCGCCGTCCAGCGCCAGATCGTGGATGCTCAGAGCCCTGAGTTACGCTCGACGTTACGCAAGGTCTACCTCTACGCCATGGTGGGCTCCGGCGCGGCGGGCGCTCTCTTGGCAAGTGGACGCATTCTCTATCTGGTCCTCTTAAGCGTATTGGGCGTGGTTCAGGATCGGCTTGAATTCATCGATAACGCGGCTTGGGTAGTGCCGACGGCGCTTGTAACCGCTACGGGGTGGTACTACCATCGCTATCACCTGCAGCGGGATGCGGCCCTGGTAGCGGAATTGCCGCGGCAAGCGTCGATCCGTCGTATATACGCCTATATCCTTACGACCATAGGCATCTCCCTGCTGGCATTCGGCGCGTACGGTATCCTGCGACTGGTAATAGGAATTCTTACCGGCCAGGCGGACACGGTGGACTTGCCTGAGCATTATTTGCAGCGGCAACTAAGCCTCTACGTGACGTTGTTGCTGGTGGGTCTTGCCGCCTGGGTGTGGTACTGGCGCCAGATACAGCACCAAGTGGCGTCTGACAGCAGCGGTGAAGAGCGTCGATCGCTTGTGCGCCGCATCTATCTCTACCTGGTGTCGTCAGCCAGCGTGATTGCCATCGTGGTTGCGATTGGAACGCTGCTCTATGAAGCATTGCGCTCCATCCTTGACGTTAGCTCCGTCAACGATTTTAGAGATGCAATGAGCGTTCACGTCAGCGTGGCGCTCATTGCCGTGACGTTTTTGGTGTATCACGTCCCATTCTTGCGTCGAGAGCATCGGCCTCTCTTAGGACGAAAGGAAAAGCCTGCCCCGGAAGAAGCCTCCTCCACAGTTGGCGGAGCGGCAGCCGCCGCGGAAGGAGGCAGCCTGGTGGTCACGATAACGGGCGGAGACTTGGAGCAAGCGCGGCAGCTAATCCAACACAGCACCCTGCCCGAGGGCACAAGACTTACCTTCACGGAGAGCGCACTGTCGCCTGATGAGGTTCACCAACGGCTGCAAGCGCAAACGGATGACAAGGGATAGAACTCCTCTGTTCCTAGATCAGCGCCTTCATTCAAGTGTGGCCGCATCGTGCCAATCCCGAAAGGCCGCATCGCCTCGCCGCGAATGAGTGCCCAATTAGGCCCGTACGGGTGCTCGCAAGTCAGCCAGCGCCGCCACGGCTTCCTGCGCGACGGCTATCGCCGTTTCTACATCTTCCGATGTGATCTGGTGGTACGTCACGAAACGGATGCGATCATCGGAGACCGCTCCGCACTTTACGTCGCGCGCTGCCAGTTCTTCGGCAAGCTGTGCCGCGGTGCCAATGGATGGGTCGATGTCGATATAGACCATATTGGTCGTCGGCTCAGGGTCGGTCGTGATACCCGGAATGCTTCCCAGTCCTTCGCCGAGCCGGCGGGCATTGGCGTGATCCTGGGGAAGTTTCTGCGGGATCGTCTCCAGGGCGACGATCCCTGCCGCCGCCAATACACCCGATTGCCGCAGTCCGCCACCCAGCATCCGTCGGAACCGTCGTGCCGTCTCGATAAACTCCCTGGTGCCGCAGACGATTGACCCAACCGGCGCGCTCAGGGCTTTGGACAGGCAGAATGTGACCGAATCGACGTATTGCACGACTTCAGAAACCGGCACTTGCAAAGCCGCGGCGGCATTGAAGACACGCGCGCCGTCCATGTGGACATTTATGTCTAGTTCATCTGCCAACTCACGTATGCCGGCCAGGGTTTCCAGCGGATACACGGCCCCGCCGCCCCGGTTGTTGGTGTTTTCCAAACAGATCAACCGCGTTGGCGAGAACGCGTCATAGGACCGGCGCAGCACGCTGCGGATGCTGTCAGCCGTCAGAATGCCTTGATCGGAAGGCGCGATGCGCGGCGACGCGCCCGCCACGCAGGCAAAGTCACCGGCCTCCGTAGTTACGATATGGGATTCGTCTGCCACGATGAACTCATCCCCATTGCGGCATTGGGCCACGAGACAGACGAGATTGCCCTGTGTCCCACTCGTAACAAAGAGCGCCGCCTCTTTGCCCGTGATCTCAGCGGCCATCGCTTCCAACCGATTAATTGACGGGTCTTCCCGATAGCAGTCATCACCGACTTCCGCATTCGCCATCGCCTCGCGCATTTCCGCCGTCGGCATGCTCACGGTATCGCTGCGCAGATCAATTGTTCGAGACATCCGATCACTCCCTTGCTGTAGTGTTTTCTCTTAGGAATTCGATATTGCGCGGACGCAAGACTCCCTTTACACAAACTCGCGATCCAGGTCTGGTTGGGGCTCGCTCAAGTCCGCATGCTGGTCAATTTCGGGTCTCCTTCAAGTATAGAATCCTTGACCTGACAACGCACACTTACAAGGTTCGTTTGAAGGGATGCTTGTATGCCCCTGGCCCTATCACGTGAGGCGCACGCGTTAGGGGCCTGCTTCTACGCCCTCGTCAAAAAACCGTGCCAGTTCGTCGCGAGGAAACGAAGGAATGTCGTGCCAGTCACCGTCCGCAAGCATGCGCAGGCCTTGTTCCGGTTCCGTCAGCCTGCCAATGGCGGCGGCCATGGCGCCTGCCTTCTCAAAGGCTTTCAGGGCGGGCAATACATCTTTGGGAGCCACTACGGCAAGCAGCGACCCCGACGCCAGCAAGCCGAGCGGGTCAAGTCCCAGTGCATCACAGATCTCGGCAGTCTCCGGCAGCAGTGGCACGGTATCAAGATCTATCGTCATGCCGCAGGCTGCCCCTGCCGCCAGTTCGGTTAGTGCCGTGGCCAGACCGCCTTCCGTAGGATCGTGCATTGCGCGCGGGCGCACGGCGCGGCACAATGCTTCGGCGGCAGGCACCACGCTGATGCCCGGATCATCGAGATAGGCTTGCGCGCGCTTAATAGTCGCATCCGAAAGACCCTGCTCCGCCAGTTGCGCGCTTGCATCCTGCGCGAGAATTGCGGTGCCCTCAATGGCGATGCCCTGCGTAAGAAGGACGATGTCGCCGGGCCGCGCGTTCGCATTCACCACAAGCCGCTCTTTGGCGACCTCACCTAACAGTGTGCCGGCAAGAATTGGCCGCTCAACACCATCCGTCACCTCGGTATGCCCGCCGACCAGCGTGACTCCCAATGACCGGCACGCTTCCCGAATGTCAACGAAGATTTGCTGCACCTCTTGTTCCGCACTGCTAGGCGGCAGCAAGAGTGTACCCAAAAACCAGCGCGGGCGCGCTCCCATCGTCGCCACGTCATTGGCGTTGATCTGCAGCGCGTACCAGCCAATGCGGTGGGCCGTGAACGTAATGGGATCGCTCTTCGCGATCAGATACCGATCGCCGATGTCCAGCACGGCGGCATCCTCGCCAAAACGCGGCCCTACGATGACGTCGGGGTCGTCTACCGGAATGGCAGCCAGCAGGTCTTTCAGTAGGCGTGCGGGAAGCTTTCCTTGTAGCATCGAGTCAGCCCTTGATCACACCAATTGGCCGCACCCGCGCCACTACGCGGGCGATGCCGGACTGCTCCACGACGTTCACCACCTCGCGCACGTCCTTATAGGCGTCGCTCGCCTCCTCGGCCAGACCTGCTTTGCTCTGCGCGCGAACGACAATGCCTCTGCTACCCAGCGCTTGAACCAAGTCCACTCCCGCCAGTTTCTTCTTGGCCGCGCCTCGACTCAGCACACGTCCCGCGCCATGACACGTCGAGGCAAACGTCTCCCGTTGCGCGCGCTCTTCACCTACGAGAATGTAGGAGTAGCGTCCCATGTCACCGGGGATGAGCACCGGCTGGCCCACGGCACGATATTTCGCTGGCACTTCGGGGTGCCCGGCGGGCAGGGCGCGGGTAGCGCCCTTGCGATGGACGCAGAGGTCCATTTCCTTGCCATTCACGCGGTGGCGTTCCATCTTGGCGATGTTGTGGGCAACGTCGTAGACGACACCGATTTCCGTCGCTGTTCCCGACCGCCCGAGGACATGCTGAAACGCACGGCGTGTGCGCTCCGTTATTGCCTGGCGATTGGCAAAGGCAAAGTTCGCCGCGGCCGCCATTGCGCCGAGATACGCCTGCCCCTCAGGTGACTTGATCGGAGCACACGCCAACTGCTTGTCGGGAAGCGTAATGCGGTATTGCTCCATCGCGCGCTGCATGGTGCCAAGGTACTCTTGGCACACTTGGTGACCGAGCCCGCGAGAGCCGGTATGGATGGAGAGCATGACTTGACCGGGCTCCGTAATGCCGAACGCGCGCGCGGCGTTCTCGTCCGCAATCGTCTCAACCACCTGCATTTCCAAGAAGTGGTTGCCGGAGCCAAGCGAGCCAAGCTGCGGCGCACCTCGTTGCCGCGCGCGCTGGCTCACTTGCGTAGGATCGGCGCCGGGTAGACAACCGCCGGCTTCAATGGCGGTGAGGTCTTCACGACTACCGTGTCCATTGTCCACCGCCCACGCCGCGCCGCCAGCCAAGGCGCCCTCGACGTTTATGGTTTTCCCACGTTTCTTACGACCTCGCCCAAGGCCGGTTGGCACGTCGCGAAACAACTGATTCACAAGCTCAGGCAACCTGCTCTTGACCGCACGCTCCTGCAAATTCGTCCTTAGCAAGCGCACGCCGCAGTTTATGTCAAATCCCACGCCGCCCGGTGAGACTACCCCATCTTCTACCTCCATCGCCGCGACACCGCCGATGGGAAAGCCGTACCCCCAGTGGATGTCGGGCATAGCCAAGGCGTGTCCTACGATCCCTGGCAGTGTGGCCATGTTGGCTACTTGCTGGATCGCCATGTCGCCGGCCATCGAGTCGATCATGGCCGCATCAGCAAAGATCAGTCCGGGTACACGCATGCCGGGCATGTAGTCAACCGGCAGTTCCCAGCGAACGGCATCCTGCTGTCGCAGCACTGAGCGCCAGTTTTGCGGCGCGTTCTTGCTCATCTACCTGCACCATCTAAACGTCGAATATCACCTGGATAGCTGTGCGGTCTGGGTGAACCTCAACCTCAAGATGATGGTAGGTCACCGCTTTGATCTCTCCACCCTCGACTTGCTCTTCCTCATCAAGGATACGTCCAGCGACTTGGGCGGAGCAGCGCGGCGGGTCACACTCCGAAAACGCGAAACCTTGACCTACCAGACCCTCTACGCTGAATTGAAAGAGCAGCTCCGCAAGCCAGTTTACCAGCAGGTCGCCCCATGTTGCGCCGCTGACAGAAATCGCGTACGCGGCACGAGGCCCAGTGGCTCCAGCAGGCTCCCTGCCAAGCGCAATTGCATACATTCCCTGGGCGGCAGCGGCAAAAGCAGCGGCGGGAGTAAGCCCCCAGGCTCTGAGGCCAACATCTGCCGTGTGCTCTAAGAACACATATCCAGAGTCACTCGCCTCTGGGAAACTGCCTTTAGTGTTCATTCCCGTGCGAGTGTAAACGCCCCTGCAGGTGAGCCTTGGCATGTTCGAAAACCTGGCGTGCTCCGGCGTGGCGTTCCGCGTCTCCACGCGTTGCCAACGTATCCAGCCAGGTGAGACCGCCATCCAAGATGGTCATCATGTACGTCGCGTCGCTGGGGTTGAAGAGCTCTTGGTTGTCGGCCACGATGTACACGGGTGAGGTGTGCGCGGCCACATTCACGACCCAATAATGCTGCACCTCCAGCGAGCTCACACAGCGGGCGGCAATCCAGCCACTGCCTTCAAGCTTGACCGCTTGGCTGAGCCGGCACGACTTGCCCCCACCCGGCACGGTCTGCGTGGCAACCACGGCGCCGTTGCAGACGAGTTGCAGTTCGTGGAACGGCAGCACCGATTCCGCCCAAGCCTCGACCGTAAGCGTGCCACCGCCAGATGGCAGTTTCAATTCATCGCCGGGATGCTTACCCTCGACGCGCACGTCAATGAGCGGGCCGCTTGTCGTGAACGTACGCCCACCGCGTACGGCATCCGCCCACGTGCCAAAGGAAAACTCATCCTGCAATAGCGCATAGGTGCGGACTCCGCCCACGGGGATTCCCGCGCTCATCTTATCGGTTCCACCCACCGCCGCTACCCGGTAGCCGTTGTTGAGGAAGCGGTACCACTCGTGCAGGCCAAATCCATCAATGGAGGGTGTGAAGTACTTGAGTTCGACCGCGTCGACTTTGCCGAGAACTATCTCCGCCACCGCTTCCGTATAGGGGTTTGGAAAGTGCGGAATAACCACGAGCCCATCGCGCTCACGGGCCCGGTCGGCCCATTCGCTCATGCTGCTGAGTACCGGGTCCCCAATGTAGCTCTCACCCGGCCCGGCCGTTGTCATCGGATAGATGGGCTCCCCCTGCACTCCCAGCAAGCTTATGTGACCAAGCAGGTGCTGGCGGTTCTCCGTGCCAACATACACGACCGTGTCGTCCGTGCTCACGCCGGAAACTTCCCCGGTGATATCCGCGACATTCGTGTAGAGATCGCCCCACTGGGAAGCGAGAAGGTTGATCAGATTAACCCCCTCGGCCTGGCCCTCCAACCACGCGGTTTGCGGAGAGATGAAGTGCACGTGCGTATCGGCCGTAACCCAGCCGTGCGCGCGCCAATTCAGCGGACGAGCGAGTTTGAGCGTGAGTTCCCGCTGGCCTGGGGCAATTGTGAGTCGTTTCCGCAATGGTTGGTACTCGAAGCCCTTGAAGATCTCGACGTAAACATCACCCACCGGTAACTCGATCTGAAATGTTCCGTCTACGTATGCGTATTGCGTATTGCCGAGCTTAAGATCGCCCGCGTAGTCTTCGAACCAGTTGTCATTGACTTCGTGGCGATGTCCGTACGGAGGAAAGTAGCGGCCGTCCGGCGCGCGGAAGTGCACGCGCGCAGCGGTTGGCTTGCTGCTCTCCGCATCTTCCAGCCGCACGTGCACCCACGTGCGCTCCGGCGTAAGCACTTCCACATGCACTCTGCCGTCGCTGCTCTTGCTCTTGCCCGTGTTGTACAACGATTCCATAGGCACCGCATGACCAGCCACATCCAAAGTGGCGTCCGGGCTTGCGGTCACGTCAACGATGAGTGACTTCGCTGCGTCACCATCGACTTCACCTAACCCCGGCGCTTCGTCAGCGAGCCACGTTTCCGGGTCGAATGCGGGCACGGCGTACTTGCGCGCCAAAGTACCGAGGTCCACGCTAACGGGGGTTGCTTCAGGTGATGAGTCGCCCGGCTCCGACGACAATACGATGCGAAAACTCTCCAACTGTTTGTGGCGCAGCGGGTGGTGTTTGCCGGAAAACAGCGTTATGCCCGCTACCACGACGTTCACACTGTTTGCGGCCGCCAAGCGCAATGACTCCACGGTGCGGCCCGGATGCGGATTCGGCAGGGCGTAGATCCAGTAGTTCGACGCCGTTCTTGCCCGTGCCATTTGGAGGCCCGTCTGCCAGTGGCCCCAGGAACCGCGAGGATACGGCCCGTTGATGTCCACCGGGTCCGTACCGCCCTGCGGCCGCGCGGCAAAAGCCAATTGTCCCCATGCCACTGTAGAGTTGATTTCAAACCGTCGACGAATTGATTGCAAATCTTCCTCACCGTTGGCATAGCGGAGCGTGTACGAGGCAAGCACTTCGCCGGGATTGGTGACCATGCCGCTCATGCCGGGCTGTCTTGTCACACCGGGTTCCGCGTCACAAAAGTGCGCAAAAACAAAGTACGTAATGTCACTGCGGCCGACGGGAACGGTGACATCATCTTCACTTAGTAGGATCCAACTCTCGGGCGTGTGGGCGGCGCCAAGAGTAAAAGGAATCCCCCAGAAATCTTGTTCTCCCTCCGGCAGCATTTCCAAGTGCTGCGCCACGGGGCCATCCCAGGAAGACACGTCTTCAAGGCGTGAGGCGTTCCGCACGTTCGTTAAGTCAAGCGGCGTAGAAAGTGCCATAGGTGTTCTCCTCTGCAAGACATGCCAATAGAGCAAGCGGAGAATGCGTCATCGAGAATGTGCCGTGGGTGCACGATACCACGAACTCCCTGAGGGCAACAACGGGGAATTCTGTACTCGTAGCGTGCTTACTGTTGGAAGGGGTTCTGGGGATTCATGTCTTGCACTGCTTGCAGCGCGCGCATGGTTGGCAAAACCGCTTGGCCGGAAACGGAGGGTTCGCGCTCCTGGCGGAGCGCGGTGATAAACTCGATGTCCTGCAAGTACACCGCGCTTGCTTCCTCGTTTTCACCACCGGCTGCGATGATCTGGTCGTTCGGATCAACCAGTCTGCCATCCCGCACCGCCAAGGTCGACTCTTCGCCAATTACGAGGACTTCCAACAGGGGACGCATGGTGTTGTAGGAAAGCGCGCACGAGACGACTTGCTCGCGCGGCGTGCGTAGCGAGACCGCGAGGTCGAGCGGGATGCCAAGCTCTTTGTGCGGCGGCCCCATATAGCCCGTAACCTCTTCGGCGGGCTCACCCAGCAACCAGAGGGCCGTATCCACCGCATGGCAGCCGTGGTGCCAGAGCAGATTATCCGTCCATGACCGCCGCCGTCCCTGCCAGTTCACATTCTCTCGCCGCAAGAAACCATAGTGGATGAATACACTGTGGGCACGCAATTCACCCTCGGCGATGCGTTGTCGCGCTGCCGCCAACGTGGGCCAGAAGCGCATCGTGTGGGCCACCATCAGGAAACGGCCTTGCTGCTCCGCGAGTGCCGTCAACGACTCGCACTCTTCCAGTGATAGCGCAAGCGGGATTTCAACCAGCACGTGTTTGCCGGCTTCAAGCGCGGCCCGCGCTTGCGTTGCATGCTTCGCGCTCGGAGACGTGACGACGACGGCGTCAATGTCGTCCCGCGCAAGTGCCTCCGCCAGATCGACTGTCGCCAATGGAGCACCGCACTTCTCGGCAAACGCCTGTGTCGGCTCCTGGAGCCGGCCGACGACAGCCCTGATCGCTACACCCGGAATGCGCGCAAACGACCGGTGGTGCACTTCAGCGATGCTGCCATAGCCTACGATGCAAAGGTTCATTTCAAATCTCGCTCAATTCCTGCCACTCTGGCTCGTTTGCGATACACTACTGCCTCTCAGGCCGCGTCGTCTCACGAGACGCAGTCTTCCGCGGTCGTTGCTGCGGTCGGATGTTGACCCTTGCTCTCAAGGAGCACCCAGCTATGGCATTGGTCTCAGCGCGAATGGCCGACAAGGCTCGTGGCGGTAACCACCCGTTCTGCAACTTCCTCGGTTACCTCGCCATCAGGCTTTCTGGGGATGACAAACGCGCGGCTGTTTATATCTGTATCCACTACCTGCAACGACTCTTCCGGTCCCAAATCCGTGCCCATTTGCCGCAGCCAAGCGGCGGGATCGCGCAGAATCGCGGCTTTGTATTCGGAGTCTTTCCAATAGTGGGGAGCCGCGCCTAAGAAAGACGGATAACAGCTACATGGCGTGCAAATCACCATGTGGTGCGTGGCGTCGGTGTTGTCATAGACCGCCAGAGACAAGTGTGCCGGCACGTCGATGTCAAGTTCCTTTAGGGCGCCACGGGGATCGCGCAGCAACTGACTTCTAAAGTCATCGTTCTGCCAAGCACGCAAGATGACCCTACGCGCCTCAATGTTGTCAGCCTCTTGCATGTGCCGCCTCCTTCAGCATTCCAAATTAGCATATCACATCCTTACGGTATGACCCCGGCAGCGCACCTGTTGCCGTCGGTTAGGTCAACGGACGCCAGAAGGCGTGGCACCGCACGGCTCTGCCCTCAACAGGACTCTTGCGCCCAGGGCCCCAGACAACCATAATCGAAGTGGACGATCCCAAACATCCCAATGCATTTGGGCCGGCAGGCAAGCGCGGAAGAAACGTGTTCTTGGGCCGTTTGCCATGGTTTGAGCAATCAGCCTGAGAGGCACTGACCGCGTAAGGGCTGCCCTCGAACTCACTCCGCGCATTGCATGCGAACAGCTAGGCACAGTAGCGTTCACCCATAGGAGTGTCAGGCTGTGGACACGTTTGCTGTCTGGGACAAGTGATTCTAGTAGGGTCCGTGCTATGTCCCCAACCAATGCAAGTGATGACTTTCTCGAATCGGTCATAGGCCTCTGATGTCCGAGGGCAGCGCATCTGCTTTAGTTGCACTTAACCAGTTCCAGCAGACGATTACACTTATTGGAGGCTCCCACGTGGCGGGCTATCTTGCGATACCGGTTGAACTTGACACTATCGCCCGTCTGCCACGCGGCGACCGCAGCTGCCACCACGATATGCGGGTTATCCGCGTTCAGTTCCAGTGACGACTCAAGGGCCGGGAGACATTCGGTAAACTCTCCCAATTCCCAGAGCGCCATGCCCAACGCATTGTAGTAGTTGGAATCGAGAGGTCCACACTCCGGTCTGACACTCCGAAGGTGCCGAACCGCTTCCCTTTCTCTGCCGCTCTCGAGCAGTAGCCATCCGATTTCAGTCCAGGGCACAATCCATTTCGGGTCCAAAGTTGCCGCGAGCCAGCACGCCTCCAGACCCTCAGCAACAAGGGCCTCGTCCCCGTTTCTCGCGCCTACGGTTCCCTTGACCGACCCCAAGGTGAAGTGGTTGGCAGGGTCCAGGGGATCCAGTTCGGCCGCTTTAGCCACCTCAGCCAGGGCTTCGTCTATTCTCCCCTGTATCTGCAACTCCATGGAACGCCGGTAGTGAGCGTGAGCTTTGGGGTTGCTGATATCCCAATCCTTGAGAACGCGTCCATCGGTCTCCCGGATCAGAGCGTCCACCTCGGCCTGATCAATTTGGAGGTTGACGCCCAGCACCCGGTGGACCCAATCCGAGCCGGCCGCCAAGAGGTCTTCTTTCCATACGTCGTTTGGTTCGCTATTAATCAGAGCAGTCAGCAACAGCCCTGCGAAACGAGAGTGGGCGCCAAGTTTCACGAGGTTAGCGAAGACGGTAGGGCGAGGTTCGGTAAAGGTTTCTTCGTCGATGAAACGGTACACCAGTGATGCATACCGGCGTAGCTGTCCGACTATCTCACCTACGGCTTCAGTCCCGATGAACTGTTCCAGAATTTCGGCGACGTCACTGATCCAATAGAGTGCCCTGAGGTCTCGGACTAAGCGATTCCGCTCGGACGGCTCACTCTTCGAAGCCAAAGCCGTCGCTATTCTCGCGAGATTCTCGTCGGATGGCCGGGCGCCATGGTACAGCCACGCTTCTACCGTCTTGTCATTCACTTCTACTGCCTCGACAAAGCTGTTCAAAGAGATCCCCACTTTGCTGCGTTTGGAGTTGAGATATGCCCCTCGGCGGTTGACGTTAATCCAATTGAGGAGATCCAGCACGGTCAGGGACGCTCCTACAAGGTGAATATGGGCAGCGACTCTCAGGGCCAGGTCAATGACAGCAAGTCTGACGTACGCTTGCCAGACGGCAGGGAGATGGTGTGGCAGGACCCGCATCATTCTGGGTCGCAGGAAAGCTCTCAACCGATCCCAGTTGACCGCATGTTGGTCGATTATGGTAGCCAGCGCGGGAGAAGCGGATAAACCCTCATCCCCGACTGGAGGTGTCGCAGCCAGTCCAACGTTGACCAATGCGTCGGCAATAGCCCCAATGATCTCCGCGCGGCTGGATTCCTTCACTTGGTTTTTTAAGTGTCCCGAGAAGTAGCGGCGAGCCGTCCTGGACTGTATCCTGGGGTCGCTGATGCCTAAACTCTTGGCAAAGAATCCCAATATCTGCCCGCTGGTAGGTAATTGTGGCGTAACTTCCGGTTCCACTGCTCCCTCTTTATCTTCTAAATTGCTGCTTCCGAATCCACTTCTTTCACCAGTTCATTCTACCAATCATATCGGCCGTTCCTCGACAGGAATTTCTCGGGGTCCACCGACACGTCCCGCAATGCTTCTTCCACACCCCCCTTGATGATGGAGCGGCTGTAGGTATGGTCCCCCGCCACGTTATCGAAGAACCTACCCGCAGGGTCCACCATCACGTAGCTCCCGGTCATCAGGTCGTTATTCTCTGGCACCACCGTGATTCCGTATGCCTCAACCCACCGATTTGACCGGACGTAATCATCGAATTCATAGGTAGAAACTACGAACTTGCCCACGGTATGATCGTTTTGTCCCTTGACGGGGAGCACCTGGAGCAGTTTCCACCGTTCGGGGCGAGCCTTTAGTATGAAGTCCGCGAGATTCTCTTGCAGATTGCCCTGCGTCACCACCGTGTTGATTTTCACACGGACTAGATGTTGCTTAAGGATATCAATTGCGCGCAAGTAATCATGCTCACTCATGGGACCGGACCGTGTTTCCCGGCCCGTCCGCGACAGCGTACTTGGATTCACCGAGTCTATGCTTAACGCAACCCAATCGAGACTCCCGTTGACACTCTTGAGCCATTCCGCCGTAATGCGGCTCCCGTTGGTTACCACCGAAGTGGTGAGTCCCAGTATCTTGGCCCACCTGATCAGGTCGGGCAACCAGGGACAGAGTGTGGGTTCGCCACCGGCAAAGTTGATCTTTCTAAAACCGGCTTGGGCGAGGGACTCCACCACTGAAAGGCAATCCTCACGTCCAAGATGTCCCTTGGGCAGGATATTTGAGTGAATGTCCTGGAAGGTTGCAAAGCAAAAACCGCATTTCATGTTGCAGGGCTTCCAGAGGTGGTAGTTGACAGACGGCACCTGATTCGCAATTCTCATATTGCTGCTCCTCGAATAGCTACGGATCCATGCGCTAGACTAATTTAATTGTAAGGAGCAATCTTCCCTGACCGATACCCCAGTCGAACGGACAATTTCTGGATCGGACATGTGGATGCGAAGGAACAATTGCCAATCAGGGCTGGGATTTACTGACAGTGTTGAAACCAGTCAAGCATTGTGGGATCGGACTCGGCGCGCTGCTGCCCAAGTCTTATGCTAAGCATGAGAGAGTTATTTCTTTGCATCAGTAGTATGTTGCTCCAATGCCGAGGCCCCCTTTTTGCTTCACCTCTAGCAACCCCAAACGCTCTCTGCAACAGTCCCCACACGCACTCCCATCTTGCCAAGAACTTGCCAACCCGCTATAATGGAGCCGAACTATAGTATGCGGAAGTGGCTCAGTGGTAGAGCATCACCTTGCCAAGGTGAGGGTCACGGGTTCGAATCCCGTCTTCCGCTCCCGGCGGCTCACATAACGCCGACGTTGGTGAAAAAGAGCGCTGCTCAGGCTGCGCCTCTTTTTTTGCCATGCTTGGGGCCAGTTTGAAACAGGGAACGGGACGACGACCTGCACTCGCATCGATGCTGCGGTAAGGGAGCGTACAGACGGCAATGATGATCACGGTTGAGTCGGAAAAACTCGAAAAGAGCCGGGTGAAACTTACGGTGGAGGTGCCGCTCGAAGAGGTTGAGACGGCTTACAAACGCGCTGTGCGCCGTGTCAGCGACAAGGTCAACATCCCAGGTTTTCGTCGAGGTCGGGCACCGCAGGCTCTCGTCGAGCGGCATGCTGGCGTAGAGTCCGTCTTTCGCGAAGCCCTCGACCGCCTCGTGCCCGAGGCGTATGCCGAAGCACTCAAACAGACGGAAATCCTGCCGGTTGGCAATCCCGAACTCGAACTCTTGCAGGCCGAGATGGACCAGCCGGTATCTTTCGCGGCCACTGTGCCGGTGAAGCCGGAGGTCGATGCGGGCGACTACCGCGCCATCCAGATTACCAAGGAAAAGCGGCTTATAGCCGATGAAGACATCGAAGTGGTGCTGCAGAGCTTGGAACAGCAAATGGTGCAATGGGATGAGGTCGAACGCCCCGTTGAGAGCGGTGATCGGGTCAAATTGGATCTGCGCATCAGCGTTGAAGGACGAATAATCACCAATACGCCTGGCGGTAACTTGATTATCGGCGAAAACACGATGCCGGAAGGGTTCGACGAAGTCGCCACCGGTATGGTCGCAGGGCAGGAGCGCTCCTTTATCTTGCTGCTACCGGAGGACTACGCCGTCGAGGCGGTGCGCGGCAAGTCGGCGGACTTTGAGATAAAGGTGCTCGGCACGACGCAAAAGCGCCTACTTGGCCTGACCGATGACCTGGCGAAAGCCACTGGCGACTTTGCAACCATCGATGAACTGCGGGCGGACGTGCGCAAGCGCTTGGAACAGCGGGCGGAACAGGACGCCGAGCAGCAAGCAGAGAATACCCTCGTCCATGAGTTGGTTTCGGGTTCCACGTTTGAAGTCCCGGACGTGCTCATCGAGGAACAGGCGCAGCGCTTGGAGCAACGGGAGGCGTTTGAAGCCGCGCAGCGCGGCATTCCCAAGGAATACTACCTCCAGATGATCAATCTCTCGGAGGAGGAGTGGAAACAGCGCCTGCAAGAGCGGGCGGAAGGCATGGTCCGCAACTTCATCGCGCTCGATGCCGTTGCCAGCCAAGAAGAGATTGTTGTCCCCGCTGAAGAGATAGCCGGGGAAATCGAGCAGAGCATGGCAAACTATCGGATGCAGGTGGCGCAGCAAGAGCAACCAACAGGGATGATCGTCACTGAGAAACAGCCCTCAAAGGATCAGGTGCAGGCACAATTGCAGCAGATGGAGCAGTATCTGAACAGCGATGCGTCGCGCACCAATATCGCCATGAACTTGCGCATGCGGAAGACGATCGACTTCCTCAAAGAGACGGTGACCATCGAGGAAGTCACGGTTGAAGCCAAAGCGGAAGAACCGCCGGCGGAAGAGGCCTCCGCGGAGGCGCCCGCCTCCCAGACCACTTAATTGGGGTGTTTGCTCTCGTGAGACCCAGCCAAGTGCGAAAGTTTCCTCCCATCCCCACTACGAGACCGACATTTCTACGAGAATGTCGGTCTTTTTGCATTCCTTTGGCGGAGGACACGAGCGCAAGCACGAGCAAGCTTGGTAGAACGCAATGACTGCTCCACCGCGTAACCGCATTCTTGATGGCACCGTTTTGCGGGTTTCGCGTGGAGAGTACGTAGTAGAGACAGATCACGGGACGTTTCGTTGCAAGCTCCGGGGAAAACTGCGCAAAGAACTCGTTTACTCCACCAGCAAGAGTAGAGCGCGACGCGTCCAGCGTGTGCAGCCAACCCAGACGCGCTCGCCGGTGAGTGTTGGCGATCGCGTCCACATTCGGCTGCTGGGCCCGGGTACCGCAGTCATTGAGGAGATTCTGCGGGATGATGATGAGACCTGGGGCATTATTCGCCAAGCTCCCGAAAGCAAGCGCGCCCACGTGCTGGCAGCCAATGTCGATCAGGTTGTCATTGTGCTGGCAGCAACGCAACCTGTACCTGACTTCACCCTGCTGGACCGCTACCTCGTCATCGCTGAGTACCACACACTCCCCACATGTTTGGTGCTCAACAAGACCGACCTCAGCATGTCTAGCGACGTTGAAGATGAGTTGACTGGGTATGAGCGTGTTGGTTACACGCTCTTGCGCACGAGTGCCGAGACCGGCAGCGGAATAGCATCGTTACGAGAGCGTCTCCAAGGCAGCCGGTCGGTTTTCAGCGGTGTTTCGGGAGTTGGCAAGTCCTCACTTATCAATCGGCTCGCCGCGAGCGCTGCGCTGCCGACAGGCGCCGTGGGCGCCAAGGGTGAGGGCCGCCACATCACCACGCGCTCCGAGACGATTGTTCTGGACGACGAAACACATGTCATGGATACGCCCGGGCTGCGCAAACTGTCGTCGTGGAGCATTGAACCCGCGGACCTGCCGCATCTCTTTCCTGAGGTCCGCGCGCTCATGGGCCAATGCCGTTTTCGCGATTGTGCCCACATGGACGAGCCCGCTTGCGCCGTGCGCTCGGCCCAGCAAGCGGGGACGATTGCGGAGCGTCGGTATAAGAGCTACGTGTTGTTCCATTACGAACTGACGGCACAAAACCTGACCCCCTGGGAGCAGGCGTAATTCAAGTGCAATTCTGCGTATGGCGCCCCAGCATAGATATGCTATGCGGTTAGTGCGCTTGGAGAATTTCAATTGACCGGCAGCGAACCGGTGGCGTAGTCTAGGCTGTGTGGACATTTTGCCGTCATTCCCGCGCAAGCTCGCCCCCGTGCGGGGGCGCAGAATCCATCTTCATGCGGCCCAGACCGCGTTGCTACACCAGGTAGTAAGAAACCAAATAAGCAAGTATTATCATTGTCAATCGATCATACTGTCACCTTGCGGAGCAAAGCGCGAGAGAATCTCGAACAAACGCTTGAGATTCCTCGCTTGCGCTCGGAATGACATTGAATGTCCACAGAACCTAATCACCAAAGAGTGTGCTTACAAGGTAGAGTTTACTACGGTGGATGCGCTCAAGCGGCACGGCCCTGAAACTCCGGCCTCCTTCACAGTGAGTTCACGCTCTCTTCTCTTCGTCATTTCCGGCCCATCGGGAGCGGGCAAAGACTCGGTTATCGAAGAGCTTGGCAAGAGGGGATTGGAATTTTATCGCGCGATCACTGCGGTCACGCGTCAGCCGCGTCCGAATGAAGTACACGGCACACACCACTACTTTCTTACTCCGGATGAGTTTGCGCAGTGGGAAGCAGAAGGAAAGTTTCTCGAGACTGCCACTGTTTTCGGACATCGGTACGGTACGCCACTTGAAGAAGTCACGACCGCACTGGATTGCGGCAAGGACGTGGTCTTGCGTGTCGATGTGCAGGGAGCGGCAACGGTGCGCCGGCGCAGGCCCGACAGCATCCAGATCTTCATCAGTGTACCGGGCTTGCCCATGGTGACTCTCAAGGAGCGTAGGAAACAACGGGGTAGTGAGTCACCGGCAGAGCAAGAAGCGCGCGACTCTCTGCTGCGGTACGAACTTGCTGCTATGCCCCAATTCGATTATCTCGTAATTAACGAAACCGGAGAACTAGACCGGGCTGTAGACCAAGTAATCGCCATCATTACGGCGGAAAAGTGTCGGATATCCCCGCGCCGGTGAACTCCACTCTCCTTGAGACTCCCTACGCTGAGGTCGCAGTTGACGTCCTCAACGTTCCTGCCGATAAGACCTATCACTACGCTATTCCCGATCATCTGCGGGATCGAGTCGCGCCCGGCGTTATGGTACTCATCGGCTTCGGTGAACGCATCATCGAGGGCTTAGTCGTAGCCGGCGCCGAAACCTCACCGGTTGAAGAAGTCCGCGAAATCATGGACGTCGTCGCGGACAGCGCGCTTCTTACTCCGACGCAAATTACGCTTGCGCGCAAGATCGCCCGCTATTACCTGGCATCCCCGATGAAGGTCATCGCCCCCATGCTGCCGCCGGGCTTGCGTGAACGCGTGAAGCACTGGTCGAGACTGGACCCACTTGTCGAACTGCCGGAAGACGCTGCAACCACACGCAACGAGCGCCTCTTCCTCGAGGCCTTACAAAACGAGGGTGAAGTCTCGCATGAGCGGCTGCAGCACCTCGCCGGGCCGACCGTCTTTACGCGCATGCAGCGTAAACTAGAACGACTCGGCGCGGTGCATCTCCGCGCGGCAGTGCAACCCCTTAAACTGCCGCCCTTGCGTGACCAATGGGTGGAGAGCCTGTCCTCTACCAAGGAAGCCGAGCCCCTGCTGCAACGGTCGCGCTCACAGAAGAAACTGCTGCGTGCACTGGAATCGCACGGCAAGGGCGTATTAGTGCGAGATTTGCTGGAAGAGATCGGGACCACTGCCCTGCCGCTTAAAACGTTGGAAGAAAAGGGCCTGGTCCGGTTCAGCGAGGCACGTCAAGTGCGATCTGCGGCGATACAACCGCGCGACCTCCCACCGCTGGACTCACCTGAACAAGAACGGGCCTGGCAGACAATACTAGAACAAATGTCTAGACCCGAATCTGCTCCGCGTGGCCGCTCGCTGGTCGTAATGGACAGCCTCTCAACGGGTCCGAATACGAGTCCCTGGGCACTTCACGCGCACGCCGCCGCGCAGACGCTTGCGACCGGCTCCCAAGTCCTGCTGCTTGCTCCCAACAATTATGTAATGCAACGGATTGCGCGGGCGCTTGAAGCAGTCTTTCCTGAGCGAGTCCTCTCCTGGCATGGAACGTTGCGCGCATCCCGCCGCCGCGGCACGTGGGAACGTATTGAGCGTGGCGAGCCGATCGTAGTCGTTGGGACACGCTCGGCAGTCCTGCTTCCTTTTCAGAAACTGGGGCTGATTCTGGTTGATAGCGAGCACGATGATGCGTACAAGAACCAGGAAAGTCCGCGTTTCCATGCGGTTACCGTTGCCGGTTGGCTTGCCGAGAGTTTCGTCGCGCCTGTACTGCTTTTCTCACATACGCCGCGTGTAACCACGTATGCCGAGGTAGAGAGCGGTCGCGCGCAGTTCGCGCGCGCTACTGGCGTCACACCCACTGCCACGATTATAGACATGCGCACCGCTCGTCACGTCGGGCCGCGCCAGATCATCAGCCGCGACCTGCGGGACGCTGTTGCCCGCGCACGTGAAGCACACCGCCCCGTGGTGCTGCTGCAAAATCGGCGCGGCGCTGCGACCCATGCGCTCTGCCCCAAGTGCGGTCACGTTGTCGAATGCCTGAATTGCAGCGTGCCGCTGGTGCAACACCGCGCCAGCGGCGTCATGCGCTGCCACCGCTGCGGCGCGGAAGCGCCCATTCCGACCCACTGTCCGCAATGTGAAACGCAACTGCGTTTTCGCGGCATCGGCTCACAAACCGTTGAAATCGAGATACAACGTCTTTTCCCCGCCGCGCGTATCGCGCGTTGGGACCGTGACGTGATTGAAGCTCAAGAAGAGGAAAGCCCCTATGCCGCGCTCCGTGAGGGTAAGATAGACATCCTCATTGGCACGGCAGCCGTGCTTGCCGAGCCTCTGCCGGTGGGTCTCTACGCCGTGGTGTCCGCGGATACCGCGCTCCACTTGCCGGACTTCCGCGCAGCCGAACGCACGTACCAACTCCTCCGGCGCATCGGCTTCCTGGCCGCGGCGGCGCAAGCAGAGATGCTCGTCCAGACCTACACACCGGATAGTCTGCCTTTGCGGGCCCTGAGGCTGGGGCGTTATTTGTGGTTCTACCGGAAGAGCATGGCAGAACGGGCAGGGGCCTTTCCGCCGAGTGTCGAAATGGCGGTTCTCCTCTACCAGGACCGCAAGCCGGAACGCGCCGCAGAATCGGCGGTCGCTTTGGTACAATGTCTACAGAAAATCATTGCACGCGACCGGTTAGTGGTTGAACTGCTGGGTCCCGCACCGGCATTCCCCGAACGCGTGCGCGGGCTCTACCGCTGGCACGTGCTGGTGCGCGGACAGGGTATTCACGACCTATTGGTCCATGTACCGCCAGGGTGGATCATTGACGTAGACCCGGTAAGCGTGCTGTAGGCTCATCTTCAAGGCGAGAGGCACAACCGTGGCCGCTCAAGAAATCCTGCAACTTGGCAGCGAGATCCTACGCCAGAAGGCGAAACGCGTCCCTAAGGGCATGCGGGGGCTGCGGAAGCTCACTGACAAGATGTTCGTCACGATGGACGCTGCCTCGGGCATAGGCTTGGCTGCGCCGCAAATCGGCGTATCGCTGCGTGTGATCGTGGTTGACGCCGATGAAGTGCGCATGGCATTGGTCAATCCGGAGATCGTCAAAACCTCGGAAGAGAGCATTCTCGACGAAGAGGGGTGCCTTTCGTACTCCTCCTATTATGGCCTGGTGAACCGGTACCAAAGTGTCGTCGTCAAGGGGCGTTCGCTAGAAGGCAAGGAGATACGCATTCGCGCCACAGACCTTTTGGCGCGGGTGTTCCAACACGAAATCGATCACTTGGACGGTACACTCTTCTTGGACCGCTTGGAAGACCCCGACCAACTCCGCCGCGTTGAACCGGAAACTGAGCCGGACTCGCCAGCAGAAGATTCCTAGGAAAACTCGATGCGTGTCATCTTCTGCGGTACCGCTGCCTTTGCCGTGCCCAGCTTGCATGCCCTCACCCAGCGTCACGACGTCGTCCTGGTAGTTACGCAGCAAGACCGTCCCGCCGGGCGGGGTCGGAGGCCGCAGATGCCTCCGGTGAAGCTCGCGGCTGCGGAACACAATCTCGCGGTCACACAGCCGCGCTCGCTGCGCAAGGAAGCTGTGGTGGCGGAACTCGCGGCTGCCGCTGCCGACGTGATCGTGGTGGCGGCCTACGGCAAGATTCTTCCCAAAGCTATTCTGGATTTGCCGCCTCACGGGTGCCTGAACGTCCATGCCTCTCTCTTGCCGCGGCATCGCGGGGCCGCACCGGTGACGGCCGCCATTCTTGCCGGTGACGCGGAGTCTGGCAGCACAATCATGCACATGGACGAGGGCCTTGACACCGGTCCGATTCTGCGGCAGCAGTCAATTCCACTTTCTGGCAGCGAGACGACGGCGTCGTTGACAACGGCGTTGTCTCAGCTTGGCGCCGATCTGTTGCTACCAACAGTGGAGGATTGGGTCGCCGGGCGCATCGAACCTCAGGATCAAGATGAATCCAGTGCGACGTATGCTCCACTGCTAAAGAAGGAAGACGGCATTGTGCGGTGGGATCACGATGCGGAAAGCGTCTGTCGTCATCTACGGGCCATGCAGCCCTGGCCTGGCGCTGTGACCTTTTGGAACGGTCGGCAAGTGAAGATTCTTGGCGCACGGCCCATCGCAGATAGTGTCAGCGAAGTGCCCGGCAGAGTAATCCGCCACGAGGGAGAGCTTGCCGTGGTCGCGGGAACAGGGATCGTCGTTCTGGATGAAGTGCAACTTGCGGGAAAACGCGCGCTACCCGCGGCTGACTTCCTCCGTGGCTACGGCGCTATTGTCGGCGCGGTACTCGGGGAAGCGAGCATGGTATCATGACAGAGGTTAGTAAACAGGCATCAGCGGATGGCAGGGTTCCACCGCTAGACTTGAGCGAGGGTACGATAGCGCCGCATTAGCGGCCCGCGAGGCGTATGCGCATGGACGATCCGGTAGCGTTGGGGCTTCCGCTGTCACAGACTGAGGTACAGGTAACGGATGACATTGGCGCCCTGGTAAGTGTAATGCCGCCACGCATCCGAGGTTCGCTTGAAGCCATTGAAGACGTGTCCGACCTGCTTGAGATCGTACTCGACCTTGGGCGCAAACCGGAAGCGCGCTTCCTCCAGCGTGAAGCCATACTTGACGACCGAGAATTGACCGCCGACGACATTGACCAGGTCATATCGCGGCTGGGCGCGTTCACCAGCGATAATCGCGCCGGCATTCCTCGGACGCTCCACCGCATTTCCGCCATCCGCAACCGCACGGGGGACATCGTCGGCCTGACCTGCCGCATTGGCCGCGCCGTCATCGGGACCATAGAGATCATCCGCGACCTCGTTGAGTCAGGCAAGAGCCCGCTCTTGCTCGGTAGTCCGGGCGTGGGGAAGACGACACTCCTGCGCGACGTGGCCCGCGTGCTGGCTGATGAGTCCCACAAGCGCGTCATCGTCGTTGACACCTCCAACGAGATCGCCGGCGACGGCGACATTCCCCATGCCGGCATTGGTCGGGCACGGCGCATGCAGGTGCCGAGCTCAACCGACCAACACAAAGTCATGATCGAAGCGGTCGAGAATCACATGCCCGAAGTCATCGTCATCGATGAAATCGGCACCGAGTTGGAAGCCGCCGCCGCCCGCACCATCGCCGAACGCGGGGTTCAACTCGTGGGCACGGCGCATGGCAACACGTTGACGAATTTGATGCAGAACCCGACCCTATCGGACCTCATCGGCGGTATCCAGTCCGTCACACTCAGCGATGAAGAGGCGCGGCGGCGGCGTTCGCAGAAGTCCGTCCTCGAGCGCAAAGCCCCGCCGACGTTTCAAGTCCTGGTGGAGATCAAGGGTTGGCACCACATGATGGTGCACCATGACGTTGCCGAGACCATCGACAACCTCTTGCGCGGACGGCCGATAGCCGTTGAGGAGCGTGTGCGCGGAGACGACAACGGCATTGAGACGACGAAACACGTGATTGCGCCCCCGAAAGGCATTCGCGCGCAAGAACTTTGGGACCCGCAGGAAGGCGAAGCCAGAGAGTGGCGTGAACGGTCTGCAACTTCCAGCAACGGCCGGTCGCGCACTTCTGATTCTCGGTTCCTGCCCGATCATTGGTCGGACGAAGCCTACGAGGAGGAGCCGCCCCGTGATCCAGTCGCTATCTTTCCTTTTGGCGTAAGTCGCAAGCGCTTGGAAGACGCGGCAAAGCAATTGGCAGTGCCAGCATGGGTTACCGAAGATCTGAGCACAGCCGACGTCGTCCTCACGCTCAAGAGCTACTACCGCCAGCGGACGGGCCCCTTGCAACTGGCTGAGCAGAAGCAAATCCCTATCTTCGTTCTGCGGAGCAATGCCCAGTCTCAGATCAACCAGAGCCTTGCCAGCATCTTCGATCTCAATACCCGCCATACGACCAGTGAGGTTGAAGACCTCCGACTAGCCGAGGCAGCGGTACAGGAAACCCTGCACACCTCCCAACCTGTCGATCTGCCGCCAGCCAACTCCTACATACGCCGTCTCCAACATGAGCTTGCCCAGAAGTTCAGGCTTGGCTCCCGCAGCTATGGCAAAGAACCGAACCGCTGGGTACGCATCCATAAGCCGTAACTGCGAAACTGCATGACCAACCTCGACGACGAGCGTTCGTTTGCTCTCCTTGACTCCGGCGGTATGGGGGCTCAGATTGCGGGATTCCCCCACGCTTGCGCTGCCGCTTGGGCGGAAGCGCAAAAGGTGTCGCTCCCCTTGGCCTATCGCGCGGTGCGTTCGGTGGTCATCCTCGGCATGGGTGGCTCAGCCATAAGTGGCGACCTGGCGCGTGCACTAGGAACGAATTCGGCTTCCGTGCCGATAGAGGTAGTCCGTGGCTACCACATTCCAGGGTATGTTGACAGCAATACGTTGGTGATCGCCATCAGCTATTCAGGTGGCACTGAGGAAACCCTGGCGGCTTTCAGTGCGGCGAAGGAAAGAACTGCGTCGCTCATCGTCGTCGCAAGCGGCGGAAAGCTCCAAGCGCGCGCGCTGGCTGCCGGTATCCCTCACTACGCTATTCGGACTAAGAGCCAGCCGCGCGCCGCGTTGCCGCATCTCTACATGCCCGTGCTCCACGCACTGACCACGCTCTATCTTATTCGTTGTTCTGCGCGCGAAATCGAGCAAGCCGCCAGCTTCATTGCGGATCAGGCGCCTGCCTTCGCTAGCGATGTTCCCACTAATGAAAATCCAGCCAAGAACCTGGCGCGTGCGCTTTTTGGAAAGATTGTGAGCATCCATGCGTCCGAGTTCCTTGGGGAAGTGGCGCGCCGTTGGAAGACCCAAATCAACGAGAACAGCAAACAGTGGGCCGAATTCGAAACGCTCCCCGAAGCGAATCACAATGCTGTCGTTGGGTACGCTCATCCCCTTGGCAACACCGACTCAATTTGCGTCATCCAGTTGCACTCGCCGCTCTACCACGAACGGACACGAATCGGAATGGAGGCAGCGCGAGAGTTGCTGAACGCCGCGTCTATAGCAAACAGACTGGTGACCGTGCTAGGCCCAACCCCCTTGGCACAGCAGCTCTTTGCTATTCTGCTCGGCGACTACGTCAGCTACTACCTCGCAATGCTCAACGGCGTAGACCCCACGCCGGTTGCGAACATCGATCACGTCAAAGCACGGCTGGCCGAAGCGCCAACGCAAGTAGTGCCGCAGAGGGGTGATACTAAGGTTTGAAAGCCTTCGTAGGCAACAGACCCTGTATGACCAGTTATAGTAAACTCAAGTTGCACAGAGATTCTGCTACCGGACGATACCAATGGCGACCGGGATTCCGCGCTTCTATGAGAAGCGAACAAACAGCACCGCTGTTCCCAAGGACATTAATAAGCTGCGTCCCGAAGACAGCGCAATTCACCATTGGTACCGCTTCGTTCTATCTTTCCCTCCCCACCTAGTTCAGAATTACGTGGATCGGTTCAGCATGCACGGCTCGGACACTATCCTGGACCCATTCTGCGGCGCTGGCACAACTTTGGTCGAGTGCAAGAAGCTAGGAATCGCGAGCATTGGGATTGAACCAAACCCCATGGCGCATTTCGCGAGTTCCTTGAAGGTGGACTGGTCAGTCGATAGTTCTGAGCTCTCCGACTACGCCGATGAAGTCGTGGCATCTACGCGAAGTGCTTTGGGGCATGATGGCGTTGACGATTGGAGTGATCTCCCGCTGCTCCAAGAAAATGGAAGACCGCGCTCTCCACTCCGAGGACTTAGCCCCGAGCAGTCGAAGCTCCTGCTCAAGAATTCAATCAGTCCCATACCTCTGCATAAGACACTGGTTCTCCTGGATGCAATCGATGGGCATGGCCACAGTCAGCTTCGACGATACGCGCGGCTTGCGCTTGCGAACGCGCTGGTTCATCACATTAGCAACTTGAAGTTCGGTCCAGAAGTGGGAGTCGGTCGCATTAAGGATGATGCTCCGGTCTTAGATGCCTGGCGAGAATGTATGCAAGCAATCATCCGCGACATTCGCCTCGTTCAAGATACTGCCCATGTTCTTGCCCAAGTAATCAAGGCCGACTCGCGAGAAGTAGATCAGGTCTTGGAGCCAAATTCCATTGACGCAGTGATTACTTCACCACCCTATCCGAACGAGAAGGACTACACACGAACTACACGGCTGGAGTCGGTAATCCTTGGATTGATACGGAATAGGAGTGAGTTGCGAGCTTTAAAGATGGGCCTTGTCAGATCCAACACTAGAGGGGTGTACAAGACCGACACCGATGACCGCGAGGTTCATCAACACAAGGAAATCCAGGGCCTTGCGGAGTCCATTGAGAATCGTCGTGTCCAACTTGGCAAGACATCTGGTTTTGAGCGCTTGTATCCCCGAGTAACCCAACTCTACTTTGGCGGAATGAGGCGACATCTCGCTTCTCTCAGGCCTGTATTGAAACCAAAGGCGAAACTCGCCTACGTCGTAGGCGACCAAGCATCATACCTAAGAATTATGATTCGTACAGGGCGCATCTTAGCCGATCTGGCCCGGTCATTGGGTTATGAAGTCACTGACATCGAGCTGTTTCGCACGAGGCCTTCTACCGCCACAGGTGCTCAGCTTCGTGAAGAGGTCGTGTTGCTAGAATGGCCGGGCAATTGAGCGCAGAGGAGCGGCCCATTACTTCCCAAAATCGGTATTCGGCAATTATTGAGGCTATATTTAGCGCGAAGTATACGGTCGGACAAAGAGCCATAGACTTCGAGCGTGAGGACATCGTCACATTCGCAGCAAAGCTAAACATTGCTCTACCTAAAAATCTCGGCGATTTGATCTACACGTTTCGCTATAGGACAGAACTCCCCGCTAGTATTCGAACTACTGCGCCTGAAGGCGAAACCTGGATCATTCGACCCACCGGTCGGAGTAAGTATCGTTTCGTTCTAGTCACTGATGTGCCGCTCATACCCAACGCGAACCTTGCGGTAACCAAGGTGCCGGATGCAACACCAGGAATCATCGCCAAATATGCGTTCAATGACGAACAATCCGTTTTGGCTCGCGTCCGCTACAATCGGCTCATCGACATATTCTTGGGCATTGCCTGTTACTCTCTCCAAAACCATCTACGCACAACTGTCACTGGTATGGGTCAGGTAGAAACAGATGAGCTATACGTAGGCGTGGACAAGAGCGGTTCGCACCACGTTATACCTGTTCAGGCCAAGGGTGGGAACGATAGGCTCAGTAGAGTTCAGATCGAGCAGGACATTGCCGTGTGTAGCGAGAAGATGCCGTCACTGATTTGTCGGCCGGTTGGAGCGCAGTTCATGAAAGATGATCTGATCGCACTCTTCGAGTTTGAGCAACAAGGTGATGACATTAGAGTAGCTTCGGAGAAACACTACCTCCTAGTCTCTCCGGATGCAGTGACCGACGATGACTTAGCCAGATACCGACGGAGGCTATAGCAGAGCATAAGAGAGCCAAGGCTGAAGTCAAGTTCCAGATAGCTAACCTCGTCTGGGACGACAACGCCTGCGACTATCTTGCTGGCTAACCACCCATCTATCCCTCCCCGCATGCTTTGACAGGCAGATAGCCCATTGATAGACTTGCAACGAGCCAAATCAGCAGATTAGCCGGACGGAGGCATCGAGCCAGCATGGAGAAACACTGGAGCCACTACATGCACCTTGGGTTTGTGCATTTCATGCTCTTCCCAGAGGTGATGGGTGGCGATGGGCCAGTTATCGAATCACTGCGTCACCTCACGGTTGACGACTTCTTCCAAGTTGCCGAGATCACGCACATCGCTGATCCCGATGTTGCTAAGCAAGCCAAAGCCTTGAGCGAGACGACCAAGCTCCATCTTGGTTTCGGCGTGCAGCCCATCCTCTTGCGCAATCAACTGAACTTGGCCAGCATCGATGAGTCGCACCGCCAGGCCGTAGTGACGCGGGTCAAGCAAGCCGTGGACGAAGCGTATGCCATGGGTACCCGCGTGCTCGGGCTCTTCGACGGTCCCTCGTCGTATCCTGGCGCAGAGTACAAAGAGCAAGCGCTCAACGCGTTCGCCGAATCATTGAAGGAAATCTGCGCATACGCGGAGCAGCAGCGGACGGACTACACGCTCTGGATCTCGCTCGAGCAATTTGACCGCGACGTGGACAAGAAGAGCCTCGTCGGCCCCATCGAGGATACGCTGCCGCTGTGCCAAGCAGTGCGCGCACAGTGCGGGAACTTCGGCCTTCTAGTGGACCAAGGGCATCTCCCTCTGCTTGGCGAAACACCGGAGGGCACGCTGTCTGTGGCACGAGAATACCTGGGACACATCCACCTCGGCAGTTGCATCAAGAAGCCGGGGCATGCCCTCTACGGCGATCAGCACCCGCGCTTCGGCCATGAGGACGGTGAGAACGATACGGCGGAACTTACTGAATTCCTCCGCACCCTGTTTGAAATAGGCTACTTCGACAAAGACGTTCCTACAGAGAAACCGCTGTGCACTTTTGAGCTAAAGCCCGCGCCGGGCGAGGATTCGCTCGCCTTAATGGCAAATGCCAAGCGAACGTTCCAGGCGGCCTGGGCAGCGCTCTAGAGAGAATTGAGCAACGAGAAAGAGTAGGGAAACAATGCAGCCGAAAGTCTATGTCACGCGTCGGATACCGGAGTCAGGGATAAACCTTCTCCAACAGTCCTGCGACGTTGAGATTTGGGATAGCGATGACGTTGTTCCGCGCGATGTCTTCCTGGAGGCAGTTGCCGATAAAGACGGTGTGCTCTGCCTCCTGACCGATAAAGTCGATGCTGAAACCCTGGACGTGGCAA
This sequence comes from Chloroflexota bacterium, assembly GCA_028874195.1. Classification (GTDB taxonomy): domain Bacteria; phylum Chloroflexota; class UBA11872; order VXOZ01; family VXOZ01; genus VXOZ01. The sequence continues at coordinate 35,099 of JAPPLM010000041.1, forward strand.
AGAACGCGAAGATCTTTGCCAACATGGCCGTGGGTTTCGACAATATTGATGTCGATGAGTGCACAAAGCGGGGAGTCATGGCGAGCAATACCCCCGGCGTGCTTACCGACACAACTGCCGACTTTGCCTTCACATTGCTCATGGCCGCCGCGCGCCGCATCCGCGAGGGTCATGAATTCGTCCATGCGGGAAAATGGGAGACATGGGGACCTCTCCTGCTTATGGGACAGGACATCCATCACGCCACTCTCGGCCTCATTGGATTGGGACGTATTGGGACGGAAATGGCGCGGCGCGGGCAAGGTTTCTCGATGCGTGTCATTTACAACGACGTGGTTCGCCGGGAAGACCTGGAGCAGGAACTCGGCCTTGAGTACGCCGACTTCGACACCGTTTTGAAGGAATCCGACTTCGTGAGCCTGCACGTGCCGTACATGCCGGCGACGCATCATCTCATCAGCACAGAGCAGCTTGCTTTGATGAAGGAATCAGCAATCCTCATCAACACGGCGCGGGGCGCTATTGTAGACCCGCAGGCTCTTTACACGGCACTGAAGTCCGGTGAGATTTGGGCGGCAGGCCTCGACGTTACTGAACCCGAGCCAATCCCCATGGATGATCCACTGCTCACCTTGGACAACTGCCTGATCGCTCCACACATTGCCAGCGCAAGCTTCAATACCCGCAACGACATGTCCGAGCTTGCTGCGAACAATATTCTGGCTGCGCTTTCCGGCAAACGTCCTCCCACGATCCTCAACCCCGAGGTGCTGGAGGACTCTTAAAGCCTCGGCTAGCTCTAATTGCCGATTGAGAGTCTGCAACCGGAATAGCGGGCCAAAGCCAGAACGGCACGGCCGCAAAGCGATGATGGGCGCCTTTCCCAAACGCAGGGCTTGAAACCTGGCTAGGAGCGGTTGCTCTCCTCCGCAGATTGGGTCTTCCAAGGCAGCAGCCGCAACCGAGCCCGCGCGGGAACGTGGAAGACGGGGGGCATGGCGTAGGTCTTCACCCGGCTGTGCACGGCAATACTCTGCAGCAGGCCTATGCCGATGAAGGTAGTTATCAAGGCGCTGCCGCCGTAGGAGAGGAAAGGCAAAGGTATACCGGTTACGGGCAGCAAGCCAATGATCATGCCCACATTTACGAATGTTTGCAGGAAGATAAACGTCGTGACGCCAACGGCGATGTTTTGGCCGAAATGGTCGCGCGCGCTGGTAGCAATCAACGTAGCGCGCATGAGCAAGACCGCAAACAGAACAAGCACCAGCATGCTGCCGACGAAGCCGAGTTCTTCCGCCAGTACGGCGAACACAAAGTCCTTGTGCTGTACACGCAGATACTCCAACTGGGTTTGCGACCCCTGGAAGAGACCGCGGCCCCAGAGTTCCCCCGCGCCAACGCTAATCTGTGCTTGGAGGGCATTGTAGCCAGCGCCTAGTGGGTCCGCCGTTGGATCAAGAAATGTGGTGATTCGCTCCCACATGTATTCCTTGATCCGAATGAGCTGCAAGAAAACGGCGCACAGCAAGCCTACCGTCACGCCAATAATGTACTTGAACGGCACCCCCGCCATAAAGACCATCGCCCCCCAAATCCCGAGGAACATCAAGGTAGTGCCAAGGTCGGGCTCCCGAAAGACCAGGAACGCCGGCACGGCTGTGATGACGATGGAACCAAAGAAGTAACGAATGTCCTCGACACGATGCGGTCCCGCGCTGAAGTAATGCGCGAGCACCACGATCAAGGCGATCTTCGCAAATTCTGAGGGTTGCAAGGAAAACGGGCCAATGAGGAACCACCGCTGCGAACCGCCGATGGAGACACCGGCAATCAGCACTGCCAGAAGCATCACCACAGAGGCGCCGTAGCCAATCCAGGCCAGGCTGCCGAGCCAGCGGTAGTTCAGCTTGGGGGCGATGGCGAGGATCACAACCCCCATGCCTAAGAATGCTGTCTGCTTCATGACGTCCACAGACACTTCGGACTCGATGAGAGTCGCGCTGCGAATGAGCACTATGCCAACAGCGCCAAGGACAATGGCAGCGGCAGTCAGCCAGTAGTCATACAGTTTCCATTTCCGTACGACAATCATGCTATTGCCTAGCACTTCTAACGGACTCGAAGTAGAAACGGGTCAGCTTATCCGCAATAGGAGCTGCATATTGAGAACCCTCGCCCGCGCCGTAAAGCACCACAGCAAAAGCGATCTCCGGTTCGTCAAATGGGGCAAATCCCGTGAAGAGAGCGTGGGTCGGCAGGTGTCCGTCCTCATCACGGGGGCCGGGGTACTCTGCCGTGCCGGTCTTGCCGGCAATTCCAAACGGGTTTGACGCTATGCGAATGGCGGTGCCACGCGCCACCACGTCACGCATCGCATTTCGGATTACGGAAAGCACTTCTGCGGAATAAGGCAAGCGTCGAGCCACCCGTGGTTCAATCGACTTCACCTGCTTGCCGTCGGTGCCCCGTATCTCAGCGGCGACTCTAGGATACATCAGTTCACCGCCATTTGCAATAGCCGCCGAAAGATTCGCAAGTTGCAACGGGGTGCTCAAGACATCGCCTTGCCCAATCGCCGTATTGTACGAGTCGCCTTGGAACCAAGGCTCATTCTTGACTCGCTGCTTGCGCTCCGGTGTGGGCATGAGACCGTCCTGTTCGCCGGGTAGATCGATGCCTGTCGCTTGTCCAAAGCCACAGGACGTCGCAGCTTGCGCGAGCGCTTCAGGCCCAATGCCTTCAAATTTTGTATAGGGGCTCCCACCGACCAATGAGTAGAAGAAGACGTCACAAGAGCGGACGAGGCCTTCATACGCATTGAGGGAGCCATGCCCACTGCGCTTCCAACACCCAAATGACCATCCGCCGGGAAGTGTAAGCTGGCCGTGACACGTGAATTCCATGTCCAGGTCCATGTTGTAGTTCTCCAACCAATGCGCAAGACTAACGAGCTTGAAAGTGGAGGCTGGCGGATAGAGTCCTGCGATAGTTTGATTGACTAGGGGCCGCGAAGGATCATTGGCCAGCCGCGCATAGTCTTCCTGGGATATAGACCGGGCAAAGAGATTGTTGTCGAACCCCGGCAAGCTCACCAACGCCCGCACTGCGCCACTAGCAACGTCCATGGCTACTACGGCACCGGACGGCGCTCCCGACTCTACAAGTCCTTCATGGAGCATTGTAGTGACGGCCTCTTGCAGTTCCAGGTCCAATCCCAACACGAGATTCTTCCCTGGTCGGGAAGGCGTTTCACGCAGCACGCGCACGGTGCGGCCATACGCATTCACTTCGACGTTTCTTTGGCCTTTATCACCATGGAGTTCCGTCTCGTAGATTGACTCAATCCCCGCAATTCCGACCTGGTCATCCCGTTCGTACCCGCGATTCAGATAGAATTCCGTGCGCTCATGGGGAATAGGGCCGACGTACCCCAGAACATGACCAACACTATCACCACCCGCATACTCGCGGACCGGCCGGCTCTCGGCGGAAATCCCCGGAAGATACGGATTCTCCTCCTCGATGATGAGAGCAACGTGATGCGGCACGTCTCGTTTCAGGATGGTAGGCAGATACGGACTCTGCAATCCTTCATTCATTCGCTCCATGATGGTGAGCGATGGCATCTCGAGAAGCGCGGCCAGGCGTCGTGCGACACTTTCAACCTCGTCGCGAGGCAAGTCGATCATGCGTGCCACGACGCTAAAGCTCGGCGCATTTATGGCTACCCGCTGGTTATTCCAGTCATAGATCACTCCGCGCAAAGGCTTGACTGAGAGCACGCGCAGGCTGTTATTCTCGGCTTGGTCGCGATACTCCGGACCGCGAACGATCTGGATGTACCACAACCGCGCGACGAGCGCGAGGAACGACCCGAGGAGGACGATGCGGAGGAGATAGAAGCGGATAGCCTCACGCCGGGTCAGTCTGCGTTTCTCTTCTGACACTATCTCCTCCTGGCGCTTGGATTTCCAGTGGCCATTTCGAGAAAGCGAAATCCTACGAAGACCACCAAAGGAGCAAAGAGCGCGTTGACGAGCGCCGTAGGCAACGCCATCTGCAATAGCATGTCGCGATAGGAAAACCTATAGTCAAACGTTATCAGCAGGGCGCCCAGAAGAATGAAGTACACTATCGCTATCCAAATCGTCGTAACTGCCGCCAAGACCGCCCGGTTTGGTTGCACGACACTTACCGCAAAACCTCCCACAAAGCCCGCCACGGTCAGTGCGAGAGCACTCAATCCCCAATGTGCGCCGGAGAATGCGTCGAGCAGCAGCCCGCCGACAAATCCCCATCCGGCGCCGCCTGCCGGCCCATACCAAAGTGCCAAGAGGGTCACGACCTGCAGCATGGGCAACCACACGATGCCAAATAGTGGAAAGTGCCACACCACGCTCGTTTGCACTAGCGCGGCCGCCAGCATCAGGATTATGATGGCAGGGCGTGAAACGTCGTTCATGAGGTTGGCGCTGTGAACTCTCTTTCTTCCAGCGGCAGCGGCACGAAATTGGCAACCACCATCACGTGTTCCAATTGCGAAAAGTCCACAAGTGGTTCGATAACCGCGGTCTGGAATACTTCGTGGTCTTCTTGCTGCACCACGGTGACTTTGCCCAGCACGAAGTCCTTGGGAAACCCGCCGCCCATGCCACTTGTAACGATTAAGTCCTGCTCGTTGATCTCTTCCGTCTGCAAGATGTAGCGCATTTGCAACCCGTCGGGTGTGCCGTACACAATGCCGAAAGTCCGGCGCGGACCGCCCTGAACGACAGCGTTTACCGCCATCGAGGGACTTGTGATGAGTTGTACCTTCGACGAACGAGATGCCACTCTGATGACTTTGCCCACAACGCCGAGAGGGGTCACGACGACCATCCCCTTCTCAAGCCCGCCACTGCTGCCGCGATCGATGATGATGGTGTCCAACAGGTTTGTCGGATCCCTCCCAATGACTTGCGCCGGGAGCAAATTCCACTCTGAGGTTGTTTGAGCGTACCCCAATTGTTCGCGGAGCGTGCGGTTTTCGATTCTCGCGCCGCGGAGACTTACGACTTCCTGGTGCAGTCTCTCCACATCGCGTCGGAGCGCAGCATTCTCCTCCCGGAGGTTTCGTGTCTCCTGGAAGGAACCCAACACGTAGGAGGTCGCCCCAGTGGTGGAATCGAGGGCGCGTTGGATTGGCGCCGCAACGAAAGCCACGGCATCTTCCACGGGACGCAGCCAGCCCTGGCGCGAAAGGAAAACGAGCAGCACCGCTGCAACAGCGAGGAGCGCAAGCCGCAGAGCCAACGCTTGCGGCTGGACGTTGAAGTCACGCATTTTGTCTCAGCAACACCTAAATCTAGGTGGTTATATGCGCGTACTCACGTGAGTCGGAGACGAAGAGCTTTTGGTAGGATTCAATGTCGTTAAGGCACTCTCCGGTTCCCAAAGCAACACAGGTAAGGGCATTTTCCGCTATGACCACCGGAACGAGCGTTTCCTCAGAAATGCGACTGTCTATGCCGCCCAACAGCGCGCCGCCACCGGTAAGCACGATGCCGCGATCCACGACATCGCCCAACAGTTCAGGCGGCGTCTCTTCAACCGAGGTCTTCACCGCCTCGATGATGTCGCTTACCGGCCCCGCAATTGCTTCACGCATTTCCGCTTGGGTAATTGTGACGGTCTTGGGCAGACCCGAGAGCATGTCCCTGCCCCGCATCTCGAAGGTTTTGTCCTGCTCATCCGGCATCGGGTACGCTGACCCGATTGCCATCTTGGTTTCTTCGGCGGTGCGTTCTCCAACTAGGAGATCGTACGCTTGACGCGCGTAGTCGATGATTGTCTGATCCACTTCGTCACCGGCAACGCGAACCGAGCGGCTTACCACAATGCCTCCAAGGGATACGACCGCGACCTCCGTGGTTCCGCCACCAATATCCACGATCATGTTGCCAGCGGGCTCATCGACGGGAAGCCCGGCGCCGATGGCCGCAGCCATGGGTTCCTCGATCAGATAGGCTTCGCGCGCGCCGGCATTGATCGCGGCATCTTGCACGGCACGCTTTTCCACCTCAGTAACACCGCTGGGAATGCCGACGATGACACGAGGACGCGGCACCAATTGAAAGCTGGTGTGCACGTGATCGATGAAGTAACGGAGCATCGTTTCGACGGTCTCGAAGTCTGCAATAACCCCATCCTTGAGGGGCCGCACCGCTACGATGCTTGCCGGCGTACGACCGACCATACGCTTTGCTTCCGCACCGACGGCAAGCACTTTCTCCGTACGCATATCCATTGCGACCACGGAGGGCTCGGATACGATGACACCCTTATCCCGGGCATACACCAGCATATTTGCTGTGCCCAGATCAATACCCAGGTCCTGTGAGAAGAGACCGAGGAAGGAGCTAAACGGACCGAGAATACTTGAGCGCCATGAAGAAAGCGGCATTGCCAACCCTACACCCAAAGAGGCTCTTGGGGGAGCCTCAGAATCAAAAGGGGGAATCGTACCATCCGACCGAAGGCTCTCAGCCTAACCTGCTCAACCATTCTATCACATTGGCAGCTTGCCAGCATACCAGAAGGTCAAGACGGATCCAAAGTTTCGTGAGGCTATTCCCTGGGCCCTATTTCACCCGGCCGCATGGCAGTGAATAGCGCTTTTCGGCCACTCCCTACCCTGTGGTACACTGATCCTCACGTGAATGCATGCAAGTAGGAATACGCCTTCTACCAAAGCTAAAGGGGAGCCAGCCAATGCGCGTCGATCGTCTGTACAGTCCCAAAGGGCCCCGGCCCGCAGGAACCTATTCGCAAGCCGTGCGCGCGGGCAACTTGCTGTTCATCGCGGGCCAGGGACCGCTTGACCCTCAGACCGGCGAGATACGAGGCGAGACACTTGCAGAGCAGTGTCAACTCACTTTGCAAAACATCAAGAACATCGTAGAAGGTCATGGCGGCGATATTCGCAATGTGGTGAAGGTGAACGTCTACCTCGCCGATATGGACGGCTTCTCGGAGATGGACAGCGTCTATAAGACGTTCTTTGGCGAGTACCCGCCGGCCCGCACGACGGTGGGCGTACAGATGAACGATATCCTGATCGAGGTGGAAGCCACGGCGGTCCTCGACGACTAGCGGGTATCTGCCGGGCTATTCCGCTTTGGATGCATCCAGTTTCGCCATTGTCTCGCGGTACCGCCGTTCCATCTCGGGGCCTTGGCGCGTGAGGTACTCCCGCTCGAGGGATCGCGCCGAGGCAGCCGAAGGCGGAGTCGGAATGTCTACCGTCGCTACGGTGATCTTGTCGAATCCGCGTTGGTAGGCGATCATCTCTCCCTTGGAAACGACGAGGTTTTGCCCCACGTTGGCCTGGACGATGGGAACGCCATTCTCGCGCGCTCTGGCCAGGACCGCCTGATTCTGCGCCTTACTCGTATTGCCAAAGGTGGGGATATACAGAATTTGCGCGCCGTCGAGGACTATCGCACGAGGTATGAGGGGATTCCAGCGGTCGTTGCAAATGAGCATGCCGGCCCGGCCAAAAGGCGTATCAAACGCGCGTAGCTTTTTGCCGATGCGGTTGAAGTGCCAAGAGGGATGCGTGCCCTCCGCAAACTGGCTCTTCTGATAGGTACCGCAAAGCTCTCCCGCGTGATCGGTGAAGACCACCGTATTGTAGATCTCATTGCCTACGCGCTCCGCAAAGCCAAAGCAGAGACAGACGCGCAGTTCTCGGGCCAGTTGTCTAAAGCGCGCGACATACGGACCGTCCAGCGGTTCGGCGATTTCCAGCATCTCGGCGGCCGACCGCCTGCCTTCGATGACGTCATACACGACGTAGCCCTCAAGGGCGCCCTCGATAGTCACGATAACGTCAGGGTTCTCGGTGGCCGCATCCCGTATCAACCGCTCCATCTTGGCGGCGTTGGCGAGCTTGTCCCACTTCTTGGGTCGCAGTGAGATTGCTGCTACCTTGATTGACGTGAACATCCTACACCTGTCGCGCGGCTCTCATGTTAGACACGGAACATGCGTTTCCAAGTCCGTTCAAGCGTTCGTACTCACTCTGCAATGTCCGCGGCCAAAGCGTCAATTGCCGCTGCAAGCCGGGTAAGCGTGCGCTCGCTGCCAAGGACGACCATCGTTTCGAACAATGGCGGCGTAGCGGTCTTGCCCGTAATTGCCACGCGGATTGGCATGAAGAGTTGACCCGCCTTCCAGCCCAATTCCGCAGCCAGACCGCGCAAACACGCTTCAATTGGTTCATGGTCCCAGCTAGCGAGCAACGCAAGCTGTTCGTGCACGCGCTGCAATGCGCTGAGAGAATCCGCCGGTGTTTGCTTCTTGGCGACAAGCAGCTTCGGCTCAGGCGTCACGTCATCCGCAAAGAAGAAGTCGAGGACAGATGGGGCTTCGGCGAGGTTCTTCAAGCGCTCCTGCTCAAGTCCGATAGCATCCTGCAGATACGTGCGATCGACGTTTTCCGCTGCGATGACGCCCGCTTCCGCCAGGAACGGTACGCTGCGTTCGGTCAGGTCCGGCACCGTTAGACTGCGAATGTAGACGCCATTGAGCCACACGAGCTTTTGCAGTTCAAATACCGCGTTGGCCCGATTCACTCGTTCTAAACTGAAGGCGGCAACAAGCTCTTCAAGACTGAATACTTCCTGCGTATCGCCGGGATTCCAGCCGAGTAATGCCAGAAAATTGACGACAGCTTCCGGCAGGTATCCCTGTTTCGCATAGTCACCAACGAGCACCGCGCCGGAGCGTTTACCGAGTTTTGTGCGGTCTGGATTTGTCAGCAGCGGCAGGTGCGCGTAGGCCGGCAGGTCGAAGCCGAGCGCAAAGGCAATGGGGATCTGCCGGTGCGTATTGTAGAGGTGGTCGGCGCCGCGAATAACGTGGGATATCCGCATCTGACTATCGTCAATAACCGACGCAAAATTGTACGTGGGCATGCCGTCGGCGCGTACGATCACCAAGTCATCGAGCTCCGCTGCATCCACCCGCATATTGCCCCGCACGAGGTCCAAGAAGTCCACCGTACCCTCGCGCGGAGAGAGGAACCTGATTACGTAAGGAGCGCCCGACCGTTCGCGGGCCGCTCGCTCGGCAGCCGCAAGCAGAAGACACGTCTGCGGGTAGCGAAACGGACGGCGTTCTTGTTGCGCCCGCTTGCGCAGCACATCAAGCTCTGCCGGTGTGCACCAGCACCGGTACGCATGACCGTTAGCTAACAGCTCTTCGACATGCGCTTGATAGAGCGAAAGTCGCTCGCTTTGGCGATACGGCCCGCAATCGCCACCCGCCTCGTAGCCCTCGTCCCAATCGAGGCCCATCCAACGAAAACTGTAGAGCACGCCCTCGATATCCTCGTCCGATGAGCGTTTCGCGTCGGTGTCGTCGATGCGGAGAATGTAAGTACCGCCGGTTTGGCGTGCAAACAGGTAGTTGTACAGTGCCGTACGGGCATTGCCAACATGTAGATTGCCGGTGGGACTGGGCGCAATGCGCACGCGAACAGAATTACCCATGTACTACGGTTGTCTCCTCACTGCATTTTCGACAAGCACTCGATACTCACCTGCCAGGTACAGTGCAACTTGGAGGCATGCCTCTGGCAGGATGCGGAATTTACGAAGAATTGACGGCTCTTGGTACGAGATAGGGCAAAGAGACACGGCTTTCTGCCAAGGCACTATCCGCCCGGCAGAGTGCATCCATACATTGCCTGGTGCTCACAATCAAGATCCGTGGCGGAGAGGGTGGGATTCGAACCCACGAGGCGCTTGTGGCGCCTACTCGCTCTCCAGGCGAGCGCCTTCGTCCACTTGGCTACCTCTCCACTCTGCCCCGCGCAGAGAGAAGCTCACGAACTCCTCCCTCTGCGATAGGCCGTAGCGGGTCCACTCATAGGGTGACCGCAGCAATAATCCAACACGCGCGGACCAGCTTTGTTCCTTGAGTCTAGCAGCGCCCTGATGCTAGCGTCAAAGCCCGATTAGCACTCGCCAGAGACCGGACTGCAGACAATGCCGTGCCTGCGCTTGCGCGTTTTGGTCAGTTGACAGACGACTCCAAGCAAATCTACCATGACAGATACAGCAACACCGCAAGCAACCCTTCACGTTACGAAACCAATTGCATGGCTGAGATTGCGGATTCCTCTTCTACGCTCGTAGTGGACGTGGGGACGTTTAGTACACGCGCCTCACTGTTGGAGCGCGTTGAAGGCGAGTATCGCTTGGCTGGCGCGGCACGTGTGCCCAGCACAATCGATCCCCCTGTGTCCGACGTCATGCTCGGTGTTTCTCGCGCTCTCACGGAACTCGAGCGCACCACCGGTTGGCACGCCAGGCACGATGTGGTGAACAGGCTCGCGGTAACCAGCGTGGGCCTTACCGCGGTGACGAGTGTCCTGAGCTTCGGCAACAGCCGCACGTTGAATGCGTTGCTTGAGTCGTTGCAGTCGTTGCCGATTACGCCCATCGACATCTTCGACCTCAACAACCGGCCAGCAGATGCGTATCAGTTTGTCTTCCAGCGACTTATCGAGTCGCCTTTGGATGCTTTGATCGTCCTTGGCAGCGAAACGGACCGGGACTGGGAGACCGAGATTGCCCGAATCGGCGAAATCATCCGCAGCGTGCTCACCAGTCACCGTAGTGCCTGGAACCTAAACGTGGTCTTCATTGGCGCAGCAGCGCATGCGCAGTCTTTGCGCACGTTCCTTGGAGAGAGGGCGTCAATCCACCACATGAATCTGGAACCGGACCAAGCGATTGGCGACGCGCTTTCGTCGCTTGAATCTCTCATACAGTCAATTGCAAACGAAAGACGTCAATACCTCCTACCGAATCACTCCGGGCTAAGCGAGTGGGCAGGATCCAGCCCAATTGACTATCAGGAAGCCCTGGGGCACGTCACACAGCAGTTAGCACAGCGCTACAGCATACACGTGCTCTCCTTGGATCTTGGGGCGAGCCACGCAGCTGCGATCGCCAGCCTGCCCAATGGGGATTTGCGCAAGGCCTCTCTCGATGGCTTTGGCACCTTGCGCAGCCCACAGAATGTCCTGATGGAGGCCGGACGAGAAGCCGTGGAACGGTGGCTGCCGTACGACTTGGACGAAACGCGGCTGGATGACTATCTCCTCCACGGCCTGGCACATCCCGGCGCGCTGCCCACGACCATCGAGAACCTCGTGCTGGAACACGCTTTTGCACGGGAAGCTCTGCGCAGTGTCGTCGAGCTCATCGATGATCAAACCGTAGACGGGCAGACACTTGCGCCCTGCGCCGCTGCCGATGTCATCATTGGCTGCGGGGCCACGCTAGGCGCAGCGCCGCGGCTGATACAGGCCGTGATGATGATGCTCGATTCGGTTCTGCCCACGGGCTTTACACAACTCGCTTTGGATCGCGCTAGTGCGCTCCCGGTACTGCTTCTCGACAAAGCTATCGAAGAAGGCAATCCGTTCATCGAGCAGGATGTCCTGCTTAGCTTGGGGGTTAGTATTGCTCCCACCGGTCGCATGGCCGAGAATCGACCCGCCTTGCGCCTGCGCACGGGAATGCCTGCGCGTTCTCCCGAAGAGACTATCGTGAATTTCGGGGCGATGGAAGTCATACCTTGGGAAGGTGGCGCCGGTTCGACGCTGGAGGTTTGGCCCGCAACGAGACTGAACCTCGGCGTGGGCCGCGGCCGCGGCGCCGAGCCGCGCGCAAATCTCTTCGGCGGCTCGCTGGGACTTATCGTTGACGCGCGCGGACGTCCCATCGACCTGGATTTGAACAAGGACAAGCGGCAAGCTAGAATCCTCGAGTGGATGCAGACAACCGGGGCGTATCCCACGTTGTCTTTCTCCGGGAGATCAAGCTAGACATGGCGACTATGCTTGCCCTGCGGGGCACGGCAAATCCCCCCACGCCGACACCGCAAATCGGCCGCTATCTCTTGCGTTTGCGCCGGGTCTTGCCCGCTGATGGCGAGCTTGCGGTGCAGCCCGGTGACAAGGTAGAACCGCACACGGTTGTCGGCACGTGCGCATTGACGCCTCAGAGGACCGCAATCGACTTGGCGAGCACCCTTGGTGTCTCACCGGAACGCGTAGCGGATGCGCTTGTCGTCGCTCCAGGTGACGGTTGCGCGGAGGGTGCGCTCATTGCCGCCCATCGCCGTCTCTTTGGGCTGCGTACGCGCACGGCGGTTGCTCCGTTCACGGGCCAAATCGGCGAAATCTCTTCACGGAGCGGTCTGGTGTGGTTCGAGGGCGCGAGCCACGAAGTCATGCTGCCCGCGGGACTCTACGGCACCGTGATAGACGTCCTTCCGCCCCGAGAAGCAGTGATAGAGGCGGAGGCTGTGGTGGTGCGCGGCGCATTCGCTGTCGGCGGCGAGGCGTCCGGGAACTTGAGCACGGTGCTTTCCCAGAATGACGAGAGTGAAGAGCGCCTCATTCTGGTTACGAAAGAGCCCGCAACCGTGGATACCATGCGGCGCGCGTCCCAACTGCAAGCGGCCGCCGTGGTGGCGCCATCCGCCGCGCGCAAGGACATGGCGGTGCTCGGCATGGACCCACTGGCGCGTCCGACGTCGCATACCTGGAAGGGTCCGCCGCTCTTGCTCACAGAAGGATTCGGTACGCAGCCCATGACCGACACCCTCTGGGAACTCCTTACCGCGCAGCCGGTGCCGTGGGCTACCGTCGTAGCCCGGCCGGACCTTCACGTCTTCTTATTGATCTTGCCCATTCGCTCCCTGGCGCCCAAGGATGCCTGGGCGCGCTTCGGGCCCGGCTCGCGGCTCAAGCGCGCCGGTATGTCTGTGGAACCGGGCGAGGTGCGCTTGGATGCCTTCCTGCCGTTCCCTCTGGCGGTGTCCTCCGGCCTGCGGCTCCCCGCCGTGGAAACCGTCGATGCGGAGGAAAACCGCAGTCGCGTCCCCATTCCCGAGTTGGAGTGGCTGATGTAGCGTCGGCTTCGACCAATTGGCTACAGCGAGAATGACCGACCTGCACTAGTCGTCCCGTTTCCTGGCAGAACCCATTTGCGCCACCACACCTGGCAGCCTCCGCCAGGGCACATATTCCTCTCTTCGCGGATACCTGTATCCGCTTGACGGTATCGATAGTACAGATAGTTCATGTTGATACTAATATATTGCTATTATGTGTAACACATATGTGCTACTAACCTTTGCGCGCTGCGCATGGGACATAGGCAAGCAGATTTGCCAGCGGCAGCGGGGCAACGGGAGTTCCCCTTCGCTTGCGGCGCAGCGGCGACGGCTGCGTCGTGGCCTGTGTGCGAAGAGGTGGAACAATCCGTGCCGCTTGATTGCACCAGAGTTCGGGTGCCGGAAGAGAGTGTCAAACTACGGTGGCGTCTCGATACGGACCGTGTCTTTGGATGCGCGTTTGCCTTGCAATAGTGCTGCTTGGCTCAAGTTCGCACCGCATGGCACTCGCCGACGGCACTGTGGTTATCAACGAGATCTTTCCGGACTACGCCGGGGGAGAGACGAGCTGGATAGAGCTTTACAATTCAAGCTCGAGCGAGGTTAGCCTCGACTTTTGGCAAATCGATACGGGAAGTGATGAAACTGCTGAATCTTACTTCATTCCTTTTGGAGATCCCATTCCCTCTGGGGGATTTCTTGTATTGGAGCTAGGTACGACAACGCTTGTCATCACAGAAACTGGCACTCTCCGGCTCATCGGAATTGACCTTGAGACTTACGAACCGATCGTGGCGGACCAGGTTGACTACGCGATCAGCGAGGATGGCCATGCCTATGCGCGAGTGCCGGACGGCTCATCTACTTGGCTGATGGTCTCCAAACCGAGTAAAGGTGCAGCGAATCCGACCCCAACACCCACACCATCGCCCACGCCGACTCCTACTCCTACGCCGACGCTACCTGAGTGCCCTTCCAACCCCAGTCCCTCCGTCGTCATCAATGAGGTCTTTCCCGGCAACTCTAACGAGCAGTCAGGCTGGGCCGAACTCTATAATCGAGGCTCCGCTCTCGTGGAACTGACCTGCTGGTCCGTAGATACCGGCAGTGGTGCGAGTTTCGACGCTTATCTCCTTCCGGCCGGCACGCAAATCGAGCCTGGCGGATTCTTGGTCATTGGAGAGGCGGCGACGGTCTTCCCGTTCCCGATGAGCGGTACCGTTCGCCTCTTCGATCCTGATAGTGATGTAGTGGATGAGATCGACTATACGATTGCTGAAGCCGGCGCGGCGATTGCGCGGGCGCCGGACGGCTCGTCTACCTGGGCAATCATCTCCACACCGACCAAGGGCGCAGCGAATCCGACCCCAACACCCACACCATCGCCCACGCCTACACTTACTCCCACGGCTACCCCTTTACCTGCGCCAACAGCTACACCTACACCTACACTAATTCCAACTCCCACGCCTATACCTACTCCGATGCCATCGCCAATACCCTCTCCCACCCCTGTACCAACTCCAACACCCACACCTTCACCAACGCCAACGCCCACGATTCCCGAGTGTCCGACCAACGCGAGCCGCAATATCGTGTTCAACGAAGTTTTTCACAGCCTTAGTCGTGAAGAGACAGGTTACATAGAGCTATACAATCTTGCCTCCGTCGCCGCGAATCTGACCTGCTGGTCACTTGATAGGGGAATTGGCGCGGGCGAAGCTGCTTACGTGCTTCCGGTAGACACCCAGGTTGATCCTGAGGGCTTCCTGGTAATCGAAAAGGTCGTCCCTATCTTCCCACTTGCAAAGAGCGGCAAACTCCGCCTGCTCGACGGCTATGGTGAGGTAGTTAACGAGGTTGACTATGCTATCGCTGAAGACGCCGTCGGCAGGGCGCGGATTCCAGACGGCACAGGGGATTGGGTGGACGTGTCTACACGCACTATGGGCGCGTCGAATGAAACACCAACCCCAACGCCTTCACCGCGGCCGATCCCAAGACCGCCGCCGGAGCCCGCTCCGCCAACACCCACACCGGCGCCGAAAACGCCGCTGCCCCGGTTCCTCCGCATCACGGAGATCTACTACGATGGGCAAATTCCACGGACGGAGGGCGACGAGTTCATCGAGATTCAGAATCAAGGAACCACACCGGCCTACCTCGGGCGCGTGCGCATCTTGATCCAGAGCGCGACGGCCCGCAGTCCGGTAGCCTACGGCTTTCCCTCCAGAACTAAACTCGCTCCAGGAGAAATCATCGTTACTGCGAAGAACGCTCGGCAATTCGCCGCCCACTTTGGCACGCAGCCGGACTTTGAAGCCCGCGCGTCAGGGACCGGGTACAGGAATACGTCAGACGTGCCGAACGTGGTCCGTGACCGCAGAATCTCTCGCCGCACGTGGGCATTGGCCAACACGGGTGCCACTGTGGCCTTGATCGGCGACCGTGACGAGTTCATCGATGCCGTTGCCTACGGCTATGATCCCGCCGGCTACTTGGGTCTGCGTGGGCGCTACCCTACCGCTTCAGGCGGTCGGTCGCTCCGGCGCGTTTTTGGCAAGGAGATCTCCTCGATTTCACCGGCGGCCTTCCATGAAGACGCGCCGTCACCGGGCACCGTTCCACTGCCTCCCACTCCGACACCGATGCCTACTCCCACGCCTTTGCCGACACCTTCACCTACACCCACGCCGATACCGACACCTTCGCCAACGCCTACGCCCACACCGACACCGACACCAACCCCTTTGCCCACGCCGACGCCTACTGCCACACCTGCGCCGACACCTGACCCTACTCCCATACCAGCGCCTACCGCCACCCCAGCGCCGCGCCCAACGGCAGCGCTGCCTACGCCTCCACCACCCACCCCGACGGCAACGGTGCTGCAGTGCCTCACGGACATTCAACCCCAGGAGCCACCGCGACTCGTGCGCGTAACCGGCAGTGTGACGGAAGTCCGTGAGATGCCAAAGGAGATACGTATCTTCCTTGCCGACAATTGCGGCGGCGCAATGCTCCACTTGGCGGTAGACGAATTGGCTCCGCCAACCCGGAGTCACATCCACCTCACTGCGGTTGGTGCGCGAAGGGATACGCAAATCGATCTCTATCTCGCTCCCGGCGCCAGCATTGAGTACCTGTCCGGGAAGGAATCACCGCGGGCGATTCCCTTCACACAAGCGGTGATTCAGCGCGCGCCGACCGGGACATGGGTACGGACGGGAGGCAGCGTCACATACGCTCGTGATGAAACCGGGCATACGTTTTACGAAACTTCCGCCAGCTACATCCGGCTGGACCCGCAGGCGCGGGCGATTCCAACCGGGCCTGCTACCTTCTACGGCATCATCGAATGGCGTGATGCGATCCCGCTCCTCCGCGTCCACTACATCGCTCCGGCCAAACCACGTGAGACATCCCTCAGGGATACCATTCGAGATTGGAAGGTAATTCGTCACACCTTGCAGTATGCGCAGGATGTCTTCTACTACCTTGCCGTTCGCTCTCTTACACGCGGTCACGGGAGGTATCTGCCGTGGTAGGCATGCAGAGAAGAATCGAGCGCGGCTAGGAGAATCAGCGGTTATGTCGAGTAAGCCAGCAGGCGTTGCGCATTGCGGTGGGCAATCGCCTCTGTGTCCGCCGCGGAGATTTCTGCCTTCTCCAGCTTCGCAATGCCGCAGGCGGGGTATTGCAGCGGGACGCCGGTACCGAGAAGTATGCGGTCACCATCAGCGTGAGCAACCCAGCGCGCGATCCCGCCAAGGCCCTGTAGGCATGAAGTTTCCAACCAGACGTTGGGGTACGTATTGAGCAAGCGAATGCCGTTCCACGCCTCTTGCCCGTAGTTCAGGCCGTGAATGACAAACTGGACGTCAGGGAACTGCGCAACGAGACCCTCGAAAGGCTCTACGGCAGCGACAGGGAACGACCAATCCATGATGGCGCGCATCACGAGCGTAACGATCAAGCCATGGTCTTGAGCCGCAGCGCAGAGCGGCTCAAGCTGCGACGGCAGCGTGTTGTGGTGGTGGCTGGGATAGCAGCGAATTCCTTTAGCGCCAGCATCCACATATTCGGCTACGAGTTCAGCCGTTCCCGGCAGCGTGGTGTCAATCGTGACAAAGGGAATAAGCCTACTGCTTGATTCCGCTGCCGCGGTAAGGATGTCAGCGTTTCCTAATCGCCAGTCACTTTCCAGCGCCCGCGTAGAGCCCACAACCGCCCGCGCTATGCCATGCGCATCCATCAGCGCGATAACGTCAGCGCCGGTACGCTCCTTGAGGGGCCAGTATCCCCAAGCGCCGACAAATCCGGAGAAGTCCCAAACTGTCATATTTCTCGCCATCCCATTACGCCGCTAGGCATCGAGCGCCAACATGCGGGCCATATTGCCGCCAAATATCAAGTCCTTGTCAGCCTGACTAATCGCGGCGCCGCTGACCCGCGCCATTTGCACACTCACTTCCAGCAGCGGCATGTCCGTGCCAAAGATAATCCGATCCGGGCCGATGCGACTGATCGTATACTCCAGCGATCCATTGTTAACGGCACTGCTGGCGGTTTCCAGTAGGATGGATGGATACCTCTCGGCCGCCTGCACCGCGCGCAACCAGTCGCCCCGCGCCAAAGCCGTATTGCCCGAGTGCGCCATCATAAGAAAAGCCTCCGGCACGCGCGAAGCCATCTCCTCGCATTCTTCCGCGGTGGAATGCGCCAGTATCGGCATGCGGTGTGAGGCCGCCCGCTCCAGCACCGGGAATACGGACGGGCGCACGAGGGGAATCTTGGGATACGAATAGATCTTGATGCCCCGCATGCCGTATTCGTGCACGCAACGATCGATTTCTTCGAGTGCCCCATTTTCGAAGTTCATCGTGGGGATGCTCACGTATCCCAGAATGCGGTCCGGGTGCTGGCGTATCGACCTGCCCAAGGTATCGTTCCCCTCGCGCATGTCATGGATCAGCGCCGTAAAATCGGTCACGAAGAGCTTATCGATGCCATTGTCATCCGCAAGCCGCAGGAGATCGTCGATACTTGCGTAGAAATTGTAGGCAGTAGAGTTACCCACGTGGACGTGCGCATCGATAATCATTGCTGTCATCTCCTTGTGCTCACAGGCTAGCAGAGCCGGGAACTGCGCGCAATTACGGCTGTACAGAGAGTTCCGGTATACTAAAGTGCAGTTCTGGCAACCGGTTTGTGATGGACATACCTCCAGAGAACCGATCGCAAGTCAACCCAAGTTAGCCCAAGACATAAGGAAAGGCGAGCACGAAACATGAAGAAAGCGGTTTGCGGAAATTGTTTCGGTGGAGATATTCCCCTCGTGGATGCCATGAGCAT
The DNA here is from genome assembly GCA_028874195.1 of Chloroflexota bacterium. Lineage (GTDB taxonomy): Bacteria > Chloroflexota > UBA11872 > VXOZ01 > VXOZ01 > VXOZ01. Next base: position 53,414 of record JAPPLM010000041.1, read on the forward strand.
GGCCAAGGCGGCGGGTTTCGATGGCATTGAACCGGGTCTTACCTTCGACGGTCCCATTGCTATAGACGCATCGGAGGATGACCTCAAGCGGCTGCGTGACCATGCGGAGAAGACCGTCGAGATTCACGGCCTCATGGGCGGCCAGCCCATTCGGAGCGCGCCCCTGACAACCATCGACCCCGATGAGCTGAGCAAGGGCATCGAAAATGTCGCGAAAGCTCTGCGCATCGTGAAGACTCTTGGCGGCACCAGCTTGCTGGTCGTGCCTGGCACCGTGAGTGTAGACGTGCGCTACGACATCGCGTATGAAGGCACGCTCGCGGGCCTAAAGCAACTTGCCCCTATTGCTGAAGATCTAGAGATATACCTGGCGGTTGAGAACGTGTGGAATAAGTTCCTGCTCTCGCCGCTGGAGATGCGGAATCTGCTCGATGAGGTGAATAGCCCGTATGTCGGTTGCTATTTCGATGTCGGAAACTTCCTGGGCTGGGCCATCCCACAGCACTGGATCGAAATCCTCGCGCAGCGCATCAAGAAGGTGCATGTGAAGGACTTCAAAGTACAAGTCGGGAATATGGACGGCTTCGTGACGCTCCTGCAAGGCGACGTGGACTGGAAGGCGGTATGCGCATCGTTGCGCGCGGTTGGCTATGACAGTTATCTGTCTGCCGAAATCCCGCTCCACAAGGAGTTTCCCGAGAAAAGTCTCCTGGACATTAGCACCAGCTTGGACACGATCATTGCCAGTGCATAAGGGCACACGGTGCAATTAATCGGCGTTCGACTTGGCGATAAGACTCCAATAGAGTAGAATACTCTAGCGGTTAAGAACCGGATTCTGTTCTATAAAGTGCTCTTTACATCGGAATGCCGCCACCAAGGTACGTTTAGGGGCGCGGACGTATCCTGGTAGGCGGCATTAGTTTTGTATCTGCCAAACTGCCTGGGCGTATATATTACTGTGCACGTATGACGTTCCCGTCCGGGTCGAGCTCCACCAGCCGAAATGCTCTGCCGGAACGGTAGTTCTGGCACTGATTTTCAGGCAGGTCGTCCAGCGCCTGACGCGGCGAGTGCGCGATGTCGGCCACCCACCCATCCATCAGATTCTCGGACAAACACGGCCCTTTAGAAAAGTCCACGCCCTCTTCTTTCCTCTGTGCATAGATCTCTTGAGCGAGGGCAATGGCGCGTTGCCGTTCTTCCTCGATGTCCGTACCGGAGCTTGCCAGGCGCACGAGCACGAAGATAAAGAGAAAGACTAACGCGAACGCAATGAGAAGCGGTAGCACGCGATACCGAAGAATGTCACCGAGCATCAGTACTTCCATCTACGAATTGGTAGTTCTCGTGCTGGGCGCGTTGCCTGCCATCCACAGGGTACTCTTTTGTCCACCGCGCGAATTGCCAACCGCGCCCGACTTCCTCTTTGTTTTCCATCTCGTCGAGGCGCAGCCAGGCGTGAGTCGGCTGCGGATAGAGCGCCCAATCATCCCCGTCCAGTGGATCGGCGTACTTCACGGCACGAAAGTGCGCAAAGAGCGCTTCCCTAAGCTCTTGCTTCACCTCGGATAAACCCGGCTCGTGCGCGTGATTGATCAACTCATTGCTATCGTCGCGGTAGTTGAGCAGGATTTCCATGCGGTCCGGCGCGCAGTAGATGTACTTCCATTCGTCGTTCATTGCGCAGTACATGCCGTGGTTCTTCTCCTTGATCTGTCCAAAGAGATAGGGTCTGCTCGCATAGCTTCCGTCTTGGGCAACGCTGAGCAGCGACATGCCGTCGAACTCCGGCTGATCGAGTGGCAGCCCCGCGGCGGAGAGAAGAGTCGGCGTGACGTCCTGCAAACCCACCAGGTGCTCGCGTACAGCGCCTTCGGGCAGCGTGCCCGGCCACGAGAGTATATATGGAATATGACACGCCGGCTCATGGTAGTTGCGCTTGCCAAACGCAAAGTGATCGCCCAGGAACTCGCCGTGGTCTGCAACGAACATGATCAACGTATTCTCACGCTGCTTTGTGGTCTCCAACGCTTCAAGAATTTCACCGACCCAGCTATCCACGAATGAAACACACGCAAAGTAGTACGCCTTCATCGTGCGCAGCAGGTTATCGTCCGGGAAGAGGTCCATCCACTTGCTGCGGTTCTGGCTGCGTTGAAACCACGTATGCCACGCTATTTCATTCTCACTGCGGTTCGGGAGGGGCATGTCCGTGCTGCGATAGAGACGATGCCAGGGCGACGGCGGATCGAACGGCGGATGGGGCTTTATGAACGACGTCCAGCAGAAGAACGGCGCGTTTTCGCTGGCACGCTCTTCGATGAAGTCTATAGTTCGTTGTGCCGTCCACGCCGTGGTATGGAGGCGCTCCGGCAGTTGCGAGATCTGGGGGATGTAATACAGTTCGTGCCTGATGCCGTGGGGTTCTTCCACGTGGCCGTACCCAGCCGAAAGCACGTCTTGCAGAAACTCATCGTTCTCCACGCGGCGTGGGACTTCCTCGCTCAACCACATGCGGTCAAATCCGTGATGCTCGCGTACTGGCGAGAAGTGCATCTTGCCGATCGCTTGGGTGAAATAGCCTTCCGCACGCAACCGAGTCATCACTGTTGGATGATCTGCGGGTAGTGGATACCCATTGTCGAAGATGCCCGTCCGGTGCGGCAGTTGCCCGGTCATGCAGATCGCGCGCGCCGAAACGCAGACCGGTGATTCCGTATATCCATAGGCAAAACGCACGCCTTCCGCGCACAGGCGGTCAAGATTGGGGGTCTGAATTATGTCATTGCCGGCGGCGCGGAGCGCATCGAAGCGCAATTGGTCGCACATTATCAATAAGAGATTTGGTCGAGAAAAAGGCATACTTCATCTTCCCATGTGAAGAGGCGCTTTCGGCAAGGCGCAATGGCCGCCGCCGACACCACTGCGCATGCACAAGGACATCTAAACCGCCAACCTATCGACTGACCACACGTACCGTCCCTTTGCGGCCTCCTTCGCCCGAACTAGCTTCAGGGGCCGAGATTTGTCAGGCTGCGCCGAGCTATGCTACCTTACTCCTCGTTGCCGCACGGCGATTGGCTTAGACCGGATAGGCCGCTCTGGGAGATTCCCATACGTGTTATTGTAGCGGCTTCGCGCGCTAACGATGGTTCCAAAGAAAGCCCATCCCAGTCATTTGCATCTTGTGTGGGCATCAGTATAATAGACCGAAGTGCACACTAAGACGATCTGATATGTTTTGGGCTGCAGTCAGCCGTTAATTCAGCGCAAGACGTTCTCTCGAGAAGGCACCGCTTCGTGGCAGACCGGACATTTCTGAGACGGCAATACATTGGTTACCCTGGCGCGGCGCCAGGGAGTTTAATGTCCAGAATGACCCCTAACGCAAGTTTTTCTGTGGCTTTCAGCTTTGCCTCCGACGGGAGCCCGCACATGCCTTCAGTTTGCTTAGGACGTAATTGGGGAGCGGGTGCATGACCCCGCGTACACTGCGCATTACCATTGGTGCGCTTGTTATCGTCGTTGGCCTGCTCATTATTGGAGCTGTCACCTGGGTGACTCAAGCCGCCGACGGCCCGAAGCAGCCGATTGAGTTCATGCACACCGTGCATGTTCAGGAGAACGACATAGATTGTGTGTTCTGCCATCGCAACGTAGAGACCGGCGCGGAGGCTACGATTCCGGCGGTTGAACAGTGCATGATGTGTCATCAGGTCATCAATAATGAACACCCGAAGGTGAGAGAGAATCCCATACATGAAGCCGAAATCGCCAAATTGCGTGCACATTGGGAAAACAGGGAGCCTATCGATTGGGTGCGTGTGCACGTGATGCCCGACCACGTGCGTTTCGTGCATGCCGCGCACATCAAGGCTGGTTTCGATTGCGCTACCTGTCATGGTGACGTGGGCTCGATGGAGCGGGTCAAGCAAGTCCGCTCCCTGAACATGGGCGACTGCGTCGCTTGCCACCGGGAAAACAACGCGCCCACTGACTGCACGATCTGTCACCGCTAGAGGAAAATATGCGACGACGCGATGTCCTAAAATTAGCCGGTACATCGGGCCTGGGAATGGGCGCTGCCGTTGCCTTTGCGGGCTGCGGCACCCCGGATCGTGAATTCCACATTCAGAGTCCGGTGGAAATACCGGAAGATACGGTGACAGGGCTGGATACCTGGTATGCAACCATTTGCCAGGACTCCGGTGACGGTTGCGGCGTGATCGTGCGGGTCAAGAGCGGTCGCGCACGTAAGATTGAAGGCAATCCCGACTACCCTCTGAACCGCGGCAAGTCTTCCGCACGAGTACAAGCTGCCCTGCAAACCCTCTACAACCCGGACCGCATTCCAAATCCGATGATTCCAAGACGAAACCGCGGCTCCGGCCGGTATCGGTTCATGCGCTGGGATGACGTTTTGCCGGAGTTTCAGAGTAAGCTCGACGCCGCCCGTGAGAGCGGTGGCATCGTTATGATTACGGAGCCCGTGAACGGGCATCTTGGCATGATCCTCGAACGGTTTACGCAGAGCATTGGCGCGCGCTGGTTGACCTTTGAGCCGCTGGAGCAGGCCGCTGTGCGACAGGCCAGCGCCCAGGTCTTTGGGACCTCCCGCGTGCCGCAATTCGATATCGCGAACACCGATTACGTGCTTTCCATAGACGGCAATTTTCTCGAAGGCGGCGACTCCCCCGTACATTACGGCCAAGCCTACGGGCATTTCCGGCAGGGAGAGGGCCGCTCGCGGGGCACGTTTGCGCACTTCGACACGCACTTGACGATGACGGCGGCTAACGCCGACGAATGGCATCCCGTCACCCCCGGCACGGAGGGTATCTTGGCGCTGAGCATCGCTCACGCAGTCCTGGCCGGTAGGCCGGTACCCGCCGCCTTGCAGCCCTTGACCGGCGGCGAGGGAACGCTGGAAGCCTACGCTGCTGAGAAAGTCGCTGACGCTACCGGTGTGCCGGCCGAGGTTATTCAGAGGGTTGCCCATGACTTTGCCGCGGCGCCGACCGCAGTCGCTATGGGCGGCGGCAGCGCGGCCGGCCATACCAACGGGCTGTTCAATATGTCCGCAATCTTCGCTTTGAATCTGCTGAAGGACAACGTGGGCCAGACGGGTGGTGTGCTGCTCAATGCCCCGTCGCCCCTGCCGGACATTCCCGCTGAAGCGCCGGTGACCTCTTTTGAGGAGTGGCAGACGTTTCTTGGCGAGATAGAGAGCGGCCAGATACCGCAAGTTCTCCTTATCCATGGGGCTAACCCTGTGTATGGCCTCCCCGGAGTCTTGAATGCGGGCAGCGCTTTGGGAGCGATTCCTTATATCGTTAGCTTCTCGAACGTGTTAGATGAGACCACGGCCTTGTCCGACTTGATCCTTCCCGATCACCACTACCTGGAGAGTTGGGGCACAAGTATACCCCCGTTGGGCGCTGAGTATTCCACGCTTGGCGTTCAGCAACCTGTCGTGCGTCCGTACCACCAGGAATTCGAGGGCGCAGCCGGTACGCGCGCCTTTGCTGACGTCCTGCTGAGTTTGGCGCAATCGCTTGGTGGCTCACTTGCCGAAGCGCTGCCGTGGGCCACGATGAGAGACGCCATCCGCGCTAGCGTTGACGAGCTGCAGGCCCGCGGTGACGGCTCGGTGACGAGCGATGATCCGGAAGTCTTCTGGTTGTCCGTCTTGCAGCGCGGCGGCTGGTGGGTGCCGGCTGAGCGTGTGACGGCAGATGCGCCGGATCTGGCGGGATTGACCGCGGTCGAGGCAAACTTTAGTAGTGGCACCGGTGAATTTCCTTACCATCTCATCGTAACGCCATCCGTCTTGCTTGGGGATGGGAGCGGGAGTCTGGCGGTGTCACCGTGGCTGCAATCCACCGCTGACCCCATGACAACGGGGGTCTGGGCAACGTGGGTTGCCTTGAGCCCAAAGACGATGGCAGCCTTGGGCATACAGGAAAACGACATCGTGCGCATTACGTCCGTTGCCGGATCGCTTCTGGCTCCCGCCTACCCCTACCCGGGCATAGGCGAAGGTGTCGTAAGTGTGCCGCTGGGCCAAGGACATCAGGAACTTGGTCGGTATGCCGAGAATCGCGGGGAAAACGCATTGCGTATTCTGGCGCCGGTTGTCCAAGAGGAAACCGGCGCTCTGGCTTGGTCGGCGACGCGGGTACGGATTGCGCCAACCGGACGGCGGACCCGCCTGCCGCGCATCGAGGGCATTACCGCGCCGGTGCAGATGCCCGATGAGAAGACATTCCAAATTACAAACGAAACCCAGTAGTAGCGGGGAGAGACAGCGGTGAAACAGGCCGCGGAAGGCAAAGAACAAGATACCAGCAAGCCGGTGACAAGCATTGGCCGGCGTTGGGGTATGGTGGTTGACCTTGACCGCTGTACCGGCTGCCAAGCCTGTGTCGTTGCTTGTCACGCCGAGAACAACATTGCGCTCAACCTTGAGGATGTTGTGCTCCAGCAACGGGCCATAAACTGGATTCGCATCGAGCGCTATTGGGAAGGCGAGTATCCCAACGTCAAGGCGCGTTTCCTGCCCATGTTCTGCCAGCACTGCAATAACGCCCCCTGCGAGCCCGTGTGCCCGGTCTACGCGACCTACCACAACCAAGAGGGCTTGAATGTGCAGGTCTACAACCGCTGCATCGGGACGCGCTATTGCGCCAACAACTGCCCATACCATGCGCGCTTCTTCAACTTCTGGGAACGCGATCTCGACGACACGCACCGGGAGTATCTCAACCCCAACGTCACCGTGCGCACCAAGGGCATCATGGAAAAGTGCACGTTTTGCGTGCAGCGCATTCGCAAGAGCGAGTGGGAGCGCCGACAGGCAGACGAAGAGTTGCAAGATGGCGACGTGCAACCGGCATGCGTGCAGGCGTGCCCGACCGATACACTTGTATTCGGCAATCTGGAAGACGAGAATTCGCGGGCCGCACAGTTAGCACAGAACAAGCGGCACTACCGCGTAATGGAAAACCTTGGCACTGATACCAATGTGATCTACTTGAAGAAGGTTGATCCACATGCAAGCGAAACATCACCAGCACATGCTGGAACCGCTGCCGACGCCGGCGGAAATAGCGCGTGACACCTTTAGCCGGGCGTTAGGGAGCAGCAACGCGTATCGACTTACGCTGCTGGTCTTATTCGTGCTGTTCGTCGGTGGAGTGGTTGGATTTGCCATCCGACTCGGTTCCGGCCTCGAAGATCGGGGGCCGTGGGCCTACTACGCCGCGGTGTTCGGCTTCCTCTTCACGGTCGGCCAAGCGGCACCTATGGTTTCGTTTGTGCCGCGCCTGGCGCGGGCCCGTTGGCACGGGTCGTTAGTTCGCGCGTCTCAGGTAGTGGCTGTCGCCGGTCTTCTCAACGTGTTGCTTTTTCTTCCTCTTATTTGGTTGGTGCCATCAAGTGCGGTACGCACGACGATTTGGTTTGACTGGCCGTGGGGCGCGCCGCATTTCTACGACACGATCTTTGTTCTCATGCTTGTGGTTAACGGTTTCGCATTCCTCTGGGTTCAGGCACTGCCGGACCTGGCTTCCTTGCGGGTGCAGAGCGGCGGAACGCACCGCGTAGCACGGCTGCTTTCAGGCTCATTTATTGGAACGCCGAAGCAGTGGAAAGTGCAACGCATAGGCTTGGCGGTGCTCGGCGGCTGTTACGTGATGAACTTCATCTTCGTGCAGTCAATAATTAGCCTCGATTACGTTATGACGCTCATTCCTGGCTGGAAGAGTTCGATGTTCCCGGCATTCTATAGCATCAACGGTTTGCTCGCGGCAACGGCTATGACCATCGTCGTCATGGCCGTGATTCGGCGCTTCTATGGGCTGCAGGCCTATATCACCGTCGACCAATTCTGGAACGTGGCTAAGATAATGCTCGCGCTCAATCTTGCGTGGGCGTATCACTGGTGGTCAGACTTCCTTACTTCGTGGTACGGCCGTGTGCCTCGGGAGACGGTTGTCATAATCGGAACGCGGAGCTTTGGCGAGAATACTTGGTTGTTTGTTGCCGCGTTTGTTTGTTGTTTCGTACTGCCCTTGCTGATCTTAATGTGGAACCCCTGGCGAAAGAGTGTTGCCGGCCCGACGGTGGTAGCGGTGCTTTCGCTCATCGGGATATTCATTCAGCGCATAATCGACTATGTGCCGGCGTTTCTCAATACACAAGACCCGTTGGATCATGAGTTGCATGAAGCTATTGCAATCCCCTGGCCCGGTTTACCGGACGTGCTCATCATTGTTGGAGGGCTGGCGGGAGCCGTATTCCTGGTGACATGGGCGGTCAAGTGTTTGGGGCCGCTCTCGAACTGGGAAATGCAAGAGTGCGTCATCCTACGCCGCAATGAGAAATTCCTGAACGCTGAGGTACCCTATGTTATCAAGCCTCAATAAGAGATCCCGCTCGCTGCCACCATATTCAGGCGCGCAGCTTATGAAGGAGTTTGGACCCAATGCATGAGCGCCCCCGGCTCACGCCCATTCAGATTAATCGCGATCTCCTCCGGTCGGTGTTGGAGACACCATTGCGGTTCTACGTGCTGTTACTCTTCTTAATGGGGTTGGTAGGCCTCGGGGTGTTTGCCGCCACGCTATTGGTGACGTACGGCCTGGGCGTAACCGGTCTCAATCACCCGGTGTTCTGGGGCTTCTTCATCATCAACTTTGTGTTTTGGGTGGGTATCAGCCACGCGGGTACCATGATTTCGGCAATCTTGCGGCTCACGTCGGCGGAGTGGCGCCGGCCCGTGGTGCGGGCTGCCGAGGTCATGACGGTATTCTCGCTCCTCACTGCGGCGCTCTTCGTGGTGCTCCATACCGGTCGTCCCTGGCGCACGCTCTACTGGGCTTTCCCCTATGATTTTGTGCGGGGAATATGGCCTGACGTTCGTTCTCCGCTCGTGTGGGATCCGAGCGCGATCTTTACGTACCTCACGGGAAGTATTCTCTTTGTCTATGCCGCATTGATTCCCGATCTCGCCTTGGCGCGAGACAAAACGACCGGTTGGCGACGCATTGTCTACGGCACGCTGTGCCTGGGTTGGCGCGGCAATGCACGGCAGTGGAAACTGCTGAATGCTACCGGCCTGCTGCTGTCGGCGCTGATTCTGCCGGTATTTGTTTCCGTCCATAGCATTGTGTCTTGGGACTTCGGAATGTCGCTGGTGCCGGGTTGGCACGTGCACATCTTTGCGCCGTACTTCGTCGTGGGCGCAGTGCTTTCCGGTGTGGCAGCCGTGATTGCCTTGATGGCGGTAATGCGGTCCCTCTTCCAGCTCCACGACTACATTCGCCCCGAGCACTTTGATATGATCGGGCGCCTGCTGGCCGTAGTCGCATTGGCGTGGGGGTACTTCTATTTCCTGGATGTGGTCTTCGCGCTCATAAGCAAGGAAGAGGCGGAGTACGAGGTGATGAAGCTACGGCTATCGCCGCCGTACCTCTACTTGTTCCTATTGATGATCATATGTAACGTCTTCCTGCCGGTGCCCATCTGGCTGTTCAGGAAGTTTCGTAGAAATATCCCCATCATGCTTCTGACGGCCCTCGTCGTCAACATCGGCATGTGGTTGGAACGGTTCCTGATCATCATCCCGACCCTACAGCGGCGGCATCCCGACGCATTCGCTTGGGGTGACTATTCTGCGAGCCTAGTTGAAATATCTCTGGTCATCTTCTCTTTCGGCAACGTAGGGCTATTGCTCTTGTTGTTTTCGAAGATATTCCCGGTTATCCCCATCTGGGAGGAAAAAGAAGGACACATCTGGAAACGCGAATTCCGCATCGGCAAGCTACGCTTGCCCGCGATAGTGCGAGAATAGGGAGGAAACCATGCCCAGTGTAATGGGACTATTTCAGTCGGCGGACACCGCGGCTGCGGCCGCGGACCGCCTGCAGGCTTCGGGGTTCGGCCCGACCGACTATGAGGTGTTGACCGGCGCGCCCTACCCGGAAGGCGCTTTCGGCGAGGATTCGGGAGACCATCGTCTATTCATCTTCCCCCTCGGTGGGGCGATGATTGGCTTCGCGGTCGGCCTGATGGTGACGGCCGGCACACAACTGTCGTACCCGCTCGTTACGGCGGGAAAGCCAATTCTCGGCATACCGCCGATGTTCATCATCATGTATGAAGGCACCATGCTCGGAGCGCTCATCTTTACCATCATGGGCGTAATCTTCGAGTCGCGGCTGCCAAATCTCACCAATGACCTCTACGATGCGCGCATTACCGAAGGCTACATAGGGTTAGTGGTCCGTTGCGAGGACAATACGCAAGCGGAAACGGCGCAGACGACCCTTGCGGAAGCCGGCGCTGAAGAAGTGAAGCAGCAGGACTAGGACCATCCGGATGCGAGACCGGCAGTATCTACAAGTGGTATTTTGCTCTATACGCGATGCTTTGCGCCCGCGTTGGGTGGTATTCAGTCTTGTCTTGGGTGCGTTGTGTGCCGGTCTTTTGACGTCGTGCTATGGGTATCTTTGGGATGTCTTTCCGGAGATGCACTACCAGCAGTCTTACCGGCAGCAGGAACCTCCGCGGCGCATGCCTCCCACCGATTCCGTGCCGGTGACTGGAAAGGCACGCGAATATAGTTTTGCGGAAGCCGTGGATGTAACCAATCCTCTCGCAAGCACGCCTGAACGTATAGAATCGGGCAAACAACTGTTCATGACCAACTGCAAGCACTGTCACGGCGCGGACGGTCGGGGAGAAGGCCCGGTGGGTCTATATTTCGACCCGCTGCCGCAAGCGATGCAGGGCGAACGAATCACCAATGAGCGTTCAGACGGCGAGATCTATTGGATTCTGACGAATAGCCTCGGCAATATGCCGTCGTTTGGCAAATTGCTGACCTCTGAAGAACGATGGGAACTTATTCTCTTCATACGGTCACTGCAGGAAGAAGAACAGGAACAAGAAAGCGGTTAGGGACTGGAGAAAGCAACGCATGGATCCTCATCCACTGGCGCTTCCGATATGGGATCAGCTCGACACGGGCCTTATCTTCTTTTGGATCGCGCTCTTCATGATGGTGGCGACGGCTGTCTCCTTCTTGCTGGCCCACGCCATTATTCCCTCCTTGGTTGGCACGCGCGACCTCCCGCAAGGGTTTGCAAGACTGCGCCCGGTGTTCTACGCTGCCACCATCGTGGCGCTGCTTCTTGCGCTCTTTCTCTACTACATCACGTGGGAGACGGTTTCGGTCTACTTGGAGATATATCCACGCAAGTGGATCTAGCATTCCGCAAAGAAGCGCTACCGGCAATCTAGGCAGTGCGCCAATAATGCGTTGGCGCTTGTTCCCTGAAAAGTCAACGAATGAGGGCGCCCAATGGCGCCCTCATTCTTCTTTTGCAGGCGGCAGAACCGGTTAGCCGAGATACCACTCTTCTCCACCTCCGTAAGCTCTCGGAGCGCCGCAAGCTTGCGTCTGTTTCTTGACAGCCCCAATTCCTATTGCTACTATGTAGAGCGACTTGGTCAACTATTACTAACCTAGGTGATACGGAGCATGCATTATGGCAGAGTACGCCGATTCTGACGTTCTCGTTTCGACCGACTGGGTTGCCCAACACGGCGGCGACGCAAACGTCCGGCTCGTCGAAGTGGACGTGGATACGACCGCCTACGAGACCGGGCACATCGCCGGCGCTGTCGATTGGGGCTGGCAGTCCGACCTCAACGATCCGGTACGGCGCGACCTTATCGGTAAGGAAGACTTGGAAGAACTCCTGGGGCAGAGCGGGATAACGCCTGACACCACGGTCGTCCTCTATGGCGACAACAACAACTGGTTTGCGGCCTTCGCCCTCTGGATCCTGAAGATTTACGGACACAAAGACGCGCGCTTGATGAATGGCGGCCGCGTCAAGTGGGAGGCGGAAGACCGTCCGCTTACGGAGGATATTCCTTATGTAGCGCAAGCTTCCTACACGGCGCAAGACCCGGATACCGCCCTCCGCGTCTTCCAAGGCGACGTGCAGGAGCGTTTGAGTAACCCGAACGTCGGCCTCGTTGACGTGCGCTCGCCGCAAGAGTTCACCGGCGAAATCCTGGCCCCGCCGGGCCTGCCGGAAACCGCACAGCGTGGCGGCCACATTCCCGGTGCCGCCAATATCCCATGGGCGTCGGCTGTCGCCGATGACGGCACGTTCAAGTCTCCTGACGAACTGGGTGAGATTTACGGCGGTAAAGGGATCGTGCCGGACAAGGAGATCGTGACGTACTGCCGGATCGGCGAGCGCTCGTCACACACCTGGTTCGTACTCAAGTACCTCTTGGGCTACCCGGATGTGCGCAACTACGACGGCTCGTGGACGGAATGGGGCAGCATGATCGGCGTGCCCATTGAGAAGTAAGAGTGTCCATCGTTTGAGAGGAGGGAGAGTACCAAACGGCCTCGTGCCGTCGATTTGAAGAGTACGTTATTTGTTTTCAGCGAGGGAGAGGAAAGCGGCAATGTTTGGATCGACAAGACACTTTGCGGATTTTGTAACGGCAAGATGGCGCAACTTCATTGTGCCTTTGCTTGCCGCCCTTCTTGTAGGGCTGCTGGCATCCGCCTGCGGCTCATACGTCATAGAACCGGAGCCACCCGTATCCACTGCCAAATACGAAGTCTGGGCCATGGACCAGACAAATAACATTATCCATATCATCAGTCCACAACTTGAGGTGGTGGAGACGGTCGATCTTTCGCCGGCGGGGCTGGAACGAACGCACTGGATCAATTTTACAAGCGACTCCAAGTACGCGTGGATTGCCAGCACGGTATCCGGTAATACAGCCGTTGTTAGAGCGTCCGATCGAAAAGTGATCGCTACTTTTGACACAGGACCCGCGAGCCATGCCGCGGACATTTACCCGGACGATAGCGGCGTTCTCGTTTCGGTGATCAAGGCCGGTGAGTTGGTTGAGATTGTTTCCGACCACGATGCGGAGGAATTCTCCATAGGCCGCAGGCTTGTAATTGCGGAGGACCCGCTAATCAAGGCCCGGGCAGATGAGTTTCCCTCGGCCAATCCAATTTCTTCAGCGTTCACCCAAGACGGGCGCTACGCCTACGTGACGCTGGGTCCTGCTCTCGCCAATGGCGGGTTGGTCATTCTGGATTTGGAGACGTTCACCTTGGCCAAGGCATTCTCGCCGGAAGAGGTCAGGGTGAATCTGATGAGTGTTCTCTCGCCGGATGGCACCAAGATGTTCGTCACCGGGGGCGCGCGGGACTCGAAGAGCCTCTACTACGTGTTTGATACCGCAACGCATGAGATAATCGCCAAGGACGCTACCCGTGGCGCCGAAGCGCACGGCATGGCGATCACGCCCGACGGCTCCGAAATCTGGATTACCAACCGCTGGACCGGCAACGTCGGCATTATTAGCCCCGAGTTCAACGACTTCGTCGAGCGAATACCTTTTGTCGGGGAAGCGCCGGACCTCCTGGTCTTTTCACCTGACGGTGTCTTCGCGTTCATCCTTCTGCGGGGTGGCGGAGAAACGGATGCCGGCGCTATGGGCGGCTCCGGCGAATTGCCCGCCGTAGTGGTAGTGTCGGTGGAGACCAGACAGGTAGTGGACGTCCTGATACAAGGTGAGCTCACGGATGAAGGTGAGCTGCCGGCGCTGGATTACCACGGCATCGCTATCAGACAACTCTAGTACCAATTGGTTCGGGCCAATTCGAGCCAAAGTGCAAAAGCCGGTCTCACGTTTGAGACCGGCCTTTTGCATTTCGTCAGTTTGTTACACCTGAAGGGTAGAGTCGTAGTAGCCAGGTACGCCAAACCCCTTCTGACGAATTGCGAGATCCGCCTTAGGCCAAGTGGCTGACCAGATCGCTTGCAACCCAGATCTCGCCGCTTTTAGCCATAGGTAACCGTACCTATCCCACACTCAAAAGGCCAGTACGGGAGACCGCGCGACTTGACAAGTTTCGCTGCCTGCCGTCAATAGAGCTTCGTCAATTCCACTCCCGTGTAGTACATCTTGAGGATTTGGTCGTAGGTCATCCCTCTATTGGCCAGCGTGATAACGCTCCTCATCGGCATGCCCCAGCCGTGCCCGTCTAGCGTCATACCTTCGCTCACCGGGTCCGGCACGCTCACCGCCCAGGGAAAGTTACTCCACGACCGCGTTCTCCCGTCGGCCGTCGCATAGTAAGCGGCGCGGATCAACTTGCCGTCATAGGTCAGTACCTGCCCCCGTGTCGCGTTGGCGGCCGCCTCCAAATTGCTGCCAAACGTCTCCCGGTAGTACCCCAAGTACAATTGGTGGGAGCCGTCGTACGGTTTGTACTCCTTCTCCGTGCCCGCGGTGATGTCGAATGGTTCCTTGCCGCAGATGCACCCCAGACCCGGCCATTGCGGATCCATGTGCGAGAGCGCGTAGGTGCGGTAGGCCACCGTCGCCGCTTTCAATCCCTCGAATGGGAAGTCTTCCGGCTCTTCACCAATTCCCTTTACGTAATACTCCATGGGCAGTTCATTGATCGCCCACAGGCGCTGCGAGTGGGCCGAGTAGCGCACTTCAACCACATTCCGGTATTGCTGGAAGTTGGGCAAATCAAGGACGGACAGAATGGTGTTGTCGTCCGCTACAAAACGCGCGAAAGTGGACACTTCCGCCACGTCTCTGCTATTGAGCGTCAAGCGGTAGCGCAACCGCGCCGGGATGTGCGTCACCGTGACGATCTGGTCGGCCGTGAAGCTGCGAACTGTCCTCCCGTTCTCATCTTCAACATGAAATCTACCACTGCCCGAAATCCGCACGCTCGGTTCGGTAGTAGAGAAAACGCCGACCCGGATGAGCATGCCGTCGGCGGCGCTGGCAACGACAGGGGTGGGCCGCGGCGTTGGCACTGGCGTGGGCGTGGGCAATGGGCTGTGTACGCTGAACGCTTGCCTGGTGGCAGCAGACGGATCGCGTACCGCCACCCAGCCGCGACCCTGCTGCCAAAAGTCCCATTGCAGCGTGTAAGCTCCCCCCTGCGCTGGCGTCGTAAGCGACACCTCAACGGTAGCTACACTGCCTGTAGAAACAAGGTTAGGGAGCGCTATCCGTGAACCTTCCAACACGGTGTTGCTCGCCTGATCAAGCCAACGATACCCCACCGAGACAGCCGACGGCCCTAACGGGGACCAACGCAAGATACCTGTGTTCTGCACGGCTACCTGCAAGTTGACGATCTGACTAGTCTTCAGCGTAGCGGGCATGCCCGTAACCCAGAACTGCCCACGGGGGCCTGCCTGCTGCGCCAATTCCTCACCAAGTAAGCCAAGGGTTATCTGATGCGTCTCCGGCAACTGCGGATAATACTCGAACCGTGATCGCTGAAAATACTGTACGGTCTTACCGTTCTCTTGGATTACCTCAGAAGTCGGGTAGCCAAAGATGTCTAGTTTCCCGCGCGTATTGAAGAAGCGCAGGAAGGCACCGCTCACGATGTGGCCCGTCTCCGGAAAGTACCGTTGGTTCTCTGTTGTCCCAACAGGCGTCGCCTTGGGAAACGTGCGACCACTGGTAAGGATATCGCCAAGCAACCCCAGTTGTACTTCATAACGAGTCCCGGCGTGCTCGGGATGGTACTCGAAGCGCGCGCGTTGAAAGTACTGCACGGTGCGGCCGCCTTCTTGAATCTCCGGCGTAATCGGATACCCAAAGATTTCCACACCGCCGCGCTCCTCGAAGAAACGCTTGAAGCCAAAAGAGACCGATGCGCCGGTTTCAGGAAAGTAGATGGTGTGGTCGGTGGCATGCAGAGGCTGTGGCCACAGAGCGGCAAGCAACGCGAGGATGAAGATGAGGCCAACACGGTGTACGGGTTGCCGCATCGCGCTCAGGTAATTGCACGTCATAGCAAGATGGTTCTCCACAGGGTTGTTCTGCGTTCGTGACGTATCCGGCTTGCGCGGCGGTGGCTATGCCACTTTGAGTTCGAAGCGATTAAGCAAAGATGCAAAGGTTGAAGAAAGCGACACTTCCGCGTTCGATTCAAATGGAGAAGGATGGCCTGCACGATTCCGAATAGGCTTGCGAAACAGCGTAAGCGAGCCGGAGATGCCCGGGCCGATAGAGGCAGAAAGCTAAACCGATCAAAGCGTTACGAGGAAGAGAAAGAGATCACTGTCCCGATTATGACAAGACAGCGGGTGCTCCTTCTCTTAAGGGTACCACAATGAGCTATTTCGCAGTTCTCAGCCGGTACGACCGGAGGAAGGTCACAAGGTCTCGGAGCGAGATTCCGCGCTTTCTCGCACCATGGCGCAGAAATCCGCGACCGGCAGCGCGCCGCGGTTCTCACCCGTGCGCAGGCGGACGTTGACCGCGCCGTCACTGATTTCGCGGTCTCCCACCACAGCCATATACGGTACTTTCTGAAGCTGGGCGTCGCGTATCTTGGCGTTCATTCGTTCGGAACGCGTATCCACTTCCGCGCGGAGGTCGGCTTGGGTAAGTTCCGCCCCAACCTGCTGCGCATACTCGTTATGGCGGTCGGCAATGGGAATCACTGCGACCTGGACAGGCGCCAACCAAACAGGGAACGCGCCGCCGTAGTGTTCGAGCAAGATACCGAAGAAGCGTTCGATTGAACCGTAGAGGGCGCGGTGGATCATGTACGGCCTATGCGCGGCGCCATCCTCACCTATGTATTCCAGCCCAAAGGTCTGCGGCAGCCAAAAGTCGAACTGAATCGTCGATAGCTGCCAGGGACGGCCCAGCACGTCGACAATCTTTATGTCAACTTTTGGCCCATAGAAGGCAGCCTCTCCCTCCATCCGCTTATAGTCAAGGCTAAGGCCTTCGAGCGCGCCTACCAGGCCGGACTCTGCCATTTCCCAGTCTTGCGCTTCGCCTGCGTATTTGCTTGATTCACCGTGTTGCCACGTACTCAACTCCAACTGAAGGTCTTTGAAGCCGTAGGTTTCAAGAATCTCCAGGCAGAAGCGCAACACGCGCTCAAGTTCACTATCCATCTGTTCCGGCCGGCAGAACAAGTGGGCATCGTCCTGCGTAAAGCCGCGTGCGCGCAGCAAGCCGTGCAGCACGCCCGACCTCTCGTAGCGATAGACCGTCCCGGCTTCCGTATAGCGCAGCGGCAGGTCGCGGTAACTGCGCGTACGGCTTTTGTAGACCTGAATGTGAAAGGGACAATTCATCGGTTTCAGATAGTACTGCTGCTCGTCGATTTCCACCGGGGCGTACATGTTGTCCGCGAACCAATTCAGGTGTCCGCTCGTTCGCCAGAGATCCGCTCTGCCGATGTGCGGCGTGTAGACGAACTCATAGCCGCCGGCCCGATGGCTGTCGCGCCAAAAGTCCTCCATGACGCTGCGCACGTGTCCGCCCTTGGCGTGCCAGACCACGAGGCCAGGGCCGATTTCGTCAGAAAAGCTGAAGAGGTCGAGTTCGCGGCCAAGCCGACGGTGGTCGCGCCGCTCTGCCTCTTCCAGGAAGTTCAAGTATGTCCTGAGCTCCTTCTTGGATTCCCAGGCCGTGCCGTACACGCGTTGCAGTTGCTGGCGGTTCTCATCGCCCCGCCAGTACGCGCCGGCAGTGCGCAGCAGCTTGAACGCTTTCACCGCCCCTGTCGTTTCCACGTGGGGTCCTTCGCAAAGATCAATGAAGTCGCCGTTCTGGTAGATGCTCACCTGCTCGGCGTTGGCGTCCCGCTCCAAGTCTTCGATAAGCTCCACCTTGTAGTCTTGACCTTGCTCCCGGAAGAAGGCTTTTGCCTCCTCAACCGGCATCGTGGAGTGCTCAAATGGCTGATTTTGGCGAATAATCCGCTCCATGCGCTCGCTCAACGCATCGATGTCTTCCGGAGTCAGCGTTCGCGGGAGATCAAAGTCGTAATAGAAACCATCGTCTATGGCGGGACCGATGGTTAGCCTGGCTTCCGGCATGTATTCCAACATGGCCGTCGCGAGCACATGTGCAGCAGAGTGTCGCATTGTATGCAGGCGCTCCGCCGCTTGTTTGTCTTTGTTCCCTTGTGATTCCGGCATGTTTCATTCTCCTAAACGCAACTCAGATTGAAGATAGATCAAGATTAAGGCAAAAGAAAAAGCCCCTCGCTTCAGGCATGGGCGAGAGGCCTCAGGTTGCTACTTTCAATATAGAAGAACAGGTCTTACGGTCCTCTCGCCACGTGCACAGAGAGTCCAGCCGTGGTGATACGGGCAATGCATCGCGATACGAGTGGAAACCCACTTGAACGATACACCAATCACCATCTCCTCGCTGCGCTACGGCAAGCGTGACGTAAAGACAACAACCATCAGATACGATGCTACCGGAGCGAGACCCTACTGTCAACGATTGGGCGTTCTCATTAGCGAACTCAGCCGGGGCGTGTCCGGTTCTCCGCTGTATTTCTCGGTGGAGCGCGTACTCTGCGGTTTCGCCAACGCTCCGTTCATGTGCGAGAGGCATCCCTCCAGAGACGGGCGCTCACCGTGCCCATGAGTATGATGAATAACGGGTTTATGTAGGACCAGAAGATTAACCGAAGTTCGCTTTGCCCTTCCTCACCGACAGTGAGATCATCGAACCAATTCCAGAAGAACCAGATCGCCAGCACCGCGGCGGCGTAGAACGCCGTGTTGGCGAAGATATACTCGCGACCGGTGCTGCTGCCAGCACTAAGACCTCTCTTGTTGAGGTAGGTCGCAATGAGCGCGACGGCCACGCCAAAAGCGATAAACCAGTTGAGCACATTCCACGTCCAATTGATGTCCACCGTATCCGGGTAGAACGGACTGAATAGGAGTTGGAACAGTACGGCGATGGCTATCAGACTGAGGATGAGGGCGAGTACCTTCTTTAGCGCGTTCATAGTCACCTCTCCAGGCTGGCCTAGACGATCACGTCATCCGCAACGGACAAAGCCATGTTACCACGTGTCAAACCAGAGTAAAGCCGTGTTCTTGCAGCACGACTCCTGGGATGAGGTTAGCGTCCGCACGTAGAAGAGCGGCGTACCCGGGTAGAATTGACCAGTCTGAAGGGTGTGTGAAAAGCGGGGATGCACTATACTGTGCGCAAGGATGACAAAGCGCTTCCTGAAACTTCGACTGCATGGGTATCTGCCGTAAAGGCGCCACTGCTTAGCGCCACCCAAGTCTCAGTTTCTTAGGCACTTTCCAAGAGAGGACACAGCGATGCAAGTCGATCTCGCCTACGGCCGCACGGGATTACCGGTAACTCTGCCGGATGAGAACGTGGACGTAGTAGAACCGATCGATCTGCCGGGGGTCGCGGATCCCCTTGTTGCTCTGCGCGAATCACTGCGTCAACCCATAGGCACGCGACCGCTTGCCGAGCTTGCCGGAGCGGAGGATACCGTCGCAATCGTCTTCTGCGACATTACCCGGCCGGCGCCGAATCACCTTATGGTACCGGCAATCCTCGCTGAACTGGCGCACATTCCCCGTGAGAACTTCGTGCTCATCAATGCCACCGGCATGCATCGTCCCAATACCGAAGCAGAACTGTGCGGAATGTTAGGTGAGGAGGTTGTAGCCAACTACCGCACTGTCAACCATGATTCGACGGACAAATCCCAATTACGCTACCTTGGGGAGACCTCCTCCGGCGGACCCGTGTGGATCAACACCCACTACCTCGACGCCTCGGTCAAGATTCTCACCGGCTTCATCGAGCCGCACTTCTTTGCGGGTTTCAGCGGCGGCGCGAAGCTCATCCTGCCCGGCATTGCCGGCGCGGACTCCGTCATGCACAACCACAACGCGGCCATGATCGGCCATCCCAAAGCGACGTGGGGACACCTGGAGGGCAATCCTATCCACCGCGAGCAACGCGAGGCGGCTGCGCTCTGCCCGCCCGATCTCAGCTTGAACGTTACCATCAACAAGCGCAAAGAGATCACGGGCGTCTTTGCCGGTGAGATGCTCCAGGCTCATGCAGCCGGCTGCGCGTTCGCCCGCCGTTCCGTCATGCGGCCGGTGGCCGAGCCGTACGACATCGTCATTACGACGAATAGCGGCTATCCCCTCGACCTGAATCTCTACCAGGCCGTGAAGGGCATGTCGGCGGCGTATCAAGTGGTGAAGCAGGGTGGCGCCATCGTCATTGCCGCCGAGTGCTCAGAGGGCATTGGACACGGCCACTTCGAGGACCTCTTGCAGGAGCGGGACACGCCTGCCGCGTTGCTTGACCTGATAAACAGCCCGGGGTTCTCCCGTTTCGACCAGTGGGAAGCCCAGATATTGGCGCAAATCCTCTTGAAAGCAGAGGTGCACCTGTATGCCGAGAATCTCTCGGACCAGTCAATTGAAGACGCGCACCTCACGCCCTGCCGCTCGATAGAGGGTACCGTGGCCGCCCTGCGAGAGAAATTTGGGCCGGGCGCTCGCATCTGTGTCCTGCCCATGGGGCCCCTGACCATTCCCTATGTTGCTGAGCCGGCGTTGGCAACGGTCTAGGGCTTCCCGGTCTATGACCTGCGGCTCCCGCTGTAGCCTTCCGACGGAATGGTCGTTGACGGCGGCGCCAGACGCGCTCCCGGATCCACGTCGAGAGTCATGTCGGATACCAGGCCTTGTTGCAGGCGATAGTATCC
Organism: Chloroflexota bacterium; assembly: GCA_028874195.1. Classification (GTDB taxonomy): domain Bacteria; phylum Chloroflexota; class UBA11872; order VXOZ01; family VXOZ01; genus VXOZ01. Next base: position 74,031 of record JAPPLM010000041.1, read on the forward strand.
GCACGCGCCAATCATAGCGGCATTGTCGGTGCAAAAGGCAAAGTCCGGAATCCGCACCGGCACCGGCGCATGCGCGACGATCTCTTCGCGCAAGAGGCTATTGGCAGCCACGCCGCCAACCACCAGTATCATTTGGACCTTGAATTCTCTGGCGGCATCAACAGTCTTGGCAACCAGGACATCCGACACGGACTGCTGAAAACTGGCCGCAACCTGAGCGACATAGAGCGGCACGTCCGTAGTCACAATACCGCCAGGACTTGTCGCAAGTGGTTCTGAAAGGTCCTGATCCTTCATACGACTCTGCATGTACCGCAAGACGGCGGTCTTCACGCCGCTAAAGCTGAACTCATACGTGCCCTGCATCCAGGCCCTAGGCAAGTCCACCATGTTCCGTCGCCCTCGTAGCCCGTAGCGCGAGAGTTGCTCTGCAGCCAACTGGACTGCGGGGCCACCCGGGAAGGGCAGTCCGAGAATGCGCCCCACTTTATCGAATGCTTCACCGGCGGCGTCATCGCGTGTCGCGCCAATGAGGCCGTAGTCGCCATGCCCGCGCATGAGCACAAGCTCCGTGTGGCCGCCTGAGACAACCAAGGCAAGCAGCGGAAACTTCAACTCTTCTTCGACGTCTCGGCGCGCCCGTCGCGAGCGCGAGAGCCAAGCGGCGTAGACGTGACCCTCAAGGTGATTCACACCGATCAAGGGAACGCCGAGGGAGAAGGCGAGGGCTTTGGCAAAATTCACGCCCACCAAGAGCGCGCCCGCCAAGCCGGGGCCATACGTAACGGCGATCCCGTCCAGTTCTTCCCACGCCACATCCGCCGCGACCATGGCCTCCGTGACGACCGGCACTATGGCCTTGATATGCTGCCGCGAGGCCAACTCCGGCACCACACCCCCGTACTTCTGATGAATCTCGACCTGCGACGCGACTATGTTGGAGTGAACGTAACGTCCGTCTTCCACGACGGCTGCGGCAGTCTCATCGCACGAGGTCTCGATCGCGAGCAGAGTCGTCAAGAAACCCTCCTGTCTCAGGATACGTCGTTGTCCAGCTATGCCTGTGGCGGAGGCTAGCTATGCGCTTCTGGAACATCTTCTGAAATCCTGCCACGTTCACGTCTTCGCTCCACATTACCAACGCATCTTCGTGATTGTCACTGTAGTAGCGCGGACGGATCCCCGTAGAGCGAAATGAGTATTTCTTATAGAGAGAACGCGCCAGGGAGTTGGAAACGCGGACTTCAAGTGTCACCCAGCGCGCTGCGAGGCCAATGGCCACGTCGATGAGCGCCGTGAGCATGAGCTCCCCAACATACTGGCCCCGCACGTCCGGCCGTGATGCGATTGTCGTAATGTGGGCCTCATCCACCATGAGCCAGAGCCCCCCATACGCAACCAGCGTTGGTTTCCCATACCGCCACTGGTCTTCGCTTTCCCTGTTGACAGACGGAAGAAGAGAGAGAGGAAACGGCCTTGGGCGCATTTGATTCGTTGTGGTCACGCGCACATCTGTTGCGGCATCTGATACTGCATCCACGTCGCGAATAACCAGGTAACGTGCAAGTTTGTTCTCAACGATCTCCCGGCGGTAGGCATTGCGCGGCCAAGGCAAGGTGAAGCATGCTTCCTCGATGCTCCGCACCTCACCCACATCCTCCAATTCCATTGGCTCTATCCGCAGCTTCATAGGGTGAGGTTCGGGACGTCCGTCATAGATGGCTTTCGGTTGTTCCATCACGTTGTCCACATGTATGTCATTTCTCACTCGTTGAGGTCTGCGAGAAACATCGCTGCATTGCTGTGTCTCTCCACGCGGTAAGTAAGGCGACCACTGCCCTGCTCTCTATACTGTCGTCTGACCCTGTGCATGACATGTATCTCAAGGACCTACGCTACCTCCTGGCTATGCGACCGCAGATCAGGCAGAGGTGGCTGTGCGCCATCTGCTCCATTAGGGAGCCGACTCATCAATCCTCGGGTGGATCCGGTGCAGCGGCACCTTGGCTGCGGGCCGTCGCAAGTAGTCCGGCTCCGCCGCGAGCGGATCAACCGTATATCCTTTGGCGAGATTCTCAGCGCCAAGCACCGCTACCGTGCCCGCCCGTCGGACACTGGAGAGCCCGGAGGGAAAGACGACAAGCTTCTTTTCAATACTCTCCTCGATTTGCGCTCTATGTTCCGCCGAAATCTCTCCGCAAATGACTGTCCGCTTCACGATTCTGGTGCAAATGTCCGTGATCCCCAAGATCGCGTAGTTCTCCAAGCGGCGCCAATTCCTGGCAACCGACCGATACCAACCGACGTAGTACTCGCCGCGTCCGGCCCCGAGCAAAGCACAAACGTGAACATTCGACGATTGCAGGTGTGGGTAGGCGATTGCGTCCAAGGTGGGAACAGTTACGAGGGGCGCGCCCAATGTTAGGCAGAATCCCTTTGCCATTGCCATACCCACGCGCAAGCCGGAAAACGAACCGGGACCAGAGACAACCGCTACCGCGCTAATCGGAATCCGGCTCTGGGCGACGGTATGCAATCCATCCATGGTTGGGGCTGGCGCATCACGTGAAGTTGGCGCTGGGGGCTCAGGCGCTTGACCGCTGCCGGCGATCATTGCCCAAAGCTGATCGACGCTTGCCATGAGTTGCTCGGTAGCATGATACCCCGCAACCCAGTTGATCTCTCCCAGGATACGCTCGTTAGCGTAGAATGCCACTCCAAGTTGTCGTGTAGCCGTATCAATTGCCAAAAGCATTTTATGAAGCTCACACCTAGCGCTAGAAACCAAACGCTAGCCTGCGATATTCGAGAAGGATCTTTTGAAAACGGTCGCCCTCTGACTCAAAGTGCAGTGTCCGCTTCGTGTCCGTCATGATTTCGATATTTATCAAGAGCCACGTCTCCGGCAGAAAGTCTCGCACTTTGCGGGCCCATTCGATGACACAGATCCCATCGCCTTCGAGGTATTCCTCGAGCCCGAGACCCCAGAGAGAGTCGCTGGAGTCTATGCGGTACAAATCTATATGAAAGAAAGGCAATCTGCCGGACTGATACTCCTTTATAAGCGTATAGGAGGGGCTCGTAACTTGCTCCTTTACCTCTAAGCCAAGCGCCACGCCTTGCGCAAATACGGTCTTGCCTGAACCCATAGTGCCCTCAAGCAGGACGACACTGCCAGGGGATACCAGCGTTCCCAGCCTCAACCCAAGGCGCTGAGTCTGGGCCTCACTATGACTAATGCAGTCAAGCTTTTGGTCTACACCTTTACTGGTCGACACCAGTGCATCCTCTCAAGCGTCAGCAAGAGGAGTGCCGATAGCGCCAAAATGATCGAACCCCTGGTGAGAAAGCGGCACTATGTTCCCTCGTTCATCGCGTACTGTGATGGCTCCGCCCTGACCGGCTACAATTGTACCAATTACAGTGACCTGTTCCAGCGCATTGTCCTGCAAATGATCTTGGGCCCGTTGCATCGTCTCTGGCGGCGCGACGAACAGCAACTCGAAGTCTTCACCGCCGCTCATGGCGTGCAAACGGAATGCATCACCAAATACCAAGGGGAGGTCCGGATCGGTAGGAATACTTTCCAGCAGGACCTCCGCTTTCACGCCGCTGGCGGCGCAGAGCTTCTGCAGGTCTGCGACCAAGCCATCGCTTATGTCCATCCCACAGCGCACGCCGGCCTCAAGAAGCGTCCTACCCTCGCGTAACCGCGGGATAGGCCGCCGCTGCGCCGAGATGTACCGCGCGGCATGATCTTCATTTTCGTTCTGCCCTTCCTCCAAGAGAACGAGGCCCGCCGCCGCACTCCCTAAGACTCCGGTAACGGCTATCTGATCGCCAACCCGCGCTGTCACACGTTGGAGCACGCGCTCCCGGCTCTCCACCTCGCCTAACACCGTTATGCTCACGACAATCTGCTTGCTCGACGAGAGATCTCCGCCTAGGATCGGGGTCTGTGCCTCCCGCGCTAGTGGCGCCATTCCCTTGTAGAACGCCGTAACGTCCGAGGCCTCTATGCCGGCAGGAAGACAGAGGGTAACAAATGCTCCGCGCGGAACGCCTCCCATCGCGGCGATGTCACTAAGATTTGAGGCAAGCGCTTTCCAGCCAATGTCTTCCCAACTGAACGTGTTCAGCCGAAAGTCGACATCCTCCACGAGCGCGTCAGTGGTGGCGATCAACCACCCATCACCCTGCCGCCACAATGCCGCATCATCTTGAAAGCCCAGTGCCTCGCCAGGTACCGTAAAGGCTTCCTTTGCAATACGGCCTATGAGCCCAAATTCCCCAATATCCCCTACGGTTACGGTCATACTTCCTCGCCATGCGTGCAACCGAGTTCAGAATAGCAGGCGCGCACCGCCTGAGCAAATTACATGACGCTACAAGCCTTGTGCCCACACCATTGAGAGACGCTCAAAGTCTGACTATCGGAAACCCGGCAGGTACGGGTCATGGGTCGCTGGACAAGCCCTATCTCCATCTCCCGGGTTGGCTCCTAGGCCCGTTGCCTTATGCTACCATGCCCTCTGTTGTATCCTTGAGGCACTATCCCAGCCAAGCCGGAGGCAATGCTACCTATTTGCCCCTCTCCGCGTCCTGTTGGGATCAGATACAAAGCTAAGCGTCAGGTGTGCTGCATTCTTTGACTCATGTCAGCTGAACCCTCCGGCAATTATGTTAAGATTTTGGTTTGAGGAGAATTCACAGCGATGGCAGAAACACTAATTGACCGTTTGCGAGATGATATAGCGAGCCTTGCGGCCTTGCATGGCCCCTCCGGCCGAGAGCAAGCAATCATCGCCGCCTTAGCTGAGCGCGTGCGCCCACTCGCACAATCAATTCGTGTGGACCACATGGGCAATCTACACGCCGATTGCGGTGGGCCTCCAGATGCGCCCCTGGTGCTGCTGGACGCCCATGCCGACGAGATCGGCTGCCTTGTCCGGAGCATCGAACCGGAAGGGTACCTGCGCATCTTCAAAGTAGGCGGTATCCTTGACAGCCTGCTCGTGGGCCGCAAGGTATCCGTGAACGGCCTGCGCGGCGTTATAGGCGTGAAGGCCGGGCACTTGCAGTCGCCCGAGGAGCAACGCACGGTGGTGCCGGTAAAGGACCTCTACGTTGACCTTGGTCTCTCCTCAGACCGCGAGGTGCGGCAAGCAGGCATCGCGGTCGGCGACCCGGTGACCTACGTCAGCGAAATCGAGGAAATGGCCAATCCAAATCGCCTCTGCGGCAAGGCGATTGATAACCGCGCCGGCTGTGCCGTGCTGCTGAATGCAGTGCAGGAACTGGTGGCGGGTTCCCTTCCGGCCCGGCTTGTCGCCCAATTCACGGTGCAGGAGGAGACGGGACTGCACGGCGCCGGTCCGGCGGCATTCAACTATGCTCCTCACCTCGCCATTGCGATTGACACTGTGCCTTGTGGTGACACGCCTGATGTGAAGTTCCATAGCGAACTGCCCATTGCTCTCGGACGTGGTCCAGTGCTGCAAGCCGCCAGCAGCAGTTCATACGGCGGCATGATTACGCCCGAAGCCGTGCTCAGTTTCGCTGTCCGCACCGCCGAGGAGATCGGAATCCCGCATCAAGAAGCCATCCTGGAGGGCGGCAGTACCAACGCGACCGCCATTCACTACTCGCGCAGCGGCGTTCCGGCAATTGCCGTCACGATTCCCCGCCGTTACTCGCACTCCCCCATTGAGGTCGTCGACCTGAACGACGTGACGGCCACGCTGCAGCTCGTTGTGGCAATGACACGGAAGGCAGGGGAAGAGGGCTTTGTTTTCCTCTCGGACTAACCTCAAGGGACAGGGAGAAGTGGCTGCTCTAGTTTTGGCTATCGCTAGGGGCAAGCACGCCGCGCCAGAAGTGGTTCACGGGACTGTGGCCAGCGCCAACGGAGTAGGAATGCCGCAGAGCGCCGGTTAAGTACTCCTTCGCTTCGTTCACTGCGTCCGGCAGGGCTAACCCGTGAGCGAGGTAGGCGGCGATAGCGGAAGCCAGCGTACAGCCTGTGCCATGGTCGTTGTCTGTGGCGACCCGTTCCTTCTCGAACACATGGAAGTCCGCACCGTCGTAGAGGATGTCCCGCGCGGAACCGGCGGCATGGCCGCCTTTTATGAGCGCCGTGCGGCACCCGAAACCGACAATTGCTTGCGCCGCCCGGCGCATTTCGCGCTCACCGCGCACCTGACTGCCGAGCAGTCGTTCAACCTCCGGTAGGTTAGGCGTAACGACGGTAGCAAGTGGAAAGAGGGTCTCTCGATAGGCCGCGACCGCTGTATCGTCGACGAGCGGATCGCCGCTCTTCGCGGCCATAACCGGATCGACCACGAGCGCCTGCGGGGGATCGGCCTTCAGCGAATCCGCAACCACAGTGATGATCTCAGCGTTGGCCAACATCCCTGTTTTTATTGCCACTGCCCCAATGTCCGAGCGTACCGATTGGATTTGCTCAGCGACCAGAGCCGAGGGCAGTGCCATCCAATCCTGTACGCCAAGGGTATTTTGGGCCGTGACTGCGGTCACCACCGTGCTCCCGTAAACGCCGAGCGCACAGAACGTCTTCAGGTCGGCTTGCAAGCCGGCGCCAGCGCCGGAGTCGGAACCGGCAATTGTCAGGACGCGTCCTGCCACTGCTTCCTCCGCACCATGGCGCAATCGTGCGCAACTACCGTTATCCCGTGTTCTTGAGCCACGCCGATCGCGGTCTCAGACTCCGAACCCGGTTGCATCCACACATTCATGATGCCAAGTTCTCCACACGTTGCTACGATCTGCTCGGTTACCACAGGAGGCACCACGGTCACCACTACATCAGGTCTTTCAGGGAGCTCTGCCAATGAAGGATGCACCCTGTGTCCCGCCACGAAGCCGCCCTTTGGATTTATCCCCATCACGTGATACCCCGATTCCAGCAAGGCCATGAAGACACGGTGACCGTACTTTCGGGTATCTTGAGAGACCCCTACCACCGCCCATGAGCGCAGGTTGATCAGCCTTGACACCCGTTCTTCATGATCCGCTACAGCTTGCTCAGTCATTCTAAATTGACCACATCAATCCGTGCGCTTGTTACCCGGGGCCTCGCCAGAACTCATCTCATACATCGCTCTGCGCAGACTTGCCCTTCGACAGGCTCGGGGCACCCTGCATAAGCTAGACAACGATGCTCTTGCTCTATCACCCTACCCCACGTCCTCGCGGAACTTCTCGATACGCGACAACTGGCACGTCAGCCATACGTCCATGGGCACAATGGGTCGCGCGTACGCCGTAACCACTGTCTCACCGGAGTTCTCCAACCGGTCAAGCAAGTTCGTATACTCCGATTCAAGGTAAGGAATCGTAAGCGCTGTCTTGGGCAATGTAGAAAGCTTTGCCTGCAAGAGCACAATGTTGGATTCGACGACGTCGAAAGGCTCGTAAACGCATCCAAAAGCAAATGAGGGATCGTTAATCAACCGCTGAGTTGTCCGCCGATACGGTGATCGCGACACTGCATCCTTCTCTCGTCGCGCGCCAGCCAACGCGCCGGCCCGCCCTTAGTCTGCACACTGACCGCGACGTACCGCTAACGCGCCGTTGACACGCGGCCTGCTCCAGTATACTATGGGTCTCAAGGGCCGCCAAAGGAGTTTGGCGGCAATGTATTATCTCCAGAGAGCCTTCTGGAGTGCGTTTGTGGAGCGCCTATAGTGAATGTTTCCTGCCTACAAGAAAACCTTGCCAAGGGCCTTGCCATTGTCGGTCGCGCCGTTGCCACGCGCAGTCCGCTGCCTGTTCTCAGCAATGTTCTTCTCGCTACCGACCAGGGGCGCTTGAAGCTCTCGGCGATGAATCAAGAGATTGGCATCGTCCACTGGATCGGCTGCAAAGTCGAGGCCGAGGGTGAAGTTACCATCCTCGCGCGGCTTCTCGGCGAGTTTATCGGCTCTCTCCCGAATGAACGGGTGGACTTGCAGTTGGACAAGGAAGAACTGACGCTTCATCTGACGTGCGGGCGGTACCAGGCGAACGTCAAGGGGATCGCGGCGGAGGAGTTTCCTCCAATCCCCTTAGGCGAAGGCGATCCGACGCTTGTGCTGGATGCGGCTCTGCTCAGGGAGAGCATCGAGCAGGTCGCCATGGCGGCAGCCAGCGACGATCCGCGCCAGTATCTCCAGGGAGTTGCCGTCATCATCGAGCCTGATAAGGTAGTGCTGGTGGCGTCTGACGGCTTTCGCATGGCGGTGCGCACGCTGGCGGTGGAGAGCGGCGTCAGTGAGAAGACCGAATTCATCGTGCCCGCGCGCAGCTTGACGGAACTCTCGCGTATCTTGACTGACAGCGAGCATCCGGTCGAGGTTCGTCTCACGCAGAATCGCAATCAGGTCATTTTCAGTACCGGGGATATCCACTTGGTTTCGCGCCTCATCGAAGGCACGTTTCCGAACTACACGCAGATGATTCCCGCCGACCACCAAACGGAGATTCAGGTTTCCACGGTGGACCTCATGCAGTCTGCGCGCATGGCGTCGTATTTTGCGCGCGATGGGGCCAATGTGATCAAGTTGGAGGTTACGCCTGACGAAGAGAAGGGCAATCTTACCATCACGGCCACCGCCACCGAGCTCGGCGATAATCGCTCCGACCTCGAGGCTCAGGTCACAGGGGAAGAAACGCTCATCGCCTTCAATGCCCGCTACTTGCTCGATTGCATTGATGCCATCAATTCACCAGACGTACGAATCGAACTGACGGGTTCAACCAGCCCGGGTGTCATTCGCCCCACCGACGACTCTGACTACGTTCACGTGATTATGCCCATGCATACGGTGCGCTAGGCATGCGAACAGAGGTTGATCGGAAGCCGCTCGTTCAGGAAGAACCATTGCCTGTCTCGGAACGCGGCAATGTGATTCGGACTGCCGTTTGCCAGTACGCCCCAATCCTCGGCGACTTGCCCGCCAACGTTGAGAAAGGCGCACAGGCTATTCAAGAGGCGGCGGAAAGCGGTGCCGATTTGATCGTGCTGCCGGAGATGGCAAATAGCGGCTATGTTGTTTTCTCTAGCTCAGAAGCGCGAGAGCTTGCCGAGCGCCCGGACGAGAGCCCGGCCGTCGCTCGCTGGCAGCAGCTGGCACAGGAGTACGATATCCACGTCGTCGCCGGGTTCGGTGAAAAGGTCAGCGATACCGCGCTCTACAATTCGGCTCTCATCATTGGCCCTACGGGCATTCTCGGCACCTACCGCAAAACGCACCTCTTCTTCGAAGAGAAGCTCTACTACAGACCGGGCGATCTCGGATTTCCGGTCTTCGATCTGCCTTTTGGCAGAATTGGGATCTTGATCTGCTACGACTTGCGTTTTCCTGAGGCGAGCCGCATTCTCGCCCTGAAGGGCGCCGACGTGATCTGTGTGCCCACAAATTGGGTAAGCATGATGACGCCCGACAGACTTTGGGATGCCCAAGGGTACTGTCAGGCGAACTACGTGGCTTTGGCGAATGCCACAATGAACCAGGTGTTCATGGCGTGCGCCGACCGCGTGGGTGAGGAGCGGGGCGTGCAGTTCCTCGGCTGCAGCCTCATCATAGACCCCGCCGGTACGCCTATCGCCGGGCCCGCCAGCACCGACGGCGAGGAGGTGCTGGTGGCCCAAATGAACCTCTCGGCAGCCCGCAGAGCCAAGCACCGCAACGATCTCAATCACACGTGGCTTGACCGGCGCACAGACCTCTATAGCCCCATGCTGGGTCACGGGTCTGACTAATGGCGATATCCTTCCACTCCTCGACTAAGGAGTGAGACTGGATAGCGAATAGAGCAGGAACCGGTTCACTCTGCTATTGAAGCGGCTAATCTCTCCCGAGTAGATTTGTATTATCATTTGATTCAATTGCGTTACCCTAGAGAAATGTACGTGCGAGTTCAGTCAAGACTGCTACGAATGGAGGCTTAGCGATATGTCCCTCACAGCGGAGACCCTACGCGGTGTAAACGTCGCGATCGTTACCCCGTTTCAAGACAACCAGGATATAGACCTAGCGGGGGCCAAGAACCTCACCCGGTTTCTTATTGACGCCGGGGTCCATGGCATTATGACAACTGGGGGCAACGGCGAATTCCCGCATATGCTGCCGGACGAGAAGAAAGCCGTGACGGCCGCAATTGTGGAGGAAGCCGCCGGAGCCATTCCCATCATTGCGGGAACCGCGGCCGCTGGCACACGGGAGGCGGTGCTCTTGGCCCAAGATGCGAAGGCCGTTGGGGCAGATGGCCTGATTGTTACTGCGCCCCATTATTTTCAGGTTTCAGAAGACGCCCTCTTCGCGCATTACGAGACCATTGCAACCGAAGTAGACTTGCCGCTGGTGCTTTACAATAATCCACTTTATACCGGCAACGAAATTACGCCTACGCTCATCGACCGTTTGGCTGCCGTGCCTAATGTGATCGGGCTGAAGCAGAGCAACGCCGACTTCGGCATTCTCATGGAGAATATCCGCATGAATGGTGACAAGGTGGCGGTGCTCACCGGGATCGACAGTCAGTTCTATGCCGCCCTCGCTTCCGGCGCCACCGGCATCTTCTCAACTGCTGCCTGCGTGATTCCGCGCGAAATGGTGTCTATCTATGACTTGGTGCAGTCTAAGTCTTTCGAAGAGGCGCGCCAACTGCAATTGAAACTACAGGCGCTGAATCGCTACCTGGAGTACGACCCCGGCTATGTTGGCCCGTGCAAAGCGGCCCTGCGCATGCTGGGTCTGCCTGCTGGCCCCGTTCGTGGCCCCTTGCCGGAGGTGACTGCGGAAGAAGAGGCGGGCGTGCGCGGTGGTCTAGAGGCGCTTGGACTGCTCTAAGCCTTTGTAGCGCGGGGCTTGTCCCCCGCCTCATGCCGCAGGGAGCAGGGAATATCTTGGGCGCTGCGCCTAAGTCTCAATCGCCTCCATGATTACTCGCCCCTCGGCGTCGCGGGGTTGGGGCACACCCAAGAGATAGGCAAGCGTCGGCGCAATGTCGACGCTGCGCGCCTGGCCCTGTAAAGCCATTCCGCTTTGGACGTGAGGGCCGTTGATAATGAAGGTGGTGTGCTGGCCGCCAATACCCAGGCTCACCGCAGGCAGATGCCGGCCGTGGCAGGCGTCGAATTCGGGATGCACCGCCCATACCACGTCGCCTACCAAGTCGCCCCACAAATTCAGCATCTCGGCGTTTTCGCGGGTGACCGCTAGGGCAAAGGGCTGCTTGCCGGTATTGGGGTCTACGTAGGTGGTAAGCGCATGAATCACCTGCTGCTGCACCTTGTCGAAGTCCTCCGGCTCGACGACCCCGCCTGGGTCGCGCCCCTTGAGGTTGATGAAGACGTGAATCGTCCCTACCGGAATCGCAACGCTCTTGCTGAGATCGATCTCCCCGGTAGCCGGATCGGTGACCAGTAAACCGACCTCTTTCAGCACGTCTGCCGCCTCGATTGGCGGCACGAAGTCCGGCGTGCCACCGTGGTCGGAAGTTACTACGACGACTGTTTCGCTGTCCTGCAATTCCAGCAACCTTCCGACCCAACGATCCACAGACTCAATGATGCGGGTCATGCCTTCACGCGACCGCGCAATGACGTCCTTCGTCGCGCCGCTGCGTGGATCCGTCTGCGCCATGAAGAAGTGATTGCCATAGTCCAGGGAATGCACCTCGGTAAAGAGCACGTCCCAATCTCGTGTCGCGCAGAGATGATGCGCCACGTCCACGAGACAATCGTGGTGCACGTCTACTAACTCAAAGTACGTCTCGTCATCAACCAGACCCAACGCATCCCGCGCCGGATTCTGCAAGAACGGGCCGACGTGGGTATCGATCTCTGCTGCCACCTCCGCAGGGTACGTGTACTCTTCCGTCGCCCACACCTGCGGCATGAAGAGTTCGAACGTGTCCGCCTCGGACGTAAGGGTGATGAGCTTGAAGCGCACGTACCCCGTGAGCGTACGGTTGCCGATGGTGAACTCTTGCCGCGACCAGTCGCTCCAGTCGGCTATGGCAAGATCGGTAATTGACTCGCTGCCGTTACGGCTCACGCACACGCGCACCCTATCGTATCCGGCAGGTGACTGTGCGTAGACTAGGCCGTAGAACGTGCGTGGCACAGCCCCTTCCGTGCCCCAAGCGGTCAAGTCTGAGCGGCCGCGGGCTAATGGCTGGACCGTTAGCTCAACCTCCAACGGTGGCTTAGCTGACTCCGGCATGTTCGACCACTGCTGCGGGTTTGCCGGAGACAGTTCCACACGATCAACGTCGTCGCCCGCTTGAATCGTGCTGGGGTCAACCGCTTCTGCGTCTATAGCGCCGCCGATGGGGCGGGGCCGCCAGTCCCCGGAAACCCAGAGATGGTAGCCCGCAATTTGATGGTGGTTCGCTACGCCGGGCCCGGTGCCTTCGACCTGCACCCCTTGCGTAAGCGTCGGCGGCCACGACATTTCCCACTTCACCAGAATTGGCGTCTTGCCCGCGCGTTCCAGCGTATTCCAGAAGTACTCTGCCTTGGACAACTGCGTATTGACCCCCCACACCGTCTCCGTGAGCGGCTTCCCTCGTACGCGAATATTGAAGTCCATTACCTCATGGGTACCCGGCCAAGCGCCGGTGGCGATTGACGTCCAGCCGGGCGGTGTAAGCGTAGGAAAGACCCCCAGCATGGGCCGCCACGCGCCGGTGTCCATCAGTCGCTTGAGATTTGGCGTTGCGCCCTGCGCAGCCATGTAGCGCACGATTTCCATGCTTGCGCCGTCGATGCCAATCACGATCGCCCGTTTAGCCAAAGCCGCCATAGTAATCTCATCTCCTCAGGGAATCATCCACACAAGGTGTACTTGTTTCGTCAGATACCGATTATTCTCATTACACCGGTCAAGAATGCAGCCACTGGGTATTGCTCAGAGTATGCAGCGGCCGGTCTAGGCCCTCACACCGGTCCTACAGCGTCTCTCCCTAAGCGGGGCAAATGATGTAGTTTCGGTCAGAGCCTGCCGGCGCTTCAGCACCACTTCATTCGCCACTTGCAGTATCGCATGGAAGCACAGGGAAGCAGCCGGGTAGAACACGAAATTGCGAGGCTTGCCCCACTAGGACACAATCTCTTCACGCGCGACGACGCGGCCGCTCTTACTCGAAAGGATTGCCGCGGACGTCATGGCAATAGTATTGAGATTGTCCCGGGGTGTCACCGCCGGCTCGCGACCGTGCGCGGCTGCTGCGATCAGGTCGCCAAGCGGTCCTTGAAACGCGTCAGGGAACCAGGTGCCTTCAATGGGAAACGTATGCACCGAGCGGGGATCATCCGAGCGCACCCAAGAGACCTCGCTGCTCGTGCCCCACACACTGCCTTCGGTGCCGTCCATCCACCAGGTGTAGCTGTGCGCCCCCGAGGCGCGCACGATGTTGTTGAACTGCATGCTCGCCATGAGACCGACCCGACCGCCAACGTCGCCGAATTCCACGTTCGCGGAGTAGATGAGCGGATCGGGGCCGTTCTGGTCCGGCAGCATGGCGGTTGTGCAGTGGAGCCGTGTCCACTCGCGACTGCCAGCCATAGGTGAGGCGGCAAAGTAGCGGCAGAGATCCAGGTAATGAACGCCATGGTCACCGATATTGAAATTCGCCAGGTTGGTCCACCATTGGTCCGGCTGATCCTGAAATGAGCGTCGGAGGTGGTGAATGCTGTAAATTGGCCCGGCGACCCCTTGATCCATGAGCACCCGCAGGGCTTTATGCTCCGGCGCCCACCGTGCCTGTTGATTGACGGCGAGGAGAATACCCACATCCTCTGCAATTTCAATGAGCTCTTGTGCCAAGGCGTACTCCATGTGGAGCGGTTTCTGGGTCAGTACCGGCCGAGGCGCGTGAGCAATGGCCTGCAGCGTCTCCTTGCGGGCGGCGGGATGCAGCGCCATATCGATCACGCGCACGTCGTCGCGTTCCAAGAGGGCGTGAATGTCTGTCGTCCAGAAGGGAATGTTCCAGCGTTCCGCCGTGTTGCGGGCAGCCTCTTCAACCACGTCGCAGCACGCAACGACCTTGTATCCGGCTTTCTCGTAGGCAGGCAAGTGAGCGCCATTGGCGATGCCGCCGCAACCAACTATCCCAACTCCATATTGCGCCAGATCAACATCTGTTGGCGGCCCAGGACGATACTGTTCCAGTTGCAAAGTCATTTCTAGCCACTCCAAGTGCCCATCGAAGCGATGCAGCACAGATACTCTACGGATTACTGCTCCGCGTCTGCCGTATTGCCTATCACACCCTGCCTTGGGCCATTTCTGTTCGCAGGAGACTATGGGGTGTCACTGGCACCGTGGCCGCTAGGGTTATGCGGCTCGTAGGCTCGGTTGCGATAGAGGAGCGGTACTTCCTCGGGTCCCAGGCCCGCGGCTTCTACAAGACCGATGAAGAGCACGCATGACCCTGCCGTATGCGTAGCATAGACGGAGCAATCGAACCAGCAAATGCAGTCGTCGAGAATGGGCGAACCCGTTGCCGCAATGTGATGCGGCAGGTGTTCGAATGCCAGGCTCTTCTCAATGCCGGGCCGGGCGAACGCCGCACCTATCGCGTGCTGTCCCGCTCCCAGCACGTTTACGGCGAACGTGCCGGCGGACTCTAGCCTGCTGCTCGTAGCGTTACTCTCACCAACACTTATGAGAATCAGCGGCGGCTCAAGAGCGATGGAAGTGAAGGAGCTTGCCGTCATGCCGTGCAAGCCGCTTGCATCTCGCACCGTCACTACAGTCACCGGCTGGGCCACCCGACGCATCGCGGCACGAAAGGTATCGGAATCTACTGGCATGCGGTTCTCAACTCCTCGGTGGCGGCAAGAATCATGGTCTCAGTATACCGTACAACGGCGCATGCAGAGATTCTGGAGTCTCAGTGATGGCTAAGGTACCAGTCCATGAGTTGCTGCCTGAGCTCCGCGACAACCCCGGAAACCTCCGAATCAGAGTAGCGGTTCCGCAATTCCCAAGGGTCTGCGCGCAGATTGTAGAGTTCGTTGTGTTCACGACCCGGCGTGTAGACCAACTTCCACTCAGGTGTCCGCACCATGGTTGAGATCTCTGTTTGCCGGCCGCTCGCCGGAGGACCGAAGGGCAGGTTGTTTCCGCGCGCGGGATCGTTCACCATCGCGGCAGGAAAGGCCCCGACCTCAGCGAAGGCGACATTTCGCAACTGCTCTCTTCCTTCCCACACCGGCACGAAAGAGCGTCCATGCATGGTCTCGGGAATATCGACGCCGATCCAGTCGAGCACGGTTGGAGCCAGGTTGGTGGAATCCGTAATCTGGGCGATTTGCTCGCCCTGCGGCACGAGGTGGTCAGGCCCGGCAATGATAGCGGGAATGCGCACCAAGCAGTCGTACAATGTACAACTCTTGCCGAACATGCGGTGCTCACCGGCGTAGTCCCCATGGTCGGAAGAGTAGATGATTACCGTGTTGTCAAGCAGACCCCGCATTTCAAGGAAACTGACCAAGCGCGCCACTTGATCATCGAGGTGTCTCACCATACCGTAATAGACCGCCAGTGCTTTGCGGAGTTCCTTCTCGTCAGCGTCCCAGGTGCCACAGTCGCGGGCGGTTTGCTCATGCGCTTCAGGTTTGTCGGCGTTGGGACCCGCAACCGGAGGCATTGCGATTTCCGCGGGATCGTAGAGTGAGAAGTACGGTTCAGGCACAAAGAACGGCGGATGGGGATCCATGTACGCAATGTGCAGGAAGAAGGGGCGTTCCGATGAACACGAATCGACAAAGTTCATGCCAAGCGTGGTCATAGCGCCGTTCAGGTCTTCATCTGCGGGAAGCGGCACTTCCGCAACCATGTGTCGCACGCGCCTTGGCGCTTTCTCGACCAACTCTCTGCGCAAACGGCTGCGCTCCGAGAGGATGCCTTTGCCGATGTCGTGCTGAAAGGCAAAACCTCGCCCCCCACCACTCCGGCCGCCATGAAAGTGTCCGATTGCCCCGGTCTGATACCCAACCTCACCCAGCCGCTCCGCCAGGGTAACTTCATAATGAGGGAGAGTGAACCCATTGCCGTGCACGCCGATGGCATGGGCGTAACGCCCGGTCATCAGGATACAGCGCGCGGGTAAACAGAAGGGATGCGGCGTAAAGTAGCTCTCGAAAACCACCCCGCGCTGAGCGAGCGCTTCAAGAGCGGGCGTCTCGACGTCAGCGTTTCCATAGAGACCGAGACTCGTAGCCTTCTGCTGATCTGCGAGCAAGAGCACAATGTTTGGCTGTGCCATCTCTAGACCTTTCTTTGCGCCAAGCACCACTCTTTCAGGAGAGTTCGACTCGAGCCAAACCAACTTCTCGATAGAGGTCTCGCCTTAAACTTGCTGGCAGACCTGTGCAACAAAAAACCGGGGTACCCCCCAGTTCTTTGCAATGCCCTGCGACGTGCGATTTGTCTCAATCGCTGTTTTTGCTCGAGGCTTCCATGTGCGAGAGCAGGGAGAACGACCAGAATTCTCTCCGTCGCCGCGCCGCGTCCACACTAAAGCCGGTTGGCTCGTTAGAAACGAGTTCCTCCAGAAGACCATGGTCGCCCTGAAGGTAGAGTCGCACCTTCAAGATGCCATACGCATACTCAGGGTGGTGCTCCGCTAGGTACGCGAAAACCGAACCCGACTCCTGTTCGAATCGCTCCCGGTTTCCCGCCGTAAGGACAAGTGTTTCCGTCTCCTGCAGAATGTTGCGCGGCTCGATGTGTACGCGACTGGCAACGTCCTGGACCGACAAACCCTGTTCATGCGCCAACTCACGGAACTGCAAGACGACCTCATCGTCGCTCAGGTCGTGCACGTTGGTTAGCGGTTGTCGCGACTCAAGGCTTTGCCGAATGCTATCCCAATCGACTTCCACGTTTGGATACAACTCGGATATCTCAAACTGAAGGTCGGTCGTGACACGCGGACGCCCCCCCAGGTAAGCCAAGAATTGGGTGCGGGTACCGAGGTCATCCACAATGTCGCGCACGAGCCATGCTACCCAAAGGGTCTGCTCGTTTCGCCCTGACGTGGCTTCGGGTACCCACTTGATGTAGGCGTTCTCGCGCGCTGAATCAAGCACAGAGCCGTTGTTTCCCGCTGCTTTTATTCCGCCTCACTGTTTGTCGCGGCCCCATCGCCGCGGGCTCGTTTGGCGTGCGGCTTTGGACTGAGATACGTCGTGAGTTGGTTGCCCTCCATGATGGGCCGTCTTTCCACCACGGCGACATCCTCGAGTTGCTCGAGCACGGTGCGCAACACGTCATGGCCGTGCTCAGGATGTGACATCTGCCGCCGCAAGAAGCGCACGAATGCCTTGACCTTGTGGCCTTCTTCGAGGAATTTATTGATGCGATCCACGCGATAGTTAATATCGTGCCGATCCATGACGGGACTAAAGCGAACTTCCTTCAACGTGGTGGCAGCGCGGTTCTTGCGCGAACTGCGTTCCTCCTTGGTCTGGCGATACTTATACTTCCCATAGTCCATGAGTCTGCATACAGGCGGGGAAGCGTTTGGAGAAACCTCCACCAAGTCCACCTCGCGTTCTTGAGCTAACGCAAGTGCTCGCTCGATTGCCAGAATACCGATCTGTTCTCCATCTTCATCTATGACGCGAACTTCGCGTGCCCGAATCTCTCGGTTATTGCGCGCTTCTTTGACTATAGTCAATCCCTCCTTAAGGGCTACCTCTCAAGTCTCGCTGGACTATACCATATCAATATGCCGTGAAGCAATACCCATCCAGCATTGACACCTTCAATAGCGCTTACGTGCCAACTGCACCGCATCGGAGACACCGGGCATGCATTCACCGCCAAGTCCTGCTCTGAGTTGCCGTCAAACCGCTGCGCGCCATTCTCCGTTTCGCCTCTCGGGCCGGCGCCGAATCGCGAACGCGAACGGCAAGCGAACGCTTGAGGACTATATCTCGACCCGTCTCGACAAAACCACAGTCTGCAAGCGCCTGGCGGACATCGGTTGCGTGCGCAGGCACCCTTGACCAGATGCCGGTATTGCTTGCCTCCCTCGCGTGTCTCTGCGCTGTGGCTACGAGGTCTTGCGCCAGTCTGGCGTTCCCCGGCGTCACACCGATCTGCACGCGCATTGTACCACGCCGGCCTGGATACTCTGACAGCCAGCCGGTCAGCCCGTCTCGGTCTTCGACTACCCAGCGCTTCACCTGGAACGAAAAGCGGGACGAGCTTCTCTTCACCTGCCAGTCCCTCGCCGTGCGGCCTTCTGACATTTGCACGATTTGGGGCGTCGACCGCAGATACAGTTGGTGCAGGGGCCACGCATCACGTTTTTCTTGCATGCGCAATCCCGGCACAGCGGTTGCCGTAGCAGCCACTAGGGAGGCTTGCGCAAAGGTGACCTCCTCCAGCGTGGCTATGAATCCTGCTTGGTGAAAGGGTCCAAGCAGGCGACTCTCGTCCGGCACACGGGCAATGATGCCTGAAATGCGCTTTGCTCCCGCAAGCCGGCATACTTCATCCAGGAGCCGCAACAGCCATGTGTTCACGCTCTCGGTGCCGGAATACACGTGCGTCTCCACTCCCGCGATTACCAAGTGCATCATCTCCCACTGATCGCGACCGGATTGACGTGCCATGTGCGCCAAAGCGACTGCCCGCCGCCTTTCCCATACTGCCACGGCGCACGATGCCGGCAATACAGTGCCAAGCAACAAACCTAGCGTCGGTGACCATGGGGAATCGGCAGTAACCAGAGACGCTCCTATCTTCCACTGCAAGCGCAACGCTTGCAGAAAGCGAATTGTGTCCTGTCGCATGACTTCGGCTGAATCGACCACGTGACTCATCGCCTTACAGCGGTGTTGACCGACAAGGGTCAAGAATTCGAATGCAAGTACTGAGACACCCTGATCCCGGCGGCCTACGCGCCTACGAGCGCGCAGAGCGTGAGAAAATGCTGGTGCAAGCGTCGGTCTTTGACGATCTCCGGGTGAAAGGAGGTGGCGAACATCGTCTCTTGTTGTATAGCGACGATCCAGCCATTTGACGGAAGTCGGCCCAGCACCTTTACGTCAGGTCCAATGGATTCGACGACCGGCGCGCGTATGAAGACAGCAGGAAACGGTGCATCGCCAATGGCCTGAATAGGGACTTCAGCCTCAAAGCTATCTACCTGACTGCCGAAAGCGTTGCGCTGAATGCAGGTATCCATGACCCCGAGGAGCGGTTGATCGTGCGTACCGACGTCTTTCGAAAGCAGGATCATGCCGGCACAAGTGCCCCACGCCGCCATCTTTCCCGCCAGAATGCGCTCGCGAATTGGCTCCACGAGGTCGTAAATCACCATCAGCTTGCCGATAGTAGTGCTTTCGCCCCCGGGAAGGATAAGCCCGTGCAAGTCTTCGAGATCCCGAGGCAGCTTTACCACTTTGGCGCTTACACCCAAGTCACAGAGCGCCTCAACGTGCTCGCGCACGTCTCCCTGCAGCGCCAGCACACCGACGTTCATGCCGCTCTCTACCATCCTCTGGGAGCAAGCAGTTCTTCGCTGGGCATGGAGCGTACATCCAGACCCGACATGGGTTCGCCAAGTCCGCGTGAGACTTCGGCAACGATCTCAGGATCCTGATAGTGGGTCGTAGCTTTGACGATCGCGGCGGCGCGAATTGCCGGGTCTTCAGACTTGAAGATGCCGGAGCCTACGAAGTTCCCATCACAACCGAGTTGCATCATCAGTGCGGCGTCCGCGGGCGTGGCAATGCCGCCCGCAGAGAAGTTGACCACGGGCAATGCGCCGCGTTCCGCCACTTCCACGACGAGCGAGTGCGGCGCGCCAAGTTCCTTGGCTTGCGCCATGAGTTCCTCTGAACGCATGGTTTGCAGACGGCGAATCGCGCCGCCGACGGCGCGTATGTGCCGGACCGCTTCGACGACGTTGCCGGTGCCGGCCTCACCCTTGGTGCGGATCATGGCCGCACCTTCTCCGATGCGGCGCAACGCCTCACCCAAGTCTCTCGCGCCGCACACAAAAGGGATAGTAAACGCATCCTTGTCAATGTGATGTTCTTCATCAGCGGGCGTGAGCACTTCCGATTCATCGATGTAGTCAATGCCCAGCGCCTCGAGCACCTGCGCCTCGACAAAGTGGCCTATGCGGCATTTGGCCATGACCGGAATCGTAACGGCATTCTTGATCTGCGTGACAAGCTCAGGATCCGACATGCGGGCCACGCCGCCTTGGGCACGGATATCTGCCGGCACCCGCTCCAGCGCCATCACGGCTACCGCGCCGGCGTCCTCGGCAATCCTCGCTTGCTCAGGCGTGACAACGTCCATGATAACGCCACCCTTGAGCATTTGAGCCATACCGGTCTTGACAAGCCACGTACCCTTTTCCATGGTTACTGCCTCTAGGTTGCTACGCCTCACTCAAGTTCCCATTGTTTCATCTCTCATCTTACCTAGCAAGGCTTGCCTCGGCAAGAGGCCGTGACGCTTTCTCAGTACGTCATGTCGTCGGTCTTCTATGCCTGCTTTCTTACGCGCCAAGATGAGCACAGGTGGTTTGATAGAGAATACTACATCTGCTATCATGATGCGCCAGAGGGGCGATTGTACGGATGCGAACCTGATCCAGAAGGGGTGTCACGTGCCGGTGGTGACCGTACAAGTCGGGCAGGCGGCGCTTGTAGGCGATCAACGTCGGGCAAGCAGTCCCTGGGCACATACCTTTCAGGACACCTCGACCGATGTCGATATGGGCTCCCTCTATCTGAACTGGGAGGGTGTCAGCAGCGAGACTGCGGCGACCATCTCGAACGAAGTCGCAGGGCACTACTTTGAAAACACCGCGGTCAGGCCTGAGACAGCCCTTCTGCGCAGTGTACGCCACGCGTACCGCTTCCTCTATGACGCCCGCATTGAAAGCCCTCTTTCAGAGATTGGCCTTACGGCGGTGGTTGTACGCAATGGACGCGCGTCCATTGCACAGGTCTTGCCCGCCCAGTTCTATTTGATGCAAGACGGACAACTCACCGCCTTGCCCGAGACACAAGAGCGGATGGGCACCCTGAGTTCCCCGTCGGCGCACGATGAGCGGTATCCTCAGTGGGAACCTCCCGTAGAGATGTTCCGCGCTACGCTCCATCCCCAGGATATCGTCGCACTTTGTACTGATAATGTGGGTGCAACACTTAGCGACAACGAAGTCGAAGAGATTCTTGCAGGTGACGAGCTCCAGAATGCGGCTGAGACGCTCGTCGATTCCGTGCGTAAGCGCGGAGAGATAGATTGTTCGGTACTGCTGCTCCGTTTTGACACTGCCCAAGAGACCCTTGCAACTCCCAGCACACCGCTTTCAGAGCCTGAGGCAAAACCCACACCTGCTCCGAGCGAAGCCAGGGTAGCGACACGTGGGGGCGCCGGAACCGCGATATTTGGGATCCTGCTGGCCCTGTTGGTTATGGCGGGGTCCTTCGTGGCATCGCTGTTCCGACCCCGCAGTCAACCATCGAGCCAAGCGACCGGAACAGTTCCCAACGTTGCCACGCACTCTACGATTGTTACGGGAAGCGCTGCGGAAGAGGCCCGCAGGCAAAGATTGAATCGGATTGCTGCCGGCATAGTAGTCCTACTTGTGCTCGTTCTCTTGGTCATAGGCGCAAACGCCCTGTTTGGCGGCGGCGAATCAGTGCCGACCCTGACCGAAGAACCAACGGCCCTGCCGAAAGAAGTGCCAACCGTAGAATCGTCCCAGAGCGAAGCCAAGACCGAGACACCCAGCCCTGAGCCGGCGCAGACGGCCACGGCAACCCCGGAACCAGCCCCTCCCCAAGATCCCACGAGCGCGTTCATCAATGAGCTTCAAGAACTGGTTCAATTTCCTTCCACCATGCAACCAGGCGATAGCTACGGCCTGAATAACACGATGTATGTGCTCGACCGTGCCACAGGCGCCGTGTACCGTGTGGGCACGGCAGGAAACAGTGAAGTCGCCTATTTGCCCGGCGTTAGCACGGGGGGTGAAGCGCAACTCGTTACGGGAAGGGCCGGTTTAGCCGGCTTAATTCAAATCCTAGACAGTGACAATCGACTCTTCCAAGTCATCAATGATGAGACACCCCAAGTTGTGCAACTCCCCGCTGCTTCTATTCAGGAGCCCAGGGCAAGCGCGACGTACGATCAGAATTTCTATCTGCTTGACGCGGGGGCAAACGACGTTTTGCGCTTCCGGCCCGTAGGCATCGGCGTTTATGGGGAACCTGAGGGGTACTTTGGGATCAACAGTGGGGTGGACTTGTCGCAGGCAAGCGACCTTGCAATCGATGGCTCCGTCTTCATCTTGTTTAGCGACGGAACGATCAATCGCTATATATCTGGAGTGCGCGACCACGAGTTCTCCTTGGCAACTCTACCATCGCCTCTGGGAACACTACCCGGCGCAATCTTTATAAGCCAAGGCATGGGCTCCCTCTATATCCTGGACGGAGAGAACGACCGTATCGTCCAGGTGACTACCGAAGGCGTCTTTCAGCGGCAGATTTTGGCACCCAATCGCCTCTTCGCAACCGCCATTGACTTATATGTCAATCAGGGTGAAACCTACCTCTGGATAGTTGGCCCAACCTCGGTAACGCGTGTCTCACTGCCGGAACTTCCCGCGGATGCTCCTCGTTCGGCCGCATAGGACGAACTGTTTGTCGTCGTGTATGTGCTTCGTGGCCTCAACATGTCTCTTTTTGTGTTTACCTTGTCCACCAGGAGAGTCTAGCTTTCTTTAGCGCTTGTTCGATTTGAGGCAAAGGGGCAAGTTAGATTGCAGCGAGGGATGACCAGGTAAGGAATACGACAGTATCGTAACCTTCAAGCAGTATCCAAGAAGTCTCCACTATGTTCTATGACGAAGCACGCATATTCGTTAAGGGTGGCAAGGGCGGCGACGGCATGGCCCACTTCCACCGTGAGAAATTTCGTCCGCGCGGTGGGCCGGATGGCGGCGACGGCGGTCGCGGCGGCAGCGTTTACCTTGCCGTCGACCCCAGCCTCAACAGCCTGCTCTTCTTGCACCGCACCCGCCGGTTTGTCGCCGAGGCGGGCAAACCGGGCGGCACGAACCGCAAGCAGGGCGCTGCCGGGAAGGATGTCCA
Source organism: Chloroflexota bacterium (assembly GCA_028874195.1). GTDB lineage: Bacteria > Chloroflexota > UBA11872 > VXOZ01 > VXOZ01 > VXOZ01. The sequence continues at coordinate 97,183 of JAPPLM010000041.1, forward strand.
AGCCTGGGTGCCGCCCGGCACCGTCGTTACCGACGCGGACTCAGGGCAGGTCGTCGCTGATCTGCGGCATGGAGATGACCGGGTCCTGGCGGCCAGAGGAGGCCGGGGCGGTCTTGGCAACGTGCACTTCACTACCTCGACCCGCCAGGCTCCGAACTTTGCGCAAAAGGGAGAGCCGCCCGAAGAGCGCTGGCTCAATTTGGAGTTGCAGCTCATTGCCGACGTTGGCATTGTGGGACTGCCGAACGCCGGCAAATCCTCCCTTCTCGCGCGCATCAGCGCGGCGCGCCCCAAGATCGCTGAGTATCCTTTCACCACACTGCAACCTGAGCTCGGCGTGGTGCAACGGGGCAATGCTACCTTGGTGTTTGCCGACATCCCGGGACTCATAGCCGGGGCGCACAGTGGCGCCGGCCTCGGGCACACGTTTCTCCGCCACATTCGGCGCACGCGCATATTGCTGCATGTTGTGGATTGTGCCCCGCTTGAAGCCCAAGACCCGGCGGCCGCCTTCCACCAGATTAATGAAGAGCTTGGGCAGTTCGATCCCACGTTGCTGGACAAGCCCCAAATAGTTGCCCTCAATAAGCTTGACGTGACTGAAGCGCGCACGCGCTTCACTGCGACTGAAGCGGCCATTGCCGCTCAGGGTCACACCGTGGTGGGCATCTCGGCGGTGACCGGCCAAGGCTTAGACGAACTGCTCGGCGTAGTCTTCCACACCTTTCAGGCATTGCCGGCCACCGAGGAGGAAGCGGTTCCCGTTGATGTACCCGAAGTTGCCATCCCGGTGTCTGATGAATTTGCCATTGCACGCAACGGCAATACCTTTGTCGTGACCGGCAAGACGGCGGAACGTCTTGCCGCGATGTCCGACCTGTCCACTCTCGATGGGGTGCTTTACTTCCAACAAAGGCTGGACCGCATGGGTGTCACGGCGGCGTTGGAGAAAGCCGGCGCGCGGGCCGGCAGCACGGTGGTCGTTGGCGCTCTGGAACTGGAGTGGCAGGCGGATCCGTAGAACTCCTCGAACTGCTAATGCTGACGCAATTGGGTAAAAGGTTCCACGACGGCTTGCTGTGTTGGTCGACTTTAGTCAGGCCACGTCCTTGCCGCACCGGCGCCAAGTCACGCTGTGCTAGTGAAAGTCCTCCTGGATTACCTTCTCTCACTACGGTGCCGCCCGTTTCTTGAAGAAGAACACATCTCCACTTACAATAGATAGCTGAAAGCACCGCAAACGGTAATTGGGCCGCTTAGAACGCTGTTCGCAGTAAGGAAGGATCACCGATGGCGAATGATCTCGATAGCAAGAAGGTAGTAATCCTCGAGGATGACGCGGAACTCACCGATGCAATTGAGCGCCGGTTGCGCGATCACGGGTATCAGTCAATCCATCTCCGGCAAACACGGGATATCATCAAGTTTCTCAAGGCCGAGAAACCGAAAACGATGATCATGGACGTCGCTCTGACCGATGCGGACGGCATCACGCTGCTCCAGGAGATCAAGGGCGACTGGGAAGCCAAAAAGACCCATGTTATCGTTATGTCGAACTACTCGACACGGGTCAACTACAAGGTCCGTGACGAAGTTGAGGAAATCTTCCAGAAGCCTTTCGACGTGGAGACTCTGCTGGAGTCCGTGGACCGCGTCGCCGCCATGGATGACAAGTAGGAGACAAGAGACCGCCAAACCCGCTTTGTTATCGCGTGAGCGTTGCAGCCGGATGACGTGAACCAAGCCGCTGTAGCGCTCTTGGATTTAAGCCACCACTTGGCGTTTTCCTGTCGAGACATGCAGCCTATAGTTGTTCGGTTGCGGCCGTCTGTCTGCCATGGGCGCGCAGAAACGCCGCGACGTTCTCGCGTCGTGGCGCTCCCTCTATGGGTCCCGTCACCGTGACCGAGATGGCCCCCGCCGCGTTTGCCCAAAGCGCGGCCGTCTCCAAGTATGCTCCTTGTTGCAGCGCCCAAAGGAACGCGGCATCGAAAGTATCACCGGCCCCCGTGGCGTCGACCTCCTCGACCGGGAACGAGGGCACCGCAATTGACCCGCTTTCGCTGTGGACGATGCACCCATCTGCGCCCTGCTTGAGCACCACTGCCTCATTCTGCGGCGCTTCGCGAAGAGCGGCGCATGCCGCCGCGGTGGTCTCTGCTCCCGTAATTAACTGGGCTTCTTCTCCACTGGGAAACACGATATTCGCCACATTGATAATCGGGGCGACCAGCGCCCGTATCTGCTCAGGGCTTGCCAACTCCGCCCGGATATTGGGGTCCAGGCTCACTCGTCCTCCAGATTCCCGCACCAGCCGCGCTATCTGAACGCAGTACTGCCACCACGAGTCATTCATCGCGAGACAGGACCCGTTGATGTGCGCCCAAGCGATCCGCTGGAGGAATGCAGAATCCGGCAATGGCGGCGGCACACCGGCGGCCCCGTTGCGCATGTGAAAGAAAAACGACCGAGTCCCGTCCGGGTGATTGACCACAAAGGAAGCAGAGGTCGGCAAGGTGTCGGTCGTCGTGACACCCCCATGCGCTACGCCCTCATTCGCCAGAAAATTGCGGATTGCCCCGCCAAACTCGTCGTCGCCCACTGTGCCCAGAAAGGCGCTCCGACCGCCCAGGCGCGCAACCGCCGTGGCAAAGATGAGCGGCGCCCCGCTCGCGAAGGGGCCACGATAGGTACCCTCTTCTGCCAGAGGCGCGTGTGCGCCCACCTGCACGAACTCGGCGAGCGCTTCTCCCATGCTAAGTATTACAGAGCGAGACATAGCCAGTCCCTCACTCACCAACAACTGATGGCTTGTCGCACAGTATACTGTCCAAGGGGTGGCAGAGAAAACCAGTGCAAGCAGACAATTGTCCCGTCCAAGACATTCGCGCCAGGGTGCCGTGCCGGTTCTGGCGCGGTCCCGTGCTGGAAAAAGCGCGAGCCGCCTTAGGCATGGTGCTCGCCTGCCGTGTCGGCGGGATCGTGCAGCGTGGACGCATTGTCGAAGTGGAAGCCTACGGCGGTAGCGACGATCCGGCCAGCCATGCGTTCCGCCGCAAGACGCCGCGCAATACGGTCATGTTCGGCCCAGGCGGCGTCGCGTACGTCTACTTTATCTACGGCATGCACTACTGCTTGAACATCGTGACAGGAAGCCAAGGCGAAGCGGCAGCTATCCTCGTGCGTGCCCTTGAGCCGCTTGAGAACATTACCGGCCGTACGGACGGCCCGGCGCGGCTCTGCGCTGCGCTTGGCATAGATCGGCAGTGCAACGGCCTGTCCTTGGACAGCGATACACTTTGGCTGGAAACGGGCGACTCACCCTTGCCGTCTCATGAGATCGTCCAATGTCCCCGCATTGGGATCAATGCGCTGTCACCTGCTGCGCAATGGCCGTGGCGCTTTCTCGCCAAGAATAGCCACCATGTGTCAAAGCCTCCCTGCCGCTAGCGCTGCTGCCATCTACAGGACATCCCGGCTGCAAGCCAGTGTGTGGACGCTCTTTCCCTGTGCACTGTCCGTCTCTCGACGCACCGGCAACACTACAGCTACATTTGCGTGATGCGCCACGCACCCATACAATACGGCCAATGTGATACTACGTTTCAAGTACCCACGGGAGTAAGCTATGCCGTCGTATCGAGTTGGAATTGTCGGCTGCGGCGGGCGGTCGACTGCGCATGCCGAGGGTTGGATCGCCAATGACGGCGTGGCGCTTACTGCGGTAGCGGACCCTATTCAAGAACGACGCGACACCTTGGGAGAAAAGTACGGCGTAGCCACAGACCGGCGCTATCCGGACTTCGCGGACATGCTGGCCCACGCTGAATTGGACTTCATCTCGCTTGCTACCAAGCCGGAATTGCGCGAGCCGGTGGTGGTTGCGGCTCTTGAAGCCGGTATCAAAGGCATCCTGTGCGAGAAGCCGATGGCACTGAGTCTTGGCGAAGCCCACCGCATCCACAGCGCGTGCGCTGACGGCCGCGTCCCTCTGGTCATTAACCATCAAAAACGCCACCTCACCGAGTGGCAGCGCCTCGCCACGATGTGCGCACAGGGCGAACTTGGCACCATTGAACGGATCGAAGCATCGTCCTTCGGCAATCTGGCCAGCCAAGGCACGCACGTGCTGGACATGGTACTGCAGTTTGGCGGCGACGTGCAGCCGCTGTGGGCGATTGGACAGAGCGTCGGCTGGCGAGACTACGCCGCAGCGCATGCCGGTCCGCGCTATACACTCGGTCAGTTTCGCTTCCCCAACGACATCACGGCGTACGTGCAGATGGGTGATGAAGCGCCGCAGTTGCTCGGTCGCGAGGACTCATGGATGCGCTTGCAACTTCGCGTGTGGGGTACGGAAGGCCGTGGTCAAGTGGATCTCCCCATCGGCACGCGGGTCTGGCGCAAAGGCGAAACGGAACCCACCAGTTGGCCGGAATGCTGGACTGTTCCCGAAAACCTCGCAAGCTCTCAGATGAAGCTTTCGCAATCGGTAATCCGCGCCTACAAAGACCCGACGTATGACCCACCCGCGGGCGGCATCCGGCCGCTCTATAGCTTTGAGATGATAGAAGCGCTCTGCGCCTCGACAGTAAGCAAAGAAATCGTCACCTGGCCGCTGCCGGCCTGGGAGCACTCCCCGATGCAATCGCTAAAGCCGGAAAACGCCCATGTTTGATTATTTTGCCTCCAGCGTAGCTTTTGGCGAGCAACCACTCGCAGAGGCATGCGCGGCGCTGCGCAAGATTGGTGTCAACGAGGTTGATATTTGGTCGGTTGCCAACTGGTGCAACCACATCCCGCCGGAGGACCCAAGGCCCGATCTTGAAGACGTGAAGCGCACGCTCGACGAATATCAGCTTTCGTGCCAGGCAATCTCTGCTTACGGCAAAGATTCCGACGAGATGCTGTTGGCCCGGCTGGAACACCTGGCCGCACTAGGTGGCAAGATGCTTGTGCGTGGTAGCGCCCCGGATGAAATCACAGTGAAGGAGTTTGCAAACGGGTTCATGCCGTTTGTGCGGCGCGCGGAAGAACTCGGTGTGCAAATCGCCATCGAGAACCATCGCGGCCACGTCATCAACACAATAGCTTCGATGCGTGAACTCCTGGAGCGAGTGGAGAGTCCCGGACTTGGGATAGCCTTCGCGCCTATCCACGTGCACATTGCGCAAGAGAACATCGCGGAGGCAATCCACGCGGTTGGGGACCGCATCGGGCTCTTCTACGCGTGGGACTGGGGCCCGACCGCCGACGAAAATTGGCGAGACCCGCAGGAGCAGGTGCCAGGCACGGGCGTCATCGACTTTCATGCGATGTTTCGCGCTCTCAGCGAGATCGGCCATGAGAGCCCACTTTGCCTCTTCGCCCACGGATTGGAATATGAGCGAACGGAGGATGCCGTCATCGCGCTGCAAGCCGGGCTTGGGTACTGCCAGCAGGTAGAACGCGATCTAGGCTTGCGCTAATTACATTTGCAGCGTCCAGCGGCAAGTGCACCAATCTGCGGGAATACCAGCGCCCTAGAAACCGTTCGCACTGAGGGCTGCGCGAAGCCCCTGTCGAAGGGTGAACGGGCGTCGACCGCGACGGTCGCAGGTTAGCAAACTGCGAAGAGTAATGCTTGGATAGCCAGAAGTGTCGAAAGAACGCTCATGGCGACATTTCACATGCCGGTGCGCTCCTATCGGGTCTACCCTCTGCCCGGGCAGGCGTATGACGATCGCAACTACGGCCACGTGCACAAGACAGTAGAACTCGATACTGCGAACACGGCTGTCATCGCCATTGACATGTGGAACCTCGGCGGCGATGGAGAGCCGGTGATTCCCGGCGTGGAAAAGTACTGGGAATACAACTACATGGGCGGGCACGGCGTGGCCAAGCGGGCCGGTAAGATCATGCAAAAGGAGATCGTACCGGTGCTGGAGGCGGCGCGTGAGGCCGGGGTGCCGGTGATTCACAACGAACCGCCCCAGATTCTCGCGCGCTATCCCGGGTATGAGCCGCCGGAACCGTCAAGAAAATCCAAGAACGATACCCCCGACTGGCCGCCGCCCGCATTCCGCCGGGAATTGTTGGCCGAATACTACAGCACGGTCTTTGGTGATGGTTTCGAAGAGCCTTGGCGAAAGATTCGGGACAACTACGACTTTGCCGATTGCGTCAAACCCGACCCACGCGACCACCTATTCTCGCAGCCTCAGCAAATCGAGCGTTTCCTCAAAGAACGCAAGATCCTCAATCTTGTTTACGTAGGCTTCCTTTTAAACTTCTGCCTGCTTATGAAGCCCGGCGGCATTCTGCAGACCCGCAACCGCTTTCGCGACATTGTGCTGCGGGACTGCACCGCCGCCTCGGAAACAGCCTGGTCTACCGAAGAAAACCTAATGACCAAGGCGTTCATCCACTGGCTGGAAATCGGCGGTGCGCTCACCGCCACAGGAGAAGAATTCAGAGCTGCTCTCTCTCCCGCATAGCCATACGTACTTATGGAAAGGGGGTCGAGTCTTCAATTGCTTGGGGGGAGGGACATAAAACGTAGTGCGCCAAGAAAACCCATCAGGAGGACTTTTCATGCGTAGCACATTTAGCAGCCTAAGTAGACGGCGCTTTCTCGCCGGTGCGGCAGGTCTCAGCGGCGCCACTCTTCTGGCCGCCTGCGGTGTGGCCCAGGCGCCGACCGATGCGCCGGTAGCCGATGACGCGCCGCAGTCGGAAGATACCCCCAAGAAGGAGCCCGCGACCGTCAACATACGTTGGATCGTGAACGTCGCGGAGAACGCGCAAGCGTTCGAGGACGGCGTGATTAACCGGTTCAGGGAAATGCACCCGGACATTGACCTCACGTACGAGGGCTCACCGTACCGGGCGCACTATGACAAGATGCTGGCCGAGTTGGCCGCGAACGAGGCCATCGACATCCTCACTCCCGATCCGACGCGGTGGATTGAGTGGACAGACAAGGGGTTTGTGCGGGAAGTCACCGACCTCTACAAGCGCGACCAGGGTCAACTCGGAGACACCGTGGCGCTGGATTGGATCGTTGACCCGCAGGGTCGCTTCTGGTCCATGCCCTATACGGCGCTCGGCACCATCCACATCTACAATACGTCCATCTTCGACAAGTATGGGATCAGCGGGCCGCCACGGCAGTGGAATGCCAGTGACGGCGGCGAGTACATTGACATCGCGCGGGAGATTACGAGTAGGTCAAGCAGCGAGCCAGACCCGATTTGGGGCATTTACACCGGCGCTGATTACACGACCGAGTTGAGTACCTACGTCGTTCAGAACGGTGGCAATTTCCTCGACAACGACCTGAGGCGGGCAACCATGCACGAGCCTGAATTCATCGAGGCCATACAGTTTATGTTTGACCTCGAGTTCAAGTACCGCGTGGCACCCTCCACTGAAGAGGCTGTCTCATTAATTATGCATGGCACACGACTGGTTGGGTGAGGGACGCAG
>JAPPLM010000031.1 GCA_028874195.1 Chloroflexota bacterium
TGAATCCACCTTCCCGCTTTCGCGGGAATGACGGCAAAATGCCCACACAGCCTAGAGGAGTCCGCGCTGGATTGTACCAAATCCGGCGACCCCGACCGTATAATGGCTGGAACCTTCGAACTGAGATTCAACGTAAAATCCTCGTCGTGTGCCGACCTGGGCCTATTGATTGGGACGACCTGTCAATCTGTATAGGTATAGTACATTCGTCTAACTACCATGGCTCCCATGACCTACGCTCGACAGTTTAAGATGACACACCCACACTGCCAGCGATTCGTCCCTTTTTAATCTCAGAATTTTCTTACAAAAACTGCTATTTTTACCCTTGAAATTGATGTATTGTGAATTTAGAATGCGGGTGGACACGACGCAAGAATCGGGTCGCCAGAGTATTCAGGTAGCACAGTGAGAATGCCAAATGTATGCTCCCCTTCAGACCGCTAGTGAAACGACGCTGCCCGGGCCTTTAATGGCCGGTCTGGGTGATGTCCGCATACTGCACCCTCCTGGGACCTTTGCCTTGTCACCGGCAAGCCTGATTTCGCTCCAAGCGATAGTGGGCAACCAGAGCCTGCTCAAGGGCATCGGACTGGACTGGGGCACTGGTTCCGGGTGTCTGGCGATCGCGGCAGCCAGAATTGCCGATGTATTTCACGTGGCTGGGCTGGACATCTCCGAGACCAGCGTGGCAATCGCCCGCGAGAACGCCTCGTGCAACGCCGTCAGTGACAAGACGTCATTTTTCGTCGCCGACTCTTACTCGCCATTGAATTGTCGTGATCGCCGGTCACTCGACTCCCTGGCGAAGCGCGTGGACTTCGTTATCTCGAATCCGCCTGCCAGCGAAGACGACGACGGTTTCGGTTTCCGACGAGAAGTGCTTAAAGGGGCGCGGAAGTTCTTGACAGCGGGTGGCGTTGTATTCCTCGGCGGCTCGTCTCGCTATGGCCAGAGGGCTAAGCGGCTGTGCGAAGAGGTGCCCGAGTTCAGCTACGGCGGGGTTATCTCCAGCACCGGCTGGGTCCCGTTTGACCTTGCCCGACCTGACTACTTGCGCTATCTGAAGCAGTACGCAGCGGAAGAGGAACGCGGCGGACTGGACTACCGCTTCCAATGCAACCGTGTTCATGCGGGAGAGCCGATCAACGCGCGACGCGCACTCTCGCTCTTCGTTGCGACCGGCCTGGTGCCGTTCATGGACTGGCAGATGCACCTGTTCAAATACAACCGGAATTGAGTCAAGCTCCGACCGTCAAACACGCCTATCGCCCAAGGAACATCTCACTGCCGGCTTGAACTTCGCATAGCTTTGGCAATCTACTTCAAACTCCGGGCCAAAACGTCAAAGTTCTCTGGGCTGTCTCCGGCATGTGCCGTTCCCTGGCACATTTCCGCATCCGTTACCGGAGCGCCTAACCATCGTCTACCGAACTCACTTGTTCGGAAATCTCGCGGAAGCCGGCTGGCGTTTCCAGGGCATCTCTAGAACGCTGCGGCGGGCAGTGACCGATGACCCGCTCGTACCTGACCGGAGTGACCGCTGTCGTGCAAGAGCCCCTGCCCATCAGGTGCTCAACCGTCCCGATCCTGCCAGGCAAAGTCGTTTGACAAGCCGTAGGTCATGGGTTAGATTTGCCCCGACTTTCAGGGGAACAACGGGTGCCTAGGGAAAGGTAACCGCAACTCAACTCTCAGAGGACCATAGTCAACGAAATACGCGCAGGATTTGCGGCAACCAAACCGGCATAGTACGCGCACTAGCTCAAAGGAGAAAGCTGTGAAGGTAGACCGCGACCAGTTCATGGACCAGGGGTACCTGATCTTTCGCAATCTCATTCCGCCGGACAGGCTCGAGGCCATGCGCGCGAGCTGCGAGACGATGCTGGAGCGGCAGAAGGTGAACTGGGCGCGGGAACGGGGACCGGATGCGCCGCCAGGCGGCGAGTATGAAACGTCACGTCAACCGCGCGTCATGATGATGCGCCCGGGACTCATCGACACGGAAACCGCCAACGTCGTGGAGGATTTCTGGGTCGCCGACGAGACCCTGGAGATTGCCAGCCAACTGCTGTGCAATCCCGAGCCCTGCATTACCGAAATGATGATGATGTGCAATCCGGTCCGCGATTGGCCGGGCGGCACGGGCTGGCACCGGGACGTTCACGTCGTAGACATGGCCCCGCTCGACGCGCTGCAGGCAGACGTGGTGGAAAACGGCCCCCGGTACACCCAGTGGAACGTGCCTCTGTATGACGATAGCGTGCTATGGGCCATACCAGGCAGCCACCGCCGGCGCAGCACCGCGCAGGAGCGCGCCGAATTGCTCGAAAACCGGGCCGGGCCGGTCACCGGCGGCATGCCGGTGGAGTTGAACGCCGGCGACGGGGTTGTGTACATCAACTTTCTCAACCATACCGGCAGCAACTACACCACCAAGCAGCGGCGCACATTGCACGGCGGCCACGCCATATACGGCACATACCCGGAACTTGGCTTCTTGGAGTGCCTTGCGCCTTGGGCACGCGAGCGTTTCGAGTCCTTTGCGGCGCGCGGCGAGCGCATGAAGGATGCAACCGAAGCTGCGCTGCGAGCTGTGATCGCCAAGGACGAGGCCGGTTATCGCGCGGCTTTGGAGACCCTGCAACCGGGCGTAGGCCCCCACGGCAGGACCACGCTCACCATCTACCTATCAAAAGTCGCACTGCAGATGCGCTTCCTGAGAAACCCTGAACTGCGGGTGCCGGACGACATCCACGGCTGGGTTGAGTCGGAGCACCCCATTACCCTGAATTGGGGGCCGGACTTCACCACGCGCTTTAAGGATGAAGAAGCGGCAACTCTGTGGAGCCGCTTCAAGGGCATCGATGCCGCGCTGCAGAGCGACGAGGAGATGTTCGAGCCGGCATTTCAAGGGCGGCCCATGCACTACTTCTTCAACGAGTTGCCGGCCGGCGTCGATGCCGAGTCGTTCATCGCGAGTTGGCACCGCTAGGTCGGCTGCATTCGCACCGCCAGCGAGCGGGCGCGTCGGAAAATCCATCTCATGCGTGCCTCTTTTGTGTGTCGCTCGTGTGGCATTGTCGGAGAATCCCATGGCGATAGTCGGCATTGGGGCAAAATGTGCTTGGTGGCTCGGTATAATTAAGGTAGTTCGTTATACGAAGAAGTGAACACCGAGTAAGAAATCGGCATCTCAAAGAGGAGGTCTTGAGTGATTAGCCGGATACGACGCGGTATTACGGTCTTAATAGCGACAGCGGCGCTCCTGGTCGCTGTTTCCTGCAGCGTGCAGGTAATCCAGCCAGCGCCCGATCCCGCGGAAGATCCCGCGGCGTACACACAGTATTTTGTGGACCAGGCGATAGCCTACTACAAGGCAAATGGGCTGCAAGCGACCGTTGACTTCTACAACACGATGGAGAGCGTGCAGGGCCAGTGGTACGTCTTCATCGCTGACGAGAACGACATCATGCTCGCTCATGCGGCCGTGCCGGCGAACGTAGGGCTCCACGCCGACCAGATTCTGGGACCAGGCGGGTATCCCGCGGGTACGCAGGTAGCGGCGGCCGCCACTGAAGCGGGCGCGTGGACGGACTATACGTACATCAACCCGGCCACGGGGGCATTCCAGTCGAAGCATACGTGGGTGTTGCGGCATGACGGGCTGGTCTTTGGTTCCGGCTGGTATGAGGAGGGCGCGTCGAAGGCGGATCCGGCGGCCTTTACGCAGGCTTTCGTGGCGCAGGCAATTCGGCTATATGACGCCATCGGACGGGAAGCCATGTTTGCCTACTACAACACGCTGGAAAGCGTGGACGACGACTGGTACGTTTTCATCATCGATGAGAATGACAATACCATTGTTCATCCCACGCGTCCCGAACTGCGCGGCTCCTCGCCCAAGACGCGCGTTGACGTGCGCGGCAAGGCCTATGGTGAGGAACTCGTCACCGCAACTGCGGACGGCATTTGGGTTGACTACTACTTTCTCAATCCAGGGACGGGCTACGAGGAGCAGAAGCACGCTTGGGCGGTCAAGCACGACGGGCTAATCTTCGTCTCCGGCTGGTACGTGCGCGCCGAAGCGGAAGACGATGCCACGTATACCCAGTCCTTCGTGCACCGCGCAATCCAGCGCTACGACGCGCAGGGCCGCGAGGCCGCCCTGAAGTACTTCAGTTCGCCGGAGAGCGTACAGGGGCCGTGGTACGTGTTCGTCCTTGATGAGGACCAGGTCACCATCGCCCATCCCAATCCGGAGCACATCGGCCGCACAAGGGAGCAGCGCATCGATAGTCGCGACTACGACTATGGCGCCGAGTTTCTAACGGCCACCGAGGAAGGCAAGTGGGTCTCCTATGTCTTCCTTGATTTGGAGACAAACCAGGAGAGCCTGAAGCACACTTGGCTTATCAAGCACGACGGGCTGTTCTTCGGGTCGGGCTGGTATGAAGATTTGAAGGAGTAGTCTCGAATCCGGTGCGAGACTTCGCACGAGACTCTTTAGTACAGAATCGTAAAATGCGGCAGGCGTTCTCAGCGCCTGCCGCTTTGTTTTTTTCATGCGGCGAGGGCAAGTAAACCGACAGCTTCGCAGGTGGGCTTGCGCATGCGCTTCAGTGTGCGAACGAAGTCTTAACCGCGAATGGATTTCACCGCCGCCGCAAGAGAGTAGAATTGGATGCCGGTAATTTGCGGTGACGCCAAGGGCGCATGCAAACTACCTTCGCTATAATGAGCCACATAATCCGGATGGAGTTGGCTAAGGGGCTGGAAAGTCGGGGCAACGGTCGGAGTAGACTGCCGCGCGAGTGAGGGCGCGACGCCGCAGTCGCGGAGAAAGGTGCAGGCCAATGGCTGACGTACTGCAGGCCGGGGTCGGACGGGCGACGATTACGCCGCCCTTAGGGACATGGCTGTGTGGGTTTGGCAATCGCGAACACGGTTGCGACGCAATCCTCGACGATCTCTACGCCACGACCCTCGTGCTCGCCACTGACGAGACGGCCATCGCGATCATTAGCTGCGACGTCTGCGGACTGCCGACCCAGCAGGTCGCCGCGCTCCGCGCGCTCGTTACCGAGCGCACCGGCATCCCGGCGCCGCACATCCTCATCAACACATCCCACACGCACTCAGGTCCCATTACGAGCGCTAGCGACGACATGTCGGAGCACGAGCTCGCGTATACGAAGACGCTCATTCACACCATCGCCGGCAGCGTAGAAATGGCGCAGCAGAGTCCGGAGGCGTGCCGCGTTTCCCACGGCGCCGGCAGCGTGGCTGCAAATGTCAATCGACGGGTTCTGCGCGACGGGAAAGTCGCCACAATGGGCGAAAACCTGGGCGGCGCCATAGACCGGACCCTTCAGTTGCTCCGCATCGACACAGTGGAGGGCGAACCGCTGGCGGCGCTCGTCCACTACGCCTGCCACCCGGTCGTCCTCCATCCGCCCAGCCACGCGGTATCCGCAGACTTTATCGGGGTCGCACGCGGCCTCTTCGAAGCCGCCACCGGGGCCACCATGCTCTTTCTCCAGGGCGCGTGCGGCAACATCAACCCCATCGGCCAGCGCGGCGAGTTGGATATGCGAGAACGTCTCTGGGGCGTGGGCAGCGCCGTCGGCGCGGAAGCGTTGGAGGTGTATTCGCTCAACGGACTCCACGGCGCGCTTGGCGAAAGTGAACCCTTGAATCCCGTGCTTGGGGCGGCGCAAGAGACGTTGATACTGGACCTGCACGCGCCCAACGATCCGCCACCCAGGATCAGGACGCAAACGCCCGCTCTCCGGTATTGGACGCCGCCGCTCGTGGGTGAAAACCAGGTGGAATTCGAGGTGCAGGCGCTCCATATCGGCGACGTGGCGCTGGTCGGCGGCGCCGGTGAGGTCTTCATCGAGCTTGCGCAGGCTGTGCAGGAACGTTCACCGTTCGCCCATACGATGTACCTGGGCTACACGAACGGCGACGTGGGCTACATCCCCACCGTTGCCGCGTACGCCGAGGGCGGCTACGAGGTCGAGAGCGCCCACTTCCACTACTATCTCCCCGCCGCCGTCGCGCCGGACAGTGCCGGGCGGGTGGTGGAAGCGAGCATATCGCTGCTGGAAGGCCTGATGCAAACTGGATGAAGCTGCGCAGAGGGAACGGTTCCGGTCAAGCATTAGTATCCGCCACAAGCGATTTCAGTGGAAGATTCTGCCATAATTAGAGGGTACGACTTCGCTGCGAGGAGCCTTGTCTTGTTTACGTCTCTTTCCATCCGCAACTTCCGCTGTTTCGAAGAACTCTCCTTTGATGAGTCTCTCGCTAGAGTAAACCTGATTGCGGGCACGAATAGCGTTGGCAAGACCGCGCTGCTGGAAGCGATTTACGTGATTATCGGCATGGGAAACGCTGAGCTAGTTCTGCGATTATCTGCTTTCCGTGGCGCAGTGGTTCCTTTCGCTGGAGAGCCAAGGCAATTTAGTGAGTTTTTCTGGGAACCAATCTTCCACAATCTTGATTCTTCGCAAGACATACAGATTAAGGGACTGCATTCTGGCGACGAGCACATTGCACGGCTTTCAATAGACCGCGCACCCTCCGCGAAAATTGCGCCGTATAACGGTACGGTAGAGGGAGACAACGCTGGACTAGGTTCGGTAACGGTATACGGTGATGTGCTGAAGCTCGCGCATACTAAGCCGGATGAATCAACAATTGAGACAAGTATGATGCTTGTCGCTGGAGAAGGGGGAGGTTTTGGGATCCGTATGACGCCAGTCCCACCGGAACCCGCCTTTGGAGGGTCGTACCTTGCTACGCACCAAACAAGAAGCCTCGCGGAAGACGCTGCGAGATATACTCGGCTCGAAAGCGCCGGAGAACCAAGCGATCTGCTCGAAACGCTTCGGATGGTCGAACCCCGACTCGAGCGACTGCGTGTAGGTGTTGTCGCCGGTATTCCAACACTGCGGGGCGACATCGCTATCGGTCGCATGATTCCCCTCTCGCTCCTTGGGGATGGACTGAGCAGGCTGGCGAGCATACTCCTTACAATCGCTGACTCACCGGATGGCGTGGTGTTGATCGATGAGATCGAGAACGGATTCCATCACTCCGTGCTCAGCCAAGTATGGGCGGCGATTGGCGAGGCGGCGCGCCGCTACAACACACAGGTATTTGCCACCATGCATAGCTTTGAATGCATCGAAGCCGCACACGAGGCTTTTCGTGAAGACAAGGAGTACGCGTTCCGGCTCCATCGGTTGGAACGGATTGCCGATGAGACCCATGTGATTACGTACGATCAGGGAACTCTTGCTGCAGCCCTCCGCTCTAACTTGGAGGTCCGCTAAGTGCCTTCGAGAATCGAAGTGAAGGCGCCTATCCAGTTGCTCGTTGAAGGCAGAGACGCGCAGTACTTCTTCATGGCACTCCTTAATCACTTGAATTACAACAATGTTGAGGTACAAAGTGGCGTCGAGTGGCGTGGACACGCCAGGATTTACCGAGAGTCACCCGACCTCATATCCGGCTTGGACTTGGAAAGTGAAGTTGACGTTAGCGATCTTCAAGCGTTCCACCGTGTTCGGAACGCTATCCTAAGCCGTCTTGAACCTGGGAAATTGGAAGTCAAGGACTTTGGTGGCATAAGGGATTTGCGAAATTTTCTCAGTGCTGTCTGGAACGCTCCTAGTGCGCGAACCACAATAAAGGCAATAGGCATTGTCCGCGACGCTGAGCGGGTTGCGGCCACAGCTTTCGAGAGCGCACAAGATGCCGTTGTCAGCATAGGGCTCAACTCTCCTGACTCTCCTCAGCAGGTCGTTGGCACTAAGCCAAGGATTGGCATCCTTATTCTGCCGCCGGGAAAGTCTGACGGCATGCTTGAAGACGTTTGCCTAGACGCCGTACATGATGATCCGGCTATGCAATGTGTTGAAGAATACTTTACATGTGTCCAAGAAAGTGTAGAGTATTGGCCCAACCGTAATCCAAGCAAAGCTAGGGTTCAAGCGTTCCTTGCTTCCCGCGAAAGGCCGGGGTTGCTGCTTGGCCAAGCAGCGGAACGCGGGGAATGGAACTGGGAGCACCCCACCTATAGCCCAATCAAGAGATTTATACGCGACCTAGCCAAAGGCTAGGGTAGCTAATCCCTGCTATATTCGTTCTCAACGCTTGCTTAGGAGCATTGCAATGTTCACACTTGGCGTCATGACTGATGAAATCTCGCAGGACTTCGCGCACGCGCTCGACGTGATCGAGGAATTCGGCGTGGGCACTGTTGAACTCCACGAAATGTGGGATAAGAACATCTGCGATCTGGACAGCCACGAGCTGACCCAGGTGGTGCACATGGTGCGCCAGCGGGGCTTTGCGGTATGTGATATTGCCTCGCAATTCCTAAGGTGCCCCATCGACGATTTGGACGCCTACAACGAGCACATCAAGATACTGGAGCGCTCGATCCAGATTGCGCCGCTCTTCGATTGCCAGCTCGTGCGTTGCTTTTCATTCTGGCGGGAAGACGATCTGGAGACTCACTGGGATACCATTCTCGAGCGTCTGGAGCTGCCGGTGCGCATGGCGGAGTCCGCCGGCGTCACGCTGGCGTTTGAAAACGTGCGCTCGTGCAACATCGGCACCGGCGCGGAAACCACGCGCCTGATGGAGACCATCAACTCGCCGAACCTGCGGGTGATCTGGGACCCCGGCAATGCCTACGTTTCCGGTGAAGCCCGACCCTATCCCGACGGCTACGAGTTGGTAAAGCCGTGGATCATCCACGTGCACGTCAAAGACGCGGTGCTCAGTCCCGAGGGCGAGTCTGTGTGGAAGCCCATTGGCGCGGGCAAAGTGGACTATGCGGGACAGTTCAAGGCGCTGGCCGACGACGGCTACGACGGTGTGGTCTCTCTGGAAACGCACTACTTTCCAGAAGGCGGCACCCGTGAGGAGGGCAGCCGGGAGTCGTTCGCGGGATTGCAGGCAATCCTGGCCGAACAGGGAATAGTGCCCAACTAGGGCGAGAGTCCCGGCGGCCTCGCACAGGCCGCGCAGGAACGCTCGCCATTTTCCCACACAATGTACTTGGGCTTCACTAACGGCGACGTGGGCTACATTCCCACGGTCGCAGCGTATGCAGAAGGCGGCTACGAGGTCGAAAGCGCCCACTTCCACCACTATCTCCCCGTCGCCGTCACCACGGACAGCGCCGGGCGGGTGGTGGAATTGAGTGTGGCGCTCTTGGAGTTTCTCCACGAGAGATAGCGGGCGGCAACTAAACAGTTTGGCTGACACAGCCATATCGCGAGGTAGATCATGTTCACACTTGGCGTTATGACGGACGAAGTCTCACAGGACTTCGCGCACGCGCTCGACGTGATCGAGGAGTTCGGCGTGCACACAATTGAGCTCGGCTTCATGTGGGACAAGAATGTTTGCGATCTGGACAGCCATGAACTGACCCAAGTGCTGCGCATGGTGCGCCAGCGTGGCTTTGCCGTGTGCAATATTGCCTCGCTCTTCCTGCTGCACTGTCCCATCGATGATCCGGACGCCTACAACGAGCACATCAAGATACTGGAGCGCTCAATTCAGATAGCGCCGCTCTTCGATTGCCAGCTTGTGCGCTGTTTCTCGTTCCGGCGGGAGGACGATCTCGAAGCCCATTGGGACACCCTCCTCGAGCGTTTGGAGTTGCCGGTGCGCATGGCCGAATCCGCCGGGGTGACGCTGGCGTTTGAGAACGTGCGCATGTGCAATATTGGCACCGGTGAGGAAACGGCGCGCTTGATGGAGACGATAAACTCGCCAAATATGCGGGTGATTTGGGACCCGGGCAATGCGTATCACTCCGGTGAGGCGCGGCCCTATCCAGACGGCTATGAGTTGGTGAAGCCCTGGATCATCCACGTGCACGTAAAGGACGTGGAGCTAAACACCGCGGGCAAATTGTCGTGGCTGCCCATCGGCGGTGGCAAGGTGGACTATGCGGGACAGTTCAAGGCGCTGGCCGACGACGGATACGACGGCGTGGTGACGCTGGAGACCCACTACCAGCCGGAAAACGGCACCAAGGAGCAGGGCAGCCGGGAGTCCTTCGCCGGTTTGCAGGCGATCTTGGCCGAGCAGGGCATCGTGCCTAACTAGGCTCAGAGGCGAGCAGAGCGCGCACGTCTGCAATGGTAAGATACCTGCATGCTCAGGACCAAGGCAGGCCGTGCCTACAAACATGACCGTTGGCTTAATCTTCATGCAGCAGCACATAAGGGCAGTGCCATGGCTACGGCGAGAATAGGCGTGATCGGCGCCGGTTGGTGGGCAACCCAACACCACATTCCCAGCCTGAAGACGTACGCGAAGGCGGACCTCGTTGGCGTTGCCGATGTCAAGCCGGATAAGGCCAAGACCGCTGCCGACTATTATGACATCCCCAACATCTACGCTAGCCATCAAGAGTTGCTGGCGGCAGGGGTTGACGGTGTCGTCATCGCCGTGCAGCACGCTTATCACTACGCGGCGGCCCGCGACGCCCTGGACGCCGGCGTGCACGTGTTCGTTGAAAAGCCCATGACCCTCACCGCACGCGACGCCTGGGACCTGGTGGCGCGCGCTGAACGCAACGGGCTGCACCTCATGGTGGGCTATACGTTCCAATTTACGAGCCATGCGCAAGCGGCCCGCGAGATCGTGCAGTCGGGCAAGATTGGCGAGCTGCAAATGGTGTCGGGTATCTTTACCTCGTGGGTCGAGTCCTATCTGCGCGGCAATCCCCAGGACTACGCCGAGGCGTTTGGTTATCCGGTGACGGGTCCTTCCCCCGATACGTACTCGGACCCGAAGATTGCCGGCGGCGGACAGGGCCACGTGCAGGTGACGCACCCGATGGGTATGGTGCTTTGGGTTACCGGCCGGCGGGTGGTGGAAGTCTTTGCTTACATGGAAAACTACGACTTGGCAGTGGACCTGGTTAACGCGTACAGTTTCCGGCTCGACAACGGGGCCGCAGGCACGATGGCGTCTACCGGCGCCATGCGCCCGCACCAGCGGCTCGACCAGGGGTTTGTGTTTACCGGCAGTAAGGGCGTGCTGCGTCAGGACATCGCCGGGGGCCGCCTGGAAGCCCAGTACAACGACGGCACTGCCGCTGCATTCGCGGATCTGAGCGAAGAAGAACGATATCCGGCGCACTTGCCAGCGCGCAGCCTTGTCGACGTTATCTTGGGCGAGGGTGAGAACCGCGCCCCGGGCGAGGTAGGCGCGCGGGTGGTTGAATTCCTGGATGCGGGGTACCGGTCCGCGGCAACAGGACAGGCCGTTAGGGTCGATTCATTGCGCTAATACTGCTCCCTGCGCCAATACCGTTTCCCTGCTAAGCATCTTGCCTGAGATAGTGTCTACTTTTCGCACCAGGAAGCGGGAGACAAGCCCCTGCGCTACGACCGGATTGCAAGCATCGAGCGTATACTGGCAAGAGAACATTAACTGTGGCAAGGTGCTTAGTATCTCTTCTGGATGGGCTTGAGAAGTAACCACGCTCTGCATTGATTCCCTCTCCCACTGGGAGAGGGTTAGGGTGAGGGGGGAGACTTCCATTTATGGACAAGCTGGAATTCGTCGATGCCCATGTCCATTTCTACGACATGCGGCACCCGGAGCTCGTATACGGCCACTGGCAGCCCGGCGTGCCGCATCCGACATTAGGCGAGCAAATTCAGCGCCTTGCCGAGCGCAACTACCTGGCCGAGGACTACATCGTCGAGACCCGCAACGCTAACGTCACCAAAGCCATCCACGTGCAGGCCGCCATCGGCAGCCCGGACCCGGTGACCGAGACCGAGTGGCTCCAAGCCGCCGCCGACCGCACGGGCTTTCCCCACGCCATCGTGGCCCACGCCGATCTGCGCGATCCCGGCGTGGAAGCCGTGCTGGAGCGTCACTGCCAGTCGCCCACCATGCGGGGCATACGGGACTTTTCCCACGGCGACTTCCTGGTTGCGCCGGACTTTCACCGGGGTTTTGCTCTGTTGGAGAAGTACAATCTGGTATCCAGCATCGCCATTGGCTGGCAGGACATGGGGAAGCTCCGGGACCTGGCAAACACATTCCCCAATATCATCATTGTCGTCGACCATACGGGACTGCCCGAGGAACGTACGGACGCGTACTTTGCCGATTGGAAAGGCGGCATGGAGCTTGCTGCCACGTGCGAGAACATCCGCTGGAAGATTTCCGGCCTCGGCATGAGCGACCAGACGTGGTCAGTGGAAAGTATCCGGCGCTGGGTGCTCGCCTCTATTGAGACGTTCGGCGTCGATCGTTGCATCTTTGGCACCAACTGGCCGGTGGACTGGCTCTGGAGCACCTACGACAACCAAATCGACGCCTACACGGAGATCGTCGCGGGCTTCAGCCGGGACGAGCAGGTTGCGCTCTTCTCTAAGAACGCTGAGAAGCTGTACCGCATTTAAGAGTTTGCGCTCGATTACTGTGAACTTGTAGCACAGAGTCACGCATTGTTAACCGGCTGTAGCGCGGGGGCTTGTCCCCCGCCTCTTGGCGAGAGAAGGACAAACACAAACATATCAAGGTAACTGTCAGCGGCTACCGGTTGGTCGCTCAAACTTCAATAGCTCTTTTCGATCCGAGGGGGCTAGCAGCAAGAGGAGCAGCACATGATTACGTACGATGACATCAAAGTCGGCACATTCATCAACGCCAGTGGCACGGTGACGACGCTGGGCGGCAGCCTGATGCCGGAGCCGGTGGTGGAGGCCATGGTACAGGCCTCCCGCAGCTTTGTCGGACTAGACGAGTTGCACGAAGAGGCGGGCAAGTGGCTGGCCGAGAAGATCGGCGTGCCGGCCGCGTTCATTCCGTGCGGCGCCGCCAGCGGTATGCTCGTGGCAGCCGCGGCCTGCTTGACCGGCACGGACACTGACCTGATCCGTGCGCTGCCGGAAGTGCCGAGCGGCAAGAACGAATTTGTCATTAGCTACGTGGACGAACACACGTACGTGCATCAGGGCTTCCGGGTCGCTGGCGGTGTGCTGGTGACCGCCGGCACCAGCGCGGGCGTGACATCTGAGGAACTGATTGGTGCAATCTCCGAGCGCACGGCGGCAGTGGTGCATTTCCTCGGCAAGCAGTCCAAGCAACAATTGATCGAAGTGATCGCCGGAGCGCACGAGCGCGGCGTGCCGGTGATCGTTGATGCTGCCGCCCAACTGCCGCCACGCTCCAATCTGTCGGAGATCGTGGGGCTGGGCGCAGACCTCGTCATCTTCAGCGGCGGCAAGGGCATTCGCGGTCCGCAGGCCACGGGGCTCGTGCTTGGCAGACCCGATCTTGTAGAAGCGGCGCGCCTGAACGGCAGTCCGCAGAGCGCGATCGGACGCGGCATGAAGGTGGGCAAGGAAGAGATCATGGGGCTGCTAAAAGCAATAGACCTCTACCTGGCGCAAGATGAGGCAGCGGAGCTCGACGGCTGGGAAGCACAGATGCGCACGGTAGCCGCGGCCGCCCACGGCCTCGAAGGCGTAACCGGAGAAGTGCGCCGAGCGGATGAGGGCGCCAGTTGGGACATTGTGCCGCACGCGCAGATCAGCTTCCCGGGATCCGGGTTGGAGCGCGCCGTCGAGGTGGCTGGTGCTTTGCGCACAGGTGAACCCTCGATTGACGTGCGGCTCAACGAGGAGGGTATCCTCATCAGCCCCATGACTCTGCAGCCCGGCGAAGCAGAAGTCGTCGCCGAGCGCCTGCGCAATGTGTTGCAGCAGCGGTGACCGAGATTTGCTGCGTTATCCTAATCCTACGACTAACACATGGCTCGGGGCTTGTCCCCTGTATGGCCGCCGCATGCGTTGAAGATGGACTCCCGCTTTCGCGGGAGTGACGGACCGTGTAGCGCGGGGGCTTGTCCCCCGCTCTTTGCGCGCGAGGATTACTTCATTCTCCCCTGTGTGACCGGCTGAATCATAATGGCCGCCGCATGCGTTGAAGATGGACTCCCGCTTTCGCGGGAGTGACGGGCTGTGTAGCGCGGGGGCTTGTCCCCCGCCTCTTGCAGGTGTGGATCGGACAATCGACCCCTCTGCGATTGGCTGAATCAATGTAGGGGCACGATATATCGTGCCCCTACGCAGTTAATCAACGGCACGGATTGACTGCTTCCCAACAAGCCCATAGGACTTAGAAGTTGCCCGTCCGGCTCTCGTATTTTGTCGGCTTGCCCAGCGTCGAACCTTCGTGTTTGACCCACCAAGCCACCCACTCGATGATCTGTTCCGCCGGTACGCGAGGCGCGCCGAAGGTTTCCACATAGCGCGTCGCATCGCCGAGCAGCGCATTGTCCTCGGCCTCGCCCGCGAAGATTGGCGCCACGCCGAGACGCTCGCCCAGGGCTTCGGCAACCGCCTGCACGGAGAGGGTTTCCGTGCCGGTCAGGTTTATCACATCGGCGGGGCTGGCGCAGAGCGGGAACGAGCGTGCCAGCATGTCGCAAGCGTCGCCTTGCCAGATCTGGTTTGCGTAGCCCATTGACAAATCGATTGGCGTCTGCTCTTTCACCTTGGTGGCAAGGTCAAGAATGATGCCGTAGCGAAGTTCCGTGGCGTAGAAGAGACGCACGATGAGGGTGGGCGTGTGGTTCTTCTCCGCGTAGTACTCCACGAGGCGTTCGCCGCCCAGGCGCGACTCGGCGTACTCGCCTACCGGTCCGAGCTCCCCACTTTCGTCTGCGCCGCTGCCGTCCACCGGCATGTAGCGGTACACGTTGCCGGAGGAGACATAGACCATGCGGGAGTGGGGAAAGCGCTCCATGAGCTTGGCCGGCACGAGCGTATTCATGGCCCAGTTCAGGGAAGGCGCGCCGCTGGAACCGAACTTGAACCCCGCGAGCAAGTAGAGATACGGCGCGTCCGGCAGCTTGGCCACGCTCTCGTCGTCCAGCAAATCGCAAGCCACCGTCTCCACGCCGACGCTATCCAAGTACCGCCGCGAATCCGGCGAGGAGAAGCGCGAGACACCGATGACGCGCTTCGCGCCGGCACGCACCAGCAGTTCCGCGAGCGTCGGTCCCATCTTGCCCGCCACGCCCAGCACCATGATGTCGCCGTCCAGCGCCTGGACCGCATCACATACTTCCGGCGTCGGCGCGGTCATCTGCGCCATGAGTTGCTCTTCGGACTGCAACGGCGGCAGCAACGATAACTTGCTCACAATACGCTCCTCTAGGGCAAGTAGTAGTTTCCGTACAGTATAGCGTGGGAAAGCAATCTAATTCAGCAGAGCGTCACAGCGCAATGGGACAGCAGTGATTGGACAGGCAAAGCAGGATCGTCGGCATTGTGGGGGCATCCAGCAAGGAGCTTGAACGACGCCTTCACCCTTGCTTCAACGCAGAAACCAGGGACTTTCGGCTCACCACCCCGCCGTCCTTGCGCAGCCGCTCGTCACCTTGCCCGTCAAAGACAACGAGTCCCGGCACCAAGCGCAAGCCAAGACGGGCCGAAATGGCGGCGCCGGCCGGCGTGTGCCGGTTAAGGCGGATCACGCGTACTGCCGCGCCAAGGTCGCGTTCGATCCCATCGACGATGGGTTTGGCCACGAGGCAGCCCGCTCAGAAGTTCGAGTATACAGCCAACAGCACCGGCAGACCCTTGCCGATCAGCGCATCCGGCGGTGTACTACTGGCATCGTCATCGCGAAACCGAAAGACCGAGCCGATCGCAATGAAAGCAGCCAGCGAGAACAGGATAGCCAGCAGGCCAACGGTTCCCGGAAACCAGAGAGCGGCGGCTACGATGGCGCCGCTCACGGCGAAGACCGCGATGAAGACGTACGAGTACTGGTTTGCAATCTGCATCGTGTCACAACCTCGCATTAGATGCAGCGTTACCGCTACCACGCAATTCTAACCTATTGAGCGCGCCCGTGTTTGGTGAGTCCGCAAAGCTGCGGACTTGCTGCCCATGTCAGCGTATGGGTGGATCGCCGGCCCAATTGCTAGCGGTTGATTTTGTTCTTCCCGGGACTCAATTGCCGCCCGACCCAATCGCTCAAAAGCGAAATGAGCAATAAGCCGGTTCTTGTGGACTGTGGAAAGAGCTTTGGTCTCATTGGTTTCGGCTGCGGCTTGCCAATGCGCTACAATAGGCGCAAGCTATTGAAACGAAGCGTGCCACCATGACACTGCGAGATCTCTACGAGACATCAATCCAACTCGGCATGGCGCTTGACGTGCGGGGAGAGGAAGCCCTCCAGCGGCAGATGGCGCAGCGGCGCGCTGAGTACGATGCGCTTTCTGATTGGGAAAAGCCCTACTACGACCAAGAGCGCTTTCGTAATCCCTTTGGCGACGTGCGCATTGTCAACGGTCCTGCGGACGTGGAGCTCGAGACGGTTCTGCTGGGCATCAACATCGGCCTCGACGAACTCCTGCTCGCCGACCGGCTGCGGAGCAAAGGCGCCAAGATCGATGCCGTAATCGCCCACCACACCAACGACATCGGCGTTGCCATATCGCTCGTGCATGATTTCATGCCGGTGGCCATTGACTTTCTGGCCGGTGAGGGTGTGCCGCGCGCCGACGCCGAGGCGAGCATCAACCGTTTCATCGAGGAGAAAGAACTGGCCCTCGAGGATACCGCCCGCATGGGTCCCGACATGGCAAAGCTGCTTGGCTTCCCGCTGGCCTGCATCCATACGCCGGCGGACTACTACATCGGCGAGGGCGTGCGGCCGGCGGTGGAAGCGGCGCAACCGCAGACGGTTGGCGACGTGGTGCGCGCGCTCATGGCGATCCCCGAAGTGCAGAGCGCCGCCCACATTGGCGCTGAGCCACGGGTAATGAGTGGGGAGGCAAAATGGCCGGCCGGGCGCATGCTGCTGAAGTTTGGCGGCGGGTACGGTCTGCCGCCCGACGCGTTCACATTGCTCGGGAAGGCGGGGGTGAACACCGTGGTGCAGATTGGCTGCTCGCCCGCTCAAGCGCAGGCCGCTCAGGAAGCTGGTGTGGCAATCGTGCGCATCGCCCACGCGGCGTGCGACAACATCGGCATCAACCTGCTGCTGGACGAGGTTGAACGCCGCTTGGGACCGCTCAACGTCATTCCGTGCAACTACTTCGAGCGGATCAAGCGGAACTAGACATGGATCGTGCAGACGGGCCCGGTATTCCCAACGAGAGCGAACGGCGCAAGGGAAGGTTGTCCGTCATTCCCGCGAAAGCGGGAAGGTGGATTCACATTTCAAGTGCAACACTTGGTTGATGAATACTTCAGCTGG
>JAPPLM010000028.1 GCA_028874195.1 Chloroflexota bacterium
CCACGCCTGCTCTCATTTTATCTCCCTTTCCCTAAGATATAAGGGCGAACGTTACACGTCCAGGAAGGCAACTTCAGACTCCTCTTTAATCAAGACTCTGACTCAACCCGGCAAACGCTTCCAGTTTCGCGGCGGCTTGGCCGTTGTCGATGGCGGCGGCGGCCTGTGCCGCGCCATCTTTCCAATCGCTCGCTCTGCCGCTGACCACGAGGCCGGCGGCGGCATTCATGACCACCACGTCTCGGCGCGGGCCCGGCTTGCCTGCCAGCACGTCACGCACGTATTGGGCGTTCATTTCTTCCGATCTGCCCAAGACCTCATTCACCGGCGCTGCGTTGAGTCCAAAGTCAGCCGGTTCCAGGCGGTAGCCTCTCACGTCGTTGCCGTCCCATTCGGACACCAACGTAGGACCGCAAACTGAAATCTCATCAACTCCGTCCAACTCCCCATGCACAACAATTGCACGCTGCACACCGAGCATTCCGAGTACGCGGGCCATGTCCTCCGCTGAATTGGGGTTGGCGACACCAAGCACTTGATAACTGGCCCGGGCAGGATTTGTCAGGGGACCGAGAATGTTGAAAATCGTGCGGATGCCAATTTCACGCCGCAGCGGCGCGGCGAATTTCATAGCAGGGTGAAAGCGTTGCGCAAACATGAAGCCCATTCCCACTTCTTCAATGCAGTGCGCTACCCCCTCAGGGCCAAGGTCAATCTTGACGCCTAGCGCCTCCAAAACGTCCGCGCTGCCGCTCGTTCTCGTCATGGCACGGTTCCCATGCTTTGCTACGGACTGCCCGGCAGCCGCCATGACGAAAGCAGTGGCGGTGGAAATGTTGAACGTGTCAACGCCCGTTCCACCGGTGCCGCATGTGTCGGCTACCGGTTGACTGACAGCAACCGGCAACGCTTTCTCGCGCATTACCTCGGCACACCCGGCGATCTCGTCGGCGGTCTCACCCTTGACCCGGAGCGCCGTGACAAACGCGCCGAATTGCGCCGGCGTGCAGGCCGCATCCATTATCTCGGTCATTACTTGGGCCGCTTCGTCACGAGTAAGCGATGCACCCTCAGTAGCTTTGATAGTCGCTTCAACAATCATCACTCTGCCCCCTTGTGCGCGGCTGCCGCTTGCGTTTCCTGTGTGCGATTCTGCTCGACGATATTGAGGAAGTTTTGGAGTAGCCGCTTGCCTTCCGTGGTCAGGATTGATTCTGGATGGAATTGGACGCCGTAAATCGAATGCTGCCTGTGCCGCACACTCATGATCGTGCCGTCATCTGCCCGTGCCGTCACGTCGAGAACCGACGGCATGCTCGCCGGATCGATAATCAGTGAATGGTAGCGTGTGGCCACGAATGGATTCTCTAATCCGGTGAATATGCCACTGTCTTGGTGATGGATCAGTGAGGTCTTGCCGTGCATCAGAGTTTGAGCGCGAATTATGCTACCGCCAAACACCTGGCCGATACACTGGTGGCCGAGGCAGACGCCGAGCAAAGGAATCTTGCCCGCGGCCTGCGCGATGAGGTCATTGGAGATGCCGGCTTCGTTGGGCGTACACGGGCCAGGGGAGACGACGATCCCCGCAGGCCGGCTAGCCATGACTTCCTCGACTGTTGTCTTATCGTTGCGTGCCACTTCCATCTCGGCGCCGAGTTCACCCATGTACTGCACCAAGTTGTAGGTAAACGAATCGTAGTTATCCAGCATGAAGATCACGTTCCATCTCCTCCGCAACGTCAATCGCCCGCATCGTCGACGCGGCCTTGTTGCACACCTCTTGATACTCTTCTTCGGGATCGGAATCCGCCACGATGCCGCCGCCGGCCTGTATGTAGGCCGTGCCGTCTTGCACGGTCATGGTGCGTATAGTGATTGCCATGTCCATATTGCCGGAATAGTCAAAGTACCCGACGGCCCCGCCGTAGGGCCCCCGCGTCGTGCCTTCGAGTTCGGAGATGATTTCCATGGCCCGCACCTTGGGAGCACCGGAGAGCGTGCCCGCCGGAAAACACGAGCGTAGCGCGTCGAACGCCGTCTTGTTCGGCATGAGTTCGCCTTCAACTTGAGAGACGATGTGCATAACGTGGGAGAACTCCTCCACCACCATCAGGGTTGGCACATGCACTGTGCCGGGGCGGCAGACACGTCCGAGGTCGTTGCGGCCGAGGTCTACGAGCATGATGTGTTCGGCGCGTTCTTTCTCGTTGGCGAGTAACTCCTCGGCAAGCGCGGCGTCTTCTTCCGGCGTGCTGCCGCGACGGCGCGTACCGGCAATGGGGCGGGTCGTGACGTGAGACCCTTCGACGCGCACAAGCATCTCAGGGGAAGCGCCGACAATCTGCATGTCTTCAAGATTCAGATAGTACATGTAGGGCGAGGGGTTGATCATGCGCAGCGCGCGGTAGACCGAGTAAGGGTGCACGCCCAGGGAGCGCGACCAGCGCAGCCCGAGCACGGCTTGAATGATGTCGCCCGCGGCGATGTATTCCTTGGCGGCCCGCACCATCTCGTGGTGCTCTGGCTCGGTCATGTTTGGCGTCGCCACGCCGGGATTTCCCGTGCCGCGCACTGTTGGTACGGTAGTTCGGAGCCTGGCATTAATGTCTTCAATCGCCGCAACTGCCACGTCATAGTTCTCAGCCACGTCCCCTTGGGGAGAGACATAAGCAATGATAGTAAGGCTGTGCTTGACGTGGTCGAACATAATGAGGTTATCGGTAAACATGAAGATCGCTTCCGGCACCGGCAGCGCATTCTCCGCCGGCAGCGGCACACGGGGTTCGAAATAGCGCACGGTGTCGTAGCTCAGATAACCGACGGCTCCTCCCTGAAAGCGCGGGAGTCCGGGCATCACGGCGAGATTAGTCTTGGCGAGTTCCTCTTCCAGCAGTTTCAATGGACCGGCGTACGTGCGCGTTTCTCTCTCACCAATCTGCGTGAGAGTTGCCGTGCCCTCATCCATGCGAATGACCTTGGAAGAATTCGTGCCGATGAACGAGTAGCGTCCGAGACTCTCGCTGCCTTGCACGCTCTCCAGCAAGAAAGAGTAGTCGCCTTGCGCGATCTTGAGATAAGCGGAGACCGGCGTTTCCAGATCGGCGGGGATAGTGCGGGAAATGGGCACCGTCAGACCCTGCGCTGCCAGCGTGCGGACTACATTGAGGTCCGGCTGGATGCCCGCGAATACGGTGCCCGGCGTGGTTTGCAAAACTGCCATCGTGTTTCCTTGTTCAAACCATGTTCTTAAAAGAAAAATCTCGTCCCCAAAGGGACGAGAACACGTCTCGCGGTGCCACCCTTATTGACTGCATGCGCAGCCCACTTCATTTACTCAAGCACTCCCCGCTTACGCGGTTGCATGCCTGCCCCAAAGTCTACGGTAGGGGTTCCGTTGACGCCTACTCGACAAGTATTGCGACAGACACCGCCAGTGCGCGTCCGTCGCATAGTCACCTTTCAGGTCACAGCTCCCAGGCCCATTCCGCTGACCGCGCACCGCCGGGATCCCACCACTCCCCGGCTCTCTGGAGGCCGCCTTGGCAGCGTACTCTTCCTGATCATCGCCTTTTCCGTATTCAATTGTAAATCGTATTCTACGGCAGCCTCAGCACGCTGTCAAGGGCTGGAGAGTACAACGGTAGGGGTAGGCTCTACGACGATGGTGGGCGTTGGCTGTACTTGTGGTGGCGGATACAAGAGCTCAGAGACTTTTACAATTTGATAGCCTTGCTCCCTGAGTTCAGTCAAGATATCTGGGAGCGCCTCCACAGTATGCCTGCTGCCGAGATGCGCGAGTATAATGACGCCATTCTGCAGACGGTCGCGGATGCGCTGCTTGATGAGGTCCGGTGTCGCGTCTCCGCGCCAATCGATGGTGTCGATAGTCCAGTAGATATTGTGGTACCCTTCGCGGGCCACGACATCTTGCGCATGGTAGGTACGCGCGCCGTAGGGGAAGCGAAACCAGGGCTTCGTGCTCACCCCCGCTACGTCCTTTATGATTTCTTCCGTGCGGGTGAGTTCCGCGCGGATGGAGTCATCGCTCAGCTTGGTAAACTCGGGGTGCCCGTACGAATGGTTGCCAATCTCGTGCCCGTCGCCGATCATCTCGATGACGAGTTCGGGGTGGCGTTCGGCGAACTGCCCGGTAATGAAGAACGTAATGCGCACCTCGTGCTCACGCAGTATCTCCAATATTTCGGAAGTGTAGGCGGCAATAGCGCCGCCGTCGAGCGTGAACGCGACGGCAGGTATGTCCGGGCTGCCGCGCACGACCTCGCGGGCGAGAATCTCATAGGGAAGCCCGCTGAGGTCCGGTGTGGGGTAGGGGGTTGCCGTGGGTACGGCAACTGTTGGCGCAGCACTCGCGGCGGGTATGGGCGCGGGCACAGATGGCGTCGGCACTGCCGTGGCAGGCGGAATGGTGCGCCCGAACGTCATCTGTTCAGAGCCCGTCTGAGCGCAGGCCGCCATGAGAAGTACACATAGGGCCGTCCCTTGCAGACCCGTTGGAATGGGAATCCGCGACAGCAAGGCGGAGCATGATTGAAAAGCGAAAGAGTTGGTTAGAAGCTCTCGAAGTGACATTCTTGAGGAATAGCGCGTGGGCGTATCACTGGAAGGTGCGGTAGAACACGGCAAGAACGAACAAATGGGTCAAAGGCAGCGACGCTGAGCAAGCATCTACTCTAGTGTAATGCTAGACTGATTCTACGCTCAAGAGGAGGGTTGCAGTTACGATTATACTACATGAAGTGACTCTTGGTTTGCGGCTTTCAGTCTGCCTCCGGATGGAGGACAACGAAATCGTGGATAGGGTAAGGCGTGGCTAAGAAGAATGCAATGAGCCGTGCGGCGCTGCTGAACGATCTGTACGAGGCAAAGATAACCGCCGTGGTGCGCACCAAGACCGCCGAGGAGGCGGTGGGGACCGCGCAGGCGCTGTATGCCGCGGGCATCCGGCTCGTTGAGATTACGTTTACGGTGCCGGACGCCGTAGCCGTGATAGAAGCGGTTGCGGCGGAGAAACCCGCCAATGGCCTGGTAGGCGCCGGCACGGTAACAACTAAGACCCAGGCGGGAGAGGCGCTGGCGGCCGGCGCGCAGTTCATCGTTGGGCCCGTAAACCGTCCCGCGCTCGTGGCGCAGGCGCAAGAGGCTGACGTGCCCTGCATCATGGCCGGTCTGACGCCCACCGAGATCTTGGACGTTCATGAATCCGGGTCGGACATGGTAAAGGTCTTTCCCATCGATAGCGTCGGCGGGCCGAGCTACGTCAAGTCAGTGTTGGGACCGCTCCCCGGAATTCCCATCGTCGCCTCCGGCGGTATCGGCTTCGACAACTATCGCGCGTACTTGGAGGCAGGCGCGGCTAACGTGGCGCTGGGTTCCGGCCTCATGCCGCCATCGCTCATCGCGGCTGGTGACTATGACGGCCTTACCGCCTTTGCACGACGATTCGTAGAGGAGTTGGCGCTGGCGTGACCCTTACGCGGGCTATTGCGCCTACCGACCTACGACATGCTCCTCTCTACGAAGGCTCCCTCTCATCGCGGAGAGGGTTGGAGTGAGATAAACGTGTGCCAATTCCGCCTAATTCCAACTGTTTAGAGCGGATACGCAAAAGTCTCCTGATGACTACGCGAATTGGCGATCAGAGAAAGGTCGAATATGCCTGACATTCTCTCCCTCGGCGAGTGCATGGTGGAGTTCTTTGCGGAAGAGCCGCTGGCGGAAGCGAAGAACCTGCAAAAGGCCTTTGCCGGTGACGCCCTGAACTTGCTGGCGGCGGCTTCTCGGCTGGGAAGCACGTGCGGCTTTCTCTCGCGCGTTGGGGATGATCCCTTTCAGAATTACCTGCTTAATGGCTGGGAGAGCTTGGGTATCGACACGTCGCACGTAAAGCGCGTGCAAGGGCGCAACGGCATCTATTTCATCTCCATCTACGGGTACGGCGAACGTGACTTTACGTACTACCGGGCCGGTAGCGCGCCCAGCACCATGACCCCTGAGGACTTGGATCCCGATTACATCGCGCAGGCCAGAGTACTGCACATCAGCGGCATTGCCCAGGCCATTTCGGCGTCGGCGCGGGCGACCGCACTGGCGGCGGCGCGGATTGCGCATGAGGCGCACGTGTGCGTTTCGTTCGACCCCAATTTTCGGCCTGCACTGTGGTCGGCGGAGGAGGCGCGGGCCGCGGCGGAAGAGCTCCTGCCGCATGTGGACATCGCACTGCCCAGCGGGCCTGAGGAGTCACAGCAACTGTTCGGCTTGACGACTCCGCAGGAAACGGCAGACTACCTGCACGGATTTGGCGCGTATGCGGTAGTGGTCAAGCTGGGCGAAGCCGGCGTTTACGTGAGCGCAGAAGGGGGAACGGGAACGGTACCTGCGTTCACTGTCCCGCATGTGGTCGACACGACCGGCGCCGGTGACGCCTTCGACGGCGCGTTCTTGCACGGCCTCGTGCAGAACATGCCGCCACTGGACGCAGCGCGACTAGGCGTAGTCATGGCCGGCCTAAAGGTGCGAGGCCGGGGGGCGATTGCTAGTCTACCGGAGAAGAGCGAGGTGGAGGCTGCGCTCGCCGCCTGGGAACGGAAGTCGGACATGCTGGCTTGACGGAATCCCCCTCACCCTAGCCCTCTCCCGCGGGGAGAGGGAACCGGAATTTGCGCGGGGGCTTGTCCCCCGCTTCTCTTTATCAAGGCTTGGACTGAATTTGACCCGCAATGCCCGCTATCTGCGGCCCAGCGCCGAGGGTCCAGCGTCTAGAGCAGCGGCAGGTCGGCGAGTGTGAGTGTCTGCCACCAGTGGCCGGCATCGAGTACCTGCAACATGAAGTGCGGCGAGCCGCGCGGCGCAATGACAAGCGTTGGGTCGAGCGGGGAATGGCCCGGATTGCCAAAGACTTCCGCGCCGGCTTGCAATAGGTTGTCCAACGTTAGTGGTTGTTGGGCCGCCGCCACGAGCAACGGTTGTCCGAGGGCAATAAGCGCGGCAGCGTCTACGCCGGGCCGGGGCGTACCCCGCACATGAGCGAAGTACTCCACGCCGTAAACGGTTTCCAGATCGCCGTACGGGTTGTCGGGCGGTCTGTATGCGGCGGCATAGAGCAGGGCGGGCGCCGGCACGTCTTCCACGTCAACCGCAAAGATGTCGCTCTTCACGTTGAGATAGTACGTCTCGCGGCTGGAAAAGAGCCGCACTTCGCAGCCGGTGTCGGCTGCGCCGTGTCGCTGGGCGGCGTCCTGCCAGGCTTCGCCCGGCGCGCACATGCCCCCAATTCCCCACAGGGGTAAAGCTTTTGTGCCACCCTCCAACACTTGTGCGTAGCTAGAATCCGGCAAGGAGAAGAGCAACCTGTTCTGCCGTAGGCCGATAATGCCGGCAAAGCGTTGGTCTACCGCGCCAAAGTCGCGAAGTCGCATGGTTTTGGCCTTAAGGGATTCTGCCGACCTCTTTGATGCTTTGGGCTAGGCTGTGTGGGCATTTTGCCGTCATTCCCGCGCAAGCTCGCCCCCGCACAGGGGCGCGGAATCCATCTTCACGCTGCGCCAGATTGTCCTTCTGTGAGGGGTAGCAAGTGATCTTACGCGCAAATATTGTCTTTGTCTAAGGCTTTTCCTGTCACTCCGA
The DNA here is from genome assembly GCA_028874195.1 of Chloroflexota bacterium. Classification (GTDB taxonomy): domain Bacteria; phylum Chloroflexota; class UBA11872; order VXOZ01; family VXOZ01; genus VXOZ01. The sequence goes on from JAPPLM010000028.1 coordinate 7,648, forward strand.
CGAGCAAAGCAACAGTGAATCCCGCACAAACGCTTAAGATTCCGCGAACATTGTTCGACGCTTGCGCTCGTAATGACATTGAATGTCCACAGAATCTAGTTGGAAAGTCCGTTCGTGGTGAGTGGGCTTCGCAAAGCCCTTGTCGAACCATGAACGGACTTTCCGATTCCGTGCTCAATGAGGTGGCTGACCGTGACTACGAAGACAGGTGGCTCGTTTCCAAGTTAGGCTGAAACCACTGCGCGGATACGGTCGGCTATGAGTTGCGGCTTGTCGCCGTCCAGATTGATTGGGTTGATTGAGACGCTGCCTTCCTGAGAGCCGTATTGACTCACGGCGATGGCCGGATCGTCATCGAAAAGACGGTTTACCAAGTCAATGGCCGACACGCCGTGCACGGAATCGTCTAACGAGACGCGCAGTGTGGGGTAGGACTTGCCGTCGCGTCCAACTATCTCGGTCGAAACACCGGCGGTACTACTTAGGTCCGCTGCAATTGCATCCAGGCGGCGGAGCCACTCGCTGCGCACGGCGGCGTGGTCGCGGCTGACGTACTTCCTCACGGCAGCCAGCAGGCCGGCGATTTCCTCTTTGCCTACTTTCATGGGACGGCCGATGCCCTGGAGCGGTGGGCCGAGCAGGCGGCCGGTGCCCAGCAGTTGCTCGCGAAGCGTCCACGTCTCCACCATCACGTCCATGTCCTGATGCTGCAGCGCCACCGACTGGATAAGGTCTTCGCGGCCCACCAGGATGCCGGAGGCTTGCGGGCCTTGAATGGCTTTGCCACCGGAAAATGAGACGAGGTCGGCCCCTGTAGCGACATAGCCTTGCAGATTCTCGGCGGGCGGCAACCCACCGGCCGCGTCCACAATGACCGGCACATTGTGCTTGTGGGCGACGGCAACGGTTTCTTCCAAGCTCACGGCGCCTGCAACGGGCATGGCGACCCAGTGTACGGCAACCGTGCGATCGTTAATCGCAGTCTCAATATGCCACGGCTCGGTGTAGCCTCCGGTCGGGTGACCGATATGTCCGACCTCGACGAATTTCGCCCCCGCTGTGCGCAACGCATGGTCGTACGCATTCCGGTGAAGGCGTTGGATGATGACCTCGTTAGGTATGGCGTCGGTATCCGGCAGAAGGTTCATCTTGTGTATATCGAGGCCCGCAATACACGCGGCTGTGCCGACCAGCAAACCCGCTGCCGCGCCGGCGGTGACATAGCCGGCTTCCGCGCCGGTGACCTTAGCGAGGTAATCCCCTGCTGCCTGTTGTAGTTCTTCGATGCGCACGCTCCACTGCGCCGCCTCGCGCATGGCTTCGAGCACGTCATCTTCCATCGGCGTGCCGCCGAGGCGCGTCAGCGTGCCGGCGGCGTTTATTACGCGCTTTACACCAAGTTCTTGATAAAAGTCACCCACAGTTTCTTCCCTTCCATTGATGCGGTGCTAGGTTTTTGGATCGACTAACGAGGCGGCGTGGCGTCTGGTGAAAGCGGGCCGAGCGTTGCGTCGCTGCCGCGATCGAAATAGCCGCGCACGGGATAGTTGTGTAGCTCGTTGCAGGCTAAGATGAGACGTTCAACGGCCAGATTGAAGATTCTTTCGCCTTTCTCGGCGCTGGCCACAAAGGGATCGCCCATCACACCCTCGTCGGCTTCGCGGCGGCGCTCCGGCCACTTGGCGAACTTGCCGACTACAGGATCACTGAACCACGGCGCCAGACCGTTTGGCGTGCGCTTGTCCAGGTCCACCATGTGTCCGCGCAGGTAGAGTTGCAGTGAGGTCTCCCACTCGCCGCCGTGGCCGATAGTGTCGTCGCTGTCGCCCCATTCCTTGAGTTCATCCTCCACCATGTGGAAATACGTAATATGGAGCGACCAGATGTCTTCTTGCGCCAGCTTGACGGAGGTTGTCTGCGTGGGTGCCACGTTGCCGCCGTGGCCGTTGAGCATGATCATACGCTCGAAGCCGTTCGCCTTGATGCTGCGGCAAACGTCGCAGAGCACCGCGATGTACGTTTCCAGCGTGACCGTAATCGTGCCGATGTGTCCCATGTTGAAGTGCGTGAAGCCCGTCCACACCGGCGGCGCCACGATGATGGGGTAGTCGTCGGTGCGTGTGGCCGCTTCTGCGGCAAGGTAGTAGGGGATGCTGATGTCTATGTCCGTGGGGCTATGCGGGCCGTGTTGCTCAATGGATCCTACGGGGATAATAACGACCGGGTCATGCTTCAAGGCTTCGTAGAGCTCGTGCCGCCACATTTCTTGCCAGAAGACTTTCTTGTTCGTGCCATTGTAGGATCTGGTGTACATCTTGCTGCCTTTCCAAAGTGCTGGAGATAGATTGGCGCTAACAGGGTACCATGCCATGCTACTGTAGGGGCACGATATATCGTGCCCCTACGCGCGGCAGTAAGCACGACTCGTCACTTCGCTGCCATTGACAATCCTCTCACCGTTCGTGCTGAGCCTGTCGAAGCATGGACGGTGTGATTCGCTCCCTTCACCTAGGTTTGCCCGCAAAGGGTCATCCCTATGGGCGCTAATGTGCCGCTATGCAGGCGGGTCGACGTCCACCCATCCGCGTTCGTTAACCGACTTGCCGACGGCCTCCATGACTTCCTGCACGCGCAGGCCGTCAACGAAATCGGGACTCATTGCCTCCCCGCTGCCCAGCGTTTCCAAGAAGTCTTTGACAATGTGAATAAACGCTTCCCCGTAGCCGATGCTGTGGGCAGCGGCCGGCCAGTAACCGTGCATATAATCGTGCTGTACAGAGTCCGAAGCATGGATGGTGCGGAAACCCGTGAGCGGTCCCGGATCGTCACCGCAGTAATACTGTAACTCGTTCAAGCGCTCGAAGTAGAAACGGATCGATCCCTTGCTGCCGTTAACCTCGAAACCAAAGTTATTCTTGTTGCCCCGGGCCAGCTTAGTAACTTCCACAATGCCCTGGGCACCGTTGGCGAACTGCACGAGCACCTGCGCGCAGTCGTCCACGGTCACGGCGCCGCTGCCGCCATCTGGTGTGGGGCGTTCCTTGATGTACGTTGCGAAATTGCCGCAGACGCTGCTCACGTCGCCCATTAAGAAGCGCGCAATGTCGAGGACGTGCGAGCCAAGATCCCCGAAGACCCCAAATCCGGCGTACTCTTGTTGCATGCGCCAGCCGAGCGGTGTGGTCGGATCGGCAAAGCGCTCGGCAAGAAACCAGCCGCGAAAGTGGTAGATGTCGCCCAATTCGCCGTCTTCGATGAGCTTTCTTGCCAGCCGCACCGCCGGGTAACGCCTAAAATGGAAGCAAATGGTGTTGTGCACGCCGGCCTTTTCAACTGCTTTCACCATCGCGCGTGCCTGTGGGACGGTCACCGCCAGCGGCTTTTCGCAGATAACCTGCTTGCCGGCCTCCGCGGCGGCGATGGCGACGTCGGCGTGTAAATGGTTTGGGGTGGCAACGTCAACCAGATCGATGTCGTCGCGTGTGACGGCCTCTTGCCAGTCCGTCGACGACTCTTCCCAACCAAGGAGCGTGGCGGCTTCCGCCACCGCCGCCACGTCGCGCCCCGCTATGACTTTGAGCCGTGGCCGGTAAGGAACGGAAGGGAAGAAGAGGTTCACGTCACGATAGGCGTGCGTATGGGCTTTGCCCATGAAGCGATGGCCGACGAGGGCAACGTTTATATCTTGCACAGGCGCATCCTTTCTCTATTTGTAGCGGCTTGTTTGATGCGGGAATGCGGCCGTGAGCGGATGTCACATGCGCAGTCCTTGCGTTTGACTCAATGAGAGGTGCGAGATTGCGGCGATTGATACAAGTCCCGCCGCCCCACGGCACTGAGCGTAACCGACGAGACGCCGAACGGTCAAGGCACAAAGTTTGCGGTGCGGCAACGCCTAGAACACAAGGATGTTGGGTATTTGCTTGTATGGCCTATCGTCGTATGGTCTAATGGATAAAGGTACTGACGTAACGCCTCATGCGAGGAGAAATCGTTATGGCGAGTATCACCATCCAGTTGAGCGCGCCAAATCTCGAATTGGCATCCGTGCTTGCCGACGTGACCGGAGGCGTGCTGCATCAGAACGGGCCATGGCTTACGATTGAGGGCAAGAGGCTGGAGATAACGCGCTCCCGGGTAGAACAGGCGTGGGGAAGGCCAATAACCGAGGAGAAGTGGCGTTCGCTCACACAGAGCCGGCGCGGTCACGTGGTCGAGGCGACGAATCAGGTTATCGTGGTACAGGACCAGCCGGCCGCCCCACAAGCCGGACCCAGCGCCGGGCGGCCACGGACAGTTGCCCTGGATGACGCGTGGCTCATGGAACGGCTTGAGCAGGAAGCAAAGCGGCGCGGCGTCACAACGAATCAGCTTGCTGCCCAGGCCATCGAACGCTTTCTGCGCAACGCAGAGTAGAGTGAATAGCGCCCAACGAAGCGTGCGGCGCCGATAGGCGCGAGTCTTGATCCCGGCCCAATAGCTTGGCGAATAGCGTTGAGGAGTATGCGCGCTGAGACCGCCGGCAATTGCTACACTGCTCCACGACGCCCTGGAATCCGTTCTTGCCCTATCCTCAAGCCCGCTACGCCGGGTCCATAGTCGCGCCTGCTCAAGAGCGGCAATCTCTTGACGATTAGCCTCCTTTGGCCAATGCGCGACTGCGAATTCGGTACCTGGGTAACTTTTTCGCTCTAGGCGATTATATAAACGCAGGGCCAATAACGAAGTCTCACCCCCTTTGGACGGCACAATCCATCGAGCTGCCTTGGCAGGAAGGAGCCACTTGATGTCGATAGAACCAGAGTTTGTTTCATCTAATGCGGTAGAGGCTGTGCGTTGGGACCAAGCGGCGCAACTTGAACGGTATCTCGATACGCTCGCTATTCAGGCGTATGCGTGGCGCCGAGCCAAGTGGCGGCGTGACTACGCGAGCCTACGGGCATACGCGGAATCAGTTGCGCCAAACCGCGAACACTGGCGGGCCATGCTGGGGATTTGGCCAACGGGGGACGAGCGCGTGCCGCTTGAACCGGAGCGGCACGTGGTAGCGGAACGCGCGGACCATACCGTCTACGCGGTCACGTTTGGGACGTTTCCGAACGTCCGTTCCTTCGCCCACTTGCTCGTTCCGAAGCGCATGGCGGCCCCTGGCCCGGCGGTGATTTGCCAACATGGCATGGGCGGCACGCCGCATTCGATAGCCGGGCTGGTGGAAGAGGACGATGCGTACCATAAATTTGGACAGTGGTTGGCGGAGCGCGGCTACGTCGTGCTGGCTCCCCACTGCATCAATTTCATCGACTGGCGCAGCCGCCTGCACAATAAGGCCCTGCTCGTGGGACGCACCCTCATGGGACTGGAGACTTGGCGGGAGATGCGGGCGGTAGATCTGCTGGAGACGTTGCCTGAGGTCGATAGCGAACGCATCGGCTTTTACGGTCTTTCCCAGGGCGGCAAAATGGCGTTGTGGTTCCCGCCGTTGGAGCCGCGCATTCGCGCGACGGTTATCTCCGCCTTCTACAATGAGCGCACTAAGAAGCAGCTTGTTGCCTCGCCGCACTACCGGCCTTTCATCAATACAAGAGAACAATCCTACTTCGAGCCGGATTTTCTCACCGAGTTCTCGGACTACGATCTGGCTTCACTCATCTGCCCCCGTCCGGTGATGATCGAGCACGGTCAGAAAGATAGTTCCTACTACATCGAGACGGCACGCGAGGAGTTTTTCCCGCTAAAGGAGATCTACGAGCGCCTCGGAATCGGTGAGCGCTGCGAGTGGGGTGAGTTTGACGGGCCCCATGAGATTCACGGCGTAGAGTCCTTTACATTTCTCGACCGCTGGCTAAGCGATGGTGGGCCGCCTCATCGTCATGCTGCCCCCGTGGAAGAAGAGGAAACGCCTCCGCCGCCAGTGTTTGTCAACGATGCTGCAATCCAGGCAGTGCGCGATGACACAAACGGGCAGCACGATCGCTACTTGGATAATCTGGCGCAACAGGCATATGACGTGCGCGCCGACCGGTGGCAGCGCGACTACGAAAGCGTCGAGGCCTATGGACAGTCCGTAGCCCGGAATCGCCAAGCATGGTTGGCCATGTTGGGCGGATTGCCGCCCGAAGAAGAGCACGTGCCGCTCAATCCTGTCCGCCACGTGGTGGCGGAGCGCTCCGACCACAGGGTGTACGCCGTTACCCTCGATGTGCTGCCCGGCGTGCAGCAGTTCGGCTACTTGCTCGTGCCGAATGGGATCACCGAGCCGCGCGCCGCCGTGGTTGTCCAGCATGGCCTGAACGGCGCAGTACAGACCGTGGCTGGGCTTCTCGATCAGGAAGACGCTTACCACCGCTACGGTCAACGTCTGGCGGAACGCGGATACTTCGTCTTCGCACCCCACTGCATCAACAACGTGACGCGGCGCGTGCGTTTACATAATAAGGCAATTGTATTGGGCAAACGGCTGATGGGCCTGGAGATCTGGCGTGAAATGAAAGTGATCGACTATCTCCAAACACTGCCGGAGGTTGATCCGGGCCGCATCGGTTTCTACGGTCTCTCCCAAGGCGGCACCATGGCCCTGTGGTTGACGCCGCTGGAGCCGCGCATCCGGGCGGTGGTGGTCTCCGCCTACTTCAACGAGCGCACACGCAAGCTCACTCGCGAATCCGATCACTACCGAGCGTACATTTCGAATAACGAGCACAACCAGTTTTATTCCGGCCAGTTGCTTGAGTTCTCCGATGCCGACCTCGGCTCGCTGATATGTCCCCGCCCGCTCTTCATCGAGCAGGGCACTGAGGATAGCGCCGTCTACTACAAGGATGCGGAAGTCGAATTCCAGCGCTTGCATGCGCACTACGCGCAACTGGGACTAGGAGAGCGCTGCGTCTGGGGACTCTTTGAAGGCAAGCACGAGATTTACGGCAAGGAATCCTACCCGTTTCTCGACAGGTGGCTGGAGCACACGCCTACAGCCTAGGGGACCACAAAGCCCGCCTACGCAACTCGCTTAGCGCGAGCGAGAGCTCCTGTTAGTGGTTCCGTAGTGCTCGGACACTGGTCCGATGTCGCACAGGTAGTTAGCTGGAGAGGAACCCCACGGACTGCAGGTGTTCTACGCTGCGGACAACCCGCTCGTGGCGAAGTTCCAATGTCGGTTCGGGCTCGCCTTTGATGCCCTCGATTTCGAGGCTATACGGTCCGTAGAATCCCGCGTTGTTGGCAATCTCACCTATGCGCGCGAAGTCAACGGCGCCGCCGTCTCCCATGGCCGTGAAGTACCAGTCCCGGTAACCGCCGCGGCTGTCCTTCAGGTGCATGTGCACTACATATTCCATTACGGCCTCTAGATGCTCGTAGACGTTGGCGCCTTCGTTGTAGAAGAGGATGTTGCCGGTATCGAAGTTGATGCGGATGGCATCATGCTGCAAGGCCTGCATGGTGTCGAGGATGTTCTCGGCATTCTGCGTAATGCCGGGGTGGGTTTCCAGCGCAATGGTAAGCCCGTGACTGGCCGCCACGTCGCCAATGGCCCCCATCTTGTCAAAGAATTCTTTCCGGTCTTCTTCAGCCGGCTCGCCGCCTAAGCCGACAAAATACTTGGCGCCTATGAGCGCCGCTAAGCGCATCCGCTCTGCGATGCGCGCGAAGCCGTCGGGATCCATCAGGTTATCGGACCCGTTTGCGCTCATCACGGTGAGACCGTTCGCGTCGAGCTCTTTCTTAAGATTCTGAATCCCCTCATCACCCATCTTCTCGCTAGCAACGACATCCTCGGGAATTTCCAAAACACCGCCATGCGGCTTCATGGCGAGTTCCAGATGCGTGATGCCGGCCTGCGGCGCGAGGTCAATTGCCGCGCGCACGCCGTAGCGGCCGTAACAATTCGTGAAGACTTCCAGCAAGTTGCTCGGCATGTTCCGCTCCTTTGCTCTCCCGTGCTAATGCTCAATTGCTCCGTGGTCTGACTAACAGTCTGTAGCCCTTCAGTCCCTTACCCTCCTCAGGTAACCGTCCCCTTGCGCCAGGCAGCTGAGCGCTCCACTCGCTCCTGGCCTCAGTGTGCTTGCAGCTATTGTAGCGTTGTAGCACCCAATGCGCTCTGCCGCCTAGTGGCGCACGTCGGCGTCACTGTATTCCGTGCGGAAACCGGCGTGATTGGTCGCCGTGTTGCGGCGGTCGGCGGTCGTTTCGATCTGCGGTTCGCGCACAGGTAACCTACCGTCTTCCAAGTAGACCGAAGCTCTTAGTTGGTGCTTTTCGACCAACTCGCTTTGAAGCTCCTGCTTTTTGGCCTGATAGCGAGTCTCGTGGGCGAGATTGTGCAACTCTGCCGGATCTTCGGCGAGATCGAAGAGGTGTTCCGTGGGGCCTTCGGGATACCAGATGTACTTCCACTGCCCGTCTGTAATGGCCAGATAGACGCACGGGATGCGCTCCGCTTGCGGCCAGCGTGGCCCGCTCATACCTTCCAGGTGGCGTCGGGGACTCTCCAGTTCGCCCCGTGCCAGCGCGACCAGGTCCTGGCCGTCCGTATCGTCTGGCGGCTCACCGCCTGCCGCGGCAACCAGCGTTGGCAGGATATCGGCATGGGTGATTGGCGTTTCCACCAGCGTGCCATGGCGCCGGTCGTCCCAGCTCTGGGGCATGCGCACGATGAACGGCACGTGGGAGGAGGGTTCGTAGAAGAACGTCTTGGCGCCGTTGCGGTGATCGCCGAGCATCTCGCCATGGTCGGAGGCGAACATGATGAAGGTGTCGTTGAATAGCCCGCAGTCCTCCAAGGCGCTGATGAGGCGACCGATGACATGGTCGATTTGCGTTATGAGGCCGTAGTATACTGCCCGCGCCGCGTGAATTGCCTCGTCAGGAATAGAGTCGAACGCGCGCCGCTGCGCTTGCCGGTCAAACGAGATGGGGCAGTCCGCGTCGTCGCGCCACGTTCCGACGGCCGGTTCAGGAATCGGCGAATTCCGGTACATCGAGTAGTATGGCTCGGGCGCGTCGAGTGGCGGATGGGGTTTCGCGAAGGAGCACCAGAGAAAGAACGGCACCGTCGGATCGCGGCGCACAAGGATGTATTCCACGCACTGCTCGGCGATCCAGGACGTAAGTGTGAGGCTCTCCGGTACAGTAGCCAGAGTGGGATAGAGTTCGTTCTGGCCGATGCCATGGTGCATGGGTTGCTGTACATTGCCGGAGTGCCGCATGGCGCGATAGTAGTCATCGGGCAGGAGCATCTCTTCAAAGCCGTGGCGCACCCGTTGCGGCCCAAAGTGCATCTTTCCAATTGCCGCAGTTTGATAGCCAAGCGCGCGCAAATGAGTCGGGAGCGTTCCTTCCCTTCCCATCACATTCGAAGTCTGGTCGTTGTTAGCCACGCCGTGGGTGAAAACTTGTGTGCCCGTCATGATGCCGACCCGGGCGGGCACACAGAGCGGACAGTCTGCGTAAGCGCTCGTAAACTGCACGCCCTGGTAGCCCAGCAGGTCGATGTGAGGCGTGCGCAGGAACGGGGGTTTGGCGTCCCCGATTGTATCGAAGCGTTGCTGGTCTGTAGTAATGAGCAGGATGTTAGGCTTTACAGCGGACATGCGATGCAGTCCCCTCTTCTACACAGTGTGGCGATGGCATTCACACATTTGGCTATTCCTACTTTACAGGATTCAGCCTCACAGTTTGTGGGCGCGCCGGTTCGCTAGCGAATTGGCGCACAGCCGTTGGGGCATTTGGAATAAAGACTGCGGGGCCGGCACTTGCCGACCCCGCTGCCTAGTCTCTACTTAGCTACTGGTTATCTCTCTCGCTACCCGCCACCGGAGAAGTACGCGGCCATCTCGTCGGTGATGAGTTTCTGGAACCAATCCGCGTACTCACGGGTGTCAATTTGACCCAGTTGATATTGTTCGCGATAGCGCGGACGCGCCTCATTGCGAATCTTCTCCCACGCGCTGTACTTCAGCATGCCCCAGCCGTGCGGCCGCGTTTGCTGTGCCTGGAGGAAGTATGCTCTGGGATCGATGCCAAGCTGGTTGCGGAATACTTCCTGCGAGACCTCAGAGTATGCCGGATCCAGGAAAGGCGAGACAACGTGTCCGGCCGTGCGCGGGAAGCGACCGGCGTTCTCAGGCGTCATGAACCAGCGGAATACCGTCCAGACGGCGTCCTGGGTATCCTCGTTGCCAATTTGCAGGCCATGGTTTGAGATGCGCGCCGAGCGGCTGGGACCGTCGCCGTCATACGGCAGCGTGCCTGCTGCCCAATTGAAGTTCGTATCCTGATTGATGAATGAAACCTGCATGCCGATCTTGCCGGTCACGAAGGTATTCATGCGCTGGCCGCCCTTGAGCTCGTTGGCTTCGTCCGGGTTGGGCTGCGCATGGTACTTGACCTCGGTGATGTCCCGCCAGAATTCGAGCCCCTGAATTATGCCAGGCGAGTTGATGAAGGCAACCTTCTTATCGTCGTCCCACGGGCCTTGGCCGAAATACGTGCCGGTGGTCTCACCTGCCGCGTTCCCGCCGCCCAAGCTGCCGCCAAAGCCGAATTGCCCATCGCCGGTCAGCTTCTGGGCATAATCGAGGAACGTGTCCATGTTCCACCATTTGGCGTTTACGTCCACCGGCGGCTCTTGCAGTCCGGCCTCGGCGAACATGTCCTTGTTGTAGGCCATGGCATCGGAAGACGTGCTGATGGGCATGCCGCCTAGCACATCATCCAAGACCCACTCGAACAGGGAAGACTCAATGTACATCTCTGCCGGCACGAGCTTGTCGGCCTTGAAGAACTCGGTCAGATCAAGAATGGCGCCGGCTTGGTACATGCGGTCCCAGGTAAGCCAACCATTGTGCACAAAGTCGAACGATACGCCGCCGGCGTGGGCCGTCATGAACTTCTCATAGACTCCGCGCCAGCCGCCGGCCTGGCCGGCAACCTCTACCTGAATGTTGGCGTGCTGCGCATTAAAATCGTTGAAGATGGCGATTTCCTTCTCTTGGCGCGCCGGGCTCTCCGGCGACGCGTAGACGATGTTCACCACTTCCGCAGTTTCGGGTTTCGCCTCTTCCGCAGCGGCCTCATCCGCTGGCGCTGCTTCACCGGTCATCTGCACTTGCCCGCAGGCGGCAAATAGACCGGCGAATCCCAAGGTGGCGCCAGCACCCATCAGGCGTCTTCTCGTGACATTGTAGGTAGACACAACACTGCCTCCTCTGTGCACTTGAACTCTGAATACTCATCAGCGAAAACCAGGATGACATACCCTCTCTCGCTGTTGCTGTCAGTGTATATTCCTGCTCTTTTGGTTGTCAAGGGTATGTTGGCTCGCTACGCTCAATGGCGAGAATTTTCGGCTAGGCGGGAAGGAGCGACCCTTGCACTCTTTGCCAGTCCCAATGCAGAGGGTAGTCTACGTAGTTTAGCTCCTGCCCAAGTCGCCTTCGAGGAAGTCGACGAACTGGCGAGCCGTGCGGCCGGAAAAACCGTTCTGTTGCTGGGCCCATGTAATTGCGCGGGCGCGCAGGGCCGCGGCATCAATTGGCAGGTCGCGAAGTGTGGCCAAGGCGGCGACAATATTCAGATACTGCGCTTGCGTAGGCGAAATGAACGCAATCCGGATACCGAAGCGGTCACTGAGCGAGAAGGTCTCTTGCAGCGTTTCTTTGGGATGGACTTCGCCTTCCATAATGCCTGCGCGGTCGGAGAAGTTCTCGCGAATTAGATGGCTGCGATTGGAGGTAGCGTATATGACGACGTTGCGAGGCTGGGCCGAGACGCTGCCTTCAAGAATGGCCTTTAGGGCTTTGTAGTCAGTCTCATGGGGCTCGAAAGAGAGGTCGTCCACGAAGACGACGAATGATTGCGGCCTTTCACGAAGCAATTCTACTATGCGGGAAAAGTCGCCGAGATCATCTTTCGCTACTTCTATTAGGCGCAGGCCGCGACCGCCGTAACGATGGAGCAGCGCCTTGATCGAAGAAGATTTGCCCGTACCGCGATCGCCGCAGAGCAGGACGTTGTTCGCACGGTAACCCGCGAGCAAGTGCTCCGTATTTTGCATCAGAAGCCCCCGCTGACGGTCGTCGCCGATGAGCTCTTCGAGACGAATGGGATCCGGGTGCGAAACACCCTGCAAGTTGCCGCCTTGCGGCCCATGAATCCAACGAAACGCGTGGTAGCGAGCAAAGTCGCCGGTGCCGTACCTGTGGTAGTGGTCGGCTAGCGGCGCAACGGCTTCGCGCCAGTCTTGCAAAGTGAAAAGGGCATCATGGAATTCCGTTTGGGGTGTGTGGTTGGCAGAAGGATCCTGTGAGGCAAAGTCTTCCCATGCAAAGTACGGCAGCGCCTCGTGCCAGCCCTGCTGCTCCACAAACGATCGCCACACAGCAGCACTCAAAACGAAGTATTGCTGTAGGAGAGACAAATCCTGTCTTGCCAGCGTGATGAGAGCTTCGCTCAGGCCGCAGAGTCCGGTGGATTCTGCCCTGCGTGTGAAGGCATTTTCGGCCTCCCGGACACGAGTAAGGAGATACCCTTGCCAGGCATCCCCAGTGACGTCCTGTACTCCAAGTTCTACGAATTCAGCTAATTGACCGCTGAGCCGAGCCGCTGCTGCCACGAACTCAGCTCGAGATTCCCCTGCCGCTGCCTCGCGCAACAACCTGCAAAAGCCTTGGCCGACGTCAGCGTCGAGCACGCCGGTGTAGAGCGAAAGGCGGTCCAGGCTCTCATAGGCTTTCTGGGCCTGCGCGGGGGTGAGGGACGTGTGTACGCGTAGTTCCATTCTCATTGCATCGCCGAAGCTTAGCCTAGTATGCCAGTCTCTAGAATACCAAGGCTGCGGCACCTATTGCTCGCGCCGGCTTAGGTCTGAGGAGCGCTTTGCTTGATTCTCAGCCTGCCTCGAGTTTCCTGAACTCGCTAGGAGAGAGGCAGCCACTTCGACGCCCAGCGCCGCCAGGGATCTTGCGTCTCATTCATCCAGGCCATCAACCGGCGTTGCATCTCGTGACGAATGTCTTGGTACTCAGGGTCGTCGCAACGATTCTCCAATTCATGGGGGTCCCGTTCCAAGTCGTAGAGTTCATCGACGGCGTGCGGATTGTACACGTACTTGTAGTGCTGATAGCGAATCAAGCGCGATGAGAAGAGCCCGACTTCATCGCCATGAAACTCGCACCCCAATACTTCGCGCCAAGAATCGTCTTGCGGGTCGTGCCAAAGCGGCTGCAGCGCTGCACCGTCGAGATTGTCCGGCACCGGCAGGTCGGCGGCCTGCAGTATCGTGGGCATGATGTCGATGAGGCTGGTGAACTTCGCGGTGGAGGCGCCGGCCGGAATCTGCTGTGGCCAGCGCATGATCAAGGGAATATGGTAGACCTCCTGGTAGAGCAGGGGTCCTTTGTTGAATTGGCCGTGACCGCCGATAAAATCGCCGTGATCAGTATTGTATATGACCAGCGTTTCATCTCGAATGCCCAGGTCGTCGAGCGTTTGCAGTAGCTTGGCAAACAAATCATCGAGGTAGCTAATATAGCCAAAGTACTTGGCAACGGCCGGTTGCCAGTCCTCCCACGTGAAGTCCTGCACGCCGCGGTGGAACTTGTGTCGCAGATGGACCTGGGGTTTGTTTTCGAAGGTGTCATAGAAATTCGGCCACGGTGGAATCTCGTCTGGGTCATAGAGTGAAGCCCACGGCTCCGGTACCACGTAGGGATGGTGCGGCCCGTTATAGTCGACGCGCAGGTAGAAGGGTTGTTGGTCTTGGTACTCCCGCAGTAGGCGCATGCCCTCTTCCGTGAAGTAGTACATCTGGTTGCCTTCTACCGGAAGCTGCTCGGTGCCGGAAATGATGAATTCATCGTTAGGGTAGTTGGCATAGAGCGCGTCCGGTGGGGTCGGTGGTTTCACGGGCAGGCCAAGTTGCCGCCGATAGTCGGCAATGCTCTCCGCGCCCACGTCATGGAAGCCGCGCGACTTGGGTCCATGCGCGCGGCCGATGTGCCACTTGCCAACGTGTCCGAGCCGGTAACCGGCTTCGTTCAGGAGTTCACTGTAGGTGATTTCCTCGACAGGCAGCTCCTCTCGGATGGTTTCTCCCTGACTGCAGTTATTGTAGATGCCGTTATTATGGGGATAGCGTCCGGTTACCATGGATGCCCGCGCCGGCGAACAGATGCCGGCCGGCGTATAGGCTTCGCTATAGTTGATGCCTTCCTGCGCAAGGCGATCCAACGTTGGGGTCCGGCAGATGGGACTTCCATTCACGCCCACCATGTCAAACCGCATTTGGTCAACCATAATGTGCAGGATGTTGGGTCGGCGCGCGTCTGTCATGATTCACACCTCAATTCGATTTCCAATGACGTATCAAGTGCGTCCCCAAATGACCTTCAGGGAGCGACAATCGAGAATTAGGCGAAACAACGGTGGAAGCAGAATACTCCTAGAGCACTATTGGCCGAAATCGAACGCAGGTTGCAAACCTGCGCTACCTGACGTTAACACTTGAAATGAACCTCACCTCTGCTACCGCCATTCACCGCTAGCCTTAGCGGAACTGCGGCACGTCGAGCCAGACGCCGCCCTGCATGGCTGCCTCGTGGGCGACGATGCCGGGCGCGGAGAATTCTACGGCACGTATGGCATCAATCGGGGCCTTCGTATTGTTGTCAATGGCGGCAATGAAGTCCTGCACCATAAAGTACTCAGAGGTGCCGTGGCCGCCGTGCAGGGCTTCCGGCGGCGCGTTGGCATCTACCAAGGGGCAGTCAATCTCCTCTGCTCCGGACTGCTTGGACATGGTCTCAACATTGAAGTACCGTCCCTTGGATGCCCCTTCCTCAATGTGGCGTCCGCTCTCAATGAAGCCCTTGGTGCCGTACAGCGAGTAGTACACCGAGTGCGGGTGCCGATGCGCTACTTGGCTGCGTAGGATTTTAACGACGTTACCTCTTGCGGTTTGAAAGAGCCCTACCTCCATGTCCAGGTGGCCCAGCCCTTCTTCTTCGGGGTGCATGTTTCTGCCGGCAGACGCGCCGGTAGCCTTTACAATGCGATCGTCCATGAGCATCAGCACCGGGCCCAGCGTATGCGCACAATACCAGATTGGCGCCCGGGGCAGCCGCCACTTGGGCGTGCCGGTTTCAGGATCACGCAGCAGGTCGGCAATCTCGTGGACATATTCACTTTCCGCATAAAACAGCGTGCCCAGCGAGCCCTGACTGATGAGCTTGCGCCACTGGCGTATGTAATGAAAGTAGCAATAGTTCTCTGCCATCATGTATACGTTGCCGGTGCGCTCTTGCGCGTCTATGACGGCAGCGCACTCGTCTAAGGTGTAGGCGACGGTCTGCTCGCAAAGCACATGCTTGCCGCTTTCCAGAGCCGCGATGGACTGCGAAGCGTGAAACTCGATGGGTGTCGCAATGACTACGATATCCAGCGGGGCATTTACAAAGTCGTCAAATGCCGTGAAAAGCCTGTTGTCGCTCAGATTATAGTCCGGGGCCATGTCGGCGAGGGTGCCTTCCTTCAGGTCGCAGAGGGCAGCTACTTCCACGCGGGGATGCGTGGACAACGCGCGCACTAGTCCTCCGCCGCGACGCAGACCAACAAAGCCAACCTGCAATTTGCCCATATGCATTCCTTTCGGCATTTACCCTAAATTAAACTCCATATTGGAATTGCAAGACTTGTGGATGGTTACAGTTTCTCATACCTCCACCAACCGCTTCCCTTTTCCGCTGCGCAGTTGAACGCTGGTGCCGGTTCTGGCAAACACATCCAAAGCCCGGCCGGTCGCGAAATTCAGTTTTAATCGGTAGAGGAGCGTCGCACTATCGTAACGCCCCTCTTCTCTCGCGGGAGCGGGTTACGGACCTGCGCAACGTTGTCTTGGCGGGCGTGCAGGTGGAGTTTGAAAGACTGCTCTGTTTGCGACACCGTAGTTTGGGACTATTGTAAACGCTCCCCTAACTCTCTCACAAAGGAGCGAGGGACAAGCCCCCGCGCTACTCTGATGCCAGACGCTGCGAACGCCCAATGCAATCCAAACCGTTAGTTAGTCTTTCGGCTCGCGGCAGGATAGATTCATATGTATTTCGCTAGCGGAACTGCGGCACGTCGAGCCAGACGCCGCCTTGCATGGCAGCCTCGTGGGCGACAATGCCGGGGGCTGTGAACTCCACGGCGCGCACCGCGTCGATGGGGGCCTTTGTGTTGTTGTCGATGGCGGCAATGAAGTCCTGCACCAGGAAGTACTCAGACGTACCATGGCCGCCAAGAAGAGCCTCCGGCGGTGCGTCGGGGTCCACCAACGGGCAGTCAATCTCTTGCGCCCCGTTCTGTTTGGACATCGTATCTATATTAAAGTAACGTCCGGTTGAATAACGTCCGGCTGAAGCGCGGTTTGCAACGTAGCGACCGTTCTCGATGAACCCCTTGGTGCCGTAGAGCGAGGAAAAGGCCAACTGCGGATGCCGGAGCGCTACCTGGCTGCGCTGAATTTTGATGACGCCGCCCTTTGCGGCGTGAAAGAGCCCAACTTCCATATCCAGGTGGCCTAAGTCCTCTTCTTCCGGGAAGATATTGTTGCCGGCGGAGGCGCCAGTGGCTTTTACGATGCGGTCGTCCATGAGCGTGAGTAGCGGCCCCAGCGGGTGCGCGCAATACCAAATCGGCGGGCGCGTCAGCCGCCACTTGGGCCTGCCGGTGTCCGGGTCGCGCAGCAAGTGTGCGATCTCGTGAATGTAATCCGCTTCCGCATAGAAGAGCGTGCCGAGGTCTCCGCGCGCAATGAGCTTGCGCCACTCGCGGATATAGTGAAAATAGCAGTGATTCTCCACCATCATGTAGACATTGCCGGTACGCTCTTGGGCGGAAATAACCGCTTCACACTCGTCCAACGTGTAGGCTACGGTCTGTTCACAGAGGACGTGCTTGCCGCTCTCTAAGGCGGCAATAGTCTGCGCCGCGTGAAACTCGATGGGCGTGGCGATCACGACGATATCCAGCGCAGCATTAACGAATTCGTCGAATGCTGTGTAGAGCGCACTATCAGGTAGGTTGAAGTCTCCGGCCATAGTGGCGAGAAGCTCTGCCTTTAGATCACAAAGAGCTGCAACTTCAACGCGGGGATGCGCTGCCATGGCGCGCAAGAGCGAGCCGCCCCGATGGAGGCCTACAAAGCCGACTTGCAATTTGCCCATGAGAAATCCTTTCGGCATCTACGCAAAATTGATCTTTAAAGTGGAATTGCAAGACATATGGATGGATTCAGATTCTCGTATCCCCAGCAACCGCTTCCCTTTCCCTTTCCCGTTGCGTAGTTGAATGCTGGAGTCGGTTCAGGCAACCACAACCAATGCCAAACCGGTCGTGACGATCGGTTTAAACGGACTAAGGGGCTCACACCTGAGCCCCTTAGTCCTTGTTTCCCAATAGAATGAGGAATCCTTTAGGAAGGTCTCCCATTCGACCTACCGTTAGACCTGCCGTTCGCTTTGGCATCTCTGAGTGCCATGACAATGCGCTCAGGAGTCAGCGGCATATTATGCAGGGGAATGCTGAGGGCATCGCTGATTGCGCTCGTTATGGCGGCGCCCGGCGGAACGATGCTGGGCTCGCCGACGATGCGCGTGCCTTTCCAGCCGTAGGGATTATGCTTCTCTACGATAACGGCATCCACGTCGGGCACGTCTGCCGCAGTAGGAAGCCGATAGTCGAGAAGACCGGGGTTGCGGACGCGGCCGTCTTCGTCGTAGACGATCTCCTCCAGCAAGGCGTAGCCGACGCCCTGAATGGTGCCGCCCTGGATCTGGCCCTTCACCGAGAGCGGGTTGATGGCGAAACCGGCGTCCTGTACACCTACCAAATTGAGGATGGTGACGAGGCCGGTCTCGGTATCAACTTCTACGTCAGCGATGGTTCCGGCGAATCCGGGATTGCCGCGTTCGGGCTTGCCGTGGCCAGTTCCGATGATCGGGCCGTTCGCGGAACCGACGGCCTCATCGGAAATGCGGCGGTAGGTGACATAACGATCCGGGTCGCTTTCGGCCCACATCTTGCCTTCATCAAATTCAATGTCGTCGGGGTCGGCGCCAAGGCGCTGTGCGGCAACCGACTTCATCTGGCGGAGCACGTCTTGCGCGGCGGCGGCGGCCGAAAGGCTCATGGTGTAGGTGACTTGACTGCCACCCGCCACGGGGCCAAACGGCGCTTCATTGGTATCGCCCAGGTGCACGCTTACGTATTCCAGCGGCACGCGGAGCTCTTCGGCCGCTACCTGAGCAATAGAGGTTGTATTGCCGGTGAGGTTGATGGTGCCGACGAGCACGCTGAACGAGCCGTCGGCCTCGAGTTTGATCGTAGCGGCAGAACCACCCGCGCCGCCGGACCAGCAGCCAATCGCTGCGCCTCGGCCGCGAGGCTTGCCATTGCTTCCCTGTACCAGGGGCGTGCCCCAAACGGGATGGTCCTTCATGGCTTCCAGCACCTCGACGGCGCCAACATCCGGCAGGGGCTGACCGTTCGGCCAGCGTTCGCCTTCGCTGATCGCGTTCTTAAGCCGAAAGTCGAGTGGGTCCATGCCGATGTCCTGGGCCACCCAGTTCATGACGTTTTCCACGGCGTGCGCGGAGTTGGGCGCGCCGGGCGCGCGATAGGCGCCCACGCTTACCTTATTGGTCAGGACCTCGAAGCCTTCCAATTCCATATTCGGGAAGACGTAGCAACTGCCCAGCAGCATGGTGGCCGTGGACATGGGGGAACCGGGATACGCGCCGGTATCCATGACCACGCGTCCCTGCAGGGCCGTAATGGTACCGTCCCGCTTGGCGCCGATCTTCACGTCGATTACGGAAGCCGGTGCCGGATTGGCAGCGACGAGCTCTTCGCTTCTACTCCACACGACCTTTACGGGCTTCCGCGCCTTCTTGGACAGTATTGCCGGAATCGGGGCGAGCAGCGTCATCTTGCCGCCAAAGCCGCCACCGATGGCTGTGCCTTGCACAATCACTTTGTGCGCTGGCAGCTTCAGCAAACGCGCCACCGTATCCCGCACGTAGAACTGCCCTTGCGAGGTAACCCACATCTTCAGATCGCCAGACGGCGAGTAATCGGCCAGCGCGGCATGGGGCTCCAAATAGGTCTGGTGCACCATGGCTGCCGTGAAGCGGCCTTCTCGAATGACGTCAGCTTCGGCAAACCCTTCTTCGATATCGCCGCGCCCGAACTGCACCTGTGATGAGACATTGCCGGACTCTTCCAAGTCTTCGGCGGAAGACGCCACGGAAGAGTGAAAAGACATTTCAGTGCGGTCCACTTCACCGCCGTCGCCGTGGCGAATGACCGGCGAATCCGGTTCCATTGCCCGCAGCGGATCCAGTACATGGGGCAAAGGCTCGTAGTCTACCTCGATGAGCTCTAGGGCCGCTTCCGCGTCTTCCATAGTGACGGCGGCCACGGCAGCCACCGCTTCGCCGAGGTAGAGCGCGGTTTCGCCGGCAAAGACGTTATGCGGACGAGAGGTCGGTTCCACTACGTCGTCGTCAAAGTCGGCAGCGGTTGCAACCGTCACTACGCCGGGCGCCTCCAGCGCCTTAGCGTAATCGATACTCCTGATGCGGGCGTGGGCGTATGGGCTGCGCAAGATTGCGCCCCATAGCATACCGGGTAGAGAGAAGTCCGCGCCAAACTTGGTGGCGCCTGTGACGTTCTCAATGCCGTCAAGCCGGCTCACCGGCTTGCTGGCAACGCGCAGTGCGGTCTTCTCTTGTGGGCGTTCGACCACCTTTGCCATGTTCTTTCCTCCTCGCGAAATCTTCGTCTACAGGTTAGGGAAAGCGCTTGGCCGCAAAGGGCCCAGCACTATTCGCCTTCGGGTTCCGGCACGAGTTCCAGTGGCTCTGGCGCCACTTCAATGCGTTCAACTTTACCGTCAATGACCGAGTGCAGGGCAGTCACGATGGTCTCATAGCCTGTGCAGCGGCAGAGATTACCGGCGATGCCCATGCGCAACTCATCGTCAGTGGGATTGGGATTGTCGCGTAAGTACGCGGTGGCCATGACGACAAATCCGGGAGTGCAGATACCGCATTGGGTTGCGCCAGCGCTGACAAAAGCGGACTGGACCTCATTGAGCCTGTCATCGCTGACAAGGCCCTCCACCGTGGTGACCGCCGCACCTTCCGCTTCAACCGCCAGGGTTAGGCAAGAATGGTGCGGATCGCCGTCGATGAGGACGGTACACGCGCCGCAGTCGCCGGTACCGCACCCTTCTTTCGCGCCGGTAAGGCCCAAGTCCTCGCGGAGGAAGTCGAGCAGCCGCACTTGCGGCTCGACGATGCGCTTCACCGGTATGCCATTCACCGTTAGTTGCAACGGGTAGTCCATCGCTCTTGCTGCCTCCAGAAGTGTCTCAAAGCTGTAAGGTCTGTTTTCAAACTGCCGCTCTGGCCCGCTCGATAGCGGTGGCGAGCGCGCGCCGCGTATAGACGTCAACCATCATGCGGCGGTATTCGGCTGAAGCGCGCACATCGGAAATCGGGCGGGAATCAGCCGCGGCGGCCTCACCGGCGTTCGCCAGCGTTGTATCGTTGACCGGCTGACCGCGCAGTGCCTGCTCGGCGGTCGTCGCATGAGGCCAGGTCGGCGCCACGGCGGAGAGCACAACGCTGGCATCCTTAATAGTAGCGAGGTCGTCTTCAAGTGTGACTTGGGCCGCAATCCCAACCACGGCAATATCCATCTCGCGCCGCGGCACGTGGCGCACGTAGCGCGTGCCCGTGTGGGCGGGCGCGGCCGGCACGTTGAAAGACTGAATCAATTCACCGGGTTCAAGGGCAAGTTGGCCGGGCCCCGTCATGAGGTCGCCCACGGGAACCTCGCGCGTACCCTTGGCGCCTACGAGGCAGGCCGTTGCATTCGCCGCAACCAGAGGCGGCGCCGCATCGGCGCTTGGGGCCGCATTGCCCACGTTGCCGCCGAGTGTGCCACGATTGCGGATCTGAATCGAACCGAGCAGTTCCGCACCTTCACTAATGAAGAAGGCGTGATTCTGGACGAGCGCACTGTGGTGCACCTCATTACCGGTAGCCATCGCGCCGATAGTCAGTGAGCCGTCAGCGTTTTGGCTGATACCTTTCAGTTCTGCAAGGTTGCGTAAGCTTACGATAAGGGGGACCCTACGGTCGCGCTCTCTCATCTGCACGATCAGGTCTGTGCCGCCGGCCAAGACCCGCGCCTCGTCGCCGCGGTCGGCCAGCAAAGCACAGGCTTCGAAGACTTGAGTTGGCGCAGCATAGTCAAAACGTCTCACGCGTCGTGTTTCCTCCAGATTTAGTAGTCTTGTCGGGGGATCAAGGAAATGCACTTTTGGGACCAGTTTCATTTACGTAGATACCATATCATAGTGCGTGTGCAGCGTAAACGAGTTTGTGCCTAGACTAAGCGATCCCTGCATCTTCATGGATTTTAGATGCGCGGTGCCAAAAGCAAGAAGCAACGGGGATATTGGCGAAATCTGCGGAGGCCTTGTATCATATTCTCTAGCTCAGTGTTATAGGTAGCGGTGAAAACTCACCGTTAAGACAGTCTTTTCGATTAGGAGGATAGAGATGGGTTTCTACAAAGCGGAATACATTTGGGTGGACGGATCGGAACCGACATCCAAGCTGCGCTCAAAGGGAAAAATAGTTCCCGAGGGCGAAGAGCCACCAATTTGGGGCTTTGACGGTTCCAGCACGAATCAAGCGTCTGGGGATGACTCGGACTGTGTCTTGCGTCCGGTGTATTCCATTCCCGATCCCATCCGCGGCGGCAACAACATTCTTGTCATGTGTGAAGTGCTGTTGACAGACCTATCCCCCCACCCTACAAACACCAGGGCTGCTTGCGCGGAAGCCGCCGCAAAATATGCGGACTTCGACATGTGGTTCGGCATTGAGCAAGAGTACACATTTTTTGACGGCGCTACGCCTCTGGGATGGCCGGAGAACGGTTTCCCGGCGCCTCAGGGAGGGTATTACTGCGGCGTAGGCTCTGACGAAGTATTCGGTCGGCCGGTCGTAGAGGATCACATGGATGCGTGCTTGGATGCAGGCCTTGACATTTCCGGCATTAATGCAGAAGTCATGCCGGCCCAGTGGGAGTTTCAGATTGGCCCGACCCGCGCACCCGAGGTTGCCGACCAGGTGTGGCTCGCCCGCTGGCTGCTCTACCGTATTGGTGAAAAATACGACGTGAGCGCACGCTTAGACCCGAAGCCTGTTCTTGGCGACTGGAATGGCGCGGGCGCACACACGAACTTCTCCACCCGGCAGATGCGGGAAAACTATGACGCGTGTATTGCGGCCGCCGAAGCGCTGAAAAGCAATCATGATGAGCATATTGCCAACTACGGCGATCGCATTGAATTGCGCCTTACCGGCCTACATGAAACGTGCTCCTACAAGGAATTCCGCTATGGAGTCTCGGATAGAGGCGCTTCGGTGCGCATACCTTGGCAAGTAGACGTGGATCAGAAGGGCTACATAGAGGATCGGCGGCCGAACGCCAATATGGATCCGTATAAGGTCACGGGGTTGATCTTGAATACGGTCTGCGGCGCTGCGTCCGCATAGAGTTCTCTGATATAGGGGCCTTGCTGTCGAAAGAGTTGGGCTGCGGCAGCGCATGTGCGCTGCCGCAGCATCATATCGTGCGAGTTCAATTGGGCTTAGACCGCATTCGGCCACTATGGCTGGCATTCAAGATAGTGGTAGTGCGCTTAGACACGCTAGCAGGAATGCAACGGGCGCAATACTGGGAGGCGGTTGCGGACCATTGGGTAATTCTCACAGCACCAAGCAAATCACGCAGCCGAATGCAGCTTGCCGCCAGGGGTGCATTGCGCAAAAGCTGCGACGATGTGTGCGCGAGATGCTGTGCTGCTCTTCTGTCGGCGCTGCGCCCTCTTGGTCGAGGTGACGTTGTAGGGCTTCCGGCATGCATAGGCTTGAGGTAAGCGTATGCCCACCTATGAATATCAATGCCGCGACTGTAGCAAGCCGTCGACGCATTTCTTCCGTAGCTTCTCCCAAGTGCAGGAACCAACGTGTCCGCACTGTTCCTCGTCAGACTTGGAACGCATGATTTCACGTGTGGCGGTGCACCGTACCGGGATTTCCCTTGAAGACCCTGCGTCTATGGATGGCTTTGATGAGAGCGACCCGCGCGCCCTCGGTCGGCTGGCGCGTGCAATGGGCGAGGAGTCCGGCGAGGAACTGCCCGGCGAGTATGAAGACATGGTGCGGGACTTAGAGTCGGGCAAGGTCCCTGACGACGACGCTTTTGCCGGCTCAAGCGAAACTGATGATTTGCCACTATGATGGAGCACAATGACCCCAGCTAAATCAACTGCCAAGCCGGATGACATTCCGTACCGACTGATTGCCTTGGACGTTGACGGCACGCTCCTCGACGGGCAAGGCGGCGTCACTCCCGGTACAAAGGCGACGCTCCAGAGCCTGGCCGGGCGGGGTGTGCATGTGGCGCTGGCAACCGGCAGGCGCTACATCATTGCGAATTTTCTGCCCGGGTTGCTTGAAATACCGCTCCACATGATCCTCAGCAATGGCGCCGTAATTAGGGACCATACTGGAGCGATTACGTACGAGAGCTATCTGCCCAGCGCCTGGGCCTGGCGCGCGGTGGAAGAGGCGCGCCGCCTTGGTCTGCAAGCGACTATCTATGAGAATGCGGCTGTCGGCGATCGCATGCTTTTCGACGGCGATTGGCGCGCCCACAGAGGACCGCAAGCCGCTCTCAAACGTCGTCCGGAACTCGAGGCGCTCTACGTTGACCTCGATACCGTTACCGATTTGCCTGACCCGATTGAGATCGTGCACTGGGGTACCGACGAAGAAATGCAGAACCTGGCTGAAGCATTGCGAGCTACGGGCTTCGATTACACCTTGGTCTTTTGGCGCGGTCGTGAGTCCAGTTCCTTCGTGCGCGACGGGCAGAGTGCGCTCGAAATCTTAGGCCCAAATACATCGAAGGCTACGGCGCTCACGTGGCTCTGCGCGCACCTAGGCATTGATCCGGCGGAAGTAGTAGCGTTCGGTGACGATGTAAATGACGTTGAGATGCTGCAGTTTGCGGGACTGGGCGTGGCCGTAGGAAGCGCCACTCAGGCAGCCCGTGACGCTGCTGATGAATACACACACAACGATGACAGCGAAGCTGTGGCGCGCACACTTCGGCGTCTTTACTCAATAGATTAACCACCAGTTCTACGACGGTGGTCGATAGTTGTAGTAGCAATGACGTTCGCATGGAAGTCTCCTTGGGCGTTCGCTGTTGGCGCTGCCGGTCCGATTAGCTTTTGTTGTCGTAGCGTCGCAGTATGAAAACCCACGCTGCCGGCCGATCACGAGAACAGGTGCATATAGATACCTTTCCAAAGGAGTATGAGGCTGTGGAACCGATACGTGTCGTGCAAATGGGTTTGGGGGCGGTAGGTTGCGGCATTGCGCAAACGGCAATGGGACGCGCCCAATTGCACATGGTCGGCGCGATCGATGTGGACCCTGCTAAAGTTGGGCGAGATCTGGGGGAACTCCTGGGAGCGGAGGAGGCCCTGGGTGTTCCCATTAGCGCTTCGCTTGGCGACGTGCTGGATTCCCAGCCGGTTGACGTGGTCCTGCAGGCGACAGGCTCGCACATTCCGGACGTGGCGGATCAACTCACGGAGATTGCAAAGGCCGGCTGCAATGTTGTGAGTACCTGCGAAGAGTTGGCGTACCCTTGGTTGCGACATCCTGAACTCGCGCGCGAGATCGATGCCAAAGCCCGTGAGTGCGGAGTGACCATCCTGGGCACCGGCGTCAATCCCGGCTTCGTGATGGATACGCTCGTGCTCGTAGCCACGGCTGTGTGCGGCGACATCCGGCGCATTGTCTCTACACGGGTCGTGGCCGCGCGCGAGCGGCGCTTGGCGCTACAGCAAAAGATCGGTTCCGGCATGGAGGAGGCGGATTTCCGCCAACTCGCAGAACGGGGCGAAATTGGACACGTGGGATTGCGGGAGTCATTCTATTTGATTGCCGCCGGCCTGGGATGGGAGATTTCAGATGCCCAGGAGACTATTGAGCCGGTGCGCGCTGAGGAACGCATCGTAACCGAGAGTTTCGACATCGTTGCAGGGCAAGTGGCCGGCATTCACCAGACTATCCAGGGAACGAGCAAAGGTCGTGAACTCGCTTTGGACCTCACCATGAGCATGGCGGCCAAGGCAAGCCAAGACAGCATTAAGATAGAAGCCAACCCGCCGATGCATTTAGAAGTGGTAGGCGGCACCCACGGCGATCAAGCGACGTGGTCCATGGTCGCCAACATGGTCCCGCGTGTAGCGGCTGCCCCGGCCGGGTTGCTGACGATGCTAGACGTGGGCTTGCCCCGCGCAATTGGATAGGTTGTTACGATGGCACGTCCGCTGCGCCGACTCTCGCCAAGCAGTACCCGCGCCTACGAGCGGTGCCCCCAAATGTACCACCTGCGGTACAACGAACGGGTCCGCGTGCCGAGCACGGCGGCGCAACTCCTCGGTAGCGCGGTGCATACGGTTATCGAGATGTTCTATAAGGAGAAGCGAGACGGTAAGGCTCTCGATGTGGAAGCCGCGTTTGATGTTCTCGATGACGCGCTGGACGCCACCCTGCACGAATTGGACGAGGAAGGACGCGCGGAAGTAGAAGAACTGCGCGAACTGGGCTACGACCTGGTCGAGTACTATCTGGATGAAGTGGCGCCGCACATTCGGCCTCATCTGATCGAAGAGCGGTTTTCCTTTAATGTGCCCGGCGTGGACGTGCCGATGGTTGGCTACGTTGACCTGGTCGACCAGGACGGCACGGTTATCGACCACAAGACCGCCGCTTCACCCTTTCCCGCGGATTATCTGGCGCACGACATCCAATTGCTCACCTACAGCCTCGGCTACAACGCCCTCCGTTTGGGCGCGCGCCAGCGGCCGGGGCAACTGCCCCTGGCCACTATGCTCCCACCAGTTCGCCTCGACGTGATGGTCAAAGGCGAGGAGATTACCTACCAGCGGCTCGACTTTCGTTACGAGCAGGAGCACCTCGAGCAATACGTGGAGCGGGTGAACGCCGTAGCCGCAGGTATACGCACCGCAGACTTCCGTCCGTTCTGGCAAATCCGGGAGCCGGACCCGGATGTTTGCCACTACTGCGATTTCAATAGCGTCTGTACGTACCGGCTGCCTGCATCCTCCGACGAACCCGCCGAGGGTGGGGAGTCAGATTCGGCAACCCCATAGGCGCAGTGGCTCACCTCCCCACTTGGATACCGCCCGCGCTGGGGCGCCGGCACTGGTCAACTGTAACTTTTGTACTACGTCGTCGAGAGCAACTTGTCGCGGTCGCATGGTACTCGTTTCAACTGCCGAGTACGTTGGTTCTGTTCACTGCGAATCTTAGAACCAGATAAGAATTGCAAGCTGGAATCTTGCCATGCGCACATGCGTTAAGTAATATGTGGCTAAGGTGCGTGCGGTGTGCAAGTCGCGCTTCGAGTGTCGCGGTACACTGCAATTCATGGGGGAAACTGCGAATCGGTTCAGGCAACGCTTTGCCTGTCGCTGCGCTGAAGGCCCGGGATGCCGAGAGTATCTCCTTTGCAAAGCCGAAGCGCGTGAATGTATCTTAATTATTTAAGATAGCGAGAGATTCGCAGCGAAAGCGGTTTTTCGCGTACCGGTCGGACGCGGTATTGGATTCGACATAAGGTGCCCGGCGCTATGCCTTCTTTGCAGCTACACGCAGGGAGTCAGCGTGCATTGCCACACTCGCTGCGCAAGCGTCTGCGGGGCTTGAGCGGCCGGCTGCCCGGATATGCCGTAGTACTCGGGACTGTGCTGCGACGTCGAACCATGCCGACGGCGTATACCCAGGTCTTAGCGGAAGAGGCTGGTTTTGGGCGCATGCCGCTGCGGGTACCCGGGAGCAGGTTGCCGGGCTTCCGCCGACTGGGTTGGGTGGCAATTGCGGGTATCGTCTTGCACGTCCTGCTGCGCCAGAGAAGCACCGGCTCCCGAACGAACGCGCACAGGGGAGCGGGTCTCAGCGCTAGCGGGCTGCGCGATGATGCCGGGACGCTGCTCGCGTTGGCCCGCTGGGTGTTCTTGGGGTTAGCCGGCAGGCGAACGCGACTGCGCTCTGAGGCGTAAATACAAAGCACCGGCGCAGTGATGCTCTGGCGCATCGTTGTGTATACTGCCCTAGGGACACACCAAGCCGGGGCTGTTGAATTGGGGGAATACCACACGTGGCTATTACAGAGGAACGTCTCGGCCAGGAGATCTGGGCGGACCTGCAGAGCAACGTGCAGGAGCGCATCCACGGCGCGCTCTTGATGCTGAGCGAGCGCGAAAAGCAAATTGCGCTCATTGATTTGGAGCGAATGGTTGCCACGCCAAATCAGTATAGTGTAACGGAGCGTATTTCCGTAGGAAAGGCACTTTCATTTCTTGGCGACCCGCGCATTCGCACCCTCGAACCCATGCTGGCTCGTGTTCCGCGTGGCGCGTTTACCATGGGTACTGTCAGCGACGCGGTAGATCAGATACTGGAGGAGGTTGACACCGGCGCCGACGACGCAGAAGCGCTGCATCAAACGGCACGAGGCGCCGTATTAATGGAAACGCCGGAGCGGACGATTGAACTCCCCGCATTCTTAATTGGCAGGTTTCTTGTCACGAATATCGAATTCCACCCCTTTGTGCTCTCCGGCGGCGCTCCTCCCCGCGACTACTGGGATGGCACAACCATCGATCCCTGGATCCAGAACCAGCCGGTACAGGGTGTGACGTGGGAAGAAGCGGTCGGATATTGCGATTGGCTGGCAAATGAAACGGGCCGTCCCTTCCGGTTGCCTACTGAGGAGGAATGGGAGAAAGCGGCGCGCGGCACGGACGGAAGGAAGTTTCCCTGGGGAGATACTTTTGGTTACACGTGCGCCAATGTGTGGGAGGGCGGCGTAGCGGCCGCCACACCTGTGGGGGTCTACCCAGATGGGGTCAGCCCGTACTGGGTACTGGACATGGCTGGGAACGTCGCGGAGTGGACGGCTTCCTTTATAGGTACGTATCCCGGTTCCGCAGGTAGTGAGTTGATCTCGTCGCAGGTAGAAGAGTACGGCCGTTACCGGGTGGTGCGCGGCGGCTGCTGGCGGGACCCAAAATACAAGGCAAGGTGCGCGAGTAGGGGGAATCCCGTGGGGCACCACACGCAAGCGATTGGGTTCCGCGTTGCGCTAGACGCCTAAGTCTAGGATAAAGAAGGCCCTTTGCCGAAATCGCCAATAGGTAATCGCGATTACTTGACGCTGGAGAAAATCGTGTGCTAGGGTACACTGTAATATGGTGCGTGGGGTGGCTGGGTTTTTTGACAGTGGTGGAACAGGAATGAAATTCGGGAGCCACGTGCTCGTGGCTCGCGGCAAATCGCTCTTAGCGTGAAGGTGGAAATTGATGAATATTCTCGAGAGAACATTTACTAGCCTTCAGGCAGCAGGCGGAAAGTTCGGCGTGCTGCGCAACATGCGTGTGTGGTCTATCTGGATCAACATCGGTCTGGCTGTGATGCTGCTCACAATTTCCATTCCCACCGCCACGTCTGCTGCCGTGTATGCGCAGCAAAACACCCAGAACAAAGATGCGGAAGAAGAGGATGCGGAAGAGGAGAAGAAGGGAACCTTTATTACGCACGCCACCGGCGTGGTTGAAGTAAAGCTCGAAGACAATTATGCCGAAACACTCCAGACGTATGCCAAGAATGGTTACAAGTGGGTTGAGAACGTCGAGGTCCCAATCGACCACACGAATATCATTCGGTTCCGTGGTCACGAACCGGAATTTCTCAGTGAACTCGGCGGCAGGACCGGCGAAATCATCAACTGGCAGGAAGAGACCGAGTGGATGGAGTGGAAGGTCAATGTACCCAAGACCGGTCTCTACAATATCGAACTTGAATACTATCCCTTGCCCGGTAAGCGCGCCTCCATTCAGCGGCGTATCCAAATAGACGGAGAGTTTCCGTTCCAGGAAGCGCGGCGCGTGGTCTTTGTCCGCTTCTGGCAAGACAAGGGTCTGCCGACTACCGATAACCAAGGCAACGATAGACGCCCCGGCCAGCGCGAGAATCCACGGTGGGAGACAGTGCGCATCGTCGATGGCGATGGTATGTATCCCTGGCCTTTTGACTTCTACCTGACCGAAGGCGAGCACGTGATCCGCCTCATCACGGTGCGCGAACCGATCGCGATTCGCAGCTTGCGCCTGGTTTCGCCGTCACGGCCGCCTACGTATGCGGAAGTTTACGCAATGTATCAGGAGAAGGGCTATAAGAATGCGAGCGAGACCCTCATCCGTCACCAGGCTGAGCTTCCCGTGGAGCGAACGGAAGCCACTATCCGCATGGAGTACACTTCCGGCCCGTTGGTTGATCCGTATTCTGCCGGCTACGTGCGGTTGAATGCGTACGGCTCTTATCGCTGGCGCCGCGCCTTGCAAGCAGCCACTTGGGAATTCGAAGTGCCGGAGGACGGTCTCTATAAGATTGCTTGGCGGCGCTGGCAAGCGTACGCAAGCTTCTTGCCTTCCGCGCGGCGGATTCTCATTGACGGTAAAGTCCCGTTCCAGGAGCTCAATAACTTCCTATTTACGCCTGACAAAGATAGAGATTGGCGTATTGTGTCCTTTGGTGATAAATCCGGTGAGGGTGAGCCTTACCTCTTCTATCTGACGAAGGGCAAACATACCCTCACGATGGAGGTCACCGTAGGCCCCTCCGCGGAGACTATTCGCGCCATCAACAAGGTGGTGACCGACCTGTCGATCATGGTGCGCGAGATTACGATGATTACGGGCGTCAATCCTGACCCGTACATGGAGTTCGATCTCACGTCGCGAATTCCGACATTGGTGCCGCGCTTGGTCGCCAACTATGAGTTGCTCGAAGAGCAAGTAGACCATATGACCATGGTCAACAACGGCGTGAAGCCGAACGTGGCCAACGTGCTGCAAGAAGTGGCGTTTCAGTTGCAAGACATGGCCCGTGACCCGGAGAGCATGTCCCGCCGCTTGAGCGACCTGAGCGCTAGTCAAGGCCGCCTCTCACAGTGGCTGCTCTACCTGCGCGAGCACCCGCTCTGGCTCGACTACTTGCTGATCAGCAATCCCGAGATGGAGCTTGGGGTCGGCAAGGCGAGCATCTTCTTGAAGGCGTGGGCCGGGTTCATGAACTTCCTGAGTTCGTTCGTCCGCAATTACTACGGCGTCGGCTCGATTTACGGCGACGATGACAATACCATCACCGTTTGGGTGGCCCGCGGCCGTGAGTGGGGCATGATCATGAAGGACATGACAGAGGATGATTTCACCCCCGCCAGCGGTATAGCCGTGAACCTGCAGGTGTTCCCACCGGCGCAGCTTAGCGCGGGTTCGGTGAACGTGTTGCTCCTGTCAGTGGCGAGTGGCGTGACCCCGGATGTCGCAACCGGTGTGTTGCCCGACGTGCCGGTGGAGTTTGCTATTCGTAACGGCGTAGCCAATATGAATAAGTTCGTGGATTATCAGGAGGTGACGACGCGATTCCGACCCGGGGCGCTGCTGCCCTTCCGTTGGGAGGGCGGAGACTACGCAATACCGGAAACGCAGGACTTCTTGATGATGTTCTACCGCACAGACATCTTCACTGAATTGGGCCTGACTCCGCCTGATACCTGGCAAGACTTGTACAACATGATCTGGCTGCTTCAGCAGCGCGGAATGGACTTCTTCTTCCCGCCGGTAGGCGTGTCCGCGGGTGGCGGCATTTACGGCTTGGCTGAGTCTCTTGTGCCGGGGTTCCTGCCTTTCCTCTACCAGAACGGCGGAGACTTCTATACGGATAGAGGACTGAGCGCCCTTGACTCGCCGGAAGCCTTGGCCGGATTCCGTGAGTGGACGGAGCTCTATACCAATTACAAGATCACGCAGCAAGCCGACTTCTACAACCGTATGCGCACGGGAGAGATGCCGATTGGTGTATCGGGCTTCTTTACGTATATTCTCTTATCCGTTGCGGCCCCGGAGCTTGAGGGCCGCTGGGAAATGCTGCCGCTGCCCGGTAAACGCCGTCCGGACGGACAGGTAGACCGTACCTCAGGCGGCTATGGTCAAGCCGTTGTGATCATGGATAATTCAGATAAACAAGAAATGGCTTGGGAGTGGTCGAAATGGTGGACGTCTACGCGGGCCCAGGCGCGCTTCGGTGAAGAGCTCGAGGCCTTGATCGGCACGGAGGCGCGCTGGAATACGGCCAACGTCAAAGCCCTAAACCAGCTCCCCTTCCCGCAAAAGGATATCGAAGCTATCCAGGAGCAGTGGCGCTGGTTCAAGGAGCAGCCGGTTACGTTGGGTGGCTACTTCACGCCGCGTCACATCATCAATGCCTGGAATCGCGTAGTGCTGCAAGGGTGGAACGCGCGTGAAGCCCTGGAAGAAGCAGTGAAGCAAATTGACCGCGAACTCATCCGCAAGCGTGAGGAGTTCGGATTGCCGGTTGATCTCACGAAGACGAAAGGAGGTCTGGAATAATGGCCGAAGCCAAGAGTAGCGGCCCGGGCGCGGAGGTCACGACCCAACCGCGAGCGGTGGCAGAGCCGAAGACCGGCCTGCAACGGCTCCTCGCGCAGTATGGTGTGTCGTATGCTTTCCTGCTGCCCTACATGATCTTCTTCTTCGCCTTCTTGATCATCCCCGTAGGGGTGGCCATCTGGCTGAGCTTTACCTACTTCAATATGCTGGAGCCGCCCCGCGTGATTGGCTGGTCCAATTATCGCTTGTTGTTCCTCGAGGATGACATCTTCGTCTTGTCCATCCGGAACACGCTCTTCTTTGCTTTCATCACAGGACCGGTCAGCCTCACCGCATCCTTCCTCCTTGCCTGGTTCATTAACCAAATCCGGGTGCGTACCATTTACGCTTTGGCGTTCTACGCACCTTCGCTGACCAGCGCCATTGCTATGGCGGTTGTCTGGCGCATTGTCTTTTCCGGCGACCGCTACGGCTACATGAACTACTTCTTGATGCGCATGGGCTTCATCCAGGAACCGTTCCTGTGGCTCATCGACCAGCGGACTATGTTGCCGGTGGTCATGTTCGTCATGTTATGGATGAGTATGGGCAACAACTTCCTCGTGTTCCTTGCCGGCCTGCAGACCGTCAATACGGAACTCTATGAGGCCGGGAAGGTAGACGGAATCGCGCATCCCCTCCAGGAGATGTGGTACATTACCCTGCCATCCATGAAGCCACAGATGCTCTTTGGCGTTATCAACGCGGTGGTGCTGATGTTTTCTGCGGGCTTTGAGATTTCGCTCTCGCTGGCGGGTCTTCCCAGTCCGCTGTACGCGGCGCATATGATCCTGTCGCACCTGTATGACTACGCATTTATCCGGTTTGAAATGGGTTATGCGGCTGCAATTGCCGTTATACTCTTCATCATTACCTTTGGTATAGGGCAAGGCGCCTTGCGTCTGCTCTCCACCAAGGATGAATAGCCAAGGAAGGGGAAACGGTAGATGATTATTCGAGTTGGCAAATTCAAGATTACAAGCGGTGAGTTTACGACCATCGCGGCCTTGACCATTCTTGCCGCGTTCATGTCATTGCCGCTGATCTTCGTCGTGTCGCATGCTCTCAAACCAATTGACGAGCTCTTCCTCTTTCCGCCGCGCTTCATCGTGCGGAATCCTACGTTGCGCAATTTCCAGGACCTCTTGATTGCGACGTATTCTCTCAACGTGCCGTTCATTCGGTACATTTTCAATAGTGTCTTCGTGGCCTTTTGCACGGTGCTTGGCGGCGTGTTGCTGGCGAGCTTGGCTGCCTACCCCTTGGCAAAGCATAATTTTCCCGGGCGCCATGCCATGTTCATCGTTGTCATCGCGGCGCTCATGTTTACCCCGCAAGTGACGGCGATCCCGCGGTATCTGGTGGTCTACCAGCTCGGTATCATCGATACCTACTTCGCGCTGGTGCTCCCCAATTTGGCCATCCCGTATGCGCTCTTCTTGATGAAGCAGTTCATGGAGCAAATACCGGCGGCACTCATTGAATCGGCTAAGATAGACGGGGCGACAGAGTGGACGGTGTTCTGGCGTGTCGTCATGCCTTTGGTGACGCCGGCATGGGCCACGCTGGTAATCATCATCTTCGTTGGTACGTGGAACGACATCTGGGCGCCTTTGGTATTTACCCGGACGGAATCGATGCGGACTTTGCCAATCGCACTCCAGACGTTGATCAGCCAAGGTTCCGTGGCCCGGCAAGGAGCGTATGCGGCCGCGACGTTTATCATGATTACTCCCCCAGTGGTACTGTTTACGTTGGTACAGCGGCGCGTGATTGCAACGATGGCGCACTCAGGCATTAAGGCCTGACGGCATAGCGGTGCGGGATTGAACGAGCAGTGGTTAAGGGATTGAAAAAATGCTAGGAAACAAGGGATCAAGACTTAAGGCAGTGCTGGCGTTGCTGGCGGCGCTTTGGCTCATCTTGACGTCCGCCGGTACGGCGTTTGCTTTGGAGCTTGATCCAAAGCTGTCTTATACGATCGATCCCCGCAAGCAGCGCGTGCCTTCACCGCTCCCGTATATATTTGAGAAAGAGATCAACGGCATACACTTGCCGACCGGCGCCTTCAAGGAGCCTTCAGACTTGTTCCTCGACCACGAGGAGAACCTGTGGTTGGCTGACACCGGGAACGATCGGATACTCAAGTTCTCTCAGGAAGGCGAGTATCTTATGGAAGTCAGCAACTTGAGCAAGCCCGAGGGCATCTATGTCGATCCGGATGGAAACATATTTGTTGCGGATACTGGCAATAACCGCATTCTCCGACTGGATCCCGAGGGAAATTTCGTTGACGAGTTCTTCAAGCCCGAAACAACCCTTATCCCTATCGACCATACGTTTGCGCCTAGCAAGCTGGTGGTGGATCGCAGCGGACGCATCTACACGTTGGAGGCTGGGAGCAACCTCGGCATTATCGTGCTGGACGGCGAGGGTAACTTCCGCGGTTTCTTTGGGGCTACGCGTCTGGACTTTAGCCTGCGCCGGCTGATTGTGAGCATGTTTGCGACGCAGGAACAGCGGCGCAAGATATTCCTGCCCCAGCCTACGCCGCACTCAAATCTGTACCTATCCGATGATGGCTTCCTTTACACCGTAGTGGCGACTGCGGTCAAAGACCAGCTTCAGAAGCTGAGTCCGGTCGGGGTGAACGTCTATCCCCACTCAACTTCCGTCGCGATTTACATGCGATTCTTCAAGGAAGACTCGCTGAAGTTCTATGGGGAGCGTGAAGGAGCCGGTCGGCGGACCCAATTCCCACGCTTCTCCGATGTCAATGTCAATGACGCGGGCATTATTACGGTCGTGGATGCCAACTCGGCAAAAGTCTATCAGTACGACCAGGATGGTGAGCCGCTTTTGGCATTTGGCGGCAGAGGAGTGCAGCAGGGCCAACTGGGGTACCCGACGAGTGTGGTGACGGACGAAGCAGGATCCTTGTATATCCTGGATGCGATCCGCAACAACATTCAGGTGTACCGGCCCACGCTCTTTGCCAGACTGGTGCATTCGGCGAGCAAGTTCTACTGGGACGGCAGGTATGATGAGGCTGCTAACCTTTGGCAGCAAGTTCTCAAGCTCGATGCGAACATGTACCTGGCGCACAGTGCGCTCGGCAAGGCGCTCTACAGACAGGAGCGCTATCAGGACGCGATGGTCGAGTACTTCAGGGGCTACGATAAGACCGAGTACGCGAAGGCCTACTCTGAGGCGCGGTATCTGTGGATGCGCGCAAACTTCGGACTTTTCATGCTCTACGTGCTCTTGGGAATCGGCGCAATCATAGTGATTCCCCGAGGCACGCGCCGCATTTTCGAATTGGGCTTCCAGCGGGGCATCCTCAAGCAGCAGAGTACGTGGTACAAGGTATATCGCCAGGCGGTTGGCGTCTTGCGTGATCCAATGGAAACCTTCTGGGCATTGCGGGAAGATTCCACGTGGTGGACGGTGTGGACGATGCTTGGTCTCGCTATCATTGTGCGCATGCTTACGCTCAATACGGTGAGCTTCCACTACTCGTCTATAGATCCCGAAGATATCAACTTTGTGCTTGAAGTCTCGCGGATTCTTGTGCCGTTCCTGGTCTGGGTGATAGCGAATTACGGCGTGAGCGCAATTTTCTACGGTGAGGGTTCACCGAAAGTGGTGGCAGCAACGACCGCTTACTGCTTGCAGCCGTATATCATTATCGCCTTGCCGTTGGCCTTGGTTTCGAACGTGCTTACGGGGGATGAGAGTGCGTTGTATGGCTTTGCAAACACTGCCATGTACTGGTGGATGGGCGTGCTTCTCTACCTGCAGGTGAAGGTTGTGCACGACTTCGAGTTCAAGCGCGCCGCGGGTGTGAGCTTCCTCAACATATTGGGAATGGTTGCGATATTCGGCATTTCCGCCCTTAGCTATTTCATGTCGTCGCGGGTGATCCGCTTCCTCTGGGAGGTTGTTTATGAAGTTGTCACTCGCTAGAGGGTGGCGTTTCGCACGGTTCTTTGTGCCGCTGATCCTATTTTTGACTGTACTGCCGATTGCGCCGGTTATGGCTGCGCCAGCCTACGACCCGGCGAAGGATTTGGGACCGGAATTTGAGCAAGTCAGCCAGGTCGAGCACCTTTCGCTCTTTCTGAATAAAGCGAACTCACAACTGGCCGTATTCGATGATCGTGAGAACGGACGTCTTTGGCGGAGTTCTCCAATTCTCGAAAACCCCGAAGCTGTCTCGGATTCCATTAAGGCGCGCCTGAATTCGGTGGTTATTGTCGAGTACACCGACAAAGTGCGCACCCAGACCCGTGTAGCCGATATCATTTCAGACCAGCCGAATATGACCTTCACTCCCATTGACGGCGGGATTCGGGTGGATTATCTGTTCGAAGAGTTGAATATCGGCTTTACCATCGACTTTTGGCTGGAAGACGACCGTCTGGTCGTTGCTGTTGCTGAGGATAGCGTGCGGGAGACTGAAGAGCGTCTCTTGGTGACCTTGGATATCTTGCCGTTTCTCGGCGCCGCAACCAACGAGGAGAAGGGTTATCTCTTCGTGCCGGACGGACCGGGAGCAATCGTGCATTTCCGGCCTGAGCAACCTGAATATCGGCATAACTTCCTGGCAGAGGTCTACGGTCCTGCGCTCTTCTCGTTTGAACCCGAGCAGCAGCAGGGGCCCATACCGGTGCCGGTCTTTGGTTTAGTGCGCGGGAATTCGGCGTTTACGGGCATAGTCACTAAGGGTGACATGGACGTGAACATCAGCGCGGCGCTAAGCTACACCGCATTAGGCTACAACCGTATTTCCGGCCAGTTCATCTTCCGGCGTAAGGCGCCCTTCCCCCTGCGGCGTGCGTCATTTGTGACGAGGTTTGAGCAGGAGCGTGTTGAGGGAGACCGCGAACTCAAGTATGCGTTCTTGCGCGGCTATGACGCTACGTACGTCGGCATGGCAAAGACGTATCGTGAGTACCTCATGAATGAGCGCGGTTTACAAAGGCTGGAAGAGGCGAATCCATTCTTGCATCTCCGCATCTTCATGGCTATGCAGCGCCAAGCGTTTCCGCGCGATCAGTTCATCACCATGACGACGTTTGATGAAGCCCTGGATATGCTCAAAACACTCAAGGATGAGCGGGGGCTGGACAACTTGCGCGTTACGCTGGTGGGCTGGAGTCAGGACGGGTATGACTGGTCGTTGCCCAAGCGCTTGCCGCCGGAAGGCAAGATCGGCGGCGACGAGGGACTGCGCGCGGTTTCAAATTACGCCAATGCCAATGAAATCCCCCTTTACCTCGAGGACAACTATCTGTTTGGCTTCAGGAATATCGACTCTTTCTTCCGCTTCAATCCGCTGACGGACGTAATTCGCGGGGCAAACCGGTTGCCAATTACGACCAACTACGTGGGTTTCAAGCGCAAGGAGGACGAACCGCACACCGAGGTACAGC
The DNA here is from genome assembly GCA_028874195.1 of Chloroflexota bacterium. Classification (GTDB taxonomy): domain Bacteria; phylum Chloroflexota; class UBA11872; order VXOZ01; family VXOZ01; genus VXOZ01. Next base: position 44,758 of record JAPPLM010000028.1, read on the forward strand.
TCCTGCGACCGGAGATTGCCCGTGATCGCTATGCGGCTAACGATATTGCAAAGATGAAAGACTATGGGGTTTCCGGCGTAGAGTTTCGTTTCTTCGGCAAGGTGGCGCTCAACCACTACCCAATTCTCTTTTCCGGAAGGTCGGGATTCACGACTGGACTCAGGATGCTTGGGTTGATTGCGATCATAGGGATTGGTCTCTATATTGTCTTGATCGGGACACGGCGAGCCGGTGATGCGATTCTCGGCCAACTTATAGGTGGTCCGTTGTGGCGGCCGATTGCCACTGCCGCGCTCCTGGTTGTGCTGGCGGGAGGCTTATTCATTGAAATCCGCAACTTCCAGCAACCGGTCGATACTGAGCAAGGTGGGGTCAAACTAAGCCGCCAAGAGTTTGTAGACGTGTGGAAAGACATCGTTGAGATTAGCAAGGAAGAAACGGGTACGGCCGTCATCCAGGGCGCGAATGCCTACATGCTTGATACCGCCGACTTCTTTACACGCGTTCCTCTGGACCGCTATAACTATGTGTTCAGCGAGGAGACGGTCCCCTTCTTCCCATTGGCAGTGCACGGGTTGGTGCGCTACACGGGTGATGAGAGTAATCTGCGCAGCGATCGCGATGAGTTCTTGCGTGCCATCGAGTATGGCGCCTTGCCCACGTTCGAGTTGACGGCTAGCCCCAGCGTTCTCCTTACCCGAACCCAGTACAATCGTCTCTACTCTTCACGGTTCGCTGATTGGGAGCCGCAGATTGTCGATGAATACGAACTCTTCATCAGACAGTTGGGCTATACGGTAAATCAGCTCATGGAAGACCATAGACAGATCACAGAGGGGGTCTATGAGACCGTGTATGAGGACGGAACGCGGGTTATTGTGAACTACAATACGCGTCGCTTTACCGACGGCGACACCACGGTCGAGGGCCAGAACTATCTCATTATTCCGCCGCGGAGGTAACTCGCCATGCAATTCGAAGATAACTTTTTCTGGGTGGCCGTGCTAACAGGGCTAGCCTTCGTGGTCCCGGCGTGCATCTTGTCGATCCGCGTAATACTGTCGGCGGTGGGAGTGCGCCTGACCTACAAGTTTCAACGTGCTATGGATGGGTACTTCTACATCAGCACGTGGGTCGTGGGATTTCTGATCTTCCTCGCCTGGCCGTTGTTTCAGTCGCTTTACGTTAGCTTCCACAACGTCAAGATTACGAGTTCCGAACTTAAACTAACATTCATAGGCTGGGAAAACTACGCGGAACCTTTCCTGGAAGACATTCACTTCCTGCCCCTGTTTACCAAGACGGTTGCAAACCTCCTTTCGGACCTGCCTATCATCCTGGTCTTTTCGCTCTTCGTTTCAATCCTGGTGGTACAAGAGATGCCGGGACGCGGTGTGTTCCGCATGCTCCTCTTCATGCCGGTAGTGATCGGTTCGGCGATTGTTATTCGCCGTCTCTTTGGTGAGGGTGTGAGCACGGAAGCCATCGGAGTAAGCGTGCAGACGCTGAGTGAGGTTGTGTTCACGTACTTGCAAGGCACGATAGCGGATTGGGTGCTTGACCTGGTGAACCGCGTTACCTTGGTGCTCTGGCGTACCGGCGTGCAGATCCTCATCTTTGTGGCGGGACTGCATAGTGTTCCAATCACGATGCGTGAGGCGGCAAAGACCGACGGCGCCTCCGGCTGGCAGATCTTCTGGCGGATTACACTGCCGATGCTTTCACCGGTGATTTTGGTCAACGTTGTGTATACGATTGTGGACTCGTTCACGGATCCATTCAATGAGGTGCTCACATACATCCAGACTGTGGGTTTGACCCGAGACTTTCGGCTTGGCTATGCGGCGGCTTTGGGCTGGATGTACTTCGCCTCGATTTTCCTCTTCATGGCGCTCGCCTTGCTGATTTCAAGCCGCTTTGTATTCTACGCTGGTGAACGGTAGGGAGAACCCGGGCATGGCTGATTCAGTATTCGTCATTCGGCAGCGCACAGGTGTACTGGGAGCACTGACGTCGCGCAAGTGGTGGGAAATGCTCTTCCTGCGCATTGCCACCTATATCATCTTGATCAATGTCTGCTTCGTCTTTCTCTTCCCGGTTATTTACATGTTCTCAACGTCGCTCAAGACAGTTGCGGACCTGGCTGACCTTACCGTTCTGTGGATACCGCGCACGTTCTTTTGGCGGAATTATGAGCTTGCCATAAGCGGCATGCTCTACTGGCAGGCAGCGCGCAATAGTATCATCATCTCGTTTGGTTCCGGTGTTTTACAGACCGTAGCCTGCTCATTTGTGGCCTATGGCTTCGCCCGCATCCCGTTTCCGGGACGCGATGTTCTCTTCTTGCTGGTTCTTTTCACTTTCCTGGTGCCGCCGCAGACCATTATCGTGCCTCTCTTCATTCTCTACCGAAACCTTGGGTTCATGGACACGTACTTCCCCTTCCTGATCCCAGCGCTCTTCGGACATGGCCTCAGAGGCGCGCTCTTTATCCTGGTGTTCCGACAGTTCTTTAGAAACCTGCCGTATGAGTTGGAGGATGCGGCTCGTATTGACGGAGCCGGACCCTTCAGTGTCTACTGGCGGATCATGCTGCCCTTGGCAACACCGGCCATTATCGTTGTCTTCCTCTTTTCTCTCGTTTGGCACTGGAATGACTTCTTCGAGCCGACGATCTATCTCTTCGACCAGAATAACTTCACCCTGCCGTTACGTCTCTCCATTCTGAGCGCGGCGTTGTTGCAGATGCTGGCCGGCCAAGGCGCGGGGGATGAGTTTAACGAGGCCGTAATTATGGCCGCGTCATTCCTTGTGATCATGCCGCCACTAATCATCTATCTCTTTACCCAGCGCTACTTTGTGGAGAGTGTGGATCGGACAGGCCTTGTTGAATAGCCGATAGGCGCTTTGCGTCTCTCGCTTGCGTGCGGCAGCAGCTTTGGGCTTGTTTGACCTCTCTTAGATGTGAGTTGAGCCCTTTCATTGGGGATGCAGGCTTGTGTTCCTGCCGGGTTTCGCTTGGTATAGCAGTAGTGAGTGCAACTTTTGGTTTGACTGCTGGGAAACATTCCCGCCTCGGCACTTGAGATTGCGCGATTTGCGGATAGCAGTGAGTTGCACTCTAGAGGCCTGTTGTCTGTCTATTCTGAGCGCCCCGGGAATTAATTGGCCCGCTAGGCTTGGCTGCCAAACGGCAAAAATCGCTTGTGTGACCGCGTAGATCGAGTTGGATGGGATCGTACAGGTATCAACCGCCCTCGCCACCTTCACGCAGACGACCTGCGTTTCGTGTGTGGATTATTGCTATGGTGGTGGCAGTAGGGGGCGCTGCCCTGCTGACGCGCCTTACCCCAGAGCCGTCAGGCCCGATAATTTCAGTGGTAGAAAATGCGCCAGTGCCTGCTGCGAAGATCGTCGCCACTATTTCCCCTCCGAGACCCCACTTCTCCTATGTCTGGCTGGAAGAGAACCCGTCGCCTGCGCTCGAAAACTTCACGGCCAAGTCTGCTATCCTTGTGGATCTTGCCACCAAGACAGTGTTCTATGCACGAAATGAGCACGAACAGCGGGCCCCAGCGAGCACAACGAAGATACTCACCGCTGTCATCGCTTTGGAAAATGGCGAGCTTAGCCAAAAAGTGTTGGTTTCCGATCGCGCGGCAAGCGCGGAGCCGAATGTCATGGGATTAAAGGCCGGCGAAGTTGTGCCCCTGAACATACTGCTCTACGGTATGATGCTTGATTCCGGGAACGACGCGGCGATCGCTGTTGCTGAAGGGACACTGGGCTACGACCAGTTTGTCCAGGCAATGAACGCGAAGGTGGTCGAGCTCGGATTGCTGAACACGAAGTTTAGCAATCCAACCGGATATGATGAAGACACCCTGCCGCACTATTCATCAGCGCATGACCTGGCTGTGCTGGCGAAGTATGCGCTGGAGCAGTCGCCTGAAATTGTAAACTACGCCAGCGAAAAACGCATCCAATTCACCGCTACGGACGAGCATGGCTGGTACGGGCCGTGGAATCTAAACAGCTTGCTGTGGACGTATTCAGGTACGTACGGTCTCAAGCCGGGCTGGACTCCTGACGCTGAATTCTGCTTGGTTGCGGTTGCGGAACGAGATGGACGTCACTTGCTGGCAGTAGTGCTAGGTTCCAGCCAGCACTTCACGGATGCGGCTGTCCTGCTGGACTATGGTTTCGCGCAGGTGGTTTCCTAAGATAAGAGGGGAGCGGGGCAGCCTGGCGCCTTGGACGTGCGTAGCGGAAAAGCGCCTGAGAAAAACCAGCCGCTCTTTCTGATCGGGGACCCCTAGGGAGCGCCGTCTTCTTCCGAAACGTGGATGCGGATGCTGCCGCCGCTGCTGCGCAGTTGAAGCTTGGCCGTACCGTCGCCTAAGGCGCCGCTATACTGACCGGTGCCGTACCGGTTCCGCGCTTCCCCCGAGGCTCCTGGGAGATTCACGTCAACACCGCCACCTGCGGCCGCAGCCTCAATGGAGACTGCCGAAGCCGCATTGAGCACGAGCATTACTCCGCCGCCGGCGCTCTCGACGTGATGGTCGCCCTCTTGGAGTAGAGCATGGTTGATGTTCACACCGCCGCCGGCAGCTTTCACATCAAGTGTTTTCACTTCACCATGAAGAGAGACCGGTCCACCAGCGGAGGAAGCGACAAGTGCGGGGACGTTACCCGATACGCCGATGGCTCCGCCCGCGGACTCCAGATTGAGTGCTCCGCTAACCTCGCTCAGTTGAAGTGTCCCGCCTGAGATCGAGACTTCCAACGGCGAGGTGAGGTTGTGGCCTGACATGCTGCCACCTATGACTTTACACGCCAAGGACTGCACGGCAGGCAGGCGCAGGGAGACATTCGGCACACTGGCCCAGACAGCATTGGCGTAAACGAAAAGCACATAGGTGTCGTCCAGCTTGAGCACAGACCACTCCCAATCGTGGCCTTCCCGGTCGAAGCTGACGTGTGCGTCGCCGGGAGCTTCCTCGACAGTGAGCGAGCTGCCCTCAACGTCAACTTCCATGCGCGCATCAGGCGGAATGGCGAAGGATTGGTCGTGTAGATCCACAGGCGTGTAGCCTTGCTCTTCGCGCTGCCGTTTCCGTTTGAGGCCGCGCAAAGGCATACGGATGTTCCCTCTTGGCAGGTCTGTCACCGCGCGCGAGATGCGGTCCTCGACCTTAGAGATAGTCTCACCGAGGGAGCGTTCAATTTCCTCCCACCAGTTACTTTCCAGAAACGACGAAACTTTACGGTCGGTGTTCTTGCTGCCGTTTCTGATTGCGCCAAGCAGGCGTTCCGCGTCTTCTACCGAGATTTTGCCTTCGCGCAGCATTTCAAGTATCAGACGTTCTTCTGCGCCCATTTTGCTACTCCCTGTTTGCCAGGCGGCGTAAGGCTTCTTCAACGCCGAGTTCACCACTCTCCACTTCCTGAAGGGTGCTGAGACGCTCGGCTTGTAGGGCAGCTTCGCCTGAGGCCGGTTCGTGGCCAAGTTGGCTGATGATCTCCTCCAGGCGCGCGCGCACAGTGGGGTAAGAGACACCCAGCTCCTTTTGCACCTCGCTCATGTTGCCGCGAGCGACAAGGAAAATCTCTACGAAGCGTTGCTGTTCCGAGGAGAGACGGTTGAACGGATTGAGGTGAAACTCCCCCTCCAGAGCGACATTGCACGACGAACAACGCAAGCGCTGTACGGTGAGTTCACTCGTGCATACGGGGCAGCGCCCAAGCACTTCCGGCGACTGGGAACTACCCAAGATGTTCCGCATGGCATGCCTCCCCGTGTACAGTTAAGGTATTCTAATCTTCATCTTTAGAAAATATAGCAGAACATACAGAAATTGTCAACAGAATGAGGAGAAGATAAGAAAAAATGTATAACGTGATTGTGTACACACACCCCTTGCTCAAGGAATTGCGTTGACTATCGCGGCGAAAGCGCGAATGCGGGACCTTGACCTAACCGCCAATCTGGGACATGGTGCGGTTGGCGCGCTGGAAGAATTCGCCCTCGTTGATGCGGTGCTTGAGTTCCTTTTGCCAGATAGCGGCACGGATGATGTGCTCAAGCTCCTCGTCGGTAGCGCCATCGCGCAGGGGTAGGCGCAGGTCGGTCTCGCGTACGGAGAAGAGGCAGGTGCGCAACATGCCCTCAGCCGTGAGGCGAATGCGGTTGCACGTGGCGCAGAATGGCTCACTCACGGGATTGATGAAGCCAACCTCACCATTGCCGTCGGCGAACCGATAGACGCGTGAGGTCGAAGCGGGGTCGGTGGGGATGGGTACAAGCGGGACAGGCATCGCCTCGTTAATCATATCCAGGATTTCACGTCCCGTGAGCACGTTCTCTTCCCGCCAGATGCCGTCCGCGTCCAGCGGCATGAACTCGATGAAGCGCACCACGTAGGGCTTGCGGCGCGCCAACTCAGCGAACGCCACCACCTCCCGTTCCGTGAAACCGCGAATTCCTACGCAGTTTAGCTTGATGGGGCTAATTGCAGGGTACTCTTCGAGCTCCTCAAGGCCTTCCATCACCGCGTTGAGCGCGTTTCTGCGCGTGATATAGGCGAAGTGCTCCGGCACAAGACTATCCAGACTCACGTTGATGCGCGTAAGCCCCGCCTCGGCCAGGGGCTTGGCCAGCGCTTTGAGACGGAAGCCGTTGGTCGTGATCGAGAGGCTCTCCAAGTCATCGATCATGTGCAAGCGGCTGATGAGGTAGGGGAGGTCTTTGCGCACCGTTGGCTCGCCGCCGGTGATGCGAATGTCACGAATGCCAAGGCGGACAAAAAGTCGGGCAAGCCGCTCGACCTCTTCGTACGTTAAGATTTCATCACGCGGCACCCACTGCATCATCTCTTCGGGCATGCAGTAGCGGCAACGGAAGTTGCAGCGGTCTGTGATTGAGATGCGCAGGTTTTCGATCTGCCGACCGAAGCTGTCGATCAGCGGCTGCATTCAGTCTTACCTCTTAGTGACTGGCTGTCCCGTAGGCATGCGCACAATACACCGGCATGAGGAGGGTCCCTGTTTACTTGGCACTCCTGCGGAGGTTGGACCGGCCCAACGCATCCTACGTTTTGGCCGCGCCAACCCCGGTGCGGGCACCCCACCTGATTCTCATTATAGCGCAGCAACGGCGCTCACGTTGAGAGCGTTGTCAAGGCGTGCGTAACGGCCTTGTCTTGTTCAGGCAAGACAGTGCGCGGATCTAGTACGACTGCATTTTCTTCGATGCGTACGACAAGGGGCGGACTGGACGTACGCAGTTGCTTGGCAAGCCGGTCCGATGACCGCGCGGCTGATGAGAACCGTAGCACCCACGTTGGCAGAGTCTCTCCAGGGAGCGCCCCGCCGCCAATTGCCGACTCACCGGATACGACGTCAGTCCTCAGCAGGTGACCGTGCGCAGTAGTGATTGCGCGTTGCCAAGCGCGCGCTCGCCGCTTCAGCCGTTCCGGTCGCGCAGCGATCATTTGCCAGACCGGCACGTGGGAGAGCGCTTCTTGTTTGCGATAGTGAGCCAGCGTCGCCTCCAGACCGGCAACGGTCGCTTTGTCGAGTCGCAGGGCACGCGCGAGCGGATGCCGCTTCATGCCGTCAATGAGGTTGCTTTGGCCTACAATCAATCCTGCCTGCGGGCCGCCGAGCAGCTTGTCTCCGGAGAAACTCACCACGGCACAGCCGGCGGCAATCGTCTCTTGCACCGTTGGCTCCTGATGGAGGCCAAAAGCCGCTGTGTCTAGCAGTGAGCCGCTGCCGAGGTCGTAGATGACGGGAATGCCGTGTTGCCGGGCCTCTGCGACGAGCGCGGTCAAGTCCGGCTCGTGGGTAAAGCCGACAACCCTGAAATTACTCGAATGTACGCGTAAGACGGCGGCGGTCGCCGGCGTGATCGCTTGGATGAAGTCTTCTACGTACGTGCGGTTGGTTGTGCCGACTTCCACCAGGCGCGCGCCGCTTTGGGCGAGGACATCGGGAATGCGAAAGCCGCCGCCGATTTCGACGGCTTCGCCACGAGAGATAATGACCTCTTTGCCGGCGGCAATGGCGCTCAGCGCGAGGAAGATTGCGGCGGCGTTGTTATTGACCGCCAGCGCGTCTTGGGCGCCGCTCAAGGCCGTTAGCACGTTAACGAGATGCGTATATCGGGAACCCCGCGCGCCGGCAGCGAGATCGAACTCCAGATTGCTATAGCCGGCGCTGACTGACTCCATTGCCTGGATCGCGGCCTGGCTCAAGGGAGCGCGCCCCAGATTCGTGTGCAGGATTACACCGGTGGCATTGATCACGGGGCGGAGAGAGGGAAGAAAGCGGCGCACAGCAGCGCTTTGCATGCTCTGGGCAAGCTCGTCGAGCGAGGGCGCATCTTTGCCCGTGGTGATCTCTGCGCGGGCCGCAGCCAGCACATCTCGCGCCAATTCGACCTGCATGTGGTGGGGAAGGTCGAGATTCAGGGACTGAACTGCCGGCGCAAGGAGCAAGCGGTCTACACTGGGTAGCTGGCGGAGGCTATCCCTACGCGCCGTACTTGGCGAGCTTTTGCGCATGGCCCATAGACAGAAGCATCGCATCTTGCGCGGGGAAGCGACCCAGGCTGCCCCGGACAAGCGCGCGTTCCGTAAACTCCGAGATTTCGTCGCTGATGCACGTTGTACTGTAGAGAGCGAATGGCACAGGATGCCAAGAGTGTCCACTGAGAGCCGAGGGGGAGGAGTGGTCTCCTGTGATAACAAAGACTTCCGGTTGCAGGCGGAGCAAGGCAGGGATCAGGCTGTCGATCTCCTCCAGCACCTGCACCTTGCGGTTGAAGTCACCGTCTTCGCCTGCGGTATCGGTGGCTTTGACATGAAAGTAGAAGAAGTCGTGCTCTTCCCAGTTTTGCTGCAGGGTTTCAAACTCGTCCCAAATGGTGTCTCCGGTCTCGATCACCTCCATGCCGACAAGCTTTGCAAGGCCGCGGTACATAGGGTAGCTAGCGATCGCAGCCGGGGAAAGCTTATAGATTTGCGGCAGCGTAGGAATATCAGGCAGGCTTGCCGCGCCGCGCAGCAGGAGCGCATTGGCGGGTTCTTGTCCTTGTAGCACCGAAGAGGCTTCGGCGAGGAAGCCGTTCATTATCTGCGCCATAGGAACTGCGTCCTCTTGCGTCGGCTTGGCGGAGAGAGGGGGTACGCCAGTGCGCTGTGGATCCGTATCCGTCACGAAATCAGAGAGACCCTCGCCGCGGAATACCACCAAGGCGCGATGCCCAGACTCGGTCTCGACGAAGATTTCAACTTCAGGCAAATGGATGTGCCGCAGAAGCGCGCAGAGTTCGCGGTTTATCTCGGTAGCGAGCCGGCCGGCGCGACGGTCGGTGATATTGCCGCTCCCGTCAACGGTGGCAAAGTTCGCGCGAAAGCATACGTCGTTGGGACTGATCGGAAAGTCGATCCCAAGCGCGGAGAGTATGCCTCTCCCTATGTCAAACTTAATCGGGTCGTAGCCAAAGAGCGCCAAGTGCGATGGGCCGCTGCCCGGCGTAATACCTGGCGCGATAGGGTCGGTAACGCCGCAAATCGAGAGTCCCGCAAAGCGATCCAGATTGGGAATGCGCGCAGTTTCAAGCTCAGACTGGCCGACTTCCGGGTGGGGCATGCCCCCGAGACCGTCTAAAACGAGAAAGAGAATCTTGGATGGCGTCTGCTCTGACAGGTCTTGAATGAGGTCAAGGGATACCACCGGTTCTTCCTACCTACCGTGCTGCGATGCTTCAACGGTCATGCTATCAGGTAGGGACAGCGCTGTCTACGATGGTTTCTGCTTGCCTTGAAAGTGCGGATACAGACGCGCTGTGGGACGTGCCAGCGAGGCTCATTTCGCGTCTTCGGCAGCGGTCGCAGTGAGAGCATCGGCTGAATTCGCTGGGCGCCATTACTTCTGCTCTGAACCGGCGGTGACAGAACGCCTCCCAGCGCCAACTGAAAGCGCGGGGAGACGTGATTGTTACAGGTCAAGTGCTTCGGGTTCTTACAATAGAAAACGGCACTCACCCAGGCGGGCCACGAATGAGGTGAGTCTATGTTAGCTGGAGCACTGCTGCAGCGCGGCGAAATTGCTTTCCTCATCGCGTGGATCAAGCGGCTCGTTGACTGTTTTGCCTTGGATGACGCCGTCCTTATCGATGATGAACGTGCCGCGGGTGGCAACGCCCAACGGATCGAAGAAGACACCGTACTGCTGGGCAACGGCGCCGTGAGGCCAGAAATCGGCAAGGAATGTGGCGGGAAAGCTGTTTGCCTCTTTGTACTGCTTGAGCGTCCACTTTGTATCTGTAGACACGCCAATGACCGCCGCGTCACTGGCGTCGTAACGACTCGCGTTCGCAGTCAAGCCGCGAAACTCGCCGTCGCAAATGCTGCTGAACGCGCCGACGTAGAAGACGAGCACTACATTCTGCTTGCCGCGGTAATCGGACAAGCTGACTTTGTCGCCTTCCTGGTTTTCCAAGGTAAAGTCCGGCGCTTCTTGGCCTACTTCCGTTCCAACCGTTGCCATGAATATAGCCTCCTCGGTGTGTGACCGTGTAATCTCGCGTTCAATAGTCCATCTTAGAACGAAAGGCGGTTTGTGACAACCGGATCGTACACACTCGAGGAGATTCAGCCTCACGCGAGGGTGTTGCCACGTCTTGGAACCTGGATGAAGCGGAGAACCTTCAGACTGTTTTTGGCGAGACTAGCCGGAAAAGTCGACGAAAACAGGACTAGACCACGCCATCTCCATGTCGGTCTGAATGACGCGCACCCAGTACGCATTGACGCCCGGCTCGGGTGTCGAATCGATGAACGTGAACGTGCTGCTCATTGGCCCAGCTTCCTGAGGTGCGTGGGAAACTGTGACCTTGCGGTCGAGTGGACCGATAGTAAACTCTTTACAGCCAGTGGCTAGGTCACGTACCGGGATGCGAGCGGCGAGAGACTCCGCGGGAGCGTGTGCCAGCAATTGCGGCCCGGAAGCGCCGTATGCGCCGAAACTCGGGCGGCTGATGAGCGACGTATTGATGGCAAGGTCGAGGGTGGCGTTCTCGCTATCGTCGAGGGTCAGCACAATCCCGCTGCGGTAGCCACACGTAACAGAGTGCCATTTCAGACTGTGGTCCGTGACAGCCAAGAGATGGGAGCGGGGACTATCGAAGCGGATCGTGTCCGCCGCCTTCAGCGTGCCGTCCGTGAGGGCTGCCGTGCCGTTCCACACAACGCCGGAGTAGCTCGACTTGCGGCTCGCTCCTTGCCAAAGGATACGCACGCGCTGCGGGTCAGAAAGAGACTCTATTGGGTGATCGTAGATTTTCTCCAGGCCGCGATAAAGCTCTAGGCTTTCGAGCGGGGCCGTGCCGGTAACGGAAACCTTAATGCTTGGCGGTGCAGACGTGGTATACGCCGCGCCCAACGGATAGCCGTCCGCGTCGACATGCAGGATTATCCTGGCGCCGGTGGTCGCATAACAGCGGCGCGCCTGCAGCGCCTCGTAGAAGGCTTCCAGCGTGAGGTTAGCGGCGTAGATGCCGGTGAGCCCGGCTTGGGCATAGCGTCGCGGCTGGAAGCCGGGTGCGTCTATGCCGGGTCTGCCGGTGTGGCTGTCGCTGCCGCCGACGAAGCCAACGGTGTAGCGGTTGTGCAGTGCTTCTTCAAGAAACCACTCGAACGTGCCGTGGGTCGAAGTGATTTCGATAGCGGGTTCAAGGGACGGTTCATGGTAGGACAAGTCCGCGTGCGCACCGCCGACGTGGGGCGTAATGAGCACGTCGCTGTGGCGATAGGCCGCGTAAAGGTCACGCACGTGGGTGAGATCGGTAGCGATGTCCGATTTGTCGGCAACCTGCGCGTGGCTGTTGCGCCGAATTGGCTGATTGTGGCGGCGAAAGTAGACGTTGTGGTGTCCGCCGCGCGCCGTTTCCGGCGACCACTCGAATCCCGGCAAGGGGACGAAGCGTCCGGGTGCGGAAAAGGCGGCCTCAGCCTCTTGCTGCAAGCGCCAGTCTTCCGCGGAAACCATGTGGTCGTTGCGTTGGTAGCCGACAAAGTCCAGAGCGGCGACGTCGCGGGCAAAGCGAAAGAAACCGGGTATCTTCTCTGCCAAGGCGACTTGGCCGCCGTGAGGATCGGCCCAGTAGAGATTGTATTTGGGCGTACCCGCCGTGGCACGTAGAGGATTGCTGCGCGCAGAGAGTCCGCGCTGAGCGTCCTCTATATGAATCATATGCGTGCCTGTGCTCAGTGCGACACACCCTTCCACGGCCTTGACGCCGTGGTCGCTGCGTTGGAAAGTCAGCGTTGGACCAACCTCCGGCATCCGCACGCCATGTGCGCTGCATGTGACTGAGCCCTCGTAATCATCTGAAGGGTTTCCCCACCTATCTTCGGCACGGATGAGGAGGCGAAACGGTTTACCCACGGCCACCGTTGACGGCACGACGGCCACAAGCTTCTCGGCTTTCCCGCCCACTATGGTCAGGTACGGCGAGTGGGGCAATGTGGTGAAATAGCCGTCGCCCTTGGCATCGACGGCTACCCAGAAGTACCGCTTTGCCTCGAGGAAGGTCTGAGCGCGTGACCCCGGGCCGCCTCCATCCTGATTACCATAGGTCACCACGACCGTCTCTCGGGGCCTCAGGGCGCGTCCGCGTACACGCAGACGAACTGACTTGATTTCTTCCACCAACACGTCAAGGAACACGCCGGGAGGGCCGTCCACGGTCATGTATTCAGCCTGGGAAGGGTCAGTCAACTGCGGCATACCCCAGTCCGTATCCGATTCCGTGAAGATTCTGATTGCGCCTCCCACAGCGACACCGCTGGCGCCGACCGTGTATGCGAGCCGCCACGTACCATAGGCCCCGGCAATTGCACGGCCGGCCGGACTGAGAGATGCGGTTCCGAACTGCTCCTGCGCTTCAACACCGGACATTGCCGTACGCTCGCTCCTATTTCTGCTCAGGTCTGCATGGGAGATGGTTGCTCTGGTTGAATCGCCAGTTGATCTCAGAGCGGAAAACCTATCGTCGGTCGTAGTGTACAACGGATCACACACCGGTGTCAGAGGAGTCGCAAGCCGCTGAGCGTGAGGATTCATGTCCTGGTCGCATGGAGCGGCAACACAGGCTAAGAAAGGTGTTTTCTTGAAACCTTGCGGTATCTCTAGCGGCTTGCGCCGCGGTTTTGTAGTCTGCGCTACTGCAAAAAGGCTGCGCGACCGTTTATTGTGCTTAATAAGGGTGTGGAAGAAGAATGTGGCGCCGTCGTGGCCGTGCGCTTAGTCCCGTCACATGCTGTTGCGCCAGGCCTCATAGTTGGATACGGAGGCTGAGCGGGATGGCGTCATTTGAAGAATCGGTAGGTGTTGGCTAGACTGAGAATTAGGCGGAGCAACAGCACATACAGGTGTCACGAGGCTGTTGTGAGCGTTGCAGGGCAGTCATGAAGGGAGCCGGTATGGCCCGTGAGATGCCGTGGTACGATCAGTTCATTCGCTTTGGACAGGTGGTGCTCCATGAAGCTGATCCACCACACGTAGATATCGATTGGTGGCAAGAGCGGTGGCGTGAGAATGGGTTTGGCGGTGTCGCACTGAGTGCGGGTGGCGTTCTCGCCTTCTATCCCACGGAGGTACCGTTTCATCGCCGCAGCCGCTGGCTCGGCGAACGGGATGTCTTTGGGGAAATGGTGGAGGCGGCAAAGAAGCAAGACCTTGTCGTGCTTGCGCGCATTGACCCCAGCCTGGGCCACGAGGACCTCTATTATGCCCATGCCGACTGGTTCATGGTGGACCACAGTGGCAGTCCCCGTAGTGATAACGGTCTCTATTACACCTGCATTAACTCGCCGTATTATCGGGAATACTTGCCTGCGATAGTCCGCGAGATTGCTGAAAAATATCCTGTGGATGGCTTCCTCGGTCACAACTGGCAAGGCCATCGGGAGATCTGCTATTGCACCTCCTGCGAGAAGCGCTATGCGCGGGAAGCGGAGATGCGGCTTCCTCCTCCGATAAGTGCGTCAGCGAATGCTGAAGAGGAACGGGCGCACAGGAGTTGGCAACGCTGGCGCCGAGAAGTGGATGAAGAACTATGGAGCTTCTTGGATCGGGTGACGAAGGAAGCGCGGGCCAATACCTTGTGGGTTGGTGATACGACACAGGGGCGAGTGGCCTCGCTCGCTGAGTTCGTGGTCGGCCAGCATGAGGGCGGTCATGGGGGCAATCCGCTTTGGACTGCGGGGTTGGTCAGCCGCAAAACGAGGGGTGTTGCCGGCGGAGGCAAAGCGGCCTACGTTACGATCAATGCGGGTAGTGGTGCTGCAGGGGCAATTCCCCCGGCAACGACCCCGGTTACGTTAGCGGAAATCCTGGCGCATGGCGCTTGGCCGTGGACCAGCATTGCGGCGGTGCCGCGTGACCGGAGAGTCTTCAAGGAAATGGCTCCGGTCCTTGCCTGGCAGAGTCAGCAGCAACAGCTCCTCGGGGGGCGCGTGCCGGGCGCTACGGTGGGAGTTGTCTATGCCGACAGTGACGATGCCAATGCAATCAGCGGCTTCAATAGTCACGTAATGGGCGCATGCTTGGCCTTGCTGCGGGCGCGCATCCCCTTTGACCTCGTGGAGTTGGAACGCATTCAAGCCGGAGCACTGCAGGACTATCAAGTAATCGTGTTGCCGAACATCAGTGAGCTCTCAGACGGCCATTGTCAGCAGATTCGGAGCGCCGTCAGCAGCGGCCGCAGCCTCGTGGCAACGTTCGAAACCTCGCGACGAGACACGTCTGGAGAATATCGCACCGACTTTGGGCTGGGGGACGTATTCGGCGTTTCTGCCACCGGGAACGCGCCACTCGGAAGCCTGGAAAACGCCCAGTATCAAATTGGCGGCGATCATCCGATCGTCCAGCCCTTCGCTGATACAATCGTCTTGCCGGCGGCCGCGCGGCTGAGCCTGGTGCAACCGTTGACGAGGACAGATACTCCCTTGGTCCTGGTACCACCCGCACCCGCTGAACCGGCCGAATTTGCTTTATCAGAGCTTCCCGCGATATCCCGGCCGGTCATTTTCGCGCGCGAACAGGAGCAGAGCCGCATAGTTTACTTCCCTGGGGACATAGACCACGCCATTTGGCAGCAGAACGAGATAGATCTCGCCGGTCTGCTTGCAAGTGCGGTGCGTTGGGCCCATGGCAGTGAATTGCCGGTAACCGTGGAAGGGCCGGGCCTCGTAGACATTGGCGTGCATATCTTTGGCAATATGCTCCAGGTCCACTTGGTAAACTTGACCAGCGCGGACGCGTGGCGGGGTACAGTCGATGAAGTGGTGACTGTGGGCGCCCAGGAACTGCGGGTCGTGTTGCAGCCCGGCAATGCCGTGCAAGAGGCGCAGCTCCTGGTAAGTGGCGCCAGCGCCGAATACAGCGTGAGCGACAACGTGCTGAAAGTGACAGTGCCCCAACTTGGCACCCACGAGCTTGTGACTGTCCGTTTTGTGGCGGAAGCCGGTTAGCCGGCTTAGAACCTGTTTCCAATTTTCTTGTCTGGGCGCGTAACGTTCGCCCTGAGCTTGTCGAAGGGTGAATGGGACCGTGAAAAGTTGGCGAATCGCCGTTCGTACTTCGACAGGGGCTTCGCGCAGCCTGCTTCGCGCAGCCCTCAGCACGAACGGCTTTCATCGGCTATGCAGACTTCATCTCGAAAGAACGTAAACAGGCTCTTAGAACCGATAAGCGGCTGATAATCATGCTTGCGTGAAGAGACCCGCGTATCGCTCAGGTAGGGGAGGGACGCGGCCATCGGCTCCTCAGACATCGACTCCCCAGGCGGAGGGGATGGCACTCGGCAGGAACAGGGTCAGCACTCGTCTCACGTTGTGCTGGTGACGCCACCGCCTAATCCTAAAGGCTACGAGCGACGGCGCAAGTCTGGATCTTCCTTTGTCCTTGCGGGCGGTTTTGCAGCCCTCATTGCATTGGGAACGTTCTTTCTCATGCTGCCAGTGGCTACGGCGCCTGGCAACACTACCTCTTTGGTCGATGCGCTCTTCACCGCCACGTCGGCTGTATGCGTGACCGGCTTGGTCGTGGTGGATACCGCGGAGCACTGGACAACCTTCGGCCACGTTGTCATTCTTGCGCTCATTCAGCTTGGCGGCTTTGGCTTCATGACCAGCTCGATCTTGTTGTTCATGCTGCTCGGACAACGGATTCGGCTGCGTCAGCAAGTCCTTATGCGCGAGGCGCTCAACCTATCGGGAATTGGCGGCATCGTCGGTATAACGCGCAATATTGCCATCTGGACCATCCTTGTGGAGGCCCTAGGCATTTTGGCGCTTTCCCTCTACTTTGCGCAAAACAACGATCCCTCCAGGGCATTTTGGCTGGGGTTGTTTCACGGCATATCGGCATTCAACAATGCTGGCTTCGACCTCATGGGCAGCTTTTCCAGCCTGACGAACTTTCGCAGGGAGGAGTTTCTCCTCATTGTGATTGGGGCACTGGTTGTGCTTGGCAGCACAGGCTACGTGCTGTTCCAGGATGTGGGGAAGTCACGGCGCTGGGTACGCTTCAGCCTCGAAACCAAGCTGATTTTGATCGTGACCGGCGCGTTGTGGCTCATCGGAGGCTTGGCGTTCTTCTGGCGCGAGCGTACCAATCCGCTCACGTTGGCCGGGGAAGTGTGGCACGTTCAACTGGTTGACACCTTCTTCCATAGCATTGCCGCCCGCACGGCCGGCTTCGTGACAATTCCGGTCGGTAACATGACTGAGGATACGACCTTCCTGACAATGGTACTGATGCTTATCGGCGGCGCGCCGGGATCGACGGCTGGAGGTATTAAGGTAACTACGTTTGCCGTTCTCGTCGTGACGATTTTAGCGGTGATGCGCGGGCGGATGCGAACTACGATCTTGCGTCGGAAGATTCCGCAAGAAGTGGTATTCCGCTCACTTGCCATTATCTCATTGGCTGTCTTGCTGCTCATTGCGGTAAGTTGGCTGCTCGCTGACTTCGAGCCATTTGGGTTTCTTCCCGTGCTCTTCGAAGCCGCGTCGGCGCTGGGCACTGTAGGCATGTCGTATGGCATTACACCGCAGTTGCATGACGCAAGCCGTCTGGTCCTCGTCATTGCCATGTTCATAGGGCGCCTCGGCCCCCTTACCCTAATACTGCTGCTTGCGCAGAAACACTATCGTGACCACTTAGAGTATCCTAGTGAAACGGTGCGCGTGGGATAGGAGTGAGAACATGCCGACTTTGTCGAAGACGTCGAAACAGCAGATTGCCGTCATTGGATTGGGACGCTTTGGCTCAAGCGCCGCAATACAGCTTGCCAGCTTGGGTTACGATGTGTTGGGTGTAGACAAGAATGCGGACCTCGTGGAGAACATGTCCGACGAGCTGACGCATGTGGTACGCGCTGATACCTCCAATGAAGGCGCGTTGGAAGAGCTTGGCATTCGCAACTTCGACGTGGTCGTAGTCGGCATCAGCTCGGATGTGCAGAGCAGTATTGTCACGACGCTCATTCTCAAGCATCTTGACGTGCCGTATGTCATAGCGAAAGCGCGCGACGAATTGCATGGTGAGATTCTGGATAGGATCGGTGCGGACAAGGTGGTTTATCCGGAACATGAAGCCGGGCTGCGCATCTCCCATACGTTTATTTCACATGCCATACTCGACTATGTGGAGGTTGTTCCAGGCTACGGCGTGAGCAAGATCCGCGTGCCCGATCGCTTTGTGGGCCGGTCTTTGCAGGTACTCGGCCTTGACGAAGAGAGCGGACTGCGCGTGCTGATGATTGGGCGCAATAAGAGTGTTATATACGATCCCTATCCCAGCGAGCGCTTGCAAGATGGTGACGTCTTGATGCTGGTAGGCGAAGACCGCTACCTCAGTGAAATGGAGTTGTAAGGCCAGGCCCTTGGCGGCGCTCGTGCTCTGCGAGTCACTCATGGTGGTACGGAAAACCTACGTGTGGAAGCGTGGCGAGGTTTTCCACTAGTAAGGTGTCCTGCACCTCTTCAATCAGGTTGTGATGACACTTGTGGAGAGAAAGTGGCGTCCTATGCTTGACAAGCGCAACGCTATATGGTTAATTGGTAATTAGAGAGGGCGGGAGCCCTCGAAACGGCACGAAAGGAGGGAGGTGAGCCATGAGAGGTTTGCGCTTGCCGCTCGATAATCCGAGAGTGCTGTATTGTGTTTGGCAAGTGGACAATTAACCCTCCATCCGCGAGACAGCACGGAGGATAGATGCGGGTGGAGGGCAAAAGACAGGGCGTCGGGTTTCGCCTCTCGACCGGTAGTATTGGTTGCACGTGTATGTCGGGCAGCCGAACTGATACCAGTGCCCAGGGTTAGGGCGATGAAAAAGGCGGAATTACGGCCCGACCCAGAAATGGAAGCGAACGCACCTCGGCCATGCCGGGGTGCGTTCTTGATTGCGTAGTGAGAGTTTGACATGAGGGACATGCGGGCACGCACGCCAGCCGTAATCACACGCGGTGAGGAAGACCGCGCGCTTGTGATTACATGGCGCGATGGACACGTCAGCCGCTACGACTGGGACGATCTGCGTCGTTTGTGTCCTTGTGCGCTCTGCGCCGGTGAGATGGATATACCCGGCTCGATGCATGCCGGTGTGATCCTCACAGCGGCGCAGACGTTCCTGGAGTCCATCGAGCAGGTGGGCAGCTATGCGATTCGCTTTCAATGGGAAGACGGCCACAACACGGGCATTTACACCTTCGACGGACTGCGCGAGGGGTGTCCGTGTTGCGCAGAATCAGAGTAGTGTGGTGCAGGTTTGAGGTTCTGCGCGGTGTGGGGAGACTTTCGCGGTGGCGGCTTGGTGTAGCCGAGAGGCATTTCGCTACGCCGAGTTTTTACTGCCGATTGGCCTAGGCATCGAGGTAGAGCGTTGCGCTTGGACAGAGCTCTTGCAAAGGACACTCGCCGCACGCCGGCTTGCGGGCGGTGCAAAGGGCGCGGCCGTGGTGGATGAGCAGATGTCCAATATCTATCCAATCGGACTGGGGTACGACTTCCATGAGGTCGCGCTCGATCTTGGTGGGGTCCTTTTGGCGGGTTAGTTTGAGGCGCTGGGACAGGCGCGAGACGTGCGTATCGACTACGATCCCGTCGGCAATCTGGAAAGCCACGCCGAGCACGACGTTCGCGGTCTTGCGTGCCACGCCGGGCAATTCGAGGAGTTCAGCCATCGTCTTGGGCACCGCGCCGCCGAATTTCTCCAGCATGACATGCGCCGCCCCTTGGATGTTCTTGGCCTTGTTGCGGAAGAAACCGGTAGTCTTTATGGCCTCTTCCAACTCCTCCCGTGGCGCCGCTGCGAAGGCTTCCACTGTCGGGAATTGCTTGAACAGCGCCGGTGTGACGATATTCACGCGCTTATCCGTGCACTGTGCCGAGAGGATGGTGGCTATCAGCAACTCCCACGCGTTGCGATGCACTAAGGCGCACTCTGCTTCCGGGTAGGTAGTTCTAAGAAGAGCAATGATCTGCTCCATGCGCTCGCGCAGAGCCCGCTTGGACTCTCTTCCTCGTTTGCGCTTTGGTGGTTTCGCAGATTTCTCGACAGACATGGAAATAGCAGGTGAGCCGCTATGCGGTTGGGTCTGCGCCTACGAGGTCGCCGCGACCGCGCAGGCTCTCAAGATTCTGTGTGTGCACGTGATTGCCGGGCGCAATGTCTTGCGTAGCCGCCCCAATCGATTCGCCGTACTTGATGACGTGCTCGCCGTTGCCAATGGCTTTCACGGCAATCTTGTGACCGAAGGGAATGTCGTCCAAGATGGTGATTTCCTGTTCGCCGGCCGGCCCTGAGAATGAGACCTTGGTACCCGGAGTAAGGTCTGCGAGCGCAATGGCGGTGTTATCCTTGTCGTCGATGATGTGAAGAACTTGCTTCATATGTTTTGTCCTCAGCAGCCCTGAGCTTTATCTTTGATCGCGTAGATGGCATTTAGCGCATGGTGCTTTGGCAGTGTGCCATGGACACTTATGCGTTGGACACCGCGTTGCGCTGGGGCAGAAATAGCTGCGAAACGAATGAGCCTATCGAAGGGCAAGAACTCTATGGCAAGGATCCCTCTTTCTCCAACTCGCCACTCCGCTTGCGCAAATCCCGCAGGGCTTATGCCAATCTGTGGATCAGGTAGTTGTCGTTCGCTCATGAGGAAGAGGGCCAGTTCTTTCATGGAGTCTACTTCTATGTCTGCTCATCTGGATCGTCTGCAGCGAGCCCATGGAGGTAGTTGAGGCGATCTGCAATCGCACCGAGACCGTAGAGCCTAAGCACGGCAATGATTCCCTCTTGCTCCGTAGCCAGGGATAGGTGTTCTTTCCAGGAGATACTCTTTACCAAAGCCTACAGCGTCCGTTGTGCACAGCTACACGAAACTGCCGATCAGTCTATCTGCTTTGCATTATATCATTCGAGTCGGGCCAAGCGTCACAGGCTTCTTGTTGGGAACCGACTGTTCTTGCATGACGGGTACTGCGCTATTCCGTTGCCAAATTCCTTGCCGCTGTCGTAGGCTAGATAGTGTGTTGGCAATAATCCTTGAGCAGATCAACCAATGAGAAGGGTACAGATCGTGATCAAAGAGAGAATAGAAGCATTGAGTGAGCGCGCTGCAGAACTTCGGAGGCGCCTTTGACCTGACCTCTTGGGAAGCGCGTATTGCTGAGCTCGAGGAAAAGTCGCTCGATCCCGATTTGTGGGATACGCCCGACGACGCCCAGCGTGTCATGCAAGAGCTCGCCGGCTTGCGCCGCCTCGTTGATGATTGGAATGAGTTTTTTGAGGAGGTCGAAGCTCTGCAGGAGCTTGCAGAGCTAGACGACCCAGCCCTGGAGACCGAACTCGATGCTGAGGTGAGCCGTCTGGAAGCTGACGGCGAGAAGCGCGAGATTCAGACACTGTTTCAGGGCCCCTACGACGAGCGCGACGCGCTGCTTTCCCTGCATGCCGGCGCGGGCGGTACCGATTCACAGGACTGGGTGGAGATGCTTCTCCGCATGTACATCCGCTGGGCGGAGACGCACGCGCACAAGCCCGAGATCCTTGATAGCACCCCCGGTGAAGAAGCCGGCATCAAGAGCGTGACGCTGCAAATCAGCGGTCCGTACGCCTATGGCCGGCTCAAGTCCGAGCACGGCGTGCACCGCCTCGTGCGCTTGTCCCCCTTCGATGCAAACAAGCGGCGCCACACATCTTTCGCTCTGGTGGAGGCGCTCCCCGTGATCGATGATGACGTCACGGTTGAGATCAAGCCGGATGACGTAAAACTCGATACCTTTCGTGCCAGTGGGGCCGGCGGCCAGCACGTGAATAAGACGAATTCCGCGGTCCGGCTAACACACATTCCCACAGGCATCGTCGTTTCGTGCCAAAACGAACGCTCGCAACTCCAAAATCGGGAAGCTGCGATGCGGATTTTGCGGGCGCGCCTCTTGGAGCGCAAGCTCCAGCAGCAGCAAGAGGAGCAGGCAGCGCTCAAAGGTGAGCACACGAGCGCGGAATGGGGCAGCCAGATTCGTTCGTACGTGCTTCATCCGTACACAATGGTGAAGGACCTCCGCACCGGCGTGGAAACCGGCAACACGCGTGCCGTACTCGATGGCGACATCGATGCTTTTACCGAGGCCTATCTGAGGCAACAAGCGGAGGACCTCAGGCACGATGCGGGAGGGATAGCGTAGAATGCGGGTTTTCGATGGTCTACGGCAATCTTAATTCCGACGAGAGCGCGCGCGCATCTGCTGTTTTCGTTGTGCTGCTTCTGGATGCTGAGGCAGACCAGCGCGTCTGGCACCGTGGGGAGACCGCTTCGTGATCCCCGTGGTGTGCATTGTCGGCAAGCACAATGCGGGCAAGACGACCCTTATCGAGCGAATGATGCCCTGCTTGCACGAGCGCGGTCGGCGCGTCGCAATCGTAAAGCACGCCGCGCATGGCTTCAAAATGGACCACGAGGGCAGCGATTCGTGGCGCCTGTCACAAACCGACGCTGTAGCCGTGCTTGTCAGCGGCCCCGGTGGCGCCGCTTTCTCCTGCAAACTGCCGGATGATGCCACTCTGCCACAGATATTGGCGCTGCTGCCCATGCTGGACATTGACCTTGTGCTGGTAGAAGGCCACAGGCGGTCAGATTACCCCAAGATTGAAGTACACCGCGCCGCGTTGGGATCGGACTTACTGGTCTCGGAAGATGATCTCATTGCTATTGTGACCGAAAACGATAGTACGTTCTCGGCGCCTTCGTTCCACACTAGTGATCCACAGAGTTTGGCGGCATTCTTGAACGAACGCTTTCCACACCCAAATGCGGGCCGTGATTCAATCCGGCTTACGATCGATGGAGAGGAAATACCGACTAATGCGTTTGCGAGTGCCGTGATCTCAGGCGGTATACGGGGGATGTTGGCTGCACTCAAAGGAGTTGGCGAGCCGGGCGACGTGCGCATAGAGTTGCGCCGCGGGCACGAAGCCGATGATGCGTAGCATGCTCTCATCCAAAGAGAGTTGTCTGCGAGCAGGTGCAGCCGTTGCGGTCTTGCGGCCAAAATCCTGACAGACTTGCAAAGTCTTAATCGAGTGGAGGCGGGATCGAGCGATCCCACCTCCACGTATTCTTGACGAACTCAGCTAGTCTCCATACTCAAGGCATGTTCTAGGCTTGAGTGCTTGCCGCCGCCAGCGGTTTCTCCTCCCCTTGCGACTCCGCGATGCTTTGGGCGTAGATGTGCTTGTTCAGGGCATTCATGTACGCCTTGGCGCTGGCGACGATGATGTCTGTGTCAGCGCCGTAGCCGGTCACGGATACCCCTTCGCTTTCCAGGCGAATGCTCACTTCACCCTGCGCGTCGATGCCCTCTGTAACCGCTTGCACGCGGAATTCGGTGAGCTCTGCCGGAACCTTGACGATACTGTCGATGGCCTTGCAGACTGCGTCAACCGGCCCATCACCGAGGGCAGAGTCTTCAAAGACCTGGTCTTCATCATCGATGATGCGCACTGTCGCCGTCGGGATACTCTTATCGCCACAACTCACCTGGACAAGGTCTAGATGAAAGTACTCTTTGGCATGGAGCACGTCGCTGGAAAGCAATGCCTCGATATCGCGCGCGGTTACGTTGCGTCGCTTGTCCGCGAGGTCCTTGAAACGGTCGAAGGCCTCCTGAAACTCCTGCTCGCTCAGGTGATAGCCCATCTTGGCAAGCTGGTCGCGAAAAGCGTGGCGGCCGCTCGTCTTGCCAAGGACAATGCGGCTGCCGCCCATGCCCACACTTTGGGGTGTCATGATCTCGTAGGTCTGCCGGTCTTTCAGCATGCCGTCCTGATGGAGGCCGGAAGAATGCGCGAACGCATTGGCGCCGACGACCGCCTTATTGGGCTGTACTGGCATGCTCATGAGATCGCTTACCATCCGGCTCGTGCGGTAGATCTCCTCGGTGTTGATACCGTGCGACACCTTGAAGAAGTCTTTCCGCACGGTGGTATTCATCACCACTTCTTCCAGCGAGGCGTTGCCGGCCCGTTCGCCGACGCCGTTGATCGTGCACTCGATCTGGTCTACGCCGTTCATGATGGCCGCGAGTGAATTAGCGTTGGCCTGGCCGAGGTCGTTATGGCAGTGGACGGAGAGCGTGATGTTGTCGATGCCGGGCGTGTGGGCGCGCAGGTATTGCAGGAGTTCCGCAAACTCACGCGGCTGGGTGTAGCCCATGGTGTCGGGCACATTGATGACCTTTGCTCCTGCCGCAATCGTATCACCAAATAGTTGACATAAATAACCCCAATCGCTGCGCGTGGCGTCCATGGCCGAGAATTCGACGTTGGAGGTATATCCAACTGCCTGCTCGACGCACGCCACCGCTGCCTCTCTAACCTCCTGGCGCGTCATCCGCAGTTGGCGCTCCAGGTGAATGTCGCTGGACGAGATGAAGACGTGGATGCGCGGGGCTTCGCCTTCTTTGATGGCTTCCCAGGCGGCCTCGACCTGGTCCGGTTTGAAGCCGGAGAGCGCGCAGATTTGCACATCTCGCAGCTTTTCCGCGAGGAGTTGCACTGCCTGGAAATCGCCCGGAGATGTCCGCGGAAAGCCGGCCTCAAGAATGTCGACGCCGAGCCGTTCCAGTTGCTGGCCAAGATACAGCTTCTCTTCTACCGTCAGAGACCCGCCTGCCGCTTGCTCGCCGTCGCGCAGCGTTGTATCGAAGATTTGTAACGTTCGCATTTTGGATACTATCCTCTACATCAAGTAAACACTTTTCGTGCCGATTGCACGCCACACACTAGGAGAAGGCAGGCGCGGCAAGCGTGCAGGCCCGCCAGCAAACCAAGGCAGTTATGCCTAGGCGCCGGATGGGCCTGAGTCCACTCTCCTGTTTGACTAAGTGTTGCAAAGCTGAAAAGGATGGAAACTGCGAAATCCCCATCGCGTGTGTTTCCTCTAGGGTGTTTACTTGGGATCGAGCCACGGCATCATTGCTCGCAGGTTCTTGCCGACGGTCTCAATCTGGTGAGTCTTATCCATTTCGCGGTAGGCGTTGAAAGCCGGTCGATCCGCCATGTTTTCCAGGATCCACTCCCGCGCAAATTCGCCGGTTTGGATTTCGCGCAAGATCTCCTGCATAGTTTCACGCACGTGGTCGTCCACCACTCTCGGGCCGCGGCTGTAGTCGCCGTACTCGGCCGTTTCGCTCACCGAGTAGCGCATGTAGTTCAGTCCGCCTTGGTAGAAGAGGTCCACGATGAGCTTGAGCTCGTGCATGCACTCGAAGTAGGCGATCTCCGGTTGGTACCCGGCCTCGACCAGGATCTCGAACGCCGCCTTGACCAGCGCGCTCACGCCGCCGCATAGCACGGTCTGCTCGCCAAAGAGATCGGTCTCCGTTTCTTCCTTAAACGTCGTATTCAGGACTCCCGCCCGCGTGCAGCCGATGCCGCGTGCATAGGCGAGGGTTAGCTCACGAGCGTTGCCGCTGGCGTCCTGCTGGATGGCGATAAGACCTGGCACGCCGTTGCCTTCCTCAAACGTGGCGCGCATGCGGTGGCCGGGAGCCTTCGGAGCAACCATGCTCACGTCCACCATGGCAGGAGGGACGATCTGCTGGAAGTGAATGTTGAAGCCATGAGCGAAGAGGAGCACTTGGCCCGCGCGCAGATGAGGTGCAATTGCATCCTGGAAGAGGCTTGGCTGCACCGTATCCGGTGCGAGCATCATGATGAGGTCGGCTTGCTGTGCCACCGCCTCGGTTGTGCCAACGCCCAGACCGTCGCTCTCTACTTTCGACCACGAGCGACTGCCTTCGTACAGGCCCACCATGACATTGCAGCCGCTGTCGCGCAGGTTGAGCGCATGGGCGTGCCCCTGGCTGCCGTAGCCAATAATGCCGACAGTCTTATCGTTGAGCAGATCGATATTTGCGTCTTCGTCGTAGTAGACCTGAACCACTGTTCCCTCTCTTCGCTCTCCGACTGTTTTGTTTCTTTTCAAGCAAGGGGCCGCCTCTCAGTCATGAGGCGCCCCTCTTTCAGCCAGTTGTAATGCTACGCTGCCGGTCCATCCTCCGCTACCATCGTCGGCGTCGGCATGGCGCGTCCGCGCACCATGGCGACCTCCCCGGTGCGGCTCAGCTCCAGGATGCCGTAGGGACGAATGATCTCGACGAACGAGTCGATCTTGTCTTCGTCCCCGGTGATCTCGAGTATGATGCTGCCGGGTGAGACGTCTACCACTTGCGCCCGATAGACATTGGCGAGTTGCAGAATCTCCGTGCGTTTCATCTCCGGCGCGGCTATCTTGGCGAGCGCCATCTCGCGCGAAACGTGGCGTTGCTCCGTGACATCCGTGACCGAGACCACTTCAATCAGCTTATCCAACTGTTTCGTTACCTGAATCGCTTCTTTGTGGTCTTCCGCCACGACAATCGTCATGCGGGAGATACCCGGACGGTGCGAGTGGCCGACGGCCAGGCTCTCGATGTTGTACGCGCGCTTGCGAAAGAGGCTGGCGATGCGGTTGAGCACACCGGGATGGTCTTCCACGTCGGCAATTAGGACGTGTCTCATGCGTACCTCGCTTCTTCCACTTCGTCGCCTTCGATGGTCTCGGCAAGGCTCGAACCGGCAGGCACCATGGGGTAGACCTTTTCGACTTCGTCGACAACCAGGTCAAGCACCACCGGGCCGGGAATCTGCGCCGCCTCTTTCAAGACCTTGAGCACCTCTTTCTTGGACGTCGCGCGCAGGCCAGCTAGACCGTATGCTTCGGCGAGCTTGACGAAGTCAGGGTTCTCCAGTTTGGCGCTCATGAAGCGGCCTTCATAGAAGAGCGTCTGCCACTGCCGAATCATGCCGAGATGGTTGTTGTTGATGATGGCAATCTTGACGTCCACGTTGTGCTCCTTGACGACCGCAAGGTCTTGCAGGGTCATCTGGAAGCCGCCGTCACCGATAATGCACCACACTTGCTCATTGGGACGCGCGTACTTGACGCCAATGGCTGCAGGGAAGGCATAGCCCATGGCGCCGAGGCCGCCCGACGAGAAGAACGTGTTGCGCCGGTCGTACCAGAAGTGCTGAGCGGCCCACATTTGGGCCTGACCAACGTCCGTGACAACCACCGCCTCGCCATTGGTAATGTGATATATCTGGCGAATAACCCACTGCGGAAGCACAATTTCAGTCTCGCGGATAGCGAGGCTGGGATGCTCTTCGCGCCATTGGCAAATCTGCTTGACCCAAGGCGTGTGGTCGAGCTGGTCGATCTCGTCGATGAGCGCGCGGATGGTGGGCTTGAGGTCTGCCACGATGCCGACGTCGGTCGTGACGTTCTTGCCGATTTCCGCCGGGTCGATATCCACGTGGATGATGCGCGCCTCTGTCGCGAAGTCTTCCAGGCGGCCCGTCACACGGTCGTCGAAGCGCATACCCAGAGAGATGAGCAGGTCGGCGCGGTCAACGGCCCAGTTGGCATAGAGGTTCCCGTGCATACCGACCATGCCGAATGAGAGTTCGTGGCTCTCCGGGAATGACGAAACACCGTGCAGCGTCGTAATGACGGGTATGTTCGCTTTCTCGGCGAACGCCAGCAATTCGTCATAGGCGCCCGAATAATGTATGCCGTGGCCGGCCAAGATGATTGGCTTCTCCGAGCCGTGGATTACCTCCGCCGCGGCGCGCACGAGCGTCGGATCGGGCTGCATACCTTCGTCGGGGTTATAGCCGGGAATATTGGGCGGTGGGAAGTCGTCGAACTCAACCTCCTCCAAGAAAACGTCTTTAGGAACGTCAACCTGCACAGGCCCTTTGCGTCCCGTGTTAGCAATATAGAAGGCCTCTTCCATAACGCGGGGAAGCTCTTCGGCGTTCATGACCAGCCAATTGTGCTTGGTGATGGGCAGCATGACGCCGGTCGCGTCGGTTTCCTGGAAGCCGTCGGTGCCCAGCAGGTTGCGCGGCACCTGGCCGGTGAGGGCAACCACGGGCACGGAATCCATATGCGCGCCCGCAATGCCGGTCACGAGATTGGTGACACCGGGTCCGCTGGTGGCAATGCACACGCCCACGTCGCCACTGGCGCGGGCATAGCCGTCGGCCGCGAACGCGGCGCCCTGTTCGTGACGCACCAGAATGTGATTCAGCCTGTCTTGGTAATGATAGAGTGCGTCATACAGGGGCAGACACGCGCCTCCGGGATACCCGAAAACGGTGTGCACACCATGCGCCACCAAGCTATCCAAGATAATCTCTGCACCTGTCCGTTTCATTTTCTCTTAACCTTCTGCTGCACTTTTGATACTCTTCTACGTTGCCACTTTCAAGGCACTAAACGACGTGTCGTGGCACACACTTCTTCTGTCCCGGAGAGACGGGTACCGAACTGCAAGACGCGGGCGCCACCAAACGATAGGTGCGCCACGTCCTACAAGTGTTTACCTCCGTTATTGCAAGCGAACTGATCCACTTCATGATACTAGCCAAACTCACGTGTGTTAAGCGGTTGCTCCCGCTCTAGAATACCCAACTATGTTTCCGCGACACCAAACGTAGCCAACACTTTGCGCAAGACTATGAATATGCCAATGAGCAGCCACGCCAGCACGAATTCGGCGGCAAGGAGCGCTGGGCTCAGCCGCCACAACTGCGTCAGGGCCTGCTCGGATGCCTGCCAGCTTCCTTCCACCAGGCCGGTGATTAGAGCAATTGGAATCCCGATGAGCAACAGCGCGAGCACTCCCAGAACCAGAATAGTGACTGAGAGCGCAAGCACCGCCGTCAACAGCGTCCGCCTGCTCCACCGGTACACCGTAGAGAGCCGGTCTGGCTCGATTTGCATGTCTACGGCAGATTCTGGAAACTCACCTAGCATCGCCTTGGTCATCCAATCGCACTCGTGCTACAACTAACAAGAAACCCGTCCCTGCGTTGGGGACGGGCATTCGCGCTATCTGCTGCAACTGGTACAGTGGGTCTTGTCTTGGTGCTCAGTGTGCACTCTTGGCGCCTGACTTTCTGCATCGACTGTCCGGCGACCGGATTCTCGCTGGTGCATCACTCTTCTTTGGTCGGTGCTGGGAATACTGCCGTCCCGCTGGTAGTGGTGTGTGTTTTCTTTCTAGCGCCGCCTAGGCGGCTACAAGAAATACAAACACTGGCGGCCACAACTCAATCGTGTGGCCGCCGCGAAGCGCAAGGCTCTTGGCATTCGCAGCGGGGATCATGGGAGCAACTATTCGCTTGTAATTTGCACCAAACCTGATACTGACTTTGTCACTTATATCACGATGTCAGCAACTTCGTCAAGAGCACTAACCCCAATTAGTTGACAACAATTCGCAATTTCTGGTAGTTTTGGAAAGGGTTGCGTAGAAACTCTTGTCGCTGCCTCATAACCTCACTAAACTGCCTGAGGAAGGCTGACTGAATTACGTAGCATTTGGAGCAGCGCTTTGGTTTCCAAAGCGTTTAGTTTGTGGAGAAGGATTGCAGAATGAGGGACTATCCCGGTCGTCCCGATGTCAAGATCGTGCCTACGCTGGATGGTGATGAGACTGTCTTACAGATGAAGGCAGGCATGCTCTTTGTTTGTGAAGGCTGTTGTTGCGGGAACGGTTCCTCCTTTCCCGAAATCGAAAGAGCGCATTATTTGCGCGAGTCGCGGCGTAGAGGCATATCGGAACACGTAAGCATCGTCTTCACAGCAGATGACGGCGGAGGCTGCTTGGGTCCGTGCAGCCTCGGCAACAATGTATTTCTCTACCTGTATGGCCGCGGTCTGTGGTTCCAACGCATGAATTCCAAAGAAGACCTCGACGCGCTCTTCGATTATCTGGAAGAAAGCATTGATATCGGTCAGCCAGCGCCGATCGAGGGTAGCTTGGCCCGGCGCGCTTATACGAAGGTGCAAGGCGAGCAGATACCGGTCGCCGTGACGTAGTTCGCTCCTCTCAATGTTCTTTGCGTACCGCGCGCTTGATGCGTTACATACCTGGCGAGTGTGCACGCTGTACCGACGCTTAGAAGGTGTGTGAAAAGAGTATCCGTTCGTCCTTCGACAGGCTCAGGACGAACGGATACTGGCTTTTTCGCGGGATATTTCTTTCCTCAGGAGCTTCTCTTTCCCCAGGGAAACTTCCTTTTTTAGTTCGTGGTGAGCTTGCTTGTCCCGAGTACGCCTGTCCTGAGCATGACGAAGAGTCGAACCATGAACGGCGATTGGCTGAGAACTGCCCACACCCGCTTAGCGCTTCCTGCATGCCAGCGCGGCTTTGATGAGCCGCTTGATTGGTCGCGTCCGTATGTCCTGTCGCCGCCGGATGTCCACATAGCGGGTCTGCTTGCTTTTTCCTTCCAGAAGGCTGTCAGGGTCAGGCAGTAGGATGCCGTACTCGAAGAGCAGCCACACACTACTCTCCTGTGGAAAAATGCCGCAGAAGTAACCGCACTGCGGATGCCGATAGCCTATGCCGTGCCAACCGGGATAAGCTCTCTCTGTGGCGTCAGGGACGGTAGTACGGACAAGCTCTCGCAATCTTGCAGCTAGGGCCTGCACACGGGGGCTGTGTCCCACGAGGATGTGATCAGGAGTTATCTCATCTCTCGGGCGGGACGAGCCGGGCGCTGTCACGAGCAGACACCTAGGCCGCGGCCGGATCCGGCTGCATCATGCCGAAGATGTTGCCTTCGGTGTCTTTGGCGTAGCCAACCCAGCCGACGCCGGGCACAGGTGATTTCGGTAAGGCAATGACACCACCCTCTGCCGTGATCTTCTCTAAGGTTGCGTCAAGGTCGGTAACTTGAACGACGCACGTGTAGCAATTGACAGATGCGTTTTCCTCGGGTGGATCGCCCCGACGTCTGGCGAGGCCGCCGTTAATGCCGGGCACGTCTTCGGGGCCGGTCATGATGAGCCAATAGTCCGCGTCGCCGCCTTCCCATTGCTGAAATTCCCAGCCAAAGACGCCGCTATAGAACGCAATTGCGCGCTGTGGGTCGGAGGCCTGTATTTCGAAATGTACGATGCGTGACATAACATTCCTTTTCAGTCACCTAAGGATCGATGAGACAATCTGTGCCCAGCAAGCTGCACTGCTCTCTTCAGTGTAGCTTAATCGGCAGGTGCCTCTGATGCGGTGTGGATTGAGACGGCTGCGTGTCCGTTTGCGGGCATGCGAGGACATACCTAGTGCCTTTGGTTCCCGCGGTTGGGCTCTGCCCGATCAATGCGTCCTGATAACTGCTAAATGTACAGACGCTAGCGCGCGGCCAAGAGCCGCGTGATCGTGTTCCACGTGCGGGTCGTGATGTTTGGGCCAAATTCCCTTTCGAGCAACGACATGAGATCGATGGTACTGCGCTTGGGCGATAGCGTGAAAACACTGCACACCTCGCTTGCGGTCGCGCGCACGATGGTAAAGCCGTCAGCGGAAAGGTCGTCGAGAGTCATTGCGCGCGTGGTCTCTCCTGCCGGGAGAAACGTGACGTAGAGTCTTGTCTGCGGGGTTAGGGCCACCTCTTCGAACGGGTTTGCCTGCTGCAAGCACTCGAGGTCCGCGACCGTGCGGAGCAGAACGGGGATGTCGTACCCGAATTCCTGCTTAAGACACCGCTCGATAGTGTTGCGCAGCGCGGCTGCATCCGATTCTGCAGCCGCAAAGCGGACGTTGCCGCTCGCAAGCACGGTCTTCACGTCCGTGAATCCCTGAGCCGTGAACGCGGCGCGCAGGTCTACCATCTTTATGGACCGGTGTCCGCCCACGTTGATGCCGCGGAGAAAGGCGGCGTAAGAGACTCTCTTCTCGCTAGGGCCTGCGGCTGCTGTCATGTGTCCCTCTATCTCACGTGTTTTCTTGATGGATAGGCCCTAGTAGCTCAGCACTTTTGTATTGAAGGGGAACCAGACTGGCGCGATACGCCGACTGCACTGCGCTAGGGCACAGGTTACAAACGTGTCCTGAGCCTGTCGAAGGGCCTATGCTACCGGATGCATGGCAGCGACACCTGTGGTCTCGTCTCATGCCGGCACTCCCCCGGCCAAGAGGTAGCGCGGGGCTTGTCCCCCGCCTCTTTGCCCTGTGCTACCCATGCACACGCTCAGTAAACAAACGTGTTGGTCTACTAATACATGATGTGACGAGAAAAGGTATGCGGCGGCTCAGAGACGCCCTTGCTAAACGCTAGGAGTGGGTCGGTAGTTGCCGAAGCTCCACTCATAGCCTTCCGGATCGAGCGCGCGGTAGCGGCGGGTTCCCCACTCTGTGTCTTCAGGCGGGAAGACGATGTGCGCTCCGGCGGCCAGGGCACGCTGATAATGCGCGTCCACGTCTGCAACGTACACGTAGATACCGTGCTCCGCCGGGACATTCCGGTGGCTTTCCGCAGGTTGGTCAACGGTAGCAGTGCCGAGCATGATGGCGCCATTGCCGAAGCTCATCTCCGCATGCATCACGGTGCCGGCGGAGTCGCAGAATGCGACCGTTTTGGTGAAACCAAAAGCCTCAGCAAGCCAGGTTAGGGCCGCGGCGGCGTCTCGATAACTCAAGTAGGGGAAGAGCGTAGGAGAAGAATCGCTGGGTTTATTCTGCATTGCACTCTGCTCAGGCCTTTTTCCTAGTCCTTGCCATGCTTTTCAAAGTGCAGGGTGTACCCGTTCGGTGTTTGGACTTGCATCTCCCAGGAATCCCACTCTTCCCAATAGCACTGCGGCTCTGTATATTCGATGTCCCGTTCTTCACAGACAGCGATGACCTTGCTGAAACTGTCTGTCTCCATCTGCCAGACGAAGCTGGCTTCGGCTTTAGCAGGCTCGAAGTCTTCCTTCTCCTGGATTCCAAAGTCGAAGTGACCGCAATCCATGCCCACAAAGCCTGGAAACTCGTCGCCCTGATATGAGATCTTAAAGCCGAGGCTCTTGTAGAACTCTACCTCTGCAGCCAAGTCCTTCACATAGATAATCGGCACGAGCCGAGGAAACTGAGGCGTGTTACTCATCATGCTTCCTTTCGCAATAGACGCACGATTCGGACCAGGAAACAAAGAGTCCGACCAGGTGGCGGCATGAGGAGAACTGGCGGAGAGGGTGGGATTCGAACCCACGACGCCCTTTTGGGGGCGTAATCGTTTTCGAGACGATCTCCTTCAACCACTCGGACACCTCTCCCAGGGTTGCTAATTAATACGATAGCGAAACCATGCCTGCGGTACAACCCGCCCTACTGATGTCGCTCCCTTTCGCCCGAGGCTGTGGGAAGGCGGGTCTGCGCAGGCAACGCACTTGTGCATTGAGTTTTGGACCTGCACGCGCAGGAGCGCGGGTTTGACCCTGGGATCAGGCGGGGAAATCGCCTAGCGGCCTGAAGGCGCTTGCTTGGGCGATTCTCGGTTTGGTGGGCGCCACTGGCCGGCTTCTGCCTCGCGGACCAGAGTGTTGATCGGATCGCCGGATTCTTCCTGGGAAGGGTGCCAGCGCGAGAGCACGCCGTCGCTCATGGTGAATGTCGCGTCAGCGATGTCGCGTACCGAAAGGTCGTGGGTTGCCATGACGACGGTAACGCCCTCCTGCCGCACAATGCGCGAGAAGAGGAGCATCATCTGGAGGCCGGTCACGCTGTCCAGGTCGCCGGTTGGCTCGTCGGCCAGAAGCAGCGCCGGTTCGTTGGCTAAGGCGCGGGCGATGGCCACACGTCCTTGCTCGCCGCCGGAAAGCTCGAACGGACGGTGACTGGCGCGCTTGCTCAAGCCTACGAGGTCGAGCAGTTCCAGCGCGCGTTCATGGCGCTTCCGTCCGCCCATGCCCGCTATGCGCATGGGCAATTCGACGTTTTCGTACGCAGAGAGCACCGGCAAGAGGGCAAATGCCTGGAAGATAAAGCCAATCTTGTGCCGTCGCAGCATGGTAAGCTCGCGGTCGCTCATCCGGCGCGTATCGCTTTCCATGATCCTGACCATGCCGGCAGTGGGACGGTCTAGGCCGCCAACGAGGTTGAGGAGCGTGGTCTTGCCACTGCCGGAGCGCCCTTGCAGCGCGATAAAGCGGCCGGGCTCGATTTGCCAATTCGCTTCCCGCACGGCGTACACGTCCTCCCGGCCTACGTGGTAGACCCGGGAAACATTTTCCACGACAGCAATGGGTTGTGCCATGTCTGCTATTCGCCTTTGCTCTATGGTTGAGCTGGTTCGTAGTTTGTGGAGTCTGGGCAAGCGGTCCTTGGCCTAACGGCGCAGCAGGCCCCGCAGCCCGCGCTTCTCGTCTTCCTCTTCGGAGGAGGAATACGCCGGTTTCACGACGATGCCGTCATCTGACATCTCTACAACTGCACGGTCGCGGATACCGAATTGCTCCAGGTACTCTTGCGGTATCTGAAGACGACCGGCGGAATCGAGCACGACGTATTCATCGTGGCTGATAGCTTCTTCGCCTGCTTCCTCACTGATGCGGCGCACGGTTTCCGTGCTCGTGCGTCCATCACGGATGGCAACCACCCGGTCTACGCGATACGCCACGTTTGGGTCGTGACTAACGATGATGATCGTGGTGCCAAATTCCTCATTAATACGGCGGAACGTGTCGTAGATCGTGCTGGCGGTTTGGGTGTCGACCTCACCGGTAGGCTCGTCTGCAAGCAAGAGCGGCGGAGAGAGCGCCAGCGAGATTGAGATGGCGACACGCTGCTGCTCACCGCCGGAGAGCTGCCCCACGCGATGGCGCAGTCTATGCCCGAGCCCCACGGCCTCAAGCAACTCCGTGGCGCGCGCCTCTCGCTTCTTGGTTGGCATGCCGGAGATTATCAACGGCATTTGGACGTTTTCCAGCGCCGTAAGGTACCCAATCAGGTTGCGTGAACTTTGCTGCCATACGAAGCCCACCATGTGGCGCTTATACCAGACAAGGTCGGCGTCCGACATCTTGATCAGGTTTAGACTGCCAATGGTCAAAGCGCCGGCGCTTGGCCGATCCAGTCCCCCCAGCGTGTTGAGGAGCGTAGACTTGCCGCTGCCGGAGTTGCCGATAATGGCCATGATTTCACCGCGGGCTACCTCCAAGTCAAGTCCCTGCAAGGCAACAACCTCTAGATCCGCGACTTTGTAAATCTTGACCAGATTGTCGCAGATGATGAACGGCTCACCCCGTTCCGGTAGCGGCGGAATCTTCTTCATCCTTGCTCTTCCCCAAACTTGATTGCCTCGTGTATGCGCATGCGTGTAAGCATGGAGATGATCACGGGCACCGCAATAGCCAGAATGACCGCCAGGATAAGGTAGATCTTGGCTATGTCGCCCCAGGCAGTAATTACAACGAAAGATGGGATGTTGGCGTGTTCACCGGTCTTGATCTGGAGGAAGGGGATGAAGATACGACCCGCCATCACGCCAAAGATCGTGCCAATCGCAACTCCCATCACGATGAGGAAACCTTGCTCGAAAATGTAGAGGCCGATCAATTGCCGAATAGACAGCCCCATAGCGCGCAATATGCCAAAGTCCTGCATGCGGCGTTGGAACGAGAGCAGAGAGTATGTCAGGAAGCCGAGAATCGTGAGCAGAATAGCAATCAGGAAGCCAACGGTGAGCATACCAAAGACGCCGGTTCTGCGCGGGTCGTCGCGTTGGGATATGACTTTCTCGCGTGTATCCTGTGTGCGCACCACGATGAAGTCGAGCTCGCGGAGTTTCTCTTCTATTGCTTCAATATCGGAACCCGGATCTGTCTTGACCCATGCGTCGTAAGGGCCTAAGCCAATGTTGTCAAAGATATAGTCCAGGTTCGCAATGGCGAAGTAATCCGTGTCAGGGAATTGGGTGGGAAAGTAGTCTACCCAGTCTACGATTACGAAGTCGATCTGTCTCTGGCGCAGGTTTATGCGCACGCGGTCGCCGACCTTTAGCTTGTGGTCGATCATGAAGTTGGCGCTGGCCAAGAGTGCGTCCGGTTGGGCAGCGAGTTCATTCATCAAGGTAACGAGCGAGCGGTGCGCGAAGTCCGGGCGCCAGAACATGACGTTGACGGCATCCCAAGGGTCAATCGCGACGATTTGGATTTCCGGCGTAGCGCGGTCCGGCAGAATGGCATTGCCCTTGCTATCCCATACACGGGCGGCTGCCTTGATTTCCTCAACCTGTAGGTGATCGGAAAACGGCGCGATATACCACTGCTCCAGTTCTTCGTCATAGTCGCCGGACTCATAGAATGCCATGTCTGCGCCGATGCGATAGTAGACGGAGTCGGAGTGATTGCGCGTGAGGGTGGCGGCCACGGAAGCGCTAAAGGTCCCGATGGCAAGGGTTAGAACGAGGAGCAGGAGTAAGCTGTTGTATTGACCCGCCGAGCGGGAGATGTGGCGCAAGCCCAGGAGGATCGATACGCCCCACAGTCGATTCCCGATACGCGTAACCAACTCGACGATGTACGGGAAGAGCCGCACGAACAGCAGCGCCATGCCAAACATGAACACCGAGGGCACGATGAGCAAGAGCGGATTGGAGAAGACGTTGCCCTCTTCGCCCAGGACGATGACCTGTCGCTGATCTTGTAGGAGGCGGTAGCCATAGACCGCGAGCGCCAGCAGGAGGATATCGATGAAGAAGCGCTGCCACCAGGGTCTCCGTAGTTTGCGTGAAGCTTCCTGTTTGAACGTGACGATACTGTG
Organism: Chloroflexota bacterium; assembly: GCA_028874195.1. Classification (GTDB taxonomy): domain Bacteria; phylum Chloroflexota; class UBA11872; order VXOZ01; family VXOZ01; genus VXOZ01. The sequence continues at coordinate 80,980 of JAPPLM010000028.1, forward strand.
TCTGGCCGTGGCGGCGGCAGGCATCAACGCCGCGCCAATGGAGAGCGCAATCGCGGCCAGCGCGTAATTGAAGGTGCTTGTCGTAATAGTAATGGGCAGCGGGTCGCGCCCGATGAACGTCAGAAACGTGTACGTACGCGCAATGAGTTGGGCAAGATAGACTCCCAACACAGGCCCAACGACGAGCGCCAAGACTCCAATCATGCCGCCTTCGAGCAGATAGATGCCGACGATCTGCCACGTGCTCGCCCCCCGGCTCTTGAGCACGGCGATTTCGTTGCGTTGCCGGTCGACCACCATCGAAGAGGCGATGCCAATGTAGTAGAGCACAATGCCGATGACGGGCGCGGAGAGAATGAACAGCAGTATCTTGAGGAAGAAGAGGTCGCGCAAATAGCGCAGCAGGATGTCTTCGGGTGAGATATCGATCTTCACTTTGCCGAGAATCGTGCCGAGATTGGAGCGAATCTCGCTGATGCCCGTAATGATCGCTCTGGCATTGCTGGCATTGATGGCGTCCACGTCGAAGACTGAGAACCAGGTGTACTCGTAGCCGATCTCTTCGTAGTCGTTGAGAATGACGTCGACGAAGGTCTCATCCGGCACCATGAGACCCTCTTTGAAGTACTGGGGATGGTAGAACCAATAGATCTCATTGGGATCGTTGGGGAACCAACGGCCCACGACTCTTACTCTAATGGGTTGCGGCTCGTTATCGGGTCTTCGAAAGTTGACAATGAGGATGTCGCCGACTTCAGCGCCGATCGCGTCCAGCTTCTCCGTCATGATCACGGCCTCAATGAAGGGATCGCCCGACTTGGCCGGTTCGGCGTAGCGCCCCTCCAAAATGCGCACGTGCTTGTCGAAGTCCGTCGCGAAGGCGATGAATCCCCAATCCTGGAACTGGCGCGACGTAAGATCGACGTCATCGCCTTCCGAAAGGATGGCCATGTGCTCGGTTTGGCCGTAGCGGGTTGAAAGGAGCAAGGGGATGCCCATCTCGGTGGGCGCCGTCACCCGCATGTACTCGTCGGCTTGGTGGTATTGCAGAAGCGAGATATTCGTCTCGTTCTTCTGCTCGAATTTGCGGATGAGAAGGCTGGCCCGCGGCTGCGCCTGCCGCTGCTGTGTGTCCCGCAAGGCGCGATGCAACAGCATCTCGCTCATGCCTTCGGAATAGAGCGGGACGCTAGAGACAAGGGTGACCGTAACCACCAAGCCGAGAATCGTGGAGAAGACAATGTTGATGTTATTGAGCAGGCGCTTGGTGACGAGGACGAGGATAGAGTAGGTCATTGGGTGGTTTCTCGCTCTTCGCCTCTTCTCTCAATGGGATGCGGCAAGAAATCAACCTCAACGTCGCCGAGAATGGCACCCAGGCCGGAGCGGATGCGGGCGATGCCGGTGTTGATGGCGTCGGTATTGCGGTCGTCCAGCTTGAGGGTCGCGAACCACGTATATTCGTAGCCGATGCCTCTATAGCGCGGTAGGATGACGTTGGTGTATGTATGCTCCGGGACCATCAACGCCTCGTTGAAGTACTCAGGATCGTAGAACCAGTAGGTCTCGCTATGGTCCAACGGCGCCCATCTTCCCACGATCTTCACGCCGATCGGCCGCGGTTCGCCATGTGAATCCCAGTGGGTGAGGATAAGGCGGTCGCCGACGGCGGCGCCGATTTCATCTAGCTTCTCCGTCCTCATGACCACTTCGACGAACGGATCGCCCGGCACGGCCGGCTTGGCAAACCGTCCTTCCAGGATTTGCGCGTGCTGCTCGAATTCCGCGACGAAGGCCAAGAACCCCCACTTCTCAGTTCTTGAGAAGCTGTTTGGCTTGTTGCTCTCTGCAAAGAGCGGCATGTGTTCGGTCTGGGCGTAGCGCGTGGAAAAGGCGAATGGGGCGCCCATCTCGCTGGGCGCCGTCACGCGCACGTACTCGTCCGCTTGCCGGTACTGGCGGAGCGAGATGTTCGATTCGTACTTGGGCTTGAACTTGCGAATGAGCAGATGGGCGTCCGGTTGCACGGCCTGGGCCGCCTGCTGAGAATCAGATGACGCCCCGCTTGTGCCTGCGGGGGCGTATGCCGCGCAAGAAACAAGGATCGTCATCGCCGCCAAGCCAAATACGAGCGTGGCAAGGCCGTTGAACGCGCGGCGCAGCCGCTGCGTGACGGGGAAGAAAGTGAAGTACGGCATGGGGTTCTTCCTCCTTTGTCTGGTAGCAGGAGGGCGCGACCATGTGCATCCATCCCGCCGCATTCCGCAAACAAACCTCCGCAGAGAAGTGTGTGCGTGTCGTCTCAGCCGGCCCGCTCGTGCAAATGAGGATTGCGCGCCGCGAGGATGCGAGACGCTCTGTTCACTACTGTCCCTGCAAGATGACGAAGCCTTCTTCCAAACCGCTCAGAATCTCCACTTCCGTCTCGGTCTGGATCCCAATTTCCACGTTTTTGGCGCGCTTGATGTCGCCATCCATGTATTCGACATACGTACGTCTGCCGGAGCGCTTTACGGACTCAATAGGCACCTTAAGCACATTGTCCTTGTGCTGCACGGTAATGGTAACTCGCGCGAGCATGCCGATTTCCGCGCCGGCCTTGGGCCAATCTATCTCTATACGGATCGAGCGGTCCTGGACTACGCCCTGCGCGGTGACAAGGGAGGTGGGGAGTTTGGTAATGACGCCCTTGAGAATCTCCGATGAAAACGCATCGAGGGTGATGTCCGCCACCTGCTCCAGCGCGACTTTCGGCGTATCATCATCGGAAAGGTCTGCGGTGATTATGAGTTTGGTGGGGTCAGCAAGCCCGATAATGGGTCCGTACGCGCTGACCGGCTCGCCCGCTTTGCCCTTGATGAACTGGATCACGCCATCGAAGGGCGCCACGAGGCGCGCGTCGGCTAACTGTTCGAGCAGCAATTGGTGATTGGCGCGGGAGCGCTTGAGGTCATTCTCCAGCTTCAGCACGTTGCCGGCGTCGGCCGCATTGATTCGCGCCTGGTCCAGACCGGCTTGGGCTTTTTGCAGGAGGGCTTCTTTTCTGGCCACTTCCGCTTCGGCGTCTCGCAATTTCTCGGGATCGCCTCCGTATTGTATGATATTCCACTTCTCTTCAGCGTCATCGAAAGCAGCCTTAGCTTCAAGAATTTCCACTTCTGCCTCAGCCTCGATGTTTGCGACTGCGTCCCGCGCTTGCTCCATTTTAGAGCGGGCTTTTTCTAGCTCCGCTTGGGCCGCAGGGATGGATTCGCTCGACTGCGCTTTGGCTTGCTCCAAGGCAAGTTCCGCAGCTTGCAGATCGGTCTTTGCCTTTTCCCGCTGTAACCACAGAACTGCCATGGCGGTTCCCGGTGAAGGAGGCGCGACGAGCTGCAAGTTACGCTCTTCAACGTACTCTTTTAGGTTTTCCTTTAGTTCTACATATTCATCGAGAATATCCTGCGCCTCGGTTAGCCTGGATTTGGTCGCTGACAGATTCCTGTCGGCTGCCTGTGCTTGGAGAAGACCCGTCTGCACAATCATGAGGGCCTTGCGCGCGAGCTCGGCGCCTGAGATTCCCTCTTCTTCCAGTTCTTCCAGGGGATCTACCTCATCCGGGGACTCTCCCTCGTCCGAGGGCTCTCCCTCGTCAGAAGTGTCCGGTGCGGCATCAGAATCAGAATCAAGCACATCGACAATTGCTTGCAGATCAAGCTCATCGAGCAGAGCTTCAAGCTCACGCTGGCGTTGCAGCACATCTATTCCCGATTCCGGTTTCAGCGCATCTTGTAAGTTAACTTGCGCAGCATCGAGCCCTTCCAGCAATTTCTCAAACGCTTCGCGAGCATTGGGGGCCCTTCTTCCCAGTTGTCTGATCGCATCTAGCACCTCATCGAGTTCATCCTCGATTTCAACGGATTTCTCAATGAGATCTTTTCGATATGACCTGATCTCGTCCGTGATCTGTTCCTTCAACTTTTTCCGCTCGTCAGTAACTTTCTGGTTAGCACTCTCTAGCGCTTGCTGCTTTGCCCGAAGATTCGCTTCTTGCGACAGCACTTGGGGTTCGGGGTTGCCGGAGCGAAGCTGCTCGAGCCGAGTCTCGGCAGCGCGGAAGGCTTCTTCCGCATTGCTTAGGTCGAGTTCCCGCTGTGCTTTCAGGTCCTGTCCCGCTTTCTCTAGGTTTTCCTTCGCTTTGGTGTACGCGGCCTGTGCCTGAGCACGCTCCAAGGCGGTGGGACCTCCTTGCACTTCGGCGAGGGCTTCTTTGGCCTCTTCCAGGTCACGTTCCGCCTCATCTACGGTGAGCTCCGCAAGGGTAACGTCCGCTTGGCCTGTAGCGGCTTGGGTGCGCGCTTTGTTCAAGTTACGCTCTGTATCTTGCAGGGAGAGTTCAGAGTTCTGGATCTTAGTCTCCAGGTCGCCGGTTTCCAGGTCAGCGAGCAGGGTTCCCTCAACCACGGGTTGGTTGTACTGGACGTAGATGCCCCTGAGGCGGCCGTTCTGTTTGAAGAAGAGGCCATCTTCCTTTTCTGCCACTACTCGGCCCAGCACGCGCACGGCGTCAATGATCGAGCCACGCACTACCCTCACTGTAGGACGCTCGACAGGTCTCACCGGGCGTACAACAACATCTTCTTCTTCGCCATCGCGAGAGATGAAGGGAAGCGACGGGACGCATGCAGTGAACAGCAGCATGCCGCTCACCAAGATTGCTATAGTAGATCTGGTTTTCACGCTGCTCTTACCTCATCTAGATTGAAACATAGCGGGCTAATCTTAATAGAGACTGCTACACCCTGCAATACCCCACGCAGCCAATTGCAGTAGGGAGGCATGGAATCATATAGTAGCAGTCTACTCACAACTTACGTCTCTTGTCCATTATTGGACTAACTGTCAAGAGAAATCTTATAGGATTCTTAGACATTTGGCGGTGTGCCGGCCCTAATGTGTGGAGTAAGGCTAAGTCGTTGCTCTGGCGAGGCGCATGAGCTGCACAGGAAACGCAACGCCAAAGGATTCTCTACAGACTTTAGTGCGTGACCCTTGGAGTTTCCAGAACACTGAACTGTCTGACACTTGAACCGTGCAAACAATGGTGATACCCTTTTCGGGTGTCCTCGTCGGTGCAGTGGACGAAATTGTGTCGTCTTTGTAGAAAAGCACTATCATTGGTTGGATAGGAACGCTCACTTTGTAGGTGGAGGTATTGGAGATGACTCAGAGCGATCTCATTAAGGATATTGCGTCTCGGACAGGAACAACCCAGAAAGTGGCAAAAGAGTTCCTTGACGCGTTTGTGGAGTCCGTACAGGACTCGCTCAAGCGTGGTGAAAATGTCGCACTCCCAGGATTTGGTACCTTCCGTGTCGCCCGGCGCGCGGCCCGGGCTGGGCGTAATCCAAGAACTGGCGAACCCCTTCAGGTTGCTGCGCGCAAAGCGCCCGTCTTCTCTGCGGGCACGACTCTCCGCAAGTCTGTGGGCGGCTAACGGCTTGCCCGCCACCTTTCGTGGCACACTTTGGCGTAACCCAGTCGGCTCGGTTGCTTACCCTCGCAGGGGTACTCCTCGGATTGCTGCTGGCGTGTGGGCCCAATCAACAGCCTGCCATCCAGGACCCGGCACGTCTGATTGTAATGCCGGACGATGGTTCGATGGAACTCCCAGCGTTGTTGCGTCGCGCCGAACACTCGATAGATGTCATGGTCTATCTCCTCACGAGCCAGGAGGTTGTAAGGGAATTGGCGGCGGCGCAACGGCGAGGGGTCCGCGTACGCGTGTTGCTCGAGGAGAACCCGGTTGGCGGTGGGGAGGGCAACCGTAATGCAGCACAGGAACTCGCAGCCGCGGGTGTGGCAGTGCGCTGGTCAGCCCCAACCTTTCGCTTCACACACGCCAAAATGATCCTCGTCGACGGCGTGCGGGCAGCCATCATGACCCTGAACCTTACGGCGAGTTCAATGCGCTCGAACCGTGAGTTTGTTGTAATCGTAGAAGATTCCTCAGTTCTACGCGCTCTCAGTGAGCTCTTTGAGAGCGATTGGGAGCGCGTACCGCCCCCGGTTTTCGATCTCCCTCTTGTCATAAGCCCGGCGAATGCCCGGCGCGTCTTGCACGAATTGATCGTCTCCGCGCGCCACAGCCTAGAAATCTATGTGCTCTCGTTGGAAGACGACTCGATTGCGGCCGCACTGGCAGCCGCGGCTGAGCGCGGCGTGCGCGTCAGGATAATCACGAATCCGCCAACCGGCAGCGATGGCTATGCCGATGAGCGGGCTTTGGTGCGGGCGCGCGGCGGCTTCATAGGCTTCCTGGACTTCCCCAATATTCACGCAAAGGTTGTGATAATAGACGGCATCCGCGCGTTCGTGGGCAGCCAGAACTTTACCGCTACCTCCCTGGATCAGAACCGCGAGGTGGGCATTCTCGTTGCCGATCCTGTAGCGCTCCAGCGGTTGCAACAGACGTTTGAATCCGACTGGTCACAGGCAACGTTGGAGCGGAGCGCTGCGCGCCGGCTCTTGTTTGCTGCGTGAGGGCACGACTCCCCGATCTCCTGGGTACATGCTCGCAGCGAAAGCCCTGGCGAGCGCCGACGGTGCAAAGGGTTTTTGCGGGATGCTCGGCGGCTGTGCTGCCAACGTCAGAAAGTCGTGCTCAGTCGTTTGACGCTGCGCAGCGCGCATGCTACGCTAATTCCTAGAAGGCGGCTAGGGTATAGGTTTTAGGCCCAACGTGGGGTGTAGAATGCTAGGGATTTCGACAAAGGGACACTACGGCCTCGTCATCATGACGGCGTTAGCTCTAGCCATAGAGGGAAGGCCGCTTTCCCTGGCGCGCATTGCTGAGGAGACCGGCATATCGCTCGGCTATCTAGAGCAGATCGTGGCTACGCTCAAGGAGAACGGCTTGGTTGAGAGTGTACGCGGCGCCAAGGGCGGGTACGTGCTGGGCAGAGACCCGGCCGAGATCACGGCGCACCAGATAATCCTGGCGACTGAGCGTGAGATCGCTCCGATTTCGTGTTCGTTGCAGCCGGCGGAAGGCGTCTGCTGTGATAGGGTGGACTACTGCCCGACGGTGTTCCTCTGGGGGCGACTGGAACAGCAACTCAGTCTGGCGCTGGGGGATACTACGCTTGCAGATTTAGCGCGGCACAACCGAAACAACAAGCCGGTCGCGCGCGGTCTCTTGCTCGCTGGGACGCAGCCACGTGTTGGCGTCTGAGATACCGGCGCTGCGCAAGCGGCAGACTTGGGACGGAAGGAACGACAAGTAATGGCGGTGTTTGACACCCACAAGGCAGTGAAGGCGTCTTCGACGAAGTCGGCGCTCACGAGCGCAGGCTTCCCAGACCACCAAGCGGAAGCTCTGGTCGACGTGGTGGGTGAAGAGCGTGAAGCGCTGGCGACCAAGGATGGGCTGGAAGCGCTGGGAAGCGCGCTCAGAACGGAGATGCAAGCACTAAGAACAGAGATGCAGGCGCTGGAAGCTAGGGTCGATGCTAGGTTTGAAGCCCTGGAAAAGGCAGTAAGTGAGTGTGCGACCAAAGCTGAGTTGCGCGAAATGGAACTGCGCATGCGGCTCATTCCGGGAACCTACGTGTTTGCTGCGGCTGGCTTGGTGATCACGGTAATGATTGGACTGGAACTCTGGCCGCGTTAGCGCACGGTGCACATCGCCCGCCTGCGTGAACAGGGCAGCGGGTATGCGCGTGGCAGACGCTGCCCGTTGCGGAGTAGTGATTGAAGGCTGATTGCGGCAACTCCGCTGGACGCAACCGGAGTTGCGACAAGTGAAACTGACAAAGAGAGAAAAGGTAGAGAACGGAGCACGATGGCTACTGAGCAACCATTTTTTCTAATAGATGATCTCCACGTGGAGATCGAGGAGAATGAAATCCTGCAAGGCGTGGACCTCTCCGTCAAACGCGGCGAGATACACGCGATCATGGGGCCGAACGGCTCCGGCAAGAGCACTCTTGCCCACACCCTGATGGGACACCCCAGTTACGAGGCAACGGCGGGACAGGTGCTCTTCAACGGCGAGGATATCTTGGAGAGGGATCCGAATGACCGCGCTAAACTCGGCATCTTTCTGGCGTTCCAGTATCCGCTGGCTATTCCGGGCGTGAGCACGTTGAATTTCCTGCGCACGTCCCTCAAGGCCGTGAAGCAGGAGGAGATCAGCGCGCGGCAGTTCCGCAAACACTTGCTCGACAAGATGGACTTGCTCAAGATCAGCCGCGAGTTCGCGGGGCGCTACCTCAATGACGGCTTTTCCGGTGGCGAGAAGAAGCGGATGGAGATCCTGCAGATGGCGGTGCTTGAACCAGAGCTCGCTGTCCTGGATGAGATTGATTCAGGACTCGATATTGACGCCATACGCGCGGTGGGTGAAGGCATCTCCTCGATCATGCACCCGGAGATGTCTATTGTGATCATCACGCACTATCCGCGCATCCTCCACTATGTTAAACCCGATTACGTGCACATCATGGTGGATGGGAAGATACGGCAGTCGGGAGGCTTTGAGTTGGCGGAGGAGTTGGAGGCCAAAGGATACGACGTGCTTCTGAAAGAGGTCATGCAGGCCTCGTCATAGACGCAGGCCTCGTCATAGACGCAGACTTCGTCGCAGACGCAAGAAACCTAGGGAGGCAGGAGCAGACATGGCGGTTACCGAAAAAGACATTCAAGAGAGTAAGAAGGTCTACAAAGAAAAGTACGGATTTGCGGATCCGGAGCAGGCGATTTACAAAGCGCCGAAAGGGCTGGATCCGGAGCGTGTAATCGAGATTTCCCAGATGAAGAATGAGCCGGAGTGGATGCTCAACTTCCGGCTGAAGTCGCTGGAAATCTTCAACAAGAAGCCGGTGCCAAAGTGGGGTGCCGATCTCGATAAGATTCCGTTTGAAGACCTTTCGTACTTCGTCCGCACTACGGAGAAGCAGGGTACGACGTGGGAAGATGTGCCGGAGTACATCAAGGATACCTTCGATAAGCTCGGTATCCCGGAGGCGGAGCGCAAGTTCCTGGCCGGAGTGTCTGCCCAATACGAATCGGAAGTCGTCTACCACTCCATCCAGAAGGACCTGGAAGCCAAAGGCGTGATCTTTCTCAGCACTGAGGAAGGGCTGGAGCAGCATCCTGAGCTCTTTCGACAGTACTTTGGCACGGTCATCCCGTCGGCGGACAATAAGTTTGCGGCGATGAACGGGGCCTTCTGGAGCGGCGGTTCCTTTGTCTACGTGCCGCCGGGTGTGCAGGTGACTATCCCGCTCCAGGCGTATTTCCGCATCAATGCCGAGCAGATGGGACAGTTCGAACGGACGCTCATCATCGTGGATGAAGGCGCTTACGTGCACTACGTCGAAGGCTGCACCGCGCCGGTCTATTCGACGGATTCGTTCCATAGCGGTGTGATTGAGATTATCGTCCAGAAGAACGCCCGCTGCCGCTACACGACCATTCAGAACTGGTCGACGAACGTGTATAACCTGGTGACGCAGCGCTCCGCAGTGTATGAAGGCGGCGTGATGGAGTGGGTGGATGCCAACCTCGGCTCTAATATCACCATGAAGTATCCCAGCGTCTATTTGATGGAGCCGGGCGCAAAGGGCGACATTCTTTCCATAGCCTACGCCGGCGACGGTCAGGTCTTGGATGCGGGCGGTAAGGCCATTCACGTTGCGCCAAACACCTCATCAAAGATAATCTCCAAGTCCATCAGCCAGCATGGCGGGCGCACCTCGTTCCGGGGTCTGCTCAAGATCTACAAGGGCGCGGAGCGGTCCAAATCGGCCATGCGCTGTGACGCTCTCATTTTGGACCAGGAATCGAGGTCAGACACCTATCCGACAATCGAGATCGAAGAAGAGCAGGTCAATCTCGGCCACGAGGCGGTAGTGAGCAGAATTGGAGAAGACCAACTGTTCTACCTTATGAGCCGCGGCTTGAGCGAGTCCGAAGCAGCCGGCATGATTGTGAGCGGCTTCATCGAGCCCATCGTCAAAGAACTCCCGATGGAGTACGCCGTTGAGATGAACCGCCTCATCCAATTGCAAATGGATAAGGCAGTCGGGTAAGAGAGAGGCAGGCGAAACGAGCCGGAATACGTGAAACGCGGCGCGTAGCGCCAGACAGAGAAGCATGGCGAGCCGTGCCTCTTGTCTGGCGCGATTGCTGTAAGGCACTCGATGCGACAAAAAGAGGTTTAGGCGGTGTTGATGCTGGATCAAGTCCAGCAAAAGCCATTTTATGTCATTTGGATGTTGCAGGAGGCTGTCATTCCGAGCGTAGCGAGGAATCTAGAGGCGTGGCGGCTTGTCCTCGCTTGGGACGGCTTGTATGAGCACAGAGCGGATGGATTCCGCGCCCCCGTGCGGGGGCGAGTTTTCGCGGGAATGACGGACCGGGGTGCGCCAATCCAAGAGCAACGGCGGACTGAACCTTGAAGAATCAACACAACCTTGTTGAGTAAATCAGCCAAGCATTACAGAAGTCAGGAATGGGTAGCGTGAGCCAATCGTCAGTTGAACAGGTACCATTGACTGCCCTGCAAGGGATTAAGGCAGAGGCATGGCAGGAGATTTCTCGGGCATGTGAAGAGCCAGACTGGGTGCGGGACTTGCGGCAGAAGGCGTGGGAGGCATATGTGGAGACGCCGCTGCCCACGCTGAGAGATGAAGATTGGCGGCGCACAGACTATCGAGAGCTTCAACTAGAGGACCTGTTGCTCTACATGCCTGCCGGCATGGAAGTAGAGAGTGAGGCAGAGTTGCCGGAATCGCTTCGGCCGCATACCGAAACCGGCGATGCCTGGGGCGGCATGGCGGTACAGGTCAATTCGGAAATAGCGCTTACGCGGCTGGACGAAGCGTTGCAGGCACAGGGAGTAATCCTCGCGCCCTTGGGTCAGGCGGTACGCACCCACCCAGAGCTTGTGCAGCCATACCTCGGCCAGATTGTGAGGTCGGACGACGGCAAGTTTCCCGCGCTGCACGGAGCCTTCTTTTCAGGGGGCATTTTTTGCTACGTGCCGCCGGATACGACGGTGGAACTCCCAATCCAAGCGCTTATCTGGATGAATGCCGAGAACATCGCCGTCTTTCCCCACATATTGTTGGTGGCAGATCAGGGGAGTCAGGTCACGTTTGTCGAGCGTTACGCGAGCCCGACCCTCGAGGCGCAGTCGTTCTCTTGCCCAGCGACGGAGGTGGTCGCGAAGGATGGCGCGCAGGTGCGCCACGTCACTATTCAGGACTGGGGGCGGCACGTCATCGAGTTGGGTTTTCAGCGGTTGCGCGTCGACAACGACGGGCACCTCCGTACTATCGTGGCTGCCACCGGGGGCAAGCTGGTCAAGAATTACATTGACAACAGTTTTACGGGATCAGGGGTGGAGGCGTTCCATCGAGGATTCTTCTTCACCGACGGCACCCAGCACATGGACTATAAGACCATGCAGGATCACCAGGCGCCATATAGCACCAGCGACTTGCTGATCAAGGGTGCGCTCCGCGACCGCTCGCGCGCCGTCTTTACCGGTGTCATCAACGTCCGCAAAGGCTCGAAACGGACGGACGCGTACCAAGAGAACCGCAACTTACTCCTCAGCAAGCGTGCGCGCTCCGACTCAATTCCTATCCTGGAAATTGATAACGATGACGTGCGCTGCACCCACGGCTCGGCGACCGGCCAGGTGGACCAGGAGGAACTCTTCTACGTCATGGCACATGGCCTGAACAAGAACGATGCGGCGCGTATGTTAGTGGAGGGGTTCTTCAGCGAGGTGATCCAGCACACCCCGCTTGACGGCGTGCAGGCGCAACTTGCGAGCAAGATACAAGAGAAGATGGCCGGATGGCAGGTTGAGGATTGACGCATGGCGAGATTTGTCAGAGCGGCGTCGGTTGACGACATTCCGGAAGGACATGCAATCGTCGTTGATGTGGATGGTGATAGCCTAGCGCTTGCCCGCGTAGATGGCGACATCTACTGCATCGATAACATCTGCACGCATGACGGCGGGCCTCTGGGCGAGGGAGAGTTGGACGGCACCGCATTGGAGTGTCCGCGACACGGCGCGCGTTTTGATGTTTGCACGGGACGTGCGCTGAGCTTTCCGGCCGTTGTGCCGGTGAATTCGTATGACGTGAAGATCGAAGGTCAGGACGTCTTGGTGGACTTGGGATGACCGCCCTGACCACATACCGTTTCTGTTAGATAGGACTGTGCGCAATGGAAAGTGGCGTCTCCGACGAGATCGGCTTCGATGTGCACGCTGTGCGGCAGGATTTCCCAATCTTGGGGACGCAAGTACACGGCAAGCCGCTCGTGTACCTGGATAGCGCAGCAACCTCGCAAAAGCCGCAGGCGATCATTGACAGCCTGGTGGATTACTACACACGGTACAATGCGAACGTACACCGCGGCATCTATACGTTGAGTGAACAAGCAACTGCCGCCTACGAAAATGCGCGCACGAAGATTGCCCGCTTCATCAATGCTCCGTCCCCCGAGTGCATTATCTTCACCCGCAATACCACTGAGGCTATTAATCTCGTACGGTATACGTGGGGTACCGAAAACGTGCGTAGCGATGACGAGATCCTCATTTCTGAGATGGAGCATCACTCCAATCTCGTGCCGTGGCAGTTGCTGGCGCAGGAGCAAGGAGCGGAGTTGCGCTTCTTGCGCGTCAACAATGAAGGCCGTCTCATGCTGGACGGCCTCGACGTGCTGATAACGGAAAAGACGCGGCTGGTTGCGGTAACGCACGTCTCCAATGTGCTCGGCACCATCAATCCGGTAAAGGGAATCATCAAGAAAGCGCACAAGTATGGGGCGCTGGTACTGCTGGATGCGGCCCAGAGCGTGCCCCATATGCCGGTGGACGTGCAGGAGCTAGACTGCGACTTCCTGGCTTTTTCCGGTCACAAGATGATGGGGCCGACCGGTGTAGGCGTGCTCTATGCCAAGCCGCACCTGCTGGAGGCGATGCCTCCGTTCATGGGCGGCGGCAGCATGATCCGCCAGGTAATGCTCACCGAATCGACATGGGCGGACGTGCCGCAGAAGTTCGAAGCCGGCACCCCCAATATCGCGGACGTGATTGCGCTCGGCGCAGCCGTTGACTACTTAAATGACCTTGGCATGGCCAACGTGCGGGAGCATGAAATACAGATTACGCAATACGCACTGGATCAAATGCGCGAGGTTAGCGGTATCAAGCTCTTTGGGCCGTGGGAAATACAGATTCGCGCGGGTGTTGTTTCGTTCGTGCTCGACGGCGTACATCCGCACGACATTGCGCAGATACTCGATAGCGAAGCGGTGGCAGTGCGAGCGGGACATCACTGCTGCCAGCCGCTCATGCGGCGTTTCAACGTACCCGCCACCGCGCGCGCGAGCTTCTATGCCTATACTACTGAGGAAGAGATCGACGCGCTTGTAGAGGGTATACATAAGGCACAGAGGGTGTTCGGACATGCAATTGAACGATCTGTATAAAGACATTATCCTCGACCACTACCAAAGCCCCCACAACAGGGGGAGGCCGCCGCAAGCGGATATTGAAGCCGAGGGCAGCAATCCGCTGTGCGGGGACGAAGTAGAGATATACGTGCTGCTGGATGGGGAGCGCTTGCAAGAGGTGCGCTTCGATGGCGTAGGCTGCGCTATCAGTCTCGCGGCAGCTTCGATGATGAGCGAGGTGCTCGAAGGAAAGTCTAAGGAAGAGGTTGGCAACATTGGTGAACTCTTCAAGGCCATGATGCATGGCGAAGACGTCATTTTGCCGGAAGAGATGGAAGACCTTGAATCCCTAAAAGGAGTTGCCAAATTCCCGCTGCGGGTCAAGTGCGCCTTGCTGCCATGGACGACGCTCGAACATGGACTGGCCAACGAGGATGCCGGCCATAGAGTTTCTATCGAAGTGGACTGAAGGGCCTATTTGCCGGCAGTGTGACGCACGATCCCTCTGACGGCAAGCATGATGGCAAGACAGGTCATGATAGCTATACTGGGCGCCACGACAAATGGGAGCCCAGAGAAGAATCCCCAGACGACTAAGCCGATCAGTCGCAGTACTAAATCCATCACTTGGTCCATCGTTTGCACAATCCTCGACAAGCCGTGACTTGGTCTGGCATGACTTAACGTACCCTCATACTACACTAGTTCGGCCTGCGCTGCATTCCCGCAACACATCGGCTAAGGGACCGAACCTGCCACTGCGGGATACTATCGAATTCCGCGACGCAGCTTGCGATAATTAATCGACGGCATTTAGGTAGATATCAGAAGAGAGCAACTTAAGCGGGAACGGCGAAAAAATGGCGGCAAAGATTGGTTGTCAGGCACGCCTCTGGCTGCGGGAAACCCAGGATATAGGCCGCATACTGCCGACAGTTTGCCGAGAATTGGCGGTGGCCGGCTATCAGGGATTGGAAATCGGTTTCGCTTACATAAACAATCCAGACGACATCGCCGCCTACCGCAAAGCCGTGGACGACAACGGGCTGAGAACTGCCGGTATTCACGTGGGTGGAGCGTGGCACGACCCGGACGTAGTGAGAGATAGTGCCATGCCGCAAGCCCGTGCCGCCGCTGACTTTGCCGGGTCGGTCGGCGCCGAGTACCTCGTCATCAGCACGGGACGGAAGCAGGACGGGCAACCGACGCAAGCAGAGATCGGCGTGCAAGTAGCCCACCTTACGGAGTTGTGCGCTTATACCGCCGGAAAGGGCGTGATGCCGCTCTTGCACAACCATCAGCACGAATTTGTGGATGGAGCGCGAGTGTTTCAGGGCATCGTGTCGGGAATTGACGCAGAATCGCTGGGCTTGTGCTTGGACATAAACTGGGCCATGTGGGCCGGCGCAGACGGTGTGGCAGTGCTGGAGGAACACTATTCGCGGCTGCGCATGGTGCACGTGCGCGACACCCTGAACAATGCGGCCTGCGTGGAGGTGCTGGGCGAGGGAGACGTGGCGTTGGACGAGGTCTTCTCCGTGCTCCGCGCCAGGGACTATCCGCATTGGGCGCTCTACGAATGGTCTGCTTGCGACCAGACGACAGACCGTTCTACCGCCGAGATTGCACGGTTGAATCAGGAATTTCTCCGCCATTCACTGAGCTAAGCGCTTGGACTCGGTTAATGTGCGGTTGCAACTCAAAATCAAGTTTCGCTAACGGCCAGTAGCGCGGGGGCTTGTCCCCCGCCTCTGGATTCCCGCTTGCGTTGGCATGTCGGCAGCCGTAGCACAGGAGCTTATCCCTCGCCTCTGAATTTCCGCTCGCGCTGGCATGTCGGCAGCGGGCGCAGAGCCTGCCCCGTACGCGATACGGGGTTGCAAACCTACGCTACCGGGCGCTCCTACCCATTGATGCAAACGTGTCGCACCACCAGGTCATTCGCAGCGGAGGCGCATGGGAGTCGAACCCACCCAGGACGGGAGTAGCCCGCCCCGCAGACGGTTTTGAAGACCGCGAGGCCCACCGGGACCCGAGCGCCTCCATATGTCAGTCTAGCAGTCCCGTAGCCGACACGAAAACAAGCGAGGCGTACAGACTTACAAGTGCGGTCCCACGTAACCGATTTCGACTTCGTGTGTAGCCGCATCAAATCGCAAGTGAATGCGCCCGCCACTGCCATAGCGGGCGTGCCACGTGAATAGCACTCGCGTTCCACGATATGACCGAAAGCGTCTTTTCTTCCTTTGTCTTTTGTCGCGCATATCTGAGTCACTCTCGGGAGTCACCTTACAAGGCCAATGAGGCTCTGGCCCTCCGTCATCGCGCCACTGAGAAGCTGCCTCATCAAGATTTGCCAGCTTATTGACGACTGTGTGCAGTAGCGATCGATCCAAGCGTGCAAGATGGCTTTCCACGTCAGGGCCAAACTTCAGTCCTGGAAACGCCGATTCTCTGTGTTTCCACAATGCTGAGGGACTTGTCAGTTGACGGAGTTCAGCGCGAAAACGTGAGAGAATTGGTTGGGCGTGAGCGGACCGCGTAAGATTGTCTATAATCTCGGATACTTCCTTTATGCAACCGTCCTGAAGCATCTCATCAAACGTGACCGTAATTCGATTCTTCTCCCAGACTGGTTCTGACGGAAACCCAACCAAAATGCCGTCGGTGATGGCGCACATAACTAGCGGCTCGCCATCCTCCGTAGACAGTGTTTTTGCTTCACATCCCAGCGCCTCGCACATACTGAAGCGATCTGCTACATTCGGTTCAGCCTCGCTGATTAGCGGTACTTTGGTACTCAACCCGAGGAGAAATGAAGATTCGTCTCGTTTGCCTTGTTTCCCCAGTTCAAAGTACATGTCCAGCAGCGACTTATCGGTCAAGCAAGGAATCTCGTTTGGGTGCAGATGCATTCCAATTGAAGGACTTACGACCCCACTCTGAATCAGAGATGCCATTCCGGTTGCAATGTCTTGCAGCCACTCTAGGGCTATATGTTGGTCCGGTGCAGCAAGGCTAGCATGGTTTAGCACCATCTTGCGCATATTAGGCCCTTGGGGCAATTAGCCTTGCGAGATTCTCTTCGTGTTGGTCGAAAAAGCCCGCAGGCCACCGAGAGAGTCGCCCGTCCTGGTCCACCTGTGGGGAAGAGACGACTGTGTGGCTACCGTCGCGTTCGAAGTAGTGGAAGGCCGTGTCCTCCGGCGTAATTATTCCATCGCGAACGGCAATCCTGACGCCGTCGATGAAGTGATCGCTATGTGTCTCGACAAACACTTGCACGCCCACACTCGCCGCAAGGGCCGCTAGTTCCGCCAACTTGGTTTGGCCGCGCGGGTGCAAATGCGCCTCAGGATTCTCAATCATGCAGAGTGTATTTGGCTGTGCAAGGAGAGCAAGAATGACCGGCAATACATAAGACAAACCGAACCCTACATTTGTCGCACGGTACGGGCGCGTGGCAACGTCTCCAGCCCGGTCAAATGCGAAACCTGGGAGAATTGCATCGGCTGCCGTAATCTCCTCGAGCTCCAAATGAGCGCCAGGATGTACTTCCTGTAGCCACTGGTCAACAGCATCGCGCAGTCGCCGGCGCTCACTTGCAACACAACGTGGATCATTATCCGGTAGAAGGTCATTCTGGCAATGACTCAAATAGCTCCAGGCAAACTCACCACTTGCGCCAAAGTCGACGCGCCGGGCGAACATGTCGGAGAGTGGGTAGAGTTTTCGAGGACCAATCCGTTCTGCATTTACGTAAATGAGATTTCCGCCGAACGGAGGGAGTTTGCGCCATGACGGGGGTACGTAGTCGTATCCTGCCTCAACATCATTGGGCAGGGCGCTAAGCTGATCGGCCGTCCGTGAATACTCGAATCCCATTTCCCATTCCTGCGGCGCGTTGTCGTCCTCAAGTGAGAAACGGATAAAATCGCTGGCAGCATTTTCAAAGAGAATATCTAGGCCCGCGCCTAAGTCTACGCGTTCGCCGCCAAGAACGAGTCTGCCGTTAGTCAACTCGCCAGTCTCAAATGATTGCCTGAGCACCAAGAGAGCTTGGACTATGCTGCTCTTGCCCATTCCGTTCAAGCCACACAATAAATTGATCATCGTGCAGTCAAGGTCCAATTGCTCGAAGCACTTGAAGTTCGTCAGTCTGATACTTCGGAGCATTAGACGAAGCCCTTAATGATTTGCTCAATTGCTTGAAAGCGTTTCCGAACCCGACTTGGTAATCCGGTCGAATAAGAAATCGCATTGTCGAAATCGGTATCCTCTGCCATTAGCTCGCTGAGTCGTCTTTTCACATCTTTACTTCGCTCAATGAGGAACTCAATCTCCTTTGACGAGCAGCTTGCCAATGAGACACTCCAAGTCTCGAACAATGCCTTGTTAACAGGACGCCGCCTGTTGGCCTCGGCTCGCGGCTTGCGAAAAGCGTCTTCACCGAAAATGCAATGTGCAGCACGCATCGCCTTCCGAAAGTCGGCCTCGTACCCGCTAAGTTCTGCCGCACTCATGTTGTTTACTCTCTTCATGGTCCTTCCGAGATAGCCATCCAAGTCACTAGTGGTATATTTCTCTGGAGGTTCGATGTAGAAGGCGAGAAAGCGCAAGACACACTCGCGATCGTCCATGCGCTTTGGCGGAATCGTCCCATCCGTTGCCTCAATGAATTCATTAGACTCTGCGAGTGTTTTTAGATAGTTGCGGACTGGTCCGGGGTTAAGCGCGTGGCGGATTTCCTGTCCGTTCAACCTCATGCCACCGGTATTGATTCGCAGAAAGACGTTTTGCATCACTTCATCCGGGGTGCCTGGCTCAATGACGTTGACGATAAGCTGAGTCTCGCTAATGCGTCGCTGTAATGGTCGGGTGAGTGCGTCGTGTCGGCATCCCTTCAGCTGGGTCAGGTATTGAAGCCTTTCCAGAGGGAACTGTCCTGTAACGTATTCATCGATGGTGGACATCCGCTGAACGCCGTCTACAACCGACCAAACCTCATTCCTGTCGGCGGCAACGTAAAAGACCGGTATAGGGATTCGCAAAAGGAGCGATTCAATCAGGCGACTCTTGCGCTCACGACTCCAAATACCTCTATTACGTTGGAAGTCTGGAGCGAGATCTATTTCTTCGAATTTGATTCTCTCAACCATTTGTGAAACGACAATATTGACAGTACGGATCTTGACTTTCTCTGGTTCAAAGGGGTGTTCGATCCTCTCTTCAGTATCGTCTTGCTCAATTTCAAGACCAGTATCGTCTTCTACCAACGGATTGCGAAATTGACTGTCTGTCTCACTGGTAACCGATACGGACATGGCACTTACACCTTACGCAAGTTTTGCTGAGACTACACAGTCGAGTCTTCAGAGAGGATTTGACACCGACAGCTTGGAAGACCATAAATCGTCTATGGCCCTCTGATTATACCAAACGAAACTCAACCGAATTGTAATCGTCGAAATTCACAGGGCTTGCAGTTGGTGGTATGTTGCAGAAACACTCCAAAGACCCTATTGTAACGGCGGGGTAGTCATAGGAATTCCTGAACTGCAAACTGTAATTCCATTGTGAATACTTTACTTAATGGAGTTGCTCTAACAGATTCATCGTTTCGATTCAGGTGCTTGAAGCAAAACACAAGACCTTAGCCTTGTTCATGGTGTGAGAAATGCGTGTTGGATTCAATCCTCGGTTGCAGCCGTTTCGGCGCATGAGCGTGGCCGAGCAGTTGCAGGAGACCTTGCACACGGGCCAGCGGCTGGAGTTTGCAGTGGTGGAGGTGAGTGTGGATGAGGTGCTCTATCGCAAAGGGTTGTGGGACACGTTTACCCAGGACGTGCTGGCAATCGTCACGCATGCGCCGCTGCAATTCCAAGTAAATCTCTTCCCGGATGAAGGCTTCGAGGAGGCGCCGAGCGATATTACGCCCTTTCCTCGTTCCGTCTACTTGCGGCGCCTCGTTCAGACGGTCGAGTTCTTCGAGGCATATGCGCCGATGTCGCTCTATATAGTCCATGCGGGGAGGCGAAAGGGGCACATTGACGACCATCTGCGGGCGCTCCATGAGGCATTTCAAGCGCTGCTCGTGCTCTACCCGGGTGTGCCGCTTGCCATTGAAAACGGCGGTCGCGAGTCCGTGCTGCATTTTCCGGACGACTACCTCACCTTCTTGGATGCATTCCCTTCCCTGCGTTTCGTGATGCACACCGGCCGCGCTTTCCAGTCGGTGATGTGGGATAACGATCAGCTCGGGCGCTACGTGCGCAAGGCCTCACGCTTCGTCGATCGCCTCGCCGCGATTCGTTGGACGAATGCCAATCCGGTGACAGACCCGGATCGTCCCCTGCAGCTTGAGCTTGATCGAGCGCCCGATTTCGGTCTGATCATGCGCGGACTGGGGCGAAATCCCGCTCTCGTTCACTTGCTCGATACGGTTGGCGGGACGCCGGCTGCGCTGGCCCGCGAGCGCCGCGCGCTGCATGCGCAGGTACGACGCTAACAGCTTGCCACAGAGCGTGCGTTCGTCGCAGTCATGGTAACAACGGCATTGGTGCAAGCAGGCAGCGGCGCAGATTGAGGAAGCTTGCCTGGCTGATACATGGATCACAAATTCGTTGCTCTTTGTGCGGCTTGCCCTTCGACAAGCTCAGAAACTGTCTTGGCTGTCAAGGGCTGGTGACCGGTT
>JAPPLM010000044.1 GCA_028874195.1 Chloroflexota bacterium
GGACAGATAGGCGCGACATTGTGAACATAGACGAAGACGGCAAGCTGGTGCCAGCCAACCTGCCGCAGGATGGCGCATGATGAAGACTTATAGTCTGTCTACCTCCATGTCTGCTGGGTTGAGGAAACTAACATGTTAGGCGCACAGGAAGACCTTGCTATTGTTGGAGGCCCACCGGCTTTGGCTGAGGACGCAATCCAGCCGTGGCCGCAGGTGGCGGCGGCGGACAAAGCAGCCGTGATGGGTGTGCTGGAGCGCGGCGTGCTGTGGGGCGCGGCGGCGCCGGAAGCGACGGCGCTGCAAGAGGAATGGGCGGCATACGTGGGTGCGCAACACTGTTTGGTGACGAACAGCGGCACGGCAGCCCTGCACATGGCCGTGGCCGCGGCGGGTGTGCAGCCGGGTGACGAGGTTATAACCACGCCCATGTCCTGGTCGTCTACGGCTACGTGCATTCTCCACCACAACGCCATTCCGGTCTTTGCCGACATCGATCCCGCAACCTACACACTGGACCCGCAACAGGTCGAGGCCAAGATCACGCCGCGCACCCGTGCTATCTTGCCGGTGCATCTTTACGGCCTGCCGGCCGACATGGACGGCATCATGGCGATGGCGAAGAAGCATGGCTTGCAGGTGATCGAGGACTGCTGCCAGGCGCAGGCGGCTACCTATAATGGACGCATGGTCGGCACGCTCGGGCACGTGGGCGCGTTCAGCTTCAACGGCAACAAGAACCTGCCCGGCGGCGAAGGCGGCGCGCTGGTGACCGATGATGAGGAAGCCTGGGACATGGCCGCCCGGGTGCAGCAGTTCGGCGAACGGCGGCGCAGCGACGGCGAGCGCGAGTACAACGTCTACGGCATGGGCTGGATGTATCGCGGCACCGAGATGACCAACGCCTTCATCCGCTCGCAACTGACGCGCATCGACGAGATCACGGCGCACATTCAGGCGAATGCCGCCTATCTGAACAAACACCTTGCAGGCATTCCCGGACTGCGCTTGCCGCACGTCCCGTCCGACCGCACCCACGTCTACTTCCGCTACGTAGCGGAGTTCGCGCCGGAAGAGGCAGGACTGGATGTAGATGCGGGACCTGCCAGCGAAAAGATCCGTGAGGCGCTGCGGGCGGAAGGCGTTGGCCTCGGCCGCGCGGAGTTCCTGCTGCCGCGCATGACGCTCTTTCAGGAGCAAGAGGGCTACGGGCGAGGGTGTCCCTGGGCTTGCCGCTACGATGGCGCGATCGAGTATCGTCCGGAGGACTATCCGCATGCGTCAAACGCGGTAGATAGAATCATTCCGCTGATGGGCCTCACGCCGCCCAATGATGAGTCATTGATGGCTGGCTACGTGCGGGCGATCGAGAAGGTGTTCGGGCAGCTTGAGCGGGTAGTCATGTTGGACGAGTCGAATTAATGCCGTGCTGTAGTGATGCTGCCCTCTTGGCGCTGACTGGCATCATTAGATTCCGGCCCCATACTCGATTCGAGGCAGGCTTTTCGCCGGAATCACCATTGCCTTGCCGAGGCCGCACAAGGGAACGAAGATGATGGCTGGCTTCCTGACCGTCATTCCGGCGAAAGCGCGGTTGGGAAACCGAGGAATCCAGGGTATGCGCGGCGAAGATGGATTCCCGCGTGCGCGGGAATGACGGAGCCCGTCGTGCTATTTTCATGGTAATGAAGGGTCTGGTTGCGCAGTTTTGCGGGGGACAAGCCCCCGCGCTACTGTATGTGCGCCGTGCTCATTAGATATTTAAAGGCATATTCGCACAGCGAATTGGCATAAGTAGGAGTTGCGACATTGCTGAGACCAACGCTCATCTTCATTTCCGGCGCGCCGGGTACCGGCAAAAGCACGCTTGCCAATCGGCTAGCCATACAGTTTGCTCTACCCTGTCTCACCAAAGACGACATCAAGGAGCGGCTGTTCGATGCGTTGGGCTGGAGTGATCGCGCGTGGTCGCAGCGACTGGGAGCAGCGAGCATTACCGTCTTGTTCTATATGGCGGAACAGATGATGGTTGCGCGGTCATCCTTCGTCGTGGAGAATGCGTTCTGGGCAGAGGAGAGCCGACCACAGTGGTCCAAGCTCGTACAGCAGTATCAATATGCACCCTTTGAA
The DNA here is from genome assembly GCA_028874195.1 of Chloroflexota bacterium. Taxonomy (GTDB): domain Bacteria; phylum Chloroflexota; class UBA11872; order VXOZ01; family VXOZ01; genus VXOZ01. Next base: position 2,128 of record JAPPLM010000044.1, read on the forward strand.
ATTCACTGTGTTGCGCCATCTGAGGTTCTTGCCCGGCGGATTACCGAGCGTGGGCCAAGTCGTCATGCGGGACATGCTGACGATGCTGCCTGTGGCGCGCTAATGGACCAGATTGAGCGTGGCGTGTACGGTCCTATCTCTCTGTCTTCTGACGTGACAGTGCTAGACACTTCTGAGTTTGCGCGTGTGGACTACACTGCCATCGGAGAGATGGTTCGAGCGCGCTTGGAGGATCCTCAAGTCACGCAATGAACACTACGTTAGCTAAGGCGAAGCCGCCATTCAGCAAGTGGCTCTCTACTAAAGGTGAGTGGACGGCGATCGGGACGGGCGGCCGCTAAAGCTCTACAGGCTTGCCGCTGGCGGCTGAGCGCTGGGCCGCATCCACCACGCGCACGGCTTCGTACGCATGCTTTACCTTGACGGACGGCTCCGCGCCGGTGCGCAGACAGTCCACGAAGTGCTTCACCTCGTGGAAGATCGCGCCCACGTAGTCCGTGCCCAGTGTCGGGCCGTACCAGGTGTCGTGGGTCTCCACTTGCTCATTCCCAATCGTCATGCTGGTGGCGGGGGCGCAGTCGATGCGGATCATGCCCTTGGTGCCGACTGCGTCGAGGCGTGCATCCAACGCCCGGAAGTCTTGGGCGGGTAATGTCCATGCGTGCTCGAAGCTGGCAACTGCGCCGGAGGCGAATTTCACAAGGGTAAAGACCGCATCGTCGATGCCGAGTTCCGTCGCCAGCGCCTGGTGGGACTCCGCCGTAACTCGCACCACCAGTTCGTCCACCATTGAGAGCACGTATTCGATGTCGTGAATGCCCAGGAATTGCAGCACGGTGGTGTTGCCCTCGAATTTCTCGGCGCTGGCGATGGGATTGTTGCGGCGGGCGTAGACGTGAATAACGTCGCCGATTGCGCCGCGCCGGTAGTCCTCCAACGGCATGGCATAGCGCGGGTCGAAATGGAGCGTGTGCCCCACCAGCAGCGTGATACCGGCCCGCTCCACGGCGGCGACCATGTCGTCAGCGTCGGCAACCTTGATAGCCAACGGCTTCTCAAGCAGGATGTGCTTGCCGGCTTCCGCCGCTGCGATCACGGCGTCACGATGATCCCAGTCCGGTAGGCAGATGCTCACGGCTTGAATGTCTTCGCACGCTAGGAGGTCGCGCCAGTCGGTGTAGACATCCGCGTTGGCCGGATCGGCGGCTGCGCGCGCAGCCTGAGCGTTCACATCGGCCACGGCGCGCAGTTGCACTTCGGGTAGCTGCCGATAGACGTTAGCGTGCCGCTGGCCCATCATTCCGGCGGCGATGACGCCAATGCCGATTTGTTCCATTTCCCCGTCCTCTCCTTCAGATGAAGAAAGGGCGTACATTTACGCCCCATATGTATTCGAAAATTGTGTTCCCAATCTGCTGCCGTTTACAGAAAGCAATTACCTTTGCTTTACTTCAGTGCCATTCGGTCTGCCGCCGGTAGCCTAGCCTACATGTGCTCGGCTATCAAACTAGCGGGTTTCACTGGTTGGCCGGTCTCGATGGAGCGCTCGGCGGCTTCTATCATTGCAACCACTGCCAAGCCGTCGCGTGCGGGTATTGCCGGTTCACCGCCGTCCAGCACGCAGTCCACCATGTTGCGCATCGAATTACCCCATGATTCGTCCGTCTTGAAATACGACCACATCTTGGGTCTAATTGTCAGTTGGCGCGACTCGGTATCCAGCGTGAAACCCCGGCTGGAGCGGTCGAGCGTGACCTTGCCTGCGGTGCCATAGAGCGATAGGTACTGCTCGACGATGGCGGGATACCCTTCCGGCACGATCCAGGACGTCTCGAAGGTAATCGTGCAGTTTTCAAACTCCACCATGGCCTGAACGAAGTCGTACGCATCCACGCCTTTCTGCGGCAGCAGGCGCTTCTCGCCGCGCGCATAGACACTTACGGCTTCCTGACCGATGATCCAGCGCATGTAGTCCATCGTATGGGGAAAGAGGAACCAGTGGGGCCCGGATTCACTGCCCCAGGAGAGCATCTGGGTGGGCACCCACACCGTGTCGGAGAGGCGCGAGAAGCCAAAGACCGGATCGCCGATTTCCCCGCTCTGTACGCAGTCGCGGAGTTCCTGTATATCGCTAACCCAGCGATTGCCTAGGCTCACGCTGAAGAGGCGGTTGTTACGTTCGGCGGCTTGCACCATTGCCACGGCGTCGGCGACGCTGGTGGCCAGCGGCTTCTCAACGAGGACGTGCTTGCCGGCTTCCAGCATGGTGACGACCGCGTCGCGGTGGGCGAAATCGGGCGTAGCCACACTCACCAAGGCAACGTCGGAAGCGGCAATTGCATCCAGGTCTGGCGCGGCCTGGCATCCCAGGCGATGTGCCACCGCTTGCGCGCGATCAGGGTTAGCGTCAAAGACGAAATCGAGGTCGGCGCGTTCATACGCCGCGTAGACATCGGCGTGCTGCTCGCCAATCAGGCCCACGCCGACAACGGCGGTGCGCAAGCGGTCACCAGCCATGGCGGTCTCCCCGAATTGCGGCTACTTGACCTCGAATTCCTCAGTCCACGAGATCTGGCCCTCTTCGGCAACTGCCGTGACCTCGATTATGTAGGTACCGGGCTCCAGCGCTTCGGGCACCGTCCAAGTCCAGCGCACGAAGCCATCCGCTCCTGCCGTCTGCGCCGTAAACTCCTCAATGGCAATTGTCTCTTCGCCCCGCATGAGGGCGGGCGTTACTTCGGCCCCTTCCTTAGAAGCTGCGTGGAGAATGGCCGTCCTGCCACGGTAGACAATCTCGGAGTACGTCAGAATGCGCAAAGGAATGAACTGTGCTTCTTCAGGGGGTTTCTCACCAATACCAAGTTGGCAAGCGCTGAGAAGCGTGCCACCCGCCGCTACCAGGAAGACTCGTCTTCGCATTATTTCCCTCCGCTCAAATGAGCCTTAATCAAGGGCTGTCCATCGCTAGGACCGATGATATCATCCATCGCGCAGTCGGATTGGTCGCCCTTCTTCAATGGACTGATAGGCTGCCAGAATGGCTTCCACTCCAGCGCGACCGTCTTCCCCTGTGACCAACGGAGAGCGTCCAGCGATTATTGCCTCGCTAAAATCCTTAAGCAAATAGTAATTCATTGACTCTGATGTATCAATCGACGAGACGGTGCCGCTCTTGGTTTCAGTGCGCACGAGGGCCTGTCCCGTGATTTCAAACTCAATCATACCGCGCGTGCCGAGCAGGCGCAGGTAGACATTCCCCCACTTCGACCAGTTCTCCGGGCGGTTCCACGATGGGTCGGTGGAGGCGATAATGCCGCCTTCAAATGTTTCGACGAGGATCGCCACGTCGTCCACGGCGATGTGGGGCCGCTTGAGCGTGTCGCCTTCGGCGTAGACTTCCACCACCTCTTTTCCCGTGAACCAGCGCATCAAGTCAGTGACGTGCACGATGTGATCGCGTATCGTGCCGCCGCCGGAACGTTGGGGGTCGATGAACCAACCTTCCGTGAAGGGCCGCAGATGGTTCGTGCCGTGCATGGCGAGAATATCGCCGATCTCTCCCGCGTCCACGCGTTGCTTCGCCTGCCAGGCAACCGGCGCGAACCGGCAAGGATATGCGGTACCTAAGTATACACCGGCATCGCGGCAGGCGGCGATCATAGAATCCGCTTCTTCCAGCGTGATTGAGAGCGGTTTTTCGCAGAGCACGTGCTTGCCGGCTTGGGCGGCAGCGATGGTCATCTCTGCATGGTCCGCGTTTGCGGAGCAGATAGAGACCGCCTCGACCTCGTCAAGTTCCAGCAGTTCGTGGTAATCCGAGAACACCTTGACTTCCGGGGCTTCGGGGTGAGCGGCAAGCATCGCGTGCATGCGGTCGAGTTGCCCAGGGATCGTGTCCGAAGCAGCCACAAGCTGGGCGGACGGCAAATCAAGTAATGCCGATACATAGCCGTTTTGATGGCCGTGGTCGAACGAAATAGCGCCGATGTTCAGCGAGCGTGTCGCGCTCATATCGCCACCACCTCATTCCGCTCGATGCTCTCCATAGCGGCCCAATAGGCGCGGAGAATGGGAAGGGGGTCGGGGAGCTCCGAGGCTAATTCACCGTCCGTTTCCCATGATTCGATGTAGGCCGCCGCCATTTTTTCATAGGGAGATTGGTGGTACGCTTCCGTGAGCGTGATCCCACTTTCGGATGCTAGCCAGAAACTGCGGGCGTTGGAATCGTACTCCACCATACCATCGCGACCGGTTATTTCGATGACTTCCTTGCTGTAGGTGCTGGGATAGGCCGCGCTCATTTCTCCATAGTAGATAGCGCGGTTCTCGTATCTGCCATTGCAGAATACCGTGTCGGTATCAGCCGACTTCAGGGCCGCGGCTCTCGCATAGATGCGTTGGATTGGACCTCCCAGCAAGTATAGAGCTTCCACAAGCTGAAACGTGCTTTGCTGCCAGACTTGGGCGGGAGGAAAAACGCGAATATTGCGCACGGTGATGGTGTCGCCGATTCCCGATCGCGCGGACTGCGCGGCGGTCTCGTACTTGTGGGTGTAATGGACAGGCAACGCTACGCGCATGGCGCCGCCGGCCGCCGCCAGAATCGCCTCCGCGTTCGCGTACGAGTCGCCGAATGGCGGATGGATCAGCGCGCGCCAACCGCCTTCCAAGGCGCGGCGGGCGGAAACTGCCCTGGCAGCGCAATCGCCGGCAATGTCCGCGATACCGCTGCTCGTATCCGGCCACTCATGGGCCACCGGCACGCCAAGAAACGTGTTTCTTCCTTCGCTGGCTCCATCGGGTCTGAGGATAGTAATCGACTCCGCAGGCAGAAGCCGCTTATATGCTTCTAGCCGTTCGGCGAGGTTTTCTGCGCCGATGAGAATGACGGATTGTTCGGCCATTGACTGCTCTTCGTTGCTTTGGAGACCGGCCTTCGCCGGAAGGACGCTGCCTTGTGTTCTACGTCTCGCCCGATTTACGCGACCGTACGGCTCGGTCTCACGTCGGCAGCCAGCCGCGTTGGGCGGCGAATAGCAGGCTTGCCGTCAGAGTCGCCTCCGGATGCTTGCCGTCAAGCACTGCTTGCAGCAGGTCTCCTACGGGCACGAGTTCAACCTGAATAATCTCGAATGCGTCAGGCTTGGGAGCATGATAGTCAAGATTGGTGGCAAAGTAAAGACGCATCATCGTCGGCAATAAGGGGGTGCTGGGATGATAGGCGCCGAGCGGTCGTATCTGTCCGGCGCGGTATCCAGTCTCTTCCTCCAGTTCCCGTAGCGCTCCGGCTTCAGGATCTTCGCCGGGATCCAGGGCGCCCGCGGGCACTTCGAGTGTGGTGCGGCGTAACGGATGTCGGTATTGGCGGACAAGCACGGCCTCGCCGGAATCGGTCAGCGCCAGCACGGCGACCGCGTCCCGGCGAATGTCCAGATAGGTGTAGAGCATGCGCCTGCCGTCGGCTTCCGCTTCCAGCACGTCTTCCCGCACCGGAAAGCGGCCGTAATAGGCGACCTTCGATTCGATGAGTTTCCACCCCAGCGGCGGATGGGAACTGTCTTGCGTTTCCTTACTCACGGTCTTTGTCTCTTGCAAGAATATCGAATGTAGAAGAACTCAAGGCAATGTTGGTCGAGAGTTGGCGCAATCGCAGCCGCACCAGCCGCAATTCCTCGTAGGCGTAATCGTCACCCAGGCGCTCTTTGACGGGCTTTAGCAGACCGTCGTCACTCTCAGCGCTGAAGGCGTCCACGATCTGCGCGTACCGGTCCGTCGGCGGGAGCAGGTGTGTCAGGTCGAGAGCCTCATCCGTCTCTATGATGCGCTCCAGGTGCGCAATCACGGTGCCGGCCGAAAGGCCGCGCTTTGCGGCCATCTCCGTCACACTCAGGCCGTGCCGCGCCAGTTCCAGGGTACGCGTCTCGGTTTCGCTGAGCGACAGACGGTAGCCGGGAGCGATCTTTGCTTGGCGCAGCCGCGATGCGACTGCGCCTGGTCGGCGGCCCAATGCCAACGCGATCTCCGATAGCGAGCGCCCGGCCTGGAACAGACTGGCAAGCCGCTCGTCCTCGTCCGGTTCCCATTGCGCGTAGGCGCGCGGATGCGTATTGCGGATCTGTGCAAAGGACGAACCGTTGGTCGCATGTCGACTCGTTGTCGCTGGGTTGGGAGAGCCGCCGCCGTGCTCTGCCACATTTTTGCGAATCACGGCGAGGAAGCGATCGCCGAACTGGCTCAGCTTAGTATTGCCCACGCCCTTGATTTGGAGCAGCGATTCGTGATCGGTTGGCAGGTGAATAGTCATCTGCCGCAGCGACTCGTCGGAGAAAACGACGTACGCCGGCGCATTCAACGCCGTAGCGATTTCTTGACGCAGAGAGCGCAGTTTTTCAAAGAGAACGGCGTCGAGTTCCCCGGCTGCGTCTGCATGCGGCGGCGCTTGTCGGCGGAGCGCCAGGGATTCACGATTTGTGAGGAAGGCTCTGCCTTTGGTGGTGACGTACAGCGTCGGATATTCGCCGCTCGTTCTGCGCGCCAGTAGCTCCTTGTCGCTAAGCTGGTCCATAATGTCCTGCAACTCGTCCTTCGCTAGATCGCGTGCGATGCCGTGGACTGGCAGCGTGTCGTGGTGGAATTGCCGCACGCGCCGCGCTTGGCTGCCGCGCAGCACGTCGACGACGTGGTTGACCCCAAATCGTTCCCCTGTCCGTATCACGGCCGACAGGACCTTCTGCGCGATTTCGGTGCCGTCATAAGTATGGGCGGCGTCCTGTTCGTCCGGTTGCGCCGACGCGGTCAGGCAAACGTCGCAAGCGCCGCAGTTCTCTTCCTGCCACTTCTCGCCAAAGTAGCTGAGCAGAAACTCTCGGCGGCAGGTTCTTGCTTCACCGTAAGCGACCATCTGCGCAAGCTTTTCTTCGGCGTGGGTGCGCTCCGCGTCGTCCTCGATCTGGTTGATGAAATATTCTTGGTTTATCTTGTCGCCGTAGGAGTAGAAAAGCACGCACTCGCTGGGGTTGTTGTCACGTCCGGCGCGGCCGGTTTCCTGGTAGTAGCCCTCGATGGTCTTGGGCAGATCGTAGTGCACGACCAAGCGGACGTTTGGCTTGTCCACGCCCATGCCGAATGCGATCGTTGCCACAATGATCGGCACGTCGTTCCGCAGGAATCGTTCCTGGGTCTCTCGCCGCTCCTCGTCTTCCAGTCCCGCGTGGTACGGCAGGACCTTGAAGCCGCGTTCACAGAGATCGGCGGCAAGGCTTTCGGTATTCTTGCGCGAAAAGCGATAGATGATGGCGGAACCGCCGTGAAGTTCGCGCAGCAGTGCAACCAGGGTTTCGAAGCTCCGCCGCTTGGGCCTGACGCGATACGTCAGGTTGGGGCGATTGAAGCTGGCAATGAACCGGGCGGCGTGGGTCATGCCCAGTTGATCGAGGATGTCTTGCCGCACGCGCTCCGTCGCGGTGGCCGTGAGCGCAATCACCGGCACTGTTGGGAAGTTGTCGCGCAGTACCCGCAGTTCTCGATAGTCGGGGCGGAAGTTGTGTCCCCACTCGGAGATGCAGTGGGCCTCGTCGATGGCGATGAGGCTGAGTTTCAGGGCATGCAGGAAGTCGCGGAATTGCGGCGTCGCCACGCGCTCCGGCGCGACGTACAAGATGTCAAGACGGCCTTTGTAGGCAGCCTTCTGTACACGTTGATTGTGCGCCGTGCCCATGGCGCTGTTGATGCAATCGGCGGCGATGCCCCGCGCTTTCAAGCCGTCCACTTGGTCTTTCATCAGCGCGATCAACGGTGAAATGACGAGCGTCACGCCGTCCAGGCAGAGAGCGGGCAGTTGGTAGCAGAGCGACTTGCCGCTGCCGGTGGGCATAAGTACCAGGGAGTCTTTGCCATCGAGAACACTTCTTATGACTTCTTCCTGCAAGGGTAAGAAGCTATCGTGCCCAAACGTTGACTTCAGGATGTCGGTAAGATCGCGTGCCACTCTAGGCTGCCTTTGCGCTACTGGTATTGAGGTGCCTTCTTCTCTTCCCTAAAAACGTCCCGCTGCGCTTACCGGTACCAAACACCTACCCGAGACCGTGTCTACTTTTGGCGCTAAGAGGCGGGGGACAAGCCCCCGCGCTACGGCATGTTAGAACTCGTCTCATAAATACATTGTCCGTGCAGATCCGCCCTTCGACAGGCTCAGGGCGAACGAAAAAAGCGAACAATCCGTTCGTGCTGAGTGGGCTTCGCAAAGCCCTTGTCGAAGCACGCATCGGCATGTCTAGCCGATTTATGAGGCAGCTTCTAGTGAAATTCAATCTTGCATCGTCAGTGCGCTTTACCCAAGTCCGCGTGCTTAGTGTCGCAGGAACTCATGGTCGTGTAGCTCATGCAGCGAGCGAATGCGTGAGGGGTCTGTGTTGCTGCGTTCCGCGTGGCGATCGATCAGGACCGCGTGCATGCCGACGGCTTCGGCCGGTTCGATGTCAAGTTGGACGATGTCACCGATGAAGAGCACCTGATCGGCAGGCATGTCGGCCTGTGCGAGAGCCATTCTGAATATCTCTGGGTCCGGTTTTTCAACGCCCACACAGCCCGAGAGCACCTGCGTAGGAAAATAGCGGCTAATGCCCAGGTATTCGACGAGCTCAGCGCCCCAGGCCTCCCAATTGGAAATCAGCGCTAGAGTATACCCTTCCCCTGCCAAGCGCTCCAAGACCGGTATGACGTCCGGATAGAGCCCATAGCCCTGGGGTTGGCTCAATCTTCCATAGATGCGCAGAACGATGTCTCCGCGCTCGGCAGAGGATATCCCTAGCTCGGCCAGCACACTATCGTAGTAGTGAGTCCAGAAGGCGTATGAGCGTTCATGGGTCAGCGTCCATCCGCTATTGCGGGGATCTTCGAACTGGGGGGCGCGGCTATCCAGGGCATGCGCAACCTCGTGATGCGGGAGAGGATGCCCAAAGTCCGCGAGCGTTTGCACGATTTGCTCGGTAACGGATGGATTGGCCGTAGTGAGCGTGCCGCCAAGATCGAAGAAGATACCTTTTGATGTGTTTTGTTTCATGAGTCTCCACAGAGTGAGAGTAAGTCGGGCGGTTCGGCGCACTCTTGGGACTGGCTGTATTGTCCGTGGCTGCGACAGGATGTGTCAACCGATTTCCATCGTGGCTCCAGATCCTTGCGACGATGAGGCTACTAGTGACCGTGATCGCGTATTTGAATCTTGGGCGCCCTACGTGCGCTTCCTGCGGCGATCTGACCTCCAGTCTCTTGCAAAGGACATGCTCTGGTCAGAGTCACCGCCGCTCGCTAGAATCGAGGGTGTCACACACTGAGCCAAAGAAGAGGTGGAAACCTGTGGATGCCGAGCGAGAGCGCCTGCGCCAGTTGCTGCAAGCGGAAGCGGTAAAGGTCGGAGACTTCATACTTAGTTCCGGCAAGCGGGCGAACTATTACATTGACTGCCGCCTTGTGACATTGTCCGCGGAGGGCGCGCACCTGACGGGCCAAGTGATGTTGCGGGCGTTGGGCGATCCCTTGCCGGATGCCGTTGCCGGCATGTCGGTTGCTGCGGACCCGGTGGTGACCGCCGTCGCCATCGCCAGTTTCACGGCAGATACGCCGCTTGCCGCCCTGATCGTGCGCAGCCAGGCGAAAGAGCACGGCACGGGCAAACAGGTGGAAGGCCCTCTGCGGCCGGGCATGCGGGTGGTGATCTTGGAAGATACGGTCACGACCGGCGGCTCAGTGTTGCGCGCCGCGGAGGCGGTCAAGGAAGCGGGGGGTGTGGTGACCGGCATTTGGACGCTTGTCGATCGTTTGCAGGGGGGCGCTGCCGCTATTGCAGCGGCCGGCTACGCATATGGGCATGTATTTACGATCGAGGACTTGGGAGTTGAGCCAACGCTGCACGAAAGCTAGTGTTGGAGTGCGACCATACGAGTCCTGACTAGCTCCGGTCTTAGGTTTCTGTGCAGGCTCCCTGCGTCACACGAAAGGCGTTTCCGTTCGTGCTGAGTGGGCTTCGTGAAGCCCAGGCTTCGCGAAGCCCTTGTCGAAGCATGAACGGAGAGAATAGGGTGCGGAGTTGCTACCCGCTACCTCCGCCGTTCACCCTTCGACGATGCTCAGGGCGAACGGCTTGGTCACGCTATTTTCAGAGTAAGACAAGCCCAAGTAGATCGGAATCATTGGGCAAGAATCAAGAACCAACTTGGGAGTACATCTCCCAAGACCAAGGAATTTGTGTGGACCTTGAGGATACCATCGCCGCCGTGGCCACGCCGCCGGGTGAAGGCGCCATCGGAATCGTGCGGCTGAGCGGCAGTCAGGCTTTTGCTATTGGCAAACGCTGCTTTCGACGGCAGCAGCCCGGCAAGTGGCAGAGCCACCGGTCGTACGTCGGTCTCGTGTTCGATCCGGCCAACAACGAGCGTGTGGACCAAGTGTTGTGCACTTATATGCGGCGGCCCCACTCGTACACGGGTGAAGACGTGGTTGAGTTTTCCTGCCACGGCAGCCCCGCCGTGCTGCGCCGGATGCTTGCCTTGCTCGTTGCGCAAGGCGCGCGCTTGGCCGGGCCCGGCGAGTTTACGCTGCGCGCCTTTCTCAATGGCAAGCTCGACCTGGCCCAGGCCGAGGCGGTCATGGACGTGGTACGGACGCGTACGGGCAAGGGACTGTCTTTTGCGCTGGACCAACTGGATGGCCGCCTGTCCCGTCACATCCAGCAGTCGCGACAGCGGGTGCTCGGACTGCTGGCGCGTCTGGAAGCCAATATCGACTTCAGCGAGGATGACGTGCCGGCGGTCCCCGCGCATGAGGTGGAAGCGTCCCTCGCGGCTGCGCTTGCTAACGTGGATCAACTTTTGGCAACAGCCCGGAGCGGCGCGCTTATACGTGATGGTGTGCCTGCCGTACTCGTTGGTCGCCCCAACGTTGGCAAGTCGAGCCTGCTCAATGCTTTCCTGTCAAGCGACCGGGCGATCGTCACGGATATCCCGGGAACGACGCGGGACGTGCTGGAGGAGACCGTTGACGTTGACGGCATACCCCTCGTGCTGGCGGATACGGCGGGCATAGCCGACACGCATGACGTGGTGGAGCAGATTGGCGTCGAGCGCAGCCGGGCGTCGCTGGCCGCCGCTCGCTTGATAATCCTGGTCTTGGATAGCAGTATGCCGCTGCAACCGGAAGACCACGACGTGATTGGGGAAGTGAACAGCGCCCTGGCTATAAATACAGACCAACGGGCCATCATCGCCTTGAATAAGGCGGACAAGGCACGGGTCCTTTTTCCCAACGACGTACAACACTTGCTGAATGACTCTCCGGTCGTGCAGACCTCGGCAGTCACCAGTGACGGCTTGGAGGCGTTGCGCGTGGACATCAGCGAAATCCTGTTGCAGGGCGGGTTGCCTGCCGAAAGTGCGGTCGTAACCTCGCTCCGGCATCAAGAGGTCTTGCAGGAAGCGCAAACGGCGCTCACAGAGGCGCGCCAAGCTGTGGCCGACGATCTCCCCGCGGACTTTGTTTGCATCGGTCTGCGGGCCGCGGTCAATGCGTTCGGTGAACTGACCGGCGAGAGTGCGACGGAAGATCTCCTCGACCGCATCTTCGGCGAGTTCTGCATCGGAAAGTAAATGAAAAGCTCGCTCAGGGTTCCTGTCGGCGCTTTTCACGGGAAGTGTTGATGCGGTTCCGCCACTGCTGCACGACATTCCAGACCAGGAGGGCGCTCGCGCCGCCGATAACATCCACCGCCACGTCCTGCCACGTAGCGCTCCTGCCCGGCACAAAGGACTGGTGAAATTCGTCGCTCAGCGCGTACATGACGACAATGATGAACGCCAACGGCTGAATCATCGGGTGGCGAAAGCGTGAGTAGATCGCGCGGTACCAGAGCGCCGCCAGCACGGCGTATTCCACAAAATGCGCGCCGTACTTCAACAACGAATCGAGAAGGCTATGCGTAAGCGACGGCAGCGTAGGTTGCGCGGAACCGTAGAAGATGAGGGCCATCCAGAGGAGTGGAGGCACCCAGTAGAAGAGAAAGCTGCGCATGGGGAAGGGCTTCTCAGGTAGAACTCCAGTACAGACGCTGGGGTGCACATAATCCGGCAATTGCGGGTACCGGCAAGCGGGTCACGCTGCAAGAGCGCCGGGGATGTGCCTACGTGATGGACGTTTCTTCCGGTTCCGGTAGCAGAGCGATTTGGTCCGGCTGGGCGCGGCTGCGCTTCCACTGCTGGTACTCGGCAATTTCCTCGGCAATACTGTCGATGTCTTCGAAGCGGCGGTAGACCGAGGCGAAACGCACGTAGGCCACTTCATCGAGGACGCGCAGGCGCTGCATCACTCTATCGCCGATGACCGTGGACTCCACCTCGGGTTCGCCTAATTCGAGCAAGTCGCGTTCGATGCCGTCAACGATGTGTCCGACCTGCTCCGAACTTACCGGACGCTTCCAGCAAGCCGTGCTTATCTTGTCACGCAACTTGCCCCGGTTGAACTCCTCGCGCCGGCCGTCCCGCTTGACGACCGTGAGCGGCACCGGGTCAACCCGCTCCGTCGTCGTGAACTCTCTGCCACAGCGCAGGCACTCGCGGAATCGTCGCGATCCGGCCTTGAGCAGTTGGTACGAAGCGACGCGAGACTCAATAGACTCGCAGTGCGGGCATGCGAGCACTTCCAAGCGCTCATAGGTGGTGTAGCGGTGGCCGCAATTGCCGCATTCACGGCGGCGGCGGATGCTCATTTCTTCCGGTCGACTATCAACTACGCGGGTGTCATGCTTGGCGCACTGTGGGCAACGCATGCGCATACCTCCGTAGGCGTCTATCGATTCGTCAGAGCGAGCGGGCGCAACTGTGACCGGCTACAACGTGCCTCGGTACTGGACACCACTATAGCACAGGATGTAGTTTCCATAAAGGTAAAGCGAATCTAGATATTGTTAGTGGAGCGGTGAGAGAATGTAGTCGGGGTTTTCCGTCAATATCTCGCGCGAAACGTCGACGTTCTCTTGGGCATCGATGACGTACGTTCTACTCTCCCCAATCATGGCGCGTTGCAGGAGGCCGCGCTCAAGGAATATCTGCTCCATGTTGCCGAGGTGACGTCTGATGCCGCGGTCGAAACAATCGTAGCGGCGGGCGGTAGCGGTGTGTCTGCGGCCGTCCCTGTCTTCCACGATGGCGTCCTTGATCGTCGCAAAGCCCAAATAGGCGGGGCACGCGATCTCTTCCGCGCAATGGAAGACGGAATTGCTGCCGAGCGACGCGCCAAAGAAGACGACCTTTCCGCCAAGCTCGTACAGGCGGAAGTAGGGTGAATCCGGCCCGCAAGGCGTATCCCGATGCTCGGCGGTGAGATAAGCAGCCTGCGACCCTATGGCCGCGGCGGAAGAAACGGGGTGGCCGCTCCGAACAGCCTCTTTGCGTTGGCGCAGCGTCTCGGTGATGCGTCCTGTGGAAGACGGCGTCTTGCCGACGGAAAACAGATGCGGCCAAGACTTGAGAATTGAGAAGGTCAAGGTAGGCACGAGTACCGTGCCGCTGTCTCCCACGGTCTCCAGGAGCGCGTCGATGACGGCATCGGCACCGCCCTCCACGTAGCCGAAGCTGCGCAACGAACTGTGGACGAGCAGCAGGTCGCCGGATACCACTCCAAGCTCGTGAAGTCCTGCGCGGATCTGATGCTTGTCAACATTCATGAGTCACCTCTCCCTCCAAGGAAAGGCTGCCGAAAGCCGCTTCTGTAACGGCCATTCATGCGCAAGCGTGGTCCGCAAACGTAGTCGGATACGAGAAATGTAATGTTTCTTACCGTAAACGTAAGACTCTTAGGCAATTCTTAAGATTGTCTAGAGCCTTGGGACTATTGCCATAATACCCCATGCTATAATGAGTAGCAGTTCGCAGAGGGATCTTTGGTGGGAATTGGAGCCACAGCGTCTTGCGCATTGCAGCGCATGGTACAGTATCAGTAACCTATTCTCCCCTTTAGTATGGAAGGCACGGTGAAGCTATGATAGGCGGGGTCCTGGGGTTCATCGGTCGTCACTGGCGCGGCATCCTGTTGTGGGTGCTGGTAGCGATCGGCTTTTGGTGGTCTGTTGCCACGTTTGGCGCAGGGAACGTCCTGCAGGTTCTATTTCTCATCTTCGCCACGCTCTTCCAGCTTGCCTTTGCGATCCTCTTTGTCCTCATACAGTTCGTGGCGCTCTTCTGGTTCCTCGGCCGCGGACGCGTCTATTGGATCATGCCCGGTGGTGAGACCGGGATTTCCTTTAAGGACTACCGTGGCAACGAGCAAGTCTTGGAAGTATCGGCGCGGATTGTGACCCTGCTGCGCGGTGTGCGTGATTTCAAGCGCATGGGCGGCGAGGTTTCACGCGGCTTGCTGCTGATTGGGCCGCCAGGCACCGGTAAGACGTACCTGGCGCAAGCCATTGCCACTGAGGCCGGGGTGCCGTTTGCGTATGCGTCCGCGCCCGGCTTTCAAAACATGTTCATGGGCGTGGGCAACCTGCGCATCATGATGCTCTATGGCAAGGCGCGACGGCTCGCGCGGAAGTATGGTTCCGCTATCATCTTCATTGATGAGATTGATGCCGTCGGTACTGCTCGAACGTCTCAGATGGGCGGCGGCATGGGCGCGATGGGCGGCATGTTCGGCGGCGGTATGGGCATGCTCAACACGCTGCTGCTCGAGATGGACCCGCCCAACGTCGACACGAGTTGGAAGGCGCGTATTTTGCGCCGCCTCGGTCTCCGCCGAGGCAAAGCCGTGCAACCGGTAGTGCTCACGATTGGCGCAACGAACATCGCTGAAGTGTTGGACCAGGCGCTGCTTCGTCCGGGACGCTTCGACCGCAAGATTACGATTGACGCGCCGGATTTCGACGGTCGCAAAGACGTCATTCAATACTACATGGACAAGGTTCGTCACGATCCCGATATCGACATCGACAGGATCGCTGCCGACACGGTGGGCTACACGCCGGTCAGCATCAAATACCTCATTAACGAAGCTGCGGTCGTCGCGCACTTCGAGGGTCGCGACTATGTTTCGTATACAGACTTCAGCGAGGCGCGAGAGACGAATGAGTGGGGCTTGCGCCAGCCGATCCGCAGCATGAACGAGAAGGAACGGCGGCGGTTGGCATACCATGAGACCGGGCACGCCATTGCGATGGCGTTGCTGCAGCCGGAGAACAAGCTCTATAAGGTCACGATCATCCGCTATGGTCGTGCCCTGGGTCTCGCCGCCAGTACGCCACTGGAAGAGCGCTACACGCAGTCCCGTGAAGAGGTGCTCTCGGAAATCAAGGTTGCGCTTGCCAGCCGCGCCGCTGAGGAACTCTTCTTGGGCACCGGGCTCACCGGTGTCACGTCCGACCTGCAACAGGCGACGCGTCTCGCGATGGGATACTTCGGCTTTTACGGCATGGGCAACAGCTTCTATTCGTATCTCGCCATGCCCACCGGATTGGGCGGCATCGACCCGGATACCAAACGCCGCATAGAGGCCTTGCTGGACGAGCAATATCGTGAAGTGAAGCAACTCTTGGCCGAGTATGCCGATGAAGTGCACATCATTTCTGAACGGCTGCTGGAAGAGTTGGAACTGCACGGTGAGGAGGTCAAAGAGGTCCTCGAATCACGGCGACCGCAGCGCGAGCCTGTGGGGGTCGCCGCTCTGACCGGCTACTCGAGCGGTCTGGCGTTGGGCCAGCAAAGCAACGGCCCGTCGGACTCCCCGGGGCCAAACGGCAATCCGGTCGATCCTGCTGATAATCAAGTGGAGTCAAGCGAGGAAGCGGACGAGAAATCTGATTCCTAAGAGCAGAATTGGGAAAGGCTGATTACGCTTGGCTCATGGCGACTTAGTCCAAGATGGCGCACTATCAGCGTGCTGCGCATAGCATGAGGATAGTGCGCTCTTTTTCTCCAATCGTCTATACAGAATCTAGTGAAACATCGTAGCAACGCTACGCGACGTAAACTGTGAGGATGTCCATGCAGCGCAACACCGTGATTGGTGCAGTATTTGTCGGTATCGTCGTACTTATCGCGCTGGTGCTCGTTGTACCGAATATTCTTGCCGACTGGCTCTGGTACCAGAGCCTCGAGCGCACCGATGTCTTTTCCAGAATCATTACACTGCAAATAGGCCTCTTCGCCGCCGGCTTGGTCGTCTTTGGCGTCCTGTACTTTGGCAACATGACCTTAGTACGCAAGATCGTGGCACGTCAGGCGTACAACACCGGTGAAGACTTTCTCTCCAATTCAGCACGGCGGACCGAGCACGTATCGCGGGTCATTTCCGGCATTGTCGGTGTGATTGCCTCTGTACTCTTTGGCCTGCTGGCCTCCGGGCAGTGGAACACGGTACTCCGCGCCCAGAACCTTGTCGAATTTGGAATCGCCGATCCTCTATTCAATAGAGACCTCTCGTTCTTCGTCTTTACGCTGCCGCTGCTGGAGTTCGTACAGGGCTGGCTGTTCAGAGCGGTTGTGTTGGTGCTGGTGGTAGCGGTATTCGCGTATGGTTTCCGCCTTGTGCTGCCGTACATGATCTCGCCGGAAGACGATGAGGGGGAGCGACGCGAAATCCCCAAGAGCCTGGTCGCGGGGCCGCCTATTCGCATTCACCTCTCCGTACTCGGCTTCCTGTTGATGGTGTTAGTGGGTTGGGCGCATTGGCTGAGCTTGCATACCCTTGAGTTCTCTACGCGGGGCGCAGCCTACGGGGCCAGCTACATCGACGCGAACATCATGCAGCCGGTGCAACAAGTGCTGATCGTGTTGGCGGTAGTGGCCGCAGTAGGCCTTGTTATTGGCGCTGTCTTCAATCTGCAGTGGGTGCCCATAGGCGGTTTCGGTCTGTGGCTGCTTGTGCTGGTCGTAGGTGGGTGGGCCTATCCCGGCCTGGCGCACCGGCTGGAAGTGCAACCGAATGAGCTGGAGCGCGAGCGTCCCTACATCGAGAACAACATTGCGTTTACCCGCGAGGCGTACGGCCTCAACCGCATCGTGGAAATGGAGCACCCCGGCGAGCCCGCGGTAACGCAAGAAGAGTTGGTGGGTAATCCTCTGACGGTCCGCAATTTCCGCCTGTGGGATCCCGAACCGCTGCTGATCACCTATAACCAGGTGCAGAGCATCCGCCTCTACTACGATATTCTCGATGCGGACGTAGACCGTTATTACGTGGACGGCGAGTATCGCCAAGTCATGGTTGGCGCGCGGGAACTTTCACCGGAGAAGTTGCCGGGCTCGGCGCAGACGTGGGTCAACCGCCGGCTGCAATTTACCCATGGCTACGGTGTGGTAATGAGCCCGGTGAACGAGGTCTCGCCGGAGGGATTGCCGTCGTTTTTCCTCAAGGACGTACCGCCTACCGGAATCATGGATATCGAACGACCGGAAATCTACTATGGCGAGAAGACGTTTGACTACGTAATCGTCAACGCGCGAATTGCGGAGATTGACTATCCCCGTGGTGAAGACAATGCACGCTCGTTATACCAGTCTCGCACGGGAGTGGGCGTAGGCACGTATCTGCGTAAGCTGCTCTACGCCTGGTACCTCAAGGACGTGAACATCCTGCTCTCCGATGAACTAACGCCCGACAGCCAGATTCTTTACCGACGTCAGGTACGAGAGCGTGTGGCAACGGTCGCGCCGTTCCTCGTCATCGACCAAGACCCCTACATCGTGGTTGCCGACGGCCAACTCTTCTGGATCGTCGATGCCTATACGTTCACCGACCGCTACCCGTATTCGCAGCCGCTGGCCGGCGCTTTCAACTACATTCGCAACAGCGTCAAGGCAACCGTCAATGCCTACGACGGCACGGTGCGTCTGTACGCGGTGGAGGAAGACGAACCGATCCTGCAGGCGTACTCGCAGGCCTTCCCGGACCTCTTCCAGCCTTTGAGCGAAATGCCGCCGTCAATCCTCCAGCATATTCGCTATCCGGCGTTTCTCTTCCAGGTCCAGGTAGAGCTTTATTCTCTCTACCATATGCAGAAACCGGATATCTTCTACAATCGCGAGGACGCGTTCTCGCGGCCGCGTGAGCTTTATGGTGGCGGCCAGGTTCCCGTGCGGCCGTACTACGTCATCATGCGGCTTCCCGATTTCCCACGCGAAGAATTTATCCTCATCATGCCGTATACGCCGATACAGAAGGATAATATGGTGGCGTGGCTGGCCGCGCGGTCCGATCCCGAGGGCTACGGCTCGCTCTTCGCCTTCAAGTATCCCAAGGATAAGCTCATCTTCGGACCGATGCAGATCGAAGCGCGCGCCGACCAGGACACCACAATTTCTCAGCAGTTTACCCTCTGGGGGCAGGGTGGTTCGCGCGTGATTCGCGGGAATCTCCTGGTTGTACCCATCGGCCAATCGAATTTGTACGTAGAGCCAATCTATCTTCAGTCCGAACAGGGCCAGTTGCCTGAACTCAAGCGCGTGATCATCGCCAATGGCTCCAACATCGTGATGGCCGAGTCGGTCCTGCAAGGACTGCAACAGTTGTTTGGCGAGGGAGTGGAAGGAATCTTTTCCGGCACTATCGCGGCCACTGGAGGCAGCGGTACGCAGAGCGGTTCGGGCACCACGACAGCCGTTACGCCCACGCCTGCGCCTGTGATCTTGCCGACGCCAACCACGGCGCCGCAGCCGACGGCGCAACCTCAGGTGACGCCTCAGGCTGGGACAACGCCAACGCCAAGCCAACTGACGCCACCGGCGGCTACGACGCCTGGCCCCGTCAATTCTGTTCAGGAATTGCTTGACGCGCTCAAGCGGCAAAACGAGTTGATACAGCAGCAGCTTGAGTTGAATCAGCAACTCTTGGATGAGCTGCAAAACCAGATTACGGACGAGAATCAAGATGAGAGTGGAAGTGAGAGTGAGGAGTAACCCTCTTTGCCCTGGTAGTCAATGGTTTAAGTACGAAGTACATAGGATTGGGCGGCTGAGACAGGTGGAAGTGCCCCCACTTTGACTGGCATTGACGTGTGTACGTGTCCGTTTAAGGTTCCAATTTGGCGAACGGCGCTCAGATAGGTGACGAGATTGGATTCGCGGTGACCAAAGCACGCATATACGTGACATACAAGCCGACCGTCCTTGACCCGCAGGGCAATGCTATCCAGACAGCGCTCCACCACCTTGGATTTGCAGACGTAGAATCCGTGCGCATGGGCAAGTACCTAGAAGTCGAACTGCATACGGATGATACGTCCCGGGCTCAGGAGGAGGTGGAGGCTATGTGCCAACAGTTGCTGGCCAACCCCGTGATCGAAAGCTACCGCTTCGACTTGGAGACGGCGCAGTGAAGCTTGGCATTGTGCAGTTTCCCGGTTCCAACTGTGATCATGATTGCCTCCATGTTGTCCGCTCTGTGCTGCAGGTCGAAGCGGACCTGATTTGGCACGAGGCGACGCAGGTCGCAGGCTATGACGCACTCGTGTTGCCGGGCGGCTTCTCCTATGGCGACTACCTGCGGTCTGGGTCTATCGCTCGCTTCTCCCCCGTCATGCGCGCGGTAACGGATTTTGCGGAAGCCGGTGGGCTCGTGCTCGGCATTTGCAACGGCTTTCAGATACTCACCGAGGCAGGGCTCTTGCCGGGCGCGCTGCTTAGGAATAGCGCGCTCGAGTTCCGCTGCGGTTGGGTGCACCTGCGCGTAGAGAGCACGGCGTCGCCATTCATGGCGTCTTATGGCCACGGCCAGGTCCTGCGGATGCCGGTCGCCCACGGCGACGGCAACTATGTAGCCGATCCGGACGTGCTTAGCCGCATGCGTGACAACGGCCAGGTTACGCTACGTTACTGCGATGCCGAGGGAAACGTTACGCCAACAGCAAACCCCAACGGTTCCGTGGACAACATCGCCGGAGTGTGCAATGAGTCCGGCAATGTTTTCGCCCTGATGCCGCACCCGGAACGATGCGCTGAGCCGGAATTGGGCGGCGTGGACGGCTTAGGCATTTGGCAGGCAATGGTACTGGCGCTCACATCTGCGCCTCTGCGCGTGTGAGTTCGCTTGCCCCCCATGCCACCGATTCACTCTTGCGGATGTGGACATCCTGTGCCTGTGTCTTGATAATCTTAGTCGCAATTACACTTGGGCGCTTTGCTAGTTTCGCGGTTTCTCAGCGAGGGATAGCGTGACTCGAACAGACACTGCCGTATCAGATGCCGACTTGCGAGAAGTCTCGCTCACGCGCAGCGAATATGAGCGCATCTGCAATCAGCTAGGCCGCGCGCCCAACCGCGTTGAGTTGGGCATGTTCGGCGCCATGTGGAGCGAGCACTGCGGCTACAAGAACTCGCGTCCGCTGCTGAAACTGCTGCCCACCGACGGCAAGCACGTCCTCATTGGCGCAGGTGAAGAAAACGCCGGCGCCGTGGACATCGGTCACGGACTTGCCGTGGTCTTCAAGGTCGAGAGCCACAACCACCCCAGCGCGGTAGAGCCGTTCCAGGGCGCGGCCACCGGGATCGGCGGCATCGTGCGCGATATCTTTACCATGGGCGCGCGCCCCATTGCCCTGCTCAACTCCTTGCGTTTCGGAAACCTCGACGACGCGCGTAACCGCTATTTGTTCAACGGCGTCGTCAGCGGCATCAGCCATTATGGAAACTGCGTGGGTATTCCGGACGTAGGCGGCGAAGTAAATTTCGCGTCGTGCTATGCCGGCAACCCGCTCGTCAACGCCATGTGCGTTGGTATTATTCCGCAGGAGAAGCTCATTCGCGCGCGGGCGCGCGGCACTGGCAATACGTTGATGCTGGTGGGCGCGGCGACCGGCCGGGACGGGATTCACGGCGCGTCGTTCGCTTCCTTGGATGACCCCGAACTCTCACACCGCGGCGTGGTGCAGGTGGGCGATCCTTTCATGGAGAAGCTCCTTATCGAAGCGTGTCTCGAACTCGGGGAAACCGACTACCTGGTGGGATTGCAGGACCTCGGCGCGGCCGGATTGACTAGCTCCTCCGTGGAAGCGGCGCACAAGGGCGAGAGCGGCGTGGATATCGACGTCAGTCGCGTCCCCTGCCGTGAAGAGGCAATGACCCCCTATGAGATCATGTTGAGCGAGAGCCAGGAACGCATGCTCGCGATTGTGCGCCAGGGCGCAGAGGAGGATGTGGCAGCGATCTTCTCGCGCTGGGGGCTGCACTCGACAGTAATCGGTCGCGTTACAAGCGATGGTATGGTGCGTGTGCGCAACGGCACGGAGGTCGCGGCGGAGATTCCGGCGCACCTTCTCGCAGATGCTCCAACTTATGTAAGAAATGGCACCGCTCCGGACTACTTGCAAGAAACACACGCGTTTCAGCCGGAGTCTTTGCCGGAACTACAAGACTATAATAAAGCCCTCCTCGCGCTGCTTGCCAGCCCCAACATCGCCAGCAAAGAGTGCGTCTTCCGTCAATATGACTACAGCGTCCAGGTCAACACGGTACAGGGGCCCGGTGGCGATGCGGCGGTGCTCCGCGTAAAGGGCACGCCGGCAGGGCTTGCCGTCACGATAGACGGCAATGGGCAGTACTGTTATCTCGATCCGTTTGGAGGCGGCGCTATTGCCGTGGCGGAGGCGGCGCGGAATCTCGCCTGTGTGGGCGCCGAGCCGCTTGCCCTTACCAACTGCCTCAATTTCGGCAACCCGGAAAAGACCGACGTCTATTACCAGTTGCAGGGCGTGATACGGGGCATGGCGGCGGCGTGCGAGGCGCTGAGTGTGCCGGTGGTGAGCGGAAATGTCAGCCTGTATAACGAAACGCGCGGCCAGCCGATCTATCCCACCCCAATGGTCGGCATGCTCGGCAAGCTGGAGTCTCTCCAACCGAGCACGACCCTGGCTTTCCAGCGGGAGGGAGACATTATCGCATTGCTCGGCCCTCAAACCGACCATTGCGGCGGTAGCGAGTACGTGGCACAGATTCACGGCGTTGTTACGGGTCGTGCGCCGTCCATTGATCTCGACATGGAAGTGCGCGTGCAGTCCGTCTGCCGACAGATTATTCGCGCCGGCCTGATTAGCAGCGCGCATGACTGTTCTCAAGGCGGCCTGGCCGTTGCGCTCGCTGAGAGCGCCATCGCGGGTGGCGTCGGGTTTCAGGTGGATATCCCAGGCGAGGGGCGCGTGGACAGTCTCTTGTTTGGCGAGGGGCAGTCACGCATTGTTGTCAGCCTGCCTGAAGAGAATCTGGCCGCAGTGCGTGCTTTAGCCGGAGATCAGGGCGTACCGTGCACGGTTATTGGGAGCGTCCAGGGCGATGCGGTCGTGCTGGGCGACAAGGTGTCTATGCCACTGGCATCTGCGCAACGGGCGTGGCAGAATGGAGTGGCGGAGGCACTGGCCGAGACAGGGTGACAGGCACGCAGATTCGGAGGGGGGCTGTGCGCGCTATGGATCGAATACCCGCTACCGCCGACACTGATTCCCCGCGTGAGGCGTGCGGCGTCTTTGGCATTTACGGCCGTGAACTGGACGTTGCGAAACTCACGTACTTCGGCTTGCACGCGCTCCAGCATCGCGGCCAGGAGAGCGCCGGCATTGCCAGCGCCGACGGCAAACAGATGCAGGTCTACCGCCGCATGGGCCTCGTCTCCCACGTATTCTCCGAAGAAATACTCGAAGACTTGCAGGGCATCTTGGCAATCGGGCATACGCGCTACTCCACCAAAGGCTCGAGCAGAGAAGACAACTCTCAACCCATATACGTAAAAGGCCCGCTCGGACCGTTCGCTCTGGCCCACAACGGTAATCTTGTAAACGCCGATCAGTTGCTCGGTGATCTTGAGGAATTTGGCATACGCCCAAAGTCTTCAACGGATAGCGAGGTCGCGGCGTGGCTTATCGCGCTCGCGCCGGGGAGTTCGTGGCCTGAAAAGCTACAACACACTCTTCCCCGGTTGGTTGGTTCGTACACTTTTGTAATGGCTACCAAAGACCATGTACTGGCGGCACGGGATCCTTTGGGGAATCGGCCGCTTTGCCTGGGAAACGCCGATGGGTCATGGGTAGTTGCATCCGAAAGTTGCGCGCTGAATACGGTTGGCGCGGAGTTCGTGCGCGAGATAGAGCCCGGAGAGTTGATTTCGGTCGGGGAGGAAGGGCTGCGGTCGTACCGCATTCAACCAGTCACCAAGCGGGCGGTCTGCATGTTCGAGTTCATGTATCTTGCGCGACCGGACTCATACATCGAGGACACGTTGCTCTACCACTCGCGTCGGCAGATGGGCCGGCAGCTCGCGCGTGAACGCCCAACATCGGGCGCGGACTTAGTGATGGGCGTGCCGGAGTGCGCGATTGCCGCCGCGCAGGGATACGCTGAAGAGAGCGGGCTCCCGCTGCGCGACGGCTTGGTGCGCAACCGCTACATTCACCGGACGTTCATCCAGCCCACCGACCAACTGCGGCGCGAGGGTGTGCTCTTGAAGTACAATCCCATGCCGGAGGTGCTGGAGGGACAGCGTGTCGTTGTAGTTGACGATTCCATCGTACGCGGCACGAACACGCTGCCGATTGTCAAGATGCTGCGTCAGGCGGGCGCCACAGAGGTGCATGTGCGCATCGCCGCCCCGCCGATCCGGCATCCTTGTTTCTTAGGCGTTGATATGCCGACCCGGGGCGAAATCATCGCTTCAGCCTTCAATTCGCAAGAAGAAGCCGAACTGGCTGTTGGGAATGCCATACAGGCGGATAGCCTGGGGTACTTGAGCATCGAGGGCATCGTGGAGGCAGTCAATCTCCCGTACAATCGCTTCTGCCTCGCATGCTTCAATGGCGATTACCCCGTGCCGGTGCAGATGGAGTTCGACAAGCTCTCCCTCGAGCAACTCCGAGCGCCGGTATCATGACGGCGGCTGCGGCTACGCGGCTGCTGTGCAGAGTGAGGAATTGGCGTAGCATACCTCCGAAATCCGTCTGCATGAAAGTCGCCTCTTGCGTGTGTAGGTACGATGGATCGCTCATTTCCGGCTGCGGCTCGGATGCGTCTTTCCGCCGGACAGCTTGGTGATTGGCTGGCCTGATACTATGCGTGACACAGGGCACCTTCCTTCGACCTACCGGCAGGCCGGTGTAGACATCGACGCCGGGGCTGAGGCCGTCCGCCTCTTCAAGAAGCAGGTGGAGGCCACCCACGGGCCGGAGGTGCTCACCGGCATCGGCAGCTTTGGCGGTCTCTTTCAGTTTCCCACGCACTACACTGAACCGGTACTCGTGGCGAGCACCGATAGCGTAGGCAGCAAAGTGAAGCTCGCGGCGCTGCTGGAGCGCTACGATACGGTCGGGCAGGATATCGTCAACCACTGCGTCAACGACATCCTTACCTTGGGCGCGCGGCCGCTTTTCTTTCTCGACTACGTTGGGGTTGGCAGGCTGGTGCCTGAAGTCATGCGCGATGTTGTCTCCGGCGCGGCGGAGGCCTGCAAAGAAGCCGGGTGCGCGTTGCTGGGCGGTGAATTGGCGGAGATGCCCGATCTCTACGCCGGAAGCGACTTCGACTTTGCCGGGACAATCGTCGGTGTTGTGGAACGAGACCGGATCGTTAGCGGGGAGAACATTGAGCCGGGAGATGTCGTGTTGGCTTTCCCCAGCAACGGCTTGCATACGAATGGGTATTCGCTGGCGCGCCGTGTCTTTGCCGAGGACTCGCTGGAGGTGATGGTACCGGCGCTGGGAGCAACACTGGCGGATGCCTTACTGGCGGTGCATACATGCTATCTGCACCCTGTACAGCGCTTGCTCTCCGAGCTCGACGTAAAGGGAATGGCGCATATTACGGGCGGCGGACTTTGGGACAACATTCCACGGGTCCTGCCGCAGGATACCCAGGTTTCCTTGCAGTGGGGGACATGGCCGGTGCCGCCGATTTTCCCGCTCATTCAGGAGCGTGGGGGAGTAGCATTTGATGAGATGTGCCGTGTCTTCAATATGGGCGTCGGATACGTGGTGATCTGCGGTGAGGACGATGCAGTGGAAGCCTTGAGTCTCGAACCGTCGCTTTGCCGCGTTGGCAATGTTGAGGACTATTCAGGCGATCCACGTGTGGTTATCGAGCGGTGATACTGTAGCAGCAGAGAGGCAACCGGTCGCAATTGGTGGTAGAGACGACCCTACGCATTGCGGTACTGATATCGGGACGAGGCAGCAATATGCAGGCGCTCATCGACGCGATCGATGAAGGACGCCTGAACGCCGAGATTGTCGTTGTCATGTGCAACCACAAGAACGCGCCGGGCATTGAGAGGGCGCGCGCGGCTGGTATTGCTAGCTACGTTTTCGTGCGGCGCGATTATGCCTCACGAATGGCTCAGCACGACGCAATGTTGGCTTGCGCACAGGAGCATGGCGCGGAACTGATCGTGCTCGGCGGCTTTGATCGTATTCTTTCGTCGGCGTGGGTGGAGGCTTATCCGAATCGAATCATCAACATTCACCCGTCGTTGCTGCCGGCCTTTGCGGGTGGGATGAATCCCAAACCGCAGCAGGATGCCCTGGAAGCAGGCGTGAAGATTGCGGGGTGCACTATACACATTGCCACTGCTGACGTGGACGCCGGCCCTATCATTGCTCAAGCCGCCGTGCCCGTGCTCATGGATGATACCGTTGAGACCCTTGCGAATCGCATCTTGGCGCAAGAACATCGGCTGCTGCCTCAGGTCGTGCAATGGTTTGCGGAAGGCAGAGCACACGTCGAAAATGACAGTGTGCAGATTGTAGGCGCGATTCCATCTCGCTGGTGGAGTGACGCGGAGTGAGCGACACGCAAGGGGAAAAGAGCGTAGTGATTACTGAGCGGAGCATTCATGCGTACTTAGAAGACCTGGCTGCCCGCGAACCGACCCCCGGGGGCGGCAGTGTGGCTGCGCTGGTTGGAGCCCTTGCCGCGGGTCTGGCTGCCATGGTTGCCAACTTCACGCAGGGCAGAAAGAAGTATGCCGCAGTCGCTCCCGAGGTCGAGCAGCGGCTCACCCAGTTGGACCAATCTCTGCAAACCCTAGAGAAGCTGGTACAGAAAGACATCGACGCGTACGGCGCCGTGGGAGTTGGCTTTGCCATGCCACGCGGCACCGCTGCCGAGCGCGCCGCGCGTTCGGCGCACATTCAACAGGCTTCGGTGCAGGCTACCGAGGTACTCTTTGCAATTGCCGACGCGTGTATGGACGTTGGCGATCATGCCTTGTGGCTGGCAAAGCATGGGAATGCAAATCTCGTACCCGACGCAATCATGGCAGCGCTTCTGACGGAGGCGGCATTGCAAGGGACGGTGGTCACGATTCAGTCAAGTCTGGGCTTCATCAAGGATGCGTATGTGGTTGAGACGATGCGCGAGCGTCTTGCGGCCTATGATAGCGTAGCAGAGGCGCGTAAAGAGGCTTTGTCACTTACGCGGTAGCATGGGGCCAGCGGACACTCAATTGGGTTAGGTGAGACTTTACTGGCCGAAACGGCATTCAGCAGTGCTCGTTGCGTTCATCGGGGTCAACTGGGACAGGTGCAGAGCAACACAGAAGGGGTTGGATTGAAATGGCTCTGGTGCTCGACGGCAATCGCGTCGCTCGCACGTTGCGTGGGAGACATCGAGACGAACTCGCGGACATCCAGAAGCGCCTGGGGCATCCCGTGACGTTGGCGGTTGTGCGAGCAGGAGACGATAGAGCATCCGCGAGCTACATACGCCAGATTGAGAAGCTCTGTGGACGTGTCGGTATGGAGTTTCAGGAACACATCCTGTCAGCAACCGACCGTGAGCAATTCATCGGCAAGATTTGCAGGCTCAACGCCGATCCGCGCATCACAGGGATAATGCTCAGTTGGCCGCTGCCGGAGGACTGGGATCAGGAGTTCATTGCCTTGACTTTGGACCCGCGCAAGGACATCGATGGCTTGCATCCGCTGAATGCCGGACGCGTTTTTTTGGGTGGTGCGAGCCTGGACATGGAGGCGTTCGTGCCTAATACGCCCGCCGGTGTGGTCTACTTGCTGCGGCATTACGAGATTCCGTTGCGCGGCCAGCACGCGGTGCTCATTGGCCGCAGCAACGTGGTGGGTCGGCCCTTAGCCGCCTTGCTCATCGCCCACGATGCTACCGTAACCATTACGCACAGCCGCACGGCTGACCTCGCGGGCCATACCAGGCAGGCTGACATTTTGCTCGTGGCCATGGGCAAAGCGAACTTTGTCACGCCGGACATGGTAAAACCGGGCGCGGTAGTCGTGGATATCGGTATCAACGTGACCGCGGACGGGCTTGTCGGGGATGTGCAGTACGATGCAGTGAGCGAAGTGGCCAGTGCTATTACACCGGTGCCGGGCGGCGTCGGCCCGGTGACGAATGCGATGCTCGTTGCGAATACCATTCGCGCGGCGCGTCTACAATCTACCTTGGCTTGAGTTGTGGTTGGAGGGATACATCTGTGAGCGAAAGCACAATCAGCGAGATACATGGGCGGGAAATCCTCGATTCTCGAGGGAATCCTACCGTTGAGGCCGAAGTCCGATTAGCGTGCGGCGCTGTAGGCTGGGCCGGCGTGCCGTCGGGCGCGTCAACCGGCATGCACGAGGCCGTGGAACTGCGCGACGGCGACAAAGCGCGCTATGGTGGCAAAGGCGTGCTCCAAGCCGTCAACCACGTCAATGGCGCTATCGCTGATGCTCTGGTCGGTCACGACGCCCTGGAACAGACGGCTATCGATCAGTCTTTGCTAGCGTTGGATGGTTCGCCAGCGAAAGGAAATCTTGGCGCCAACGCGCTGCTCGCGGTCTCGTTGGCGGTGGCAAAGGCGGCGGCGGCGTGCGTGGGACTGCCGCTCTACCGCTACCTTGGCGGGGCATTTGCCGATACCCTACCTGTGCCAATGATGAACATACTGAACGGCGGAAAGCACGCCGCCAACTCTACCGACTTTCAGGAATTCATGATTTTGCCGGTTGCCGCGCCGTCTTTCCGTGAGGCCTTGCGTTGGGGAACCGAGACGTATCACGCTTTGCATGGACTGCTTGAAGAAGAGTCCCTGAGCACGACGGTGGGCGATGAAGGCGGCTTTGCTCCCTCGCTGCCTACAAACGTCGCGGCAATCGAGACAATCCTTGCCGCCATAGATAGGGCGGGCTTTCGTCCCGGTGAGGACATCTACATCGGCCTCGATCCGGCGACGACCGAGCTCTATGAGAATGATGCGTACATCTTGGAACGTGAAGGGCGAACGCTCTCAAGTGACGAATTCATAACGTTCTGGGCGGACTGGGCAGGCCAGTACCCGATCATTAGCCTTGAAGATGGGCTGGCGGAGGATGACTGGGATGGCTGGATTGGGTTGCAGGCACGGCTTGGCGGCAGCGTGCAGCTTGTGGGCGATGATCTACTTGTAACCAATACGCAGCGGCTGGGAGAGGCGATTGAGCGGAAGGCCGCGAACGCCATCCTCATCAAGCCAAATCAAATCGGCACGCTCACCGAAACGCTCGATGCCGTAGCCATGGCGCGGCAGGCCGGTTGGGGTGCGGTGATTTCGCACCGCTCGGGAGAGACCGAGGACACGACTATCGCCGACATCGCCGTGGCGACCGGTGTGGGACAGATCAAGACCGGCGCGCCCTGCCGCTCGGACCGCGTCGCCAAGTACAACCGCCTGCTGCGCATCGAGGACGAGCTTGGCAAGACCGCCGTCTACGCCGGTGCGGCCGCATTCCCGTTCCTCTAGCCGCGCTGCCCCCAATGTGCCATGATTTGCGGATGTGTGTAGGCGAGGTGTGAGGAGAGGAACGCGGGGCCCGACTTGGTGCTCCGATAGCGAGATTCTCTCGCCAGGTTTCCGCTGCCCGCTTGCGCAAGCACCGCTCTGAAGTTTTCCTTCTCTGCGACAAGACCACCTACGCTACAATGGTCGTTGTGTTGGGCGTGCAGAGATTGCCCTGTCTGTGCTTGCATTAGCGATTATAGAGTTCGGAGACGTTATCAGACTCAATGGACACGAACACACTGCGTGAACTGTTAGCGGAATTGCAGCACGGCTCGATAGACATCGAGCAGGTGGTGCGCCGCATTCGCTTGGCTCCTTACGAGGACCTCGGCTTTGCCAAGGTTGACGCGCAGCGCCAATTGCGGGTCGGCTTTCCGGAGGTAATCTTTTGTCCCGGCAAGACTGCCGAACAGGTCACCGCCATTGCAGAGGAGTTGTTGGCCCACGATCAGACCGTGCTCGCCACGCGCGCGACACCGGAGCTTTACGCGGCAGTGCAAGCGCGCGTCCCGGCTGCCGAGTACCATGAAGCTGCTCGCGCTATCGTCGTTCGCCGCGAGATGCGGCAACTTGCACAGGGCCGGGTCGCAGTAGTCGCGGCAGGTACCGCCGACTTGCCGGTGGCGGCGGAGGCTAGCTTAACGGCGGAACTTATGGGCTGCCATGTGGATCGGTTGACAGACGTGGGTGTAGCCGGACTGCACCGGCTGCTGTTGAACCTCGAAACCGTGCAGCAGGCGCGCGCCGTGGTCGCCGTGGCCGGCATGGAGGGCGCGCTGCCGAGCGTACTTGCCGGTCTCATCGATCGTCCCGTAATAGCCGTGCCGACGAGCGTCGGTTACGGCGCCTCGCTTGGCGGTCTGACGCCTCTCCTTACTATGCTCAATAGCTGCGCCGCCGGGCTGGCTGTGGTCAACATCGACAATGGGTTCGGCGCCGGGTACATGGCCGGTCTGATTTGCCGCATGGCGGAGAACGACAGCGCGCGGGAGAAGCAATGAGAGTCGCGTACTTCGACTGCTTCGCCGGCGCTTCCGGCGACATGCTGCTTGGCGCTCTGGTGGACGGCGGGTGGGCGCTGGACGACCTTAAGGCGACGTTCGCCAAGATCCCGCTCGGCGGCTATGCGGTTCGCGCAGAAGAGGTGCGCAAGGGTCTGCTCCGCGCCTTGCAGGTGCACATCGACATTGATGAAGAAGAACACAGCGTAGAACGAAATCTCGACGACATTGTGCAACTGCTCACAGCAAGCAGCCTGGATCAGGACATTGTCGCTACGAGCAAGAGGTTGTTTGTCCGGTTGGCGGAAGTCGAGGGCCGCATGCACGGCGTGGCGCCGGAAGCCGTGCACTTCCATGAAGTCGGCGCGGTTGATTCTATTCTCGATGTGGTCGGCGTGGTCGCGGGACTGAACGCGCTTGGCATCGAGCGCGTCGTCTGTTCCCCCGTAAATGTTGGCGGCAGCCCGCCCATTCAGACCCGCCACGGCTGGTGGCCGATTCCGGGACCGGCGACGCTCGACCTGATGAAGGGCAGACCCATCTACGCCGTGCCGGACATGGGCGAGACGCTCACGCCCACCGGCGCGCTGTTGCTGAGCGAGTTGGCGGACGAGTTTGGCCCGATCCCGGCCATGCACGTGGAACGTGTGGGTTACGGCGCCGGCATGCGTGATAGCGCCATTCCCAATGTATTGCGGCTCATCATTGGCGAGGACTCCACTGCAGACGCGCAGGGCACGGCAACCGTCATCGAAACGACAATCGATGACATGAACCCGCAGTTATACGGACACGTAACCGCACAGTTGCTCGCAGCCGGCGCGCTGGACGTGACGTTGGCCCCGGTGCAAATGAAGAAAGGCAGGCCCGGTCACGTGCTCAGTGTGCTGACAGAGGCCGCAGACCACGCGCCGCTGCTGGACGTGATCTTTCGCGAGACGACGACTATCGGCGTGCGGCTGCATCGCGTCGAACGCATCAAGCTGGAGCGGCAGGTCGAGCACGTGGAAACGCCATGGGGATCGGTGCGCAGAAAAGTGGCCCACTGGCGCGGCAAGGTTGTGAATCGTAGTCCTGAGTACGATGACTGCGTGCGGGTCGCAACGGCGGCACAGGTGCCGGTCAAGCAGGTCATGGATTACGCGCGTGCGGCCTCCGTGTAGTGCGCTCACTTGCTTGTTGTATGGGGCTGCTATCATAGATTATGAGGGGTGTGTGAGATAGAGGGCTGGAGTGTTGAGACAAGGGATTCAATCGGGAAGAAGAGGTGCTGATGATGGGGTCTTCTGAGGTGCGGCCGGAGCAGATGTCGACGGGCAATGACGTTTCGGAAGACGTCTCCAAAGAAGCAGTAGACAACGGCGATCATGACGCTGCCGGAGACGCAGCGGACGTGGACGAGCGTTTTCAGATCACGAACAGTCTTGTGCGGCACGTGGTTGCAGACGACATCGATATGCAGAATACCGCTGCCGGGGTCGTGCAAGCGGAGGCCGCCTCCTTGCAACAGGGGCTCACCGGCATCGCTGCCGGCCACGAGGTCAGCGTGACGGAAGGCGCCACGTGGCTGGTGCTCGGCGGCAGCGTGGATACCAACTACTCAGTGTCGCAATGGATTGTCGGCGGCCAGATCGAGGCGGAGCAGGTGGCAAGCGTGGTGGTAGTTGGCGGTCGCGTCAATGGGAACGTGAACACTCTCCTCGATACCCGCGGCGCCGCGATTTGCGGTCTGGTCATTGGGCTTTGCTACATCCTCTTCCGTCTCATCCGCCGCTGACTGCTGCCGCACGGAATGCGGGTATCAAATGCAACTCACGGACACCGTCCATCTCGTCGGCAGCGGCCAGAATGGCTTTAGCCTCACCGACCCCCTGGATTGTCACGTCTATCTGCTGGATGGCGGTTCAGAGCTGGCCCTTATCGATACCGGTGTGGGCCGGGATGTGCCGGCCATAGTCGCAGAGATCGAGGCGGCGGGTTTCGACCCTGGCGACATTGCAAAGATATTCATCACGCACCTGCACCTCGATCACTCCGGCGGCGCGGCGGAATTGCAAAAGCTATCTGGCGCTGAAATCATCGCCTCTCAGGACGTAGCGGGTTGGCTGGAAAGCGGTGACGAAGAGGCCGCGAGCCTGGTTGCCGCGCGGCAGACGGGCATGTATCCGTTGGAAAACCGCTTGCGGCCGGTGGCGTCCGCGACCGGAGTCTCAGATGGCGACGTGATCCATGTGGGATCGCTCGCTGTGACGGTAGTGAAGGCAGACGGCCATAGCCGCGGTCACCTGGCGTTTCTGGTAGACGACTGCGCGGAACGCGACGACTGCGCGGAACGCGAAGATGGCGCCCACCGCGCGCTCTTCAGCGGCGATGCCCTCTTCTTTGGGGGCCGCATCCTGCTGCAAAACATCTGGGATTGCTCGCTTGAGGAGTCCATTGCCACCGTAAAGCGCTTTGCGGAACTGGAGTTCACGCAATTCTTCCCCGGCCACGTGAGCTTCTCGCTGCAAGACGGCAAGCGCCACGTCGACGCCGCCATGGCGCACATCATTCAGCTTCTCCCACCGCCCCAGCTTGTGACCTAGCCCGAAGGACTGGGGATAAGCCATTCTCAGTGGAACTGTGGACTTGGAAACGCTGGTTGGCCAGCGCCTGCTGGTGCTCTTCGTCCATCCCACCTGCCCGCCCTGCAAGGAGTTCTTCACAAGCCTCAACGGAGAGGTGGAACAAATAGCAAAACAAGGCGTGAGGATGGTGCTGGTGAGCGGCGGCAGCCGGGAACAGAACCGGGAGATGGTTGAAGAATACAAGCTCTCGTGCCCGCTGGTGATCCAGCAGGAGCACGAGATCGCTGACCTCTACGGCAGTAGCTGGACGCCGTTCGGCTTTGTCGTGGATGAGGAAGGAAACGTAGCCGGAAAGGGGGTGGTGAATGATGTGCATGTGCTAGGCGAACTGCTCGCTCGAGATGCGACGGTCGGCGGTTCGCCAAAGTCTGAGAGCGCGTGATCCTGTCACGCGCAGCGCGTTACTTCGTAACCCGCTGCGAATTACGCAGTAACACGCAGTAGTCGCATCACAGACGCAATGCATGCAACGCATGGGAGGAAAACCCATGGACAAGCTGTTTGCGAAGACGAGCGAGAGCCTGGCGAAAGCCGGCATGAACCGGCGCGGCTTCCTGGGCAGGCTGGTACGCGCCACCACCGGCGCTGCCGTTCTCACCGGTCTCGCTGCCGTAGCAGTGGCCGCGGATACCCATTGCTCGGGACCCTATTTCTGCGAGACCAGTAGCTATCTCATCCCAGGGAGTTGCAGCCACCACAAGTGCCCTAGCAACAAGAAGTCGAGGTTGCTGATTCGAGAAGGAGTGCATTGCCTCTCCGGTGAGACCTGCTACCCGAAGTACTCTTTCTACGACTGCAACGGCGGGTCATGCCCGTAAGGTGGATTCTTGCAACCAGCTCTGTAAGCGGCACAAACCGTTAAGGATGTAAGAGTCGCAGCACCTGTGCAGGGATGAGGATTCCTTGCACAGGTGCTCACTATTTGTTGACCGAGTGCAGCGCAGGCGACTGTACAACAGGTTTGCAGATGCTGAAGCGAAGGAGATGCATCATGTTTACACGACGTGCGCTGCTTGCACAGGCAGCCTTTCTTGCCGCCGGCTGTAGCTTCCTCGATTCTTCCACTGAAGCGCCGCGCCCAAGGCAAGAGGCAAGCCTGAACTGGGCGGTTTCTGACTTCTTTGCCAGCCTTGCGGTCTCGCAGGGCATGTCTGCGCTTGAGAAATATCGGCGAGCAGTGGCAGAACTCGCGGAAGATGAAGACAATCCGCATGGTTTCGCGCGAGGTCGGTATAGCGTTGCGCTGCGGCGGATCGGCACATGGCCGGATAGAGATGACTTTGCCGCGCTGTTAGACGACCTCGAAGCAGATCTCGTTACCGTGGGATCCTATGACGCGCAGGCTCTCGGCGAAAGCGGGGTATTATTGCCTCTGGATCGGTTCAGCGGCGCTGAGGGGCGTCCGTTTGACCAGGTGTTCTATCCGAATGTGTTGGCGCAATTCCAGCGCGGCGCGCTGTACGCCCTGCCGGTGGGCGTGCGCCCGCAGGTGCTCTACTACGACGCGGCGCGCTTCCGGCGGGAGGACGTGCCGCCACCGGATGGCTCCTGGAACTGGGAGGCCCTGATCGCGAACGCGGCAAAGCTGACGGAGCGGCGAGCGGACGGCGCCGTGGCGCGGTGGGGGCTGGCGACACACAGCAATGGGCTTTGGTGGGCCCTGTGGCAGAACGAAGCGGACGTGGTAGACCTGGACACGCTGCAATGCCGCTTGCAGGAACCGGCGGCATTTGCAGCCCTGGAGTTCTTCCGTGACCTGGTGCATACTTACCGTGTCTCGCCGCCGCTGTATCGAGATTTGGACACGCTAATATATGAGTGGGGTACGCCGCCGGCGATGGTTTACAACTTTCCACCAAAGCGCCCCTCCGCCGGCGAGTTTCGAATCGCAGCGATTCCGCGCGGCCAAGTGCGCGCCGTGCCGGTGTATGGAGAGCTCGGGATTGCGATTGCCGCGCGCACCGCGGACCCGGATGCTTCGTACCGGGCGCTGCAGGGCCTGACAAACGTCATGCAACAGTACGTGAACGTGCCGGCGCAGAAAGAAGCGGTGGCGAACCTTGGGAATTACCGCAAAGACCTGCGACCGGAAGAGGTGGCCGCGCTGCAACAGTCCATGGAACACGGCCACGGCTGGCCGCAAACAGGATTTCAGTATCGCGCCATGCGCTACCTGGTGGAAGCGCTCGTGGACGGTGAAGACGTGGCGAGTGTGGTCAACCAGGCTTGCTCAATCGTGCGCGAGTACCAGCAAAACGACGGTTGACAGCGCGGCTTATTGCGGCATCTTGGTGGATACGCATTGCTGGCAGCAAACCCTCGCTCAAGCTAGTGTTGCGCTGGAACCTGTTCGTTTCAAGACTGGCAAAAAAGGAATCAGGAGAAGATGGATTCCGCACCCCGGCACGGGGCGAGCTTGCGCGGGAATCACCATGTCCTTGTCAGGCCACACAAGGGAATGAAAATGAACGGAGAGATTAGGGTGCGGAGTTGCTACCCGCTACCTCCGCCGTTCACCCTTCGACGATGCTCAGGGCGAACGGCTTGGTCACGCTATTTTCATAGCAATGACGAATTGGAATCTCCAGTCTCGCGGGGGAAGGCCAGACATCTCGTCACGGGCGATTGACCTTAGAATGAACCTTTGGTCGTTATGCCCATTTGCGTCTTGGCACGTTACGGCCGGAACTCGCGGGCGATTTGGGCGTAGACATCGGCGCTTTGGACGACCTCTGTGAGGTCGATGTGTTCGTGGTCGGTGTGGGCGTAGCCGATGTCGCCGGGGCCATAGACGATGCAGGGCACATCTTGCTTGACTTGCAGCTTGCTGGCGTCGGTGCCGTAGGTGACGCCCTGCGGCTCTGGTGGGAGATCGTTTGCTTGGAGCGCGCGCATGGCGGCTTGTACGATTGGCTCATCTTCGGCGGTATCCAGGGGCCAGTCCGCGAGGTCGCGCGAGGCCACGCTGGGGTGCATGTCGGGCTTGGTTGCCGCCAGTTCCTCCATGGCCTCTTCGAATTCCCGGATCGACCCCTCTGAGGTCTCACCCGGAATGATGCGACGGTCAACTACTATCTCGCAGGTCTCAGGTATGACGTTGGCGGCGTGGCCGCCGTGTATGATGCCGGTGGCCCAGGTGGGATACCCCACGAGCGGGTGCGAGCGCGCCGCAAAGCGCGGGTCCAAGGTGTTCCGCAGGTGCTGAATGACCTCGACCATCTGGTAGATGGCGTTGTTGCCTTTTTCGGGCTGGCTGCTGTGAGCCGGACGGCCCTTGGTCTGCAACGTGAAGCGTACCGCGCCCTTGGTGGCGGTTACCAATTCCAGCTTGGTCGGTTCGCCAATGACTGCTGCAGTTACCTGGATTCCTTGCGTGATGAAGCCCTCGATGCCGCGAAAGCGGTACTCTTCATCGACGACACCGAGCAAGCCGATGTCATAGTCAAGCTCTTCCGGGCGCTTCGCCAGTTCTCGCAGCGCCAGGATCATGCCGGTCAGGCAGCCTTTGGCGTCGCAGGAGCCGCGTCCGTGCAGCGTGGTCCCCTCTAGCCGCGGCTCTATGGC
This sequence comes from Chloroflexota bacterium, assembly GCA_028874195.1. Taxonomy (GTDB): domain Bacteria; phylum Chloroflexota; class UBA11872; order VXOZ01; family VXOZ01; genus VXOZ01. Next base: position 38,096 of record JAPPLM010000044.1, read on the forward strand.
CTCCGGCCCCCACGTGTCGATGCCGACCGTATCCATATGGCACTCGAAGAGCAGCATTCCCTTGGAGTTTGGGACTCGCAGGCGGCCGAAGACGTTCGGTCGGCCCGGCAGCACTTCGTGTTGCTGTGTCTCCATGCCAAGGTCTTGCAATTGCGCTTCCACAAATTTTGCCATCCCAGCCTCGCCGCCCGAGCCGTCGGCCATGAAGGCCGGATTCATGCTGGGAATGCTTACGAGTGAGGAGAGTAACTCCGCTGATTCTTGAACACGAGTTTCGCCGGCAACGCTCATTGAAGTCCCAATTCCTATTTGTTATGCGCTTGGTTCAGGTTCACGTCCCGCTCCATAGTAGCAGATTCGCTTGGGGCGAGAGCGACCTCAAAGTCCCCGGCAGGCGGCTGCGGCGGAAGCGACTGTTGGCTGCGTTTCGTAGAATAGGGGAGCATCCAGGATCACTCAGTGCTGAGTATAGGTGGGTGGCTTGGAACGCAACGGAACAAGTAGGAACCCCCCTCGACTACCTGCTGCAATAACGCAGCCAAACCTGTTGGCGTGGTTTCTAGTGCTCGCCGCGGGCTTCCAGGGTAATGAGGTCCAGCACGTCCTGGCTGGTGATCGTGCCCAGGAATTGCTCGGACTCTCGGTCTATGACCGGGAGAATCGTCAGCCCGTTCTCCGTCATGCGTTGCAGCACATCTTCCACCGGCTCATCGGGCCAGGCGTGTGGAGGTGTCGTGCGGCGCACCACGCTATCCAATTGCGTCTCAGACCATCGCTCCTTGGGTAAGTAGCGCAACATGCTCAAAGAGACAATGCCGGAACAGACTCCATTATTGACAACTACGTAGTCTTGCTGATGGGGCAAAATCCATTGATCGACGAAGTGGCGAACCGACAGTGCGGCGCTCGGGTAGGCGCGCGTGCGGTCGAGTATATCGTCCACGGTGATGTCATCCAGAGCGAATTGGGCCAGGGCAGTCGGCAAAGAGTCGGGCAATGTTGCCGTCTCTTTCGGTTTGGCGTGGGCGATGGCAAAGTTGATGACCCAGGGGCCCAAGAGGATGTAGGCGAACATAATCAGTACGAACAACGAGAATATATCCTCGCCAATGATGCCGGTCTCCAGCATCACCAAGAGGAGGGCGACCTCCGCCACTCCCTTGGCCATGAGCCCTGTGGCTAGGGCAAAGGGCATCTCCAACCGGGACACAAAGGCGCCGATAAGGGAACCGGCAAACTTGCCCAAGAGAGGAATTGCCACCAGCGCCGCTATCGTCACGACCGGCAGTTCGGTGAACGAGAGGCTGAGATGCAGCCCCGCCGAAGCGAAGAAGAGCGGCACAAAGAGTCCTTCGGCGGTGCTGCGCATGCCGGGCACGATATCGCGGCGCAATTGATAGGGTAGGCCTGAAAGCGCGGCGCCAAAGAGCAGCGCTCCCAGCGATCCATGCATGCCTACCGCCTCCGAGATCCCGACTACCGCGAGAAGTCCTCCGATAAGCAACCCGAAAGAAAGCTGCGGCACGCGTATCGTGCGCTGCAGTATCATAATCAGCGGCGGCACGACATATCTGGAGAGAATCCACGTCACCAGGGTGAAGCCGACAATCTTCGCCAGCAGGATGAGCACGCTCGGCACGTTGAATTCGGGCACATGCTCGCCGATAGTGAAGCCTATGAGCAACAGGGCAAGCAATTCGGCAATGAGGACGGTGACGAATATCTGGATACCGATAGGTTTGCGGAGGTGGCCTTCGTCGGCCAGAACCTTGCTGACCAGGCCGAGACTGGAAAGCGAGAGGATGCCTGACAGAGCGAGCGCTTCGGTGAAGTCGAGGCCTAGCCCAAAGTCATAGAGAACATCGGATGTTACGGTCAGAGCCAAGAGGAGGGAGATGATAACCGAAAGGGTGGCCGCCACGAAGAAACGCCCGCGGATTGTGGCGATGAAGCCGGAAATGTCGATCTCATCTAAACCGATGAGAAAGAAGAAGAGGAAGATGCCAATGCCAAGGATGATATCCAGTTCGTTTGTTGGCTCAATGAAGCCGAAGGCGGGACCCAGCACTACTCCCGCTGCCGTATAGGCCACGATTGCATTCAGCCGGAAACGCCGGAAGACGCCTTCCAAGAGCTTGGCAACTACGATGAGCAGTCCGATGGAGAGGAGTACTTCAAAGTGCATCGTAAACAGGTTTGTTATTGCTGCTCGTTTTCCAGCAACATAGTACTACAAATGCGTGTCAAGGGCATGTAGGTCTGATCGAGGGGGTTGGTTTCGCGGAGGAAGCAATGTGCCGGCCCGCGTAAGTTCGCGAAGTCCGGGAGCGATTGCGCTACAATGGAGCGCAAATGCGGAGCGCAATGCGCTTGCGTCAGTTGGCACATTTGGCGTCACATTCAGGGCAAGGATAGGTGGGTCTGGTGGAAGCTCGTCAACAGATTCTAAAGGTGGGAGTGGTGGGGCTGGGCGTCGGACGGAGATTCGTCGAGGCGTTCGCCGCGCATCCTCACGCGACGGTAACTGCCATCTGCGGTAAAGAGCCGGATGTACTCGCGGTGGTCAGCCAAGCGCATGCAATTCCGCGCTGTTACGCGGACTTCGCCGAGTTTGTGGCTGATCCGGATATTGGGCTCGTGGTCGTTGCGACACCCCACGCGCTCCACGCCGCCATGGCGGTACAGGCATTGCGCGCAGGCAAACACGTGATCGTGGAAAAGCCGATGTGCATTTCGCTGCAAGAGTGCGAAACGATGATCCAGGCGGTGGAGGAGAGCGGCAAGCTGTTGGCGGTAGATCAGGTGCTTCGTTTCTATCCCTACTACCAGTCCATTAAGGAGCACGTGGAGCAAGGCGGCTTGGGGGACATCTACTATGCCGAGGCCGATTACCTGCACAACACCACCCGGCTCATTCGCGAGCGCACCGTGTGGCGCGGTTCTGCCGAGCACTCGCACTATCCCATCCTCGGTGGTGGCTCGCATTCGTTGGATATGTTGCGTTGGCTGGTAGGCGAGGTTGACCGGGTATACTGCGAGGCTTCACGGCGTGCAATGCCGGACTTTCCCTTCCCGGATTGCATGATGGCAACGTTGCACTTCGCGAACGGCGCGGTGGGCAAGTGTACTACCTCGTACGGTCTGGTACGGGAGACGATGCACAATCTGGTGCTCTTTGGCACGGCAGGTTCAATCGAGCGCGCGCGCGGCCGGCAGGACCATGACAAACACTTTCGTGCTTCAGCAGAGCATGAATTCTCGGAGGAAGCGTGGCCTGTGCCATTTCAACCTCCTGGCGGCAAGCCGATTGCCGCCGTCGTTGACCACGTGTACGAGTGCATCACCAACGGCCGACAACCACTCACCAGTGTTTGGGAGGGGGCCAACACGGTCGCCGTGGCGCTCGCCGCAATTGAATCCTGGCAGACCGGCAAAGCGATCCGGCCGGCTCACTTCACGCCGGCATGATATTCGTTGCCGGGCAAATCTTCGGCAATTTCGTTTTTGCCATGTCCCTGCGCTGGGCGCGGGGAAAGCAGTTTCACTACCTGACCGTAGGCGCTATTAACTACGGCGTAGCCGCAGTGATGGCAGTCGGGTGGTTGCTGCTGAGCGGTGCGCCAAGCCCGGACGTGCTCGTCATTCTCTTGGGTGTAGTCAATGGACTCCAATACCAATTGAGCCTTGTTGTGCTCTTTACGGTGGTAGAGCTCGTTGGCATCGGCATAACGTTCGGTATCGTGCGTCTCTCGGTTGCCTTGCCAACGCTGGCGTCAATCTTTTTATGGGGGGAGCAACCTGCAGCGCTTCAGGTAGTTGGTCTCGCAATCGCGTTTGTCGCGCTGCCGCTCCTGGGCGCGGACGCCCATCAGGCGGCGCGTCACCATCGCGGACGGTCCCTTTTGACATGGGGCGTACTGCTGGCGGTACTAATTCTCTCAGGGACCGGGTTCATTGCCGCAAAGGCGTTCACGGTCTACAGCACACCGGCGTACCAGCCGCTGTACACTGCTTCGCTTTTTGTGGCGGCCACAGTGGGCGCCTCCTTCATTTGGCCCATGCGCAGGCGCTTTCGTTTGCCTGAGTGGCGAGATGTCTCCATGCAGAACAACCTGCGCTTGGGGGTGTTGATGGGCGCGGCGAATATCTTTCAATTGGCTATGTTGCTGCTTGCGCTTGACGCTTTACCTGGGACAGTTGTCTTTCCACTGACGGCAACCGTGGGTTTGGCGACTACTATCCTTGGCGGCATGGTGCTCTTTGGTGAGCGGTTTGGGCGCTTGACTGCGGTTGGAATCGTGCTTACTCTATTCGCAATTGTGTTCATTGGCGTGCAATAGGGGGTTGGGAGATTGAAATGATCGGAGCGATTGCGGGCGACGTGATTGGCTCGGTGCACGAATACAACGCCATCAAGACAAAGGACTTTCTCCTGCTCGACCCCCAGTGCTTTTGCACTGATGACACAGTCTTGACGGTTGCCGTAGCAGACGCCTTGCTGAACAAACTCGACTTTGCCGCCACGCTCAAAGAGTACTACTGGCGCTATCCCGATGCCGGCTATGGCCTGAGATTCCATGACTGGGCGATGTCTGATTCGTCAGCGCCGTATAACAGTTTTGGCAATGGCTCGGCGATGCGGGTCAGTCCGGTGGCTTACGCCGCAAAGAGCCTCGATGATACGCTGGCGTTGGCAGAGTGGAGCGCTGCGGTAACACACAACCATCCCGAAGGCATACGCGGAGCGCAAGCCACGGCGGCCGCTATCTTTTTGGCGCGGACCGGCCACGAAAAGAGCGACATAAAGCGGCTTGTCGAATCCTGGAGCGGATACGACTTACAGCGAACACTCGATCAGATTCGACCCACGTACACCTTCGACGAATCGTGTCAGGGAACCGTTCCACAGGCAATTACGGCGTTCCAGGAAGCGGTCGATTTTGCAGACGCTATCCGCAACGCAATTTCACTGGGCGGCGATGCCGACACGCTGGCTTGCATTACCGGTTCCATAGCGGAAGCCTACTTTGGCGGCGTGCCTGAGGACATACGCGAGTTCGCTCTTACGCGGCTTGATTGCGACCTGCTGGGAGTCGTAACGGAATTTGAGCAACAGGTGATGGCACGTTAGCGGGATCCTCACCCTTGGTTAGAATGGGTTCGCCGCCTAACAAGCTATTCGGCGCGCTGTATAAGACGAAGACCTGCCTTCACTAGCGAGTGGAGGGCAGGTCTCTTGGCATTTGGGCTCGGCTTGTTGCGACGGCTTAGAGACTAACGGGCGCCAGAGGTTGCGTTGCTATGAGGAGCCTGCCGAATGAGCTTTCCGCACGGAACGAATTTCTCAAGTCGAGTAGTTCTAGTATCTTCTGGTACCCACAGCCCAGCGTTCGCGCCAAGGAGTGAATTCGCTCCAAAACTCGTCAATTCGCGTGTTGTCCCCCTGCACCACTTGCCTGAGGATGCCTGTCTCCATGCCGTCCACTGCCCATTCCACCTGCAGGCGCACGCCTCTGGGCAGACTTGGGTCCAGCAAGTCCGGTAGAGGGGGCCCCGGAGCCTCGACGTTCTTCTTGATCGCGGGCAGCATCTCCACTGTGCGGTCGAGGTCTCTACCGCGCAGTGTGATCGTGAGCTTCATCGCTTGTTCGTCGACGCGCGCTTGGACCAGGATGGGATGCTCAGTGTCGTTGACGAATCTCAGGTCGAGCCAAGGGCTATAGATGGTTGCGTCGAATCCCGGCGGACTGCCGTCTTGCTCATAGTACATCACGCGATACGTGTGCGGATGGCGCTCCGCAATTGGTAGTCCTGCCCAGAACGCTGCGCGGAACACGGTGGTAGAGACCTGGCAGACACCTCCGCCAATGCCCCAGATGGTCTTGTCCCCCCAGATCACGAGACTTGTCTGAAAGCCGGACTTGCGCGAAATCGGTCCCAGCGCCTTCAGGAAAGAAAAAGCCTCACCAGGCTGGATGACGTAGCCGTGAATTTTGGATGCCGCGATGACGATATTGTGCACACGCGAACGCGATGATCCGGCAAACTCTGAGGTGCCTTCGGCTATGACGTTCTCGAATTGTTTACCCACCTGCGCAGCCTTGAATGCGATTGGCGCGGGGCGCTCATAGCGCATGTGCGGCAGCTTTGCCTCAAACGGCAGCAGGTTGAATTCTTTCAACAGGTCGCCGCCGAGGATAGTCGTGATGTCGCCTTTGCGCGCGATCCCGGGCACGTTCTCCGTCCAGTACTGGAGGGCAATGCGCTGAAAACGCTGGGTGATGAAGGGGCCGAACGCCTGCGGTTTCGACATGGGCAGACCGTAGAGTCTGAGCGCAGCCTCTTCGCCGCCCGCCCTAAAGTAGTGCCGCTTGATGGCGTTGTTCGTGAGCCAGCTCAGACGCGTTTGCTTGGCTTTTTCAAAGTCCCCATTGGAGCCGTCATCGGCAATAGACATGGGAATGCCGCGCGCGTACAGGAGGTCGTTCAGGCCGGCCTTTTCGAGAATCTCGAAGGTGTTGCCAAGAAGGACGCGCTGCAACTGTGGGTGGTACTGGAGAAGCGCACCTTGTGTGACCAGATAGATGAAGCCGGCTTCTTCATAGCGCCGTGAGGCCGGATAGCCAAGCGCGCGTACGCCGCCAAGCGCGCGAAACTCGCTATAGAACGCGGGCCCGCCGGGCTCATCCCAGATCAGGAAGCCTTGGTCGCTGCGGCCGCCGAAGCCGTTGGCTTGCCGATAGAAGTGTCCGCCGCTGATTGCTTGGTCCATAGAGTCAGCAGCGTACACTGGTATGAAGGGGAGAAGCAGACTGAGGGCAATACCTACAAAGAGAGAGGAAGCCAGTCTGCCAAGTTTAGAAGACACGGGCATACGTCGTTGTTCCCGCTTAGGTGGATTGAGCAAACCGCCTATTTATGATACAGCACCGAGTTAGTCCCTGTAAACTGCTGGTCGGCAGAGATCGAAAGGAAGCCAATCTTTGGAGAACCCCATTCCCTTAGAAAAGTGGCTATCGCGGCTGTGCCCTACCTGGAGGCTTACTCTGCGAAACTCCAGAGGCGGAGGGCAGTCCCGCCAAGAACCCATTCCAGGTCGGCTTTACTAAAGAAGGGCATCTCGTCACGGACGGCCGTGAGGCGCGGGAGATACCCGGCTTTATCGAGCAACATGGGCCAGTCGGTGCCCCACATGAGTCTCTCCGGGCCCCAGGCATCCTTCGCCAAGCGGAAGAATGGGTGCGTGTCGGTGAAGGGATACGCCGCGTTGCTGTAGTGCAGCATGCCCGAGACTTTAGCGTAGGTGCGGGGGTAGTCTGCGAGTTCCAGAAAGCGGCTGAAAACGGGATACGGCGGCTGTTCCGCGACATCGATGCGCCCCATGTGATCGAGCACAACGTCCACTTCAGGAAAGCGCTTTACCATCTCTTCGACCATAGGCGCATGGACAAGGTCCAGGAGTAAGCAGATTGGGATGCCGAGATCGGCAGCCTTGCGCCAGATTAGTTCGGTCTGTGCAGAGGTGAACCAACTGGCGCTATCGGGGCGCACCGCGTGGAGCCGCACGCCGTGGAAGTTGCGCTCCCGCACCCAGAATTCAAGCTGATCCGGCGCTTGCTCATCGAGAGGATCGACCAGACAGACCCCGGCAAGCTGCCGCGGATAGCGGGCGATGCTATCCGCGAGATAGCTATTGTCCCAACCGTACGTGCTCGGCTGAACGAGCACGACGTGATCCACGCCCGCTTTTCCCGTTTCCTCCAGCAGCATTTCGGCGGTCGCGTCGGTGGTTGGCACCGGCACATCGGGTAACGTGGGGGCAAAGGGGTAGTTGTTGTCTTGGGTCCAGATGTGGACGTGAGATTCGACAATTGGCATTCGATTGGCTCGCCAGATGTTCGCTTAGCCGATCATGGGCAACGCCACGGGGCGTCCTTCCGCCGTCGAAATATCGGCGGCAAAGCACGCCTCATGCGTGTTTATCGAGTCGAAGATGTCCGCGTAGGAATCTTTGTCATTGAGGATGCAATCGACAATGTGGTCGATTTCGCCCTGGAACGGGTGATGGGCCACGTCACCGGAATCCGGCGGGACGGTGGGAATATCCATGAAGCCGGTCAAACCGGGAAACGCTGACGTATAGATCTGGTTGTTGCGGGCCGTTCCTCCGTCACCTTGCAGCGACATATGGAAGACGTACGGCATGTGGGCCTCCATCGTCGCGGTGACACGGCCAACCACACCGTCTTCCATCTGCAGCACCGCCGCGGTCGTGAGCGGGAAGTCAAAGCCCTTCTCTTCCAGGCGCACAGGCGTCGAATAAGCGGAGACAGACTCGACGTTCTTGCCGGTCAGCCAGCGGATGCAGTCCATGGCATGGCTGCCGCCGGAAAGCATCGCGCTGCCGACGTTCTTCTGATAGCGACCCCAGTGACCGGGCGGACGCAGGTAGCCCACTTCATGCATGTAATCGGCTTCAGCGTAGACAATGCGTCCAAAGTCGCCCGCCTCGCGCCGATGGTGGAGCGTTTGCACTAAGGGATTCCAGCGCAGCACAAAGCTCACCACGCTCTTTACGCCGGCTTTCCTTACCGCCGTAACCAGGCGCTCCAGTTGCTCTACTGAGATCGCTATGGGCTTCTCAATCACGAGATGCTTGTTGGCCTCGGCTGCCAAGGCTCCCTGCTCGGCGTGTGCGAAATTCGGCGTGCAAATCGAGACAATGTCTACGTCGGGATGGGCGAGCATCGCTTCATAGTCGGTATAAGGCTTCGCGTCCAGCCCAAACTCGTCGATGCTCGCTTGCGCGCGCGCCATGTCCCGGCTGCAGACCGCGACCATGCGCGTATGCGGATTGTTGTTGAATGCGCGAATGTGCTCGCTGGCTACCCACCCGGGGCCAACCAAGCCAACTCCCATTACGTCTGCCATGCCGTGTCCTCCTCTTGTAGATAGTCGCTCTCACCGGCGCTGCGCTTGTCACGAAGGGCCGTGGGCTTTTTTCTCTTCATTGCCGTTTCATTTGAGCGTGGACTAGAAAGCATCTCATAAATCAGATTGACTTGCCAAATCATGCTTCGACAAGGGCTGCGCGAAGCCCACTCAGCACGAACGGATTTTGCTTTTCCGTTCGCCCCTGTATCAAGTACGGGGCAGGCTCTGAGCCTGTCGAAGGGCAGGTCGTACAGAGCAACGCATTTATGAGATAAGCTCTAATTGTGCTTTCTCTTGGAGCGGCGCATAGAGGCGCAGCCTGACGCAACTCCAGCGAAGGCGAGTACGGCCGCCAAAGGGCTTCATGCCGTTGTTTCGCTTGGCGCTAGGGTACGCTACCAAACAACCGAATGCAAACGGTATACGGCTTAGGAGTCTCGCGCCAAGACGAAATCCGCCACGGTGTGCAGGAGTTGCCGGTAGGGTTGTCGGTGAACGTGTGCCAGGTTGCTGTGCGCTCGGTCAATGTACATCTGTGCGAGCGAACGAGCATACGCTACTCCGCCTAAGTCTTGCAACAGGCGCGTCGCGCTTTCGACTTGTGCGTCATGGGCGCTCCGGTTGCCGAGGGCAGCGAAGATCTCCCGGCGTTGGGCAGGAGAAGCGTTGCGCAATGCCTCCATTACAATCAGCGTGCGTTTGCCCTCCCGAATGTCCGCGCCAACCGGCTTGCCCGTGGCCGCCGAGTCACCAACAATGCCAAGCGCGTCATCTTGCAGTTGGAAGGCTATCCCGCAATTGCGGGCAAAGGCTGCCAGCGCCGAGACCGCGGGATCGCCCGGACGCCAGGCGTCTAGGCCGATACAAGCGCCAGCGGTTGCGGCAAAGGCGTAGAGCACGCCGGTCTTCTTTTGCATCATGTCGAGGATATCCGCTTCAGAGACGGCATTGAGTTCCTGCAGGCTGAATTGCACGTCCAACGCCTCGCCATCGACAAGCTGCGCTTCCACCGGGCCGAATAGTTCCGCAATGAGATGAAGCACGAGAGTGGCAGCGACGCCGTATTCGGTTGCGCACTCTGTGAGCAGGGCAGCCGACCACCCCTGCTGGATGTCGCCGGCCAGCAAGGCTTGCGTGAGGCCGTAGTGAGCGGCGTCAGCAGAAGTCAGCCGCAATTCCTGTTGGGCGCGTGCGGCAAAGGCGGCGTGGACCGTCGGCCTGCCGCGGCGCCTGTTGTCCTGGTCGATGATGTCGTCATGCACCAAGGTCCACACGTGGAAAAGCTCTACCGCGGCGGCGGCGGGGACCGCGGCCTCTTCCGCGCCACCGGTGGCGCCGCAGCAGAAGAGGAGGATGCCCGATCGCAGTCCTTTGCCCGGTTGCCGAACGTAATGGCCTACCGCCTCTCCGAGATGGAGGGACCGCAGCGCGTTACGGTTGAGCGCCGCTTGCAGGTAGTCGTAGACGCGCTCGCGGCGAGAGGAAAGCTCCGCGAGAAACTGGGCGCGGTCGGTCTCCGGGCTCACGTTGCGGCGTCCAATTCGTCGAGATCAAGGCTACGCAGGTATTCGAGTAGACCTGGCCTCAGGTCGGGCCGCTTCAACGCAAGGTCGATAGAAGCGGACAAATAGCCTACTTTGTCACCCATGTCGTAGCGCTTGCCCGTGAATTCGCAGGAGTGGACGGGGTTCTCTTGCGCAAGCAGGTTGATGGCGTCAGTTATCTGAATTTCACCACCGGTTCCTGCAGGGATCCGGTCGATGTATTCAAAGATTGTCGGGGTAAAGACGTAACGGCCCACGATGGCCAGATTAGACGGCGCTTCGTCTGCCGGCGGTTTCTCAATGAGGCTGCGCAGCCGCTGTACGCCTGCCGCCGCGTGCGTGCCTTCCACGATGCCGTACCGATCGACATGGGCCTGCGGTACAGGCATAACGGCAACGACCTCTCCTCCGTACGCGTCATGCACGTCAATGAGTTGCTTGATGGCGGGTGGGTCGCTGTCGATAACGTCATCGGGGAGAAAGACGGCAAACGGTTCATCGCCGACGACGCTGCGGGCCGTGCGCACGGCGTCACCGGTGCCAAGGGGCGCGTGCTGGCGCACGCTAATGACCGTTGCCATTTCCTTGAGTCCTTGCAGTTCTGCCAGTTCCTTGTGCTTGCCTCGCGCGGCGAGGCTCTCTTCGAGACGGTAGGCAGTATCGAAAAAGTCCTCAACTGCTTGGTTGCCGGCAGCCGTGACGAGGATAACTTGCTCGATGCCGGCCGCCACGGCTTCTTCTACTACGTACTGGATCGCCGGTTTGTCGGCAAGCGGCAGCATTACCTTGGGAATCGATTTAGCTGCAGGAAGGGTGCGGGTACCCAATCCGGCAACCAGGAATACTCCCTTACGTACGCTCATGGGATTGACCCTGCACAGAAAGCAGTGCTTCTAGACGAAGATTGCAGCAACGAGAGATATGTGACCGTCTGTGAAGCGAACCGCCCCGTGCATCCCCCAACCTGCAAATGTACTCTGGATGGTTGACAGAGCGCGAGCGCACCGCAAACAAGCAATGCGCGCACGAGCAGCGCTTATAGTAGACGGTCTATTTTCACAGCGATTATACTTTTCACATGTGTCACGTGACAAGAGACGCTTCTGGATGTTAACAGGGTAACCATGCTTTGGTCTCCGTTCTTGCATTTGCCAATGGGAGACCCGAAGCATCGCAAAAATCGGGAAGCAGTCTTGGGTGTGCGTGGGAATTGCACTCATCTCGATGTGATCAATTGACTCTGCTGGGCGAACTTCGTGGATACTGAACGACTATTCCTTGCAATTGCCTTGCCGGAGAGCGCCCGGAGTTGCATGGCGGAGCGAGTGTGTGCCGTAGCGGAACGCGCCGCAAAGGTGCGCTGGGTGCCCGTGGAAAACATCCACATAACGCTTAAGTTCTTCGGAGATACGCCAGCAGAGCGAAAAGCGGTTATCGAAGACGCTATGGAACGCGTGGTAGCGAAAGTGCAGCCCTTTGACCTCGAGATTGCGGGCGTGAAGATCGTGCGCAGGGGCAGGAGGCCCCAGATGGTCTGGGCAACCGTGGCAGATAGCGGTGGCGAGTTGCGGCAGTTACATGGCAGGACTGAGCGGTTGCTTGAACAGGGCGGTTTTGCGCGTGAGCGACGGCCGCTCTCGCCCCATATTACCCTCGCCCGCGTGCGGGACGGTATCGCTCCGTGGGAACAGCAGAAGCTCGAAGAATGGGCGGAGACACAGCGTGATCTTGCGCCAGTCCCATTCCGCGTTGAGGATGTCGTTCTCATGCAGAGTGAGTTGAAACCGCAGGGAGCGGAGTATACCGTTCGCAGGCGCTTCAAATTGCAAGAAGTCATCTCATAATGCGGATCGATGTGCCAACTCGTGCTTCGACAAGGGCTTCGCGCAGCCCTCAGCACGAACGAATTGTTCGCTTTTCCGTTCGCCCTGAGCCTGTCGAAGGGCGGATTTGCACAGAGGATGTATTCATGAGATGAGTTCTAGAAAAGTAAGTGGGATACTGACGCGCTGCTGCAATCGCACCCGACAGGCGCGCTGGCTGGGTTCGAGGATGGCGACAGCGCTAAAGTTTATTTCAGCCAAAGTGTACGGATAAGAGCAATGGCGGTTGTATATCTCGGTCTCGGAAGCAATTGCGGAGACCGCTTGGCCAATCTGCGAGCCGGGGCACAGCGATTGCACGCAGAAATCACCATTACCCAGGTTTCTTCCGTCTACGAGACTGAACCCGTGGGTCACGCGGAGCAGCCGTGGTTTCTCAATGCCGTGCTCGAAGGGTACACGGAGTTGGGTCCGGACGCCCTGCTGCAGTTTGCCCTAGGCATTGAGAAAGCACTGGGCCGGGAGCGGTCGTTTCCCAACGCGCCGCGCACGCTAGACATCGACATTCTGCTCTACGGAGAATTGAAGATCGCGTCACCAACCCTCACCATTCCCCATCCACGCCTTACCGAACGCGGCTTCACGCTCTGTCCTTTGACTGAGATCGCACCCCACCTGGAACACCCGGTCACGGGCGACTCCATGGAGAGCATCCTCGCAACGGCGGTCGGACTAGAGGAGACCCGCCACTTCGCGGACCAGAATTGGTATGCCGAAGCGGCGCCGGAAATGCTCTCTTGAAGTCAACGAGAGATGCGTAGGGGCAAAATAGCGCGCCTTATGCATGTGCCCGCGTGTTGATTGGCACAGGCGATCCGCTGCATCAAGCGTCTTACCTCTCCAGCAACTCGATCTCGTACCCGTCGGGGTCGTCGATGAAGGCCATCTTTCTGCCGTCGGCGAAAATCTCACGCCAGCCGTCCGGCCAAATCTCTATACCCTTGGCCTCCAATTCGCCGCAAAACGTGATAAGGTCAGGCACGCCAATGGCAAAGTGCATGAGGTCCTCGGGCACGTTGAGGTCGTAATCGTCGGAGTAGGTGAGTTCCAAGGTGTGCAAATTGCCGGGTAGCTCCAGATGAGCAATCTGGTTCCCGTCGGGCGAGCGTTCGCTCCGGCTTAACACCTTGAAGCCAAGATGCTCGCAATAGAAGCTGATCGAATTATCCAAGTCGCTCACACGTACACGCGTATGCAAGAAAACCGCCATGATCTACTCCCTTCCGATGCCATTGTGATGCGCATGGGTTGTGCTAGCGGACACACGAGCAGTTGTTTCCGCTACATTCTCTCTTTCATGATCACATACTGTCTGACTGTGATTCTTGAGAACTCTTCAAGAGTACGAAAGTCCACTAGCAACTGTTCACTCTACCAACGAGCCTTCCCTTTGCGTTTCTTGTTGGTTGGCAAAAGACTTTGCATAAATTGAGGGCTATCGGATAGCTTGCTAAACCGTAATGTCTGTTGTCACAGGATTGACGCTTCCCGGTTCTGGCTAGATTTCTTTGGTCTCGTCATTACACAGTGGACTTCCCCATAAAGGTCGCCAGTGAGCACTTCCAAAGATTCGTGCTCCAAATCCTCAAAAGTGCCACATTTGCTTGTCCACCACCCACTTGGAAGCTGTCTAGCTGCGTGTGTCCACTCCCCGTTCTTGGCAAAAAGAGCTACTCTGTCAACTGCAGGCTCTGTTTCTAAGCCCACCACACCCTGATGATAACCCAAGGACTCAAACACCTTGATGAGAGAGTCTATCTTGGGGCTACGCCCGACCGGCCAATAGTAGCCAACAGCGTGCGACCACCAACGCGTCGTATCCTCAGCCGCCCACGCTATGCAGTTATAGGCAACATCCTGTGGACTAGTGATGTTGTGGTTGTTCCCTGTCAATTTGGGCAAGTATTCAGACAAGCTCAATCTACGTAACCCTCCTCTCGGCCCCATTCCAGCCAAGCCTCCGTCATCCTCCCCAACTCGCCTTGTGCATTCTGTGGCACTGGGTCTTCGCCGGTAATAGCGTTCAATGCCCAGAACCAGTGATCCGGATTGCGCTTTAGTTCTCGAAGAATAAAGGGCACAGCAGGCTTCCCTAGCCCAATAATCCGTTGATATGCCATGTGCAAGGCCATCTGGTGAGTGTCGCCGGGTTCCCGCGACTCTCGCCACTCTGCTGCTAGGCGATAGAATAGCTCAAATGTACTGGATGTAGGCTGAAGACGTGGTTGTTTCTTGCCTTTGACCCTGTCACTGAATTGAAACCACAAATCACTAATGTCATCCTCAATCTCTTCAAGAATGGAATTCGCGAGTCTTCTAGTCTCTTCGATTTCCTCGTACTTTCGGCGGAAATCTTGCTGAGCACTGAGGGGTGGAATAGGGATTCGGATATCTTTGAAAAGACTCTTGGGTATACTCCGCCGTCTGTCGACTGAACCGTGCATCATAGAGCGATAGACTAGACGCATCTCGGCGCTTCGCAGCACTAACTCCATAAAAGTCAGATCAAGTTCAATGTCACTTGATCGAATCCTCCATATCGTGTAAGCAGGACTCACCGCAGCAAACTCATACTTCGTCTGGAACCCAAGCACGCCTTCGTCAATTGGAAAGCCAACAACCATTTCGTTTCTATAAACCTTCTTATAGTTCGATATATCTGTGCTCGCTACGCGTTTCTTAAACTTCTCCGATTGATCGACGAGACCGTGCTCACTTGTTATAGACATCACAGGTGCATTCGTAGATTCTCCTATGAGGTTTTTGTCGGGCTCCTCCAGTAGGTCGCCCAAACGAACCATCGGATATCTTGAACTTGTCCGTTGACTTGAGGTTAGTCTGTAAGGCGCGGCGTGCAACACATAGTCATTTACACGGACTCTGTCAGCATCTACGGCGTCTATACCCAACTGTTGCAAGTAAACTATCCCTTGCTCTTCCAACCGGTTTTCGGACAAGACTAACTCAAGATCGTTGCCGCCACCTAGTGGCCTACGGCGCTTATCGAGCGTGTATCCATCGTTGCGGACATCGAATACCCAGTACCTATTGGCCTTGGTGGGTTTCTTTGCATCTGTGAAGTAGAGAATACTGGTTTTTGACCTGTTGTAAGGCTCAAACGCTCCTCGCGGCAGGGAAACTATACTCTTTAGTGTTGCGTTCTCAAACAGGAGTTGTCGGACTTGCCGGTAAGCGGCTGAGTTGGTGTTGGACAGGAACCCATCGGGAACAATCAGTGCCATCCGTCCATCGGGCCTCAACGCTCTGAAACAGTGCTGTGGTCCGATGATGTCGCCATTCCTGCTGGGGACCTCGTAACGGTCTCCGTACCTCGTCTTCTGGGCGAACGGCATATTCGTGATAACAATGTCGTACTTGCTGTCCACCGGCGTAGCCAAGCTGTCCTGGCGAATTATGTTATTGTGTCCGTCCCCCGCTAGGATCATGTTCATCTTGGCTATGCTCGCAGTCTTGGTAAGATCTGCCCCAAATACGGTATCTTGTCGGAGACGGCGTAGGTTCCCCTCGTTCCTCGGCATTGTGTCCATGAGGTATTTGTAAGCGACTGTCAGCATCCCTCCTGTACCACAAAAAGGATCATATACCGTTTCACCAATCTGCGGACGAACCAGTCGAACCATAGTCTTAACAATATGGCGAGGTGTAAAAATCTCACCTAAATCAGATGGGCTACTTGCACTGTATGAACGAATGAAGTACTCAAAAGCATCACCTTTGATGTCCGCGTTGATATCTGTTAGTTGTAAATCGCTCAGCCTGTTGATGATCGCCCTTAAGTTATCGGGATGGCTAATCTGGAGCGGTTGGAAGATGTTCTCATCTTGATATGCGTGACCAAACCATTTCAGGACTGTATCGCTAACGTAACTGAGTAACTCCTGACCTCTCTTGTAGCGAAATGCATCCCAACGGTAGTCCATGTCAATCGTAGACCGCTCTCCACGCTCTTCTTTGCCGTCTTCTATCTCACTGAGAACCTTGATGAACAGAATGTTAGCAAACTCTGTGAACCGTTCAATTCCTTGATGTAACCCCTCTTCGCGGAGAAGGTCATTCACGGTCGAGAATATCGAGATGAGATCGCTTCTCGACTGAACTACTTTCTTGTCCAGCGTAGACACATCGTTAGTTTGAAGGAACCTAAGAGCTAGTGTTTCACGAATCAACTCGTCCAGATCTTCGCCATTTAGCTTAAGAGGTTGGTTTAGTTTGGTGTGAAGGGTCTTTGTGAATACACCATCGGTGGCAAATACGAGCGGAGCGTCAAGTCGCGAGGCGTACCAATGACCTTGGTTAATCGCCTCTTGCATATTCTGCCCCGGCTTCTTAGCTTCGATGACGGCGATAGGCTGGTCTGAATGGCTCCTATAGAGGGTATAGTCGGGCCTGCGACCCTCAAGGCGGCCCCTTTGTTCTTCAGTGCGGACACGTTGAAGGTAGACGTTTCGGTCTCTTGAGCGTGGATCGCTATTCCAGCCAAGGTTCCTTAGCTGGTTGTCAATCAGGATTTCAGTATCACGTTCGACCGCAAGTGTGGACATTTGACTGCACTTCCTCTAAGTACACAATTGGGCGGTCATGAGGCCGTACACTCTTTCCGATTATGCTTTCCGGTGGCCCGAATCAGAATAAACTTCGAATTCACCAACTAAAGCTGAGCGCAGTTACCAGAGAATGAGTTGCCAAGCGCACTGTGGCAAAATCCAAATACGCAATAGAATCATAAAACTGACGCACCACAATAGTCTCTTACATACTTTGCCCGAACGTCCGTGATTGCTCTTGACTAGAGTTATGGTATCAGCCCAAAAGGGGTAGGACAACCTTCTATCAGACAGAATTGGCGTTGGTTTCGGGATGGGAACGCCTATGCGCACAGGCTGCGCACGCGCGCAAACAGCTAGAACGGCGCAGTGGCGGCGGTGTTCAGTCTAGCCTCTAGCGCAGTGATAAGCTGCACACAGACTTCGTTGGCGAGGAAGTAGCCTTGCGGTGTGAGGCGAATACTGGTCTCGTCCACAGACACCAAACCGGCGCGGGCGAGCTCTGCCAACTCCCGGTTAAAGAGCATTGCCGGGTCGGCCCCAAAGCGTGCTGCGAACTCCTGACGCACGATGCCTTGCTGCAACAGTCGCAGATTGAGGAATACGCTCTCTTCCATTGCCGTCGCGCGTGAGATATTCTCTGAGCGCAAGACGGTCGAATCTCCGCTGAGGGCGCGTTCGATGTATGCGCGGGGTTTGCGTATCTCTTCCGTGCGTTTCCCGTGCAGGTAGCCGTGCGCGCCGGCGCCTAGTCCCAGGTACGGCTCATAGCGCCAGTAGATTTGGTTGTGCAGCCCTTCTCTGCCCGGCAGCGCCCAGTTAGAAAGCTCATAGTGTTCATAGCCGACGGCTGCCAATCGCTCCCGCGCATGCGCGTACATGTCGGCGGCAATGTCGTCGCCAGGGAGCTTTATGCGGCCGCTACCTACCCAGCGAGCGTAGGGCGTGGTCGGCTCCACGGTGAGGCAGTAGAGCGACAGGTGTTCCGGCGCGAGTGCGAGGACCTGTTCAACATCGTGCTGCCAGTCAGCAAGGGACTGATTGGGCAATGCGTACATCAGATCGAGGCTGACGTTCTCGAACCCGGCTGATTGAGCCAAGCGCAGGGCGCGCCTCGCCTGCGCGGCATCATGATCGCGCCCCAGCACCTTCAGGAGGCGGTCGCTGAAGCTCTGTACGCCGAACGAGAGGCGGTTGACCCCGGCAGCGCGAAAGCCGGCAAAACGCGCGGCATCGGCGGTGACCGGATTGGCTTCGAGCGTGATTTCGCAATCGGCCGTAAACGGCAACACCGCATTGACCGCTTCGATGAGCCGCACTACGTGTGACGGCTTCAGCAGTGATGGTGTGCCGCCGCCAAAGTACACCGTACGCGCAGACTGGAAGCCGCTGGCTGCTCCCTCACGAGCAATAACGCGGCATAACGCCTCAACGTACGCGGGAATGAGCGACTGCATGCCGGCGTACGTGTTAAAATCGCAGTACGGACACCGCACGCGGCAGAAGGGGATGTGCAAATAGACGGCGAGCGCGTTCTTGACTTTCACACCCATGTCTTTCCCGCTGAAATCGTCCAAGCGCGTGAGCGCTATTTCTCCAATGAGCCCTGGTTTGAAGCGCTGTACGCCGCCCCGCGGAGCCGTCTGGCAACCGCCGCAGACCTCGCGCAAGCGATGACGCGAGACGACATTGCGGCCGCAGTAGCGCTCAATTTTGGCTGGCGCGATCCAGGACTCTGCCGCGAAACGAACGATTCTATTCTAGAAGCTCTGCGGCCGCATCGCCAGATTGTCCCCTTTTGCGCAATTGTGCCGGGCGACCCGGGCGCTGCCCAGGAGATCGAGCGGTGCGCCGCACTGGGCTTTCGCGGGGTCGGCGAGCTCAACGCCGACGGACAGGGATTTGACATAACTGATGAGCGCACGATGCGGCCCATTATCGAAGCATGCCGGGATCACGGCATAATCCTGCTGCTGCATGCCAGCGAGCCGGTCGGTCATGGCTATCCCGGCAAGGGAACGACCACGCCGGAGAAACTGATTCGCTTCTTGGCAATGGCGCGGGACGTGACGGTTGTACTGGCCCATTGGGGCGGGGGGTTGCTCTTCTACGAACTAATGCCGGAGATTGAATCGGTGACGCAGAGTGCCTACTACGATACAGCAGCCACGCCGTATCTCTATGCGCCGCAAGTCTACGAAATTGGGTCCCGGCTTTGTGCGTCCCGCCTGCTCTTTGGCAGCGATTTTCCCCTCATGCCGCAGCGCCGTGCCCTTCAGCACGTAGATAAGGCACAACTCAGCGCCGCAAAGCGCCGCGCCTTGCTTTGGGAGAACGGGGCGCGGCTATTGCGGTTGGACTGAAGTTCCCAAATTCCGTGTGGGTGTGGCGCTATACTGTGATTCCTCGTTGCAGAGCGCCAGACTGATGTGACCGAACCCAGAGAGAGCGGTTGAACATTGCCGGAAGAAACCTTGCCGGAGTCGGAGGAGGCGTCAAGAGGGGTTGAATCTTCTACGGTTGCGACCGAGGGAGACACTCTGCAGAGTGACACGCAGCCATCGAGCCCACGTTTCCACGAGCTCGATGCCCTGCGGGCGGTGGCGATGCTCTTGGGCATCGTGCTGCATGCCTTCCTCTTCTTGATCCCCGACGCGTGGCCGATTCAGCATCCCAATCCGCCCGGAGAGATCTACTGGAATGCGTTGAATGTAATTCACGGTTTCCGCATGCCGGTCTTCTTTCTGCTCAGTGGTTTCTTTACCGCCATGCTCTGGGAGCGGCGTGGGCTGCGCCAACTCGCTCTGCACCGCGCAAAGCGGGTAGCGTTGCCCCTCGCCCTGTGCTGTGTCACCGTGATTCCGGTCAACATGTGGGCTTACATAGGTGGCGACTTTGAAATTTCCTCCTGGCTGTTTTATTGGCTTTACGGCTTTCATCACCTATGGTTTCTCTGGATACTCCTCTGGCTGTGCGCCGCATTCCTCGTGCTTGCGCGGTTGGGTGTACAGTTTTCCCATCCGGTGCTGTGGTGGCTCTTAGTGCCCTTGGTGGCGGCGCCACAGTTGCTCATGCATGACTTCATTGTTGGCCCCGATACGTCCGACGGGCTGGTCTCACATCCGCTCGTAGTGGGCTACTACGCCTGCTTCTTCTTTTTCGGCGCATTCTTCTATCGGCGGCGCTTCACAATGCGGCGATGGTGGTCGCTGGCACTGCTGCCGGCGGTGCTGCTAGCATTCCCAGCCGCCCTATTACTGCTCTATGCCTCTGTGGAAGCCGCGTGGCTGGGGACTTTGTCCGGGGTTTTCCAGGTCTTTTACACCTGGCTGATGTGCTTTGGATTAATCGGACTATTCCGCTTGATTGCCTCGCGGGAAAGGTATTGGGTGCGGTACGTGTCGGACTCATCTTACTGGCTCTACCTGTGGCACCTGCCGCTTATCGTCTTCGCCCAGCGGCTGGTGCTGACTTGGCCGATGAATGCGCATCTGAAGTTCTCATTAATCTGCATCACCGTGACCGCCCTGCTGCTTGTGAGCTATCAGCTTGGCGTGCGCTATACCCCTATTGGCACAATGCTCAATGGCAAGCGAGAGCGGCCAGGGCATGCGCCGTTAGTTGCGAGGGAGTGACGCTGGGTCAGGGCGACCGCTGGCTTCAAAGGGTGTTGCACATTTAATGACACAAGAAGGGTCTAAGAACGGCTTGATTCGCCTAAGTCGATGGCGTCGTCACAAGGTCGGTCAAAGAGCGGGGGACAAGCCCCCGGGCTACAAGGAGCCCCAAGAGGCGGGGGACAAGCCCCCGCGCTACATCAATACAGGGGAATTGCGCAGGTGGGAATTTCCCCTAGCGGGCCTCCGCCAGCGCCCCGCTCAGTTGGTCGGCATTGACGGCAACTTTGGCAAACGCCGCGACGTACTGCTCGATGAGATCATCTGCCGGACGGGTGAAGCTCGGCACGCGGATTGAGTTGTAAGGTATCTCGGGGTCCTCGGTGACCGGCAAGACGACGCTCCTGTAGTCGATTCTTGTAACGTTCGGCCCCAGGACTTCCCAGAGAACGTCCCCGGTGCCGTGTTCGTTGCCTTGGAACACCGGATGCTTGTGGAGCATATGAGTGAGACCGTTCGCGTGCGGTGTGAGGGTGGCTTTCTGCGCGGGTGACGAGACCTGCGCGCCCTCGGCTTGCAGCACTTCCAGCAGCCGCTCGCGGGAAATTCCGCCGAGTTTGTCGGGATCGAACATGAAGCGACCGCTCTGGTAGGGCGAAGGGAAGTAGTCCGGGTAGTCCGGCGCGGAGAAGCCATCGATTTCCGCGACTGCTTCTCCCAGCTTGTCCGTGTTCGCGTGCCGTACGTCGAGGCGCTGTTTCCAATACTTCATCTGGACGCTGCCAATTGCCGCCGAAAGGGTCGCCATGCGGTACTTTTCGCCGAAGCTGAACCCGGTCATGGCGCGCCACTTGGGATTGGGCAGTTCGCGCAAGCGTTCGTAGTGTCCTAGGCACGCGGCGCGCTGGTAGACTTCCGTGTCGTTGGTCATGAAGACGCCGCCCTCGCCGGCCGACGTGCTCTTGCCGTGTTGGAAGCTGATGGCTGCGGCGTCGCCGATGCTCCCGCACATGCGGCCGCGGTGTGTCGCTCCTTGGGAAATGCAGTTATCTTCGACCACCCGCAATGAGTGCCGGCCGGCGATATCCATGATGGCATCCATGTCCGCCGGACAGCCGGGCCAGTGCACCACCATGATGGCTTTCGTACGGGGCGAGACCTTGCGCTCTACGTCCTCTGGGTCGAGGGTGAGTGTGACCGGATCGATGTCGGCAAAGACCGGGACGGCGCCAGTGCCAACTATCGGCAGGCAGTTGAAGGGGTGGATGGCGGACTGTGATATGACTTCATCACCTTTCGCAACGCCGACGCCAAAGAGCGCTGCCCGCAGCGATGCCGTGCCTGATGAGTGGGCCAAGGCATGCTTGACGCCCCAGGTGTCAGCTACCCGTTGTTCCAACTCCGTAATGGGTCCCGGGCCACCGAACTGGCTGGCGAGGGCATGGTTGCGGATGAGGTCCGAAACTACCTCGACTTCTTCCTCGGTGTAGATCGGCCACTGGGTGTAGTAACTGTGGTCGATTGTGACAGCGGGCTCGCCGCCCAGAATCGCTGGCTGTGCTGACATTCTCACTCCTCGCTTGGTACTCGAACGATATCCGGCCGTACGATCTCCTTATGCTACGTTGGACAAGGACCGTGCAGGCTACCGGCGCGAAGTGACCCGGCTACGCGCCATGGGGAATACCCAACTCTGCGCAGACCCCCTTGACATAAGCAAAGTCCGCTTTGGTTTGCTCGATCAATTCGTCGTGGGATAGGCTCTTCCACGAGGCGGCGCCTTGGTATTCGCTGTGGAATGAGGCGTAGCCGTTGTAGCCGATCTGCTTCAAGTAACCGAATGCTTCAGGATATGGCGTAAAGCCGCGATCGACAGGCACGAGCCTCCGGTGCCACTTGTGTTTTCCGGTCTTCTCATCCTCTTCCCAGAACTGGCCCATGTTCTTCAGCGCGAGCATGACCAGCCTATCCGATACCAAGTCTAACCCTTGAATCCAGCCCCCGTAGCTGCCTTCTACGCCCATGTGTCCAAAGTCACCGTATACGCCGATGGCCTGTGGATCAAAGTCTTCGATGAGCGGATAAACAAGCGTCGCTACGGCGGACATAAAGGGTCCCGAATGGATATGCATACCGCCGCAGACGTCGTACTTGTGGCAGAGGCGCTCAATACTGCGGACCGCTTCATGTGTCTCGGCAAGCTGGCGCTTCAGATTGCCAAAGCCGTCGTACTTGTGGTAGCCGAGCTTGAACTGCGTGATGCCCAAGTCGCTGGCAGTCGCCAGGATGTCCTCGGCGTGGGGCGCTTCCGCGCTAAAGATATTTGTCGTAATCCAGCCGATTTCCAGCCCCCGGTCGCGCATGGCCTTGGCGGCTTTGGGGAGATCGGTCTTGACGTTTTCCGGCAGCACGTGGCCGGGGCTGCGCACGGTTAAGTCCACGCCGTCCAGGCCAATACCGGCAATCGTATCCGCCAACTCCTCGTAGCTGAGATGCTCGAGGTGCTTGGAGAACATGATGAACTTCATTGGGTGAGAACTCCTTGACAGGGAGGGAAGAAATAACTGCTGCGCGCTAGTGTAGCGGTTTTGCCAGGGGCTGTCCATTGGCATGGCATTTTTCGCCGGAGCTCTCTGTCGCCTGGAACCACACGGTTCAAAACCGCCCAATACTGCGCTATACTAGGGAAACAGCGTTTTCAGCATTGCAGGAAGGAAGGGAAGAGCATGACCGACTGGCCTGCCAAAGAGAAGCAATACTACATGAACACATTCAACCGCTTGCCGGTTACCTTGGTATCCGGCGATGGCTCCTGGGTGTGGGATGATCGTGGCAGGCGTTACCTCGACTTCTTGCAGGGCATTGCCGTGAACGTGTTGGGGCACGCCCATCCGGTACAAGTCAAAGCGATTGCGCAGCAAGCTACTACCTTGCTCCATACATCCTCGCTCTTCCATGTGCCGCGGCAGTATGAACTGGCTGAACTGCTCGTGGAGAATTCCGCGCTGGATCGGGTCTTCTTCGTCAATAGCGGTTCGGAAGCGCTGGAAACCACCATCAAAATCGTTAGGAAATACGGCAAGCTTAACCGCGATGGCGCTTATGAGATCATCGTGATGACCAACGCCTTTCACGGGCGCACCATCGCCTCCGTGGCTGCGACGGCGAATCCGCACTACCAAGAGGATTTCGTGCCGATGCCGGAGGGCTTCGTGCGCGTGCCGTTCAACGATCTCGCGGCGGCACAGGCAGCGGTGGGCCCGAAAACGGCCGGAGTCTTAATTGAGCTTATCCAGGGTGAAGGCGGCGTGTACGAAGCCGACCAGGACTATGTGCAAGGGCTGCGCGCGCTGTGCGACGAGCACAACTTGCTGCTGGCGCTGGACGAAGTGCAGACTGGTATCGGCCGCACGGGACGTTTTTTTGCCTATGAACACTACGGTATTCAACCGGATGTGATGGCCCTGGCCAAGGCGCTCGGCGGCGGACTGCCGATAGGCGCGTGTATGGTCAATGAACGCGCTGCCGTCTTTGTGCCAGGCGACCATGGCTCTACCTTTGGCGGCAATCCTTTCATTTGTGCTGGCGCCGCCGCCGTGGTAGGTCATGTTATTGAGAATCAGCTCTGGCAGAATGCCGCGCGCCAGGGCGAACGCATCAAGGCGGGACTGTCGGACATCACCGCCCGTCACGGTAATGCGATCACGAACATTCGCGGCAAGGGTCTGCTGCTCGCGTTCGATCTGGGTGAAGAGCGGGCAGAAAAGTTTCTCGCCCACGCGTTGGAATGCGGCCTTATCGTAAACCGCGTGGCGCCGCCCAGCATCCGCATGGCTCCGGCCTTGACGCTGACCGATGCGGAGGCAGACGAGGGCTTGGCGCGGATTGAGAAGACCCTGGGCGGGATTTTGTAGTAGCGTTCTCTTGGATGACACAGTGCTTTGGATCCTGCCAGTAAGCGGAAGGGACAAAAGCATGGCAGTGTTTGACACCCACAAGGCAATCAAGACGCTCATCGGCGCAGGCTTCAGTGAGATGAAAGCTGAACCATGATTGACGCTATGGGCGAGTCTCACGACGCGCTTGCTACCAAAGCGGATATAGCCGCAGTTAAATCGGAAATAGCTGCTGTGAAAGCGGATGTAGATGCCGTGCGCTCCGACGTGAAGGCGCTGGAGAATGCCGTGAACGAGCGCGCGACCAAAGCCGAACTGCGCGAACAAGAACTACGTATCCGGTTGCATCTGTACGCGGTTGCGATTGTCGTCATCGGTGTCTTGGCCGCGCTTGAGTTGTTGTCCCGTTAGGCGATATGCCTGCTTGGTATCTTCCAAGAAATGGAACAGATGCAGAGTTGCCTTTGTTCCGCTTCATTGATTTCGAGCCTAGTACTCAATTGACACGTGCAAAGAGGAGAATTCCACTATGGCTACAGTCGTCCTGGCCTACTCAGGCGGCCTGGACACCAGCGTTTGCATTCGCTGGCTGCAAGAGCATTACGCTATGGACGTGGTCACGCTGACCATCGACCTCGGCCACGAGCCGGACCTGGATGCAATTCAAGATAAGGCGATTCAGACAGGTGCGCGCACGGCATACGTCGTAGATGCGCGGGATATTTTCATTGCGCACTTCATCTGGCCCGCGCTAAAGGCCGGCGCGGTGTATGAGAACGCCTACTATCTGGCGACGGCACTGGGTCGTCCGCTCATCGCAAAGCTGCTTGTGGACGTAGCTCGCAAGGAGGGCGCCGAGGCGGTAGCACACGGCTCCACCGGCAAGGGCAACGACCAGGTGCGTTTCGACGTGTCTGTGCACGCCCTCGCGCCGGAGTTGCAGGTGATCGCGCCGGTGCGCGAATGGGGCTTGACCCGCGACCAGGAGGAGGCCTACGCCAAAGAGCACGGCATTCCCGTGCCGGAAGGGTCACGGCAGCCATACAGTCTCGATCAGAACTTATGGGGACGCAGCATCGAATCAGGCCCGTTGGAAGACCCCTGGGTGGAACCGCCTGAGGATGCCTACGAGTGGACCGTCGCGCCGGAGAACGCGCCGGATACGCCCGCCTATGTGGAAATCGCCTTTGAAGAAGGCATACCTGTATCCTTGAACGGCCAGGAAAAGAACGGCGTCGATCTCATTCAAGAACTCAATGATTTAGGTGGCGCCCACGGCGTGGGCCGTGTGGACCACGTGGAGAACCGCGTGGTTGGCATCAAGTCGCGCGAAATCTATGAATGCCCTGCGGGCACAATCCTCTTCAAGGCCCATGAAGCCTTGGAGCAAATGACGCTTGCCCGCGATCAATCGCACTTCAAGCGCGTCGTGGCCGAGGAGATTTCACGCCTCGTCTACGGCGGCCTCTGGTTTTCGACGCTTAACCGCGATCTGATGGCGTTTGTCGATAGCACCCAACGCTCGGTCAGCGGCACGGTGCGGGTGAAGCTCTACCGCGGCCAGGCCACCGTCGTCGGTCGCCAGTCGCCGCACTCGCTCTATCGAGAAGACCTGGCGACGTACCTGAGCGGCGACGCGTTCGACCATCGCGCCGCCGAGGGCTTTGTGAAGATTTGGGGCTTGAGCACTCAGGTGCAGGCGCGGCAGCAACTCCATGGCGAGGATATTCCCCTGCTGCCTCAAGCCAAGCGGCTCGAGGCTAAGGAAGCGGAGGATGAGTAAAAATCTCGTCACCCGCGGGTCTGATGGTTTTTGGCATTTTTGAGTCGCGCCGGCTTGCGACGGCGCTCAGCGAGTGTTTGGTGGAACGGTGGATTTCGGCACAGTCGTCTCGGCGGAGGTAGTCCAGGAAGAGCGGAGGGGCAAGCTCTTCTTGGACGATGGACGCGGCGTGCTTAGTGAAGCCGACTCGGGGACATACATTGAAGAGCGGGGCTTCGTCCATCTCTTCGCGCCGGGCAAGCTGCCGTGGCCAAACGTTAGCGATGCTGAACTGCGGGCGCGTGGCAGTATTGAGACGTTCTCTCTCAACGTTTGGCACTGGAAGAATACCCTGCCCGCACAGAAGCAATGCGCCTACGGGCACTATCTCCGGAACCGAGGCATCTTCATTTCTTGGCAGTTCTTTCCTAAGTTCCGCCAAATTTGGGGGCTGCACGAGCCGGCGGATCGGGTATTGGAAAGCGGCCTTTTGCAGCCGATCGAGCGTCACTTGCTGCAGGTCATCGCCGTTCAAGGTCCAGTCAGGTCGTTGGAGTTGCGGCGCGAGGTGCAGGCACTCTCCGGCGCGAGCAAGCGGCAATATCAGGCAGCCTTGCGCACACTCCAAGAGCGCTTCCTGATCACTGTCGCGGGGGGTAGCGTGGAAGGATTTTCTATGCACGACTGGGACTTGGTGGAGCGACACGTGCCGCCTGAAGCCATGATGGCAGTGCTCTCTGAGGACGAAGCGCGGGGACAGCTCATTCGCCAGGCTGTAGCGAACGCGCCGTACTGCACTGCAAGGGAAGTAGTGTTGCTCTTCGGTTGGGAGAGGAAACAGGTAGAAGCCGAGCTTGGGGCGCTAGTGGAAGATGGTGTGCTCTCTGGTGCCGAAGTGGAAGGGCAAAAGGACATTGTTTATCACGTGATCGACTGAGGATGGGGATCGCCCTAAAGTGCGGAGGTTGCCTTGGAATTATCGTTTCAACCAGGGGGGGTGGGGAGCAACAGCATTCAGTCCGTCATTACCATGAAAATAGAAAGCCGCCCCTCCGTCATTCCCGCGCAAGCTCGCCCCCGTGCGGGGGCGCGGAATCCATCTTCGCCACACACACCCTGGATTCCGGCTTTCGCCGGAATGACGATCAGGAAGCCGACTGTCGTTTTCATTCCCTTGTGCGGCCTGAACAAGGGAATGGTGATTCCCGTGCAAGCTCGCCCCGCATGAGGGCGCGGAATCCATCTTCTCTCAACTAGTGGTATCGCAAGAGCGGGGGACAAGCCCCCGCGCTACGTATGCCGTTAACAAACTCAATCCCAACAATTAGTTATGATTGGCAAGAAATAGCTCATAAAGTGGGCAGGATAAACACAACAAACCGGACATAGTAGGACATGGATAACTCTGAAGGCGCGTCCACTCTTTGGGGCGGTCGCTTTACCAAGTCGCTTGCTGGCGATATGCTGGCGTTTTCGACCTCATTGCCGGTGGACTGGCGGCTGTACCGCGAGGACATAGTGGGCTCGCAGGCGCACTGCCGCATGCTTGCCAAGCAAGGCATTATCGCCCAAGAAGAAGCCGACACTATCTGCGCGGGTCTCACGGCGATTCTGGAAGATATCGAAAACGCAGATGTTGTCCTAGATACCGGGCGTTGGGAAGACGTGCACTCGGCAATCGAGGATCTCCTGCATGAGCGTGTGGGCGCAGTGGCGGGCAAACTCCATACGGCCCGCAGCCGCAACGACCAAGTGGCAACCGACGTGCGGTTGTGGTGCCGGGAGGCGCTCGACTCGCTCAGTCGGCAACTGTGCGATTTTCAACAGGTTCTGCTCACGCAAGCCGAGGTACACGCCGCGACGAGCATGCCCGGCTATACCCACTTGCAGCGCGCCCAGCCTGTGACGTTCGGCCATCATCTGCTCGCCTACGTGGAGATGTTTGCGCGGGACTTTGCGCGGTCGCGGGAATGCCGGGCACGGGTAAACGTGCTCCCGTTGGGCGCGGCGGCGCTGGCGGGCGCCCCGTATCCGCTCGACCGCGAGTTTGTCGCGCGGGAGCTTGGCTTTGACGCCGTTGCCGCCAATAGCATGGACGCGGTGAGCGACCGTGACTTTGCCATTGAAGTGCTCCACGTGTGCAGCCTCATCATGGTGCATCTTTCACGGCTTGCAGCAGAGGTCATTCTCTGGTCTTCCGCCGAATTCGGCTTCGTGGAGCTTGACGACGCCTACGCGACCGGCTCCAGCATCATGCCCCAAAAGAAGAATCCCGATGCTGCCGAACTGACGCGCGGCAAGGCCGGCCGAGTGTTCGGTGACCTTATTGCTCTTCTGACACTCATGGAGGGGCTGCCCCTTACCTATAACCGCGACATGCAGGAGGATAAAGAGGCGCTCTTCGACGGTGTGGATACGACGGCAGCGTGTTTGGGAATCATGCACGCTGTAATGCAATCGCTCCGCGTCGATGTAAAGCGCATGGTAGAGGCCGTTCAAGGTGGTTTTACCACGGCGACGGACCTTGCTGACTATCTCGTGCGCAAAGGCTTGCCGTTTCGTGAAGCGCACGCGGTGGTCGGCAGTGTGGTCCGTGTCTGCCTTGATCGCGGCTGCGGTCTCGCGGACATATCGCTGGCAGAGTACCAGGAGGTCTGCGACCGCATCGGCGCCGACGTGTTTGACGCGATAACGGTGGAGGGGTCTCTCGCGGCACGCGACATACCCGGCGGCACCGCGCCTAAGCAGGTCAGGGCCGCTATCGCCACAGCGCGGGCGCGGCTGGAGCAAGACCGGTCTGCTCTTGCCTGAGCCCATGTGTTCTCTATTCGATTCCAAATTGCACACAGAACTGGCTTGGCTAGCACTGTGCCTGAGTTGTAGCTTGCCGTCTCGCGGAACGGTTAAGGCACATTAATCTACAGTTGACCTACTTAACTAGACATGCTATCCTCACTTTGTGAAAATGTTCACATGAAGTGGATGCGTGTTAATTATGGACCAGAGCTACTTGCCTCCAATTGCCCTGCTCTGGCGTTGGCTAACGGTCAAGAAGGTCTAGCCATTGTCCCTGTTCGGCGAGGCAAGGATCGAAAGAAACAGTGCACAGGATGAAATAGGTCGCAGATTCTGGAAAGTCATTGGTAAATTGATCCAGACGACGGAAATGTACAGCCAGTTTCGCAACTATGTGACTCTAACCAAGCCGAAGATTATTTTATTGCTCTTAATCACAGCGCTTGGGGGCATGTTTCTCGCGAGCAATGGCGTACCGGAATGGACATTGATTCTCGTAGTGCTCGGTGGCGGCGCGCTAGGGTCTGGGGGCGCTAATGCCCTGAACCACTATATGGACAGAGACATCGACGAAAAGATGGCGCGCACCAGAAAGCGTCCGGTAGCCAGAGGTGCAATCAAACCTCTGAACGCGCTCGTTTTCGGTGTCGCGCTTAATATCTGCGCATTCGCGATTCTTTACATCTACGCCAACCTTTTGAGCGCACTGTTAACGCTGGGCGCGACGCTTTTCTATGTTTTCATATATACCATGCTTCTCAAGCGTTCCACCCCGCAGAACATCGTCATCGGTGGCGCGGCCGGGGCTATTCCGCCTATGGTGGGCTGGGCGGCCGTTACCGGCAGTCTTGGCCTGCCGGCCATCTACCTCTTTGCCGTGATCTTCCTCTGGACGCCGCCGCACTTCTGGGCGTTGGCGCTCATGCTCAAAGATGACTACGCGAGTGCAAGTGTACCAATGCTGCCCGTGGTCGCCGGTGTTGAAAAGACGAAGAGGCACATCTTCTTCTACACACTGGTAGTCGTTGCTTCGACGGTCATGTTCTTTACTACAGGAGCACTAAGTGCGGTCTATTTGGCTCTTGCCGTAGCGCTCGGCGCTGGGTTCATCTACTACGCCTGGCAGCTTTGGAAGGGGCCGGGCATTGAGAAGGCCAAGCCTATGTACCTCTACTCTTTGGCCTACCTGGCGCTTTTCTTCCTTGTCATAATGATCGATAGCCTGCTCCCTATCTAAGTCGAAGTGACATCGACGCCGGATATGACTAAGGTCTATCTGCGGTTGCATGACCGGAGAAGGCCGGCGTCGTTGACCGCCCGCGGCGCGCGTTGGTACACTGGAATCGTCAGCTTTCCGCGGTAGCTCAATGGTAGAGCAGGCGGCTGTTAACCGTCTGGTTCGAGGTTCGAGTCCTCGCCGCGGAGCCAAATTCCAAGTCACAGGTTTATCCTGTTCTAGCTGGGGCATCCGGCAAATGGATCTTAAGCAACAACTGCGCACGCAGTGGACTGAGCACGTCCAAGACTGGATACAGCAGGACCAGTCTATTCGCACCGGTATGCTCGATGCCTGGATGCTTGAGGCGCTGGGAGACGTGACTGGTCGACGCGTGCTGGACATCGGGTGTGGCGAGGGTCGGTTTTGCCGCGTGCTTGCCGGTCTTGGCGCGAGCGTCACCGGCATCGATCTCACCGAACCGCTTATTGAGCAGGCGAATGGGCTGGCTTCGGAATCAGAGACGTATCTGGCTGGAAACGCGGAAGACCTGGTGGGAGTTGAAGACGAGTGCTTCGATCTGGCAGTGTCATACATCGTGTTGGTGGATGTGCTTGATTATCGGCGGTCGATCCAGGCGGCGTATCGCGTGTTGCGGCCCGGCGGACGCTTCATCGTGTGTAATATCCACCCGATGCGCATGGCGCAGCCAAACGGTTGGGTAAAGCAGGGCGACCGGAAGCTCTTCTACGCCGTTGACGACTATACTGACGAAGGGCCGCGCGCGTTCGAATGGTGGGGCGAAACCTTCATCAACATGCACCGGACGCTTTCCAGCTACATCTCGGCGTTTCTGGAAGCGGGTTTTGTCCTGGAGGGACTCCAAGAGCCGATCCCATCGGATGCGCAACTCGCCGCGAATCCCTCGTTCGCCGATGAGTTCCGTGTGCCTAACTTCATCATCTACGCCTTGCGGAAGCCCGCGGTCAAAGAGGCTTGCCAGACCTCTCGCTAGGCGCTGGCAGTCCGTAGGGGTGGCGATCGCTGGTCGTAGCGGCAGCGATGCTGAACAATGCCAGCGCACAACGATGTGGACATCCTGTGTTTTGCTTCCGGTTTCCGGCAACGCCGACACGCTGTGCAGGAAGACCTTCAAGCCGCTGCGCTAAGGGCACGCTACGCCTCTTCCGAGACCACGGTTTGTTCTCGCCAACCGGTGCGATGCAAAGGCACAAGACAATTTCGGATCTCTGAAAACTACATGCTTGACGAGTACTTGCTTCTCTTATACCATACGGTTGCGATCAAGGAGGATCGTCCCAACCGTCAACACTGAGGAACGTTGAATAGTACTATAAGGAGGTTACCTCAAGTAACAATACTCTAGACAGATACCGTTACTCGCTCCGGCCTTTTCTCGCTATTGAGAGACGCCATGTCGATGTCTTAGTCGAATCATATACATTCCGTTGGGATC
This sequence comes from Chloroflexota bacterium, assembly GCA_028874195.1. Classification (GTDB taxonomy): domain Bacteria; phylum Chloroflexota; class UBA11872; order VXOZ01; family VXOZ01; genus VXOZ01. The sequence continues at coordinate 69,786 of JAPPLM010000044.1, forward strand.
CGCGAGCTTGAGTAATGGTCGGTTTGGGTGTCAGTGAATGCGACAGCGATAGTTCTGGAGGTCGCTCCAATGAGTGAAGGGAAGAATTCTTCTAAAGATAAAGAAACCGTATCCACCGAAACGGAGAGTGTGGAACCGGCCAGTGGTGAGATGACCGAAGACGAATTGGACCAAGCTGTTGGTGGGGTTGGCACTGTTGATGAACAGCCTCCCCTGAACACCGGTGATAGCGCCGGCAGAGGTTGGTGGAACGATCCAAACGAGTAGACTGATCGAGATCGTCTGACTGGTACGATGGGCTCACAACGGAGCCCATCGTGCTTTTTCTGTAGCTTGACGCGCTATTGCCAGACATGTTTCTACAGGGTGAGAGCAGCGTCACCAAAAGCGATGCGCTACACGCCTGCCGCGAGCAGGGAGTTCGCGATCCAGATTCTTCTGTGCCTGCGAGACGGCGGCTGATTACGACAAAGCATCTTGTCCGAGCCTCAGATAGGGGCGCTTCCTGCCCATAGAAACCGGCAAAGCTAGCCGGGCTTGCCCAACGCATTCATGCGGGATGCCATAACAGGGTCTGCTGCTCTTGGCCGAACGCGCGCGACAGCGGGTTCCACCTCGTCATGGGCCGTGCACGTGGCACTCTGAGGCAGACTGCGGTCTTCTGGGGGTTTCTTGCATTGAAGCGGGCATGAACGTGTGTCATTCCATTAGGGACCCGTAGTGCGATAGAATAGCCAGCGAATTGTAGTTTGTCTTGCTGGGAAACGCTGGGAGCGGTGGCGTTGAAGAACAACCGTCGTCTCTTTCGCGAGGAAGCATTCGCCCGCAGAGGAAAGACGGAACCCCTCAACGGCCTGTTGCGTGTAACGGCGCCCCACGAGTGGATTCTGTTGGTTTGCCTGGGTCTTGGCGTGTTGGGTCTGGTGGCTTGGGGACTTTGGGGCAGCGTCGAACAAAGTGTTTCGGCACGGTGCGTGTTTGCTCAGCCGGGCGATCGTTTTGCGGTCGTCGCTGACTTCTCAGGAACTGTCGTGGACCTCTTGGTGGAAGTCGGCGATGAAGTTGAAGCGGGGCAGCCCATTGCTAGGCTCAGGTCCCCCGAGTTGCGCCGGGAGATTGCAATCGCCCGCTCCCGCGTTGCAATCCTGGAAGGCAAAGACGCAGCGACGTCCGCTGCCCTCGACGTGGCTCGTTCGGAGCTGACTGCGCTAGAAGCACGCGAGTCTGCCGGCGAGTTCCTTACCACGCCATACGGCGGGATAATCACCGTCTACGACTTGTCCCTAGGACAGTCGGTAGCGGTGGGTACGACAGTGGCGAATGTCCGCGTTGCTGACAGGGACGAGCTTGAGGCGGTCGCAGTGGTCTTGCCGGAGAGTGCAATGCGCCTTGCTGTCGGCATGGAAGCGCACATATTGGCTCTGGGCCATGATGGGCGAGATACTGAAGCGCTGCAGGCCGAAGTGACCTCTATTTCAACACAGGCGGTCACACCGCCTCACTGGCTGACGGCCTTTGGACTCTCAGCCATGCCGCGCGGCCACGTGGTCGGCTTGGTCCTGCTCCAGGGTCCACCCTCTGTGTTAGCGGACGGAGATCCGTGCCAACTGCGGATCGTTGTGCGTAAGGCCTCGCCCGCGCGCTTGCTGCTATCGTCCGGGTCCAATTAAGGCGGCTTGGTGCTATGCCAGCGAGTGCGATGGAGATGTCTACGAGGAAGCGCTTGCGCACGCCGCTCTTCCCACAGCTTGAGACGTCTGAATGCGGCGCTGCCTGCTTGGGCATAGTGCTTGCCCACTACGGTCGGTGGGAACCCATAGAGAAACTGCGGGACGCATGCGGAGTCAGCCGTGACGGTACCAGCGCGGCAGACATTGTACGGGCAGCGCGGAAGTTCGATCTGCAGGTCACGGGCTGGCGAAGAGAAATCAGCCAGTTGCACGACATTGAGTTGCCTGCGATCCTCTTTTGGGAATTCAACCACTTTTTGGTTCTCGAAGGAATCGACAAGGGACGCTATCACCTAAACGACCCTGCCAACGGCCGTCGCACGGTGAGTGAGGAGACATTCGACCGGTCTTTCACCGGTGTGGTACTCACAGCGAAGCCTGGGCCGAATTTCCTTGTGGGTAGCTTTCGGCCCGGTAGCATGCGCGAGCTCTTGTCGTGGCTGCGTGATGTCAAATCCCCGCTCGCGTTCGTTGCCATATGCGGCCTCCTGCTTGCGGTGCCGGGTCTTTTTCTCCCCATCCTCTTGAGCATATTCGTCGATTACGTCCTCGGAGAAGCGGAAAGGACGTGGGGTGTGCTCCTGGTCGCGGCAGCGGCGGCAACCGGTGGTCTGGTGTACCTGCTCACGTGGCTCCAGCAACATGCGCTGCGCCGACTCGCCGTTCGTCTTGCGGTTGTTCACGCGGAACGTATGCTCTCTCGTCTCTTCCGACTGCCTGTAGAGTTCTTCGCGCACCGCTACACGGGGGATCTGACGTCTCGGGTGCAGTTGATAAACGAGGTTGCCAGCGGCTCGTCGCGGCACTTCGTCGGCATCATGATAGAGCTTGTCATGAGCGCGTTGTTCTTGGTCTTGATGATCCTCTATGATCCTTTGCTCGCCGCTGTCGTCGCTGCTCTCGGATTTGCCAACATAGTGCTCATGCGCATCCTTAGCCGGCTCCACAGCGACGAGAACCGCCAATTACGGCGCGAGCAAGCGCTGCTCTTCGGTACCGGATCGTCAGTTCTCCGCGACATAGATACGTTGCAAGCGACTGCAACTGAGGACGGCTTCTTCGCCCGTTGGGCGGGATACCAGGCCCGTGAGCTCGTGGCCCGGCAGAAGTTCGCGGAGCTTGGCTACATCATTGCGTCATTGCCGCGGCTGTTCCTCATGCTGGGTGGCGTGGCAGTCTTGGGTCTCGGTGGTTGGAAGGTTATGTCCGGCGACATGACGATCGGCATGCTGATGGGGTTCTACGTGGTAGCGGGCAACTTTCTCCAGCCAATAGGGCGGTTCGTGCAGTTCGCGGACACGTTTCAAATACTCGAGGCAGACCTACAGCGCATAGGCGACATCCTGGCAGCCCCTGAGGACCCCGCCCTGAAATCTCTCAGCAAATCGAAAAGCGGGAAGATCGCTACTTTGGGGGGAAGGTTGCGTTTGGCAGGCAAGATCGAGCTACGAAATGTTACGTTTGGCTACCATAGGCACCGTCCGCCTCTCATCGAGAATTTCAGCCTTACCATCGAACCTGGCCAACGGGTGGCGTTGGTCGGTCCCACGGGATCAGGAAAGTCTACGCTCCTCAAGCTGGTCAGCGGTGAATACACGCCGTGGTCGGGCGAAATCCTCTTCGACGGCGTGCCGCGCAACGAGATTCCTCGCGAAATATTGACCCAATCGATATCCATCGTGGATCAGCAGATTTTCCTGTTTGCAGCATCCGTGCGTGACAATCTGACGATGTGGAACCCGACGGCGCCGGATGAACAGGTGGTTGCTGCCGCTCAGGACGCGTTGATCCACAGTGAAATCATGAGCCGCGCATCCGGCTATGAGACAAGGGTAGAGGAAGGGGGCACGAACTTTAGCGGCGGCCAGCGCCAGCGCCTGGAGATCGCCCGCGCCCTCGTCGATAACCCTCGGTGCTCTTTCTCGATGAGGCCACCAGCACGCTCGATGCCGTGAGTGAGATGCGCATTGACGGCAGCTTACGGCGCCGCGGCTGTACCTGCATGATCGTTGCCCATCGCTTGAGCACCATTCGCGACTGCGATCAGATTGTCGTGCTCGACCACGGACATCAGGTGCAGAGCGGTACGCATGAGGAACTTGTAGCCGAGACGCAAGGCGTGTACTCCCAACTTATCCACGCACAGTGACCAAGCGTACCAACCAACAGGGAAGGCAGTATTGACACGCAGGCGATTTCAGCGGCTCAGCGAGCTCGCAGTCGAAATTGGCACGCCGGTTGCCAGCGCCGGTAACCTTCCCATCCACTTGGATGATCCGGGTGTTGCTTGGTTCGTCGAGCGCGGCGCGCTGGATGTATTTCTTGTCGAGTACCAGGATGAGGAGCCCTCTTCTAGCGCAAAACACGTGCTCCGCGCTGAGGAGAGCCGCTTGGTATTCGGCGTCGGCGAGAGCAAGAATCTGGTCACTATCGCCAAAGGCAGTCCGAATTGCAGGCTGCGCCGTGTTCAGCTTGACGACGTCTTGCAACATGAGATTGTAGAGCAGTTGGCGGGTCAAGTTGACGCCTGGGTCGTGGAATTTGCGGCCGCGGTGGCATTGCAGATTGAACCGCGTCCTCGTCCCAACGTGCTGCTCGATCCCAGAGACCCGCCGGAGGCGCTGGATGTGTCGAGCGGTTCGGTGGTGTCGAGCCGACCCGGTGGCGTCATGTGGGTGACTATAGGAAATGCCGAGGCAACGTACCTGGGGACCGAAGAGCGGGATGCCGCGGGCTCCGGGGTGATACCGCTCACTGCCGATACCTGGCTCACGCTGCAGAGCCCGGCGTGTATTTCCGGCCACGCAACCCGCGAGCTATGCAACCAGGACACCCTTATACAGGCTCTCGCGGAGTTTCACCGGCTTATGCTCGGAGCCGAGCAAATCAGCCGCCTTCTGCTTTTGGCCGACGAGGCGAACGAGCAAACTGCCCGCACCATACATCGGCGGCGTGACGAAGAACGCGCAAGACAGAGCCTCTTTGGCGTCCTTGGTTCTCCGTACCCGGCGGCTAACGACAGGGGTTCCGCGCTCTTGGCGGCCCTGCACGTAATTGGCAAGCGAGAGAGTATTGCGTTTCGACCTCCTTCCCGCCGGCGGGTTTCGGTCGATGAGGAATTCTCCCTAAAGGAAATCCTAGAAACGTCGGGAGTGCGCAGCCGCAAAGTGCAGTTGACGGTAGAAGAGCATTGGTGGGAGGGAGACAGCGGCGCTATGTTGGGCTTTCGGCAAGAGGATGGGTGGCCGCTCGCGTTGCTGCCCGGTGTGAGCGGCCGCTATCGCGCGCTTGACCCGGTTACGGGAGAATCCACCCGTCTCAACGCAAAACGTGCAGCCGGCATCCAACAGGACGGTTGGATGTTCTATCGCTCCTTACCGGATGACCGCCCGGTGGGAACCAAAGACATACTGAGACTTGCTACGCAGGGCATGTCCGGCGACTTGGGGCGATTCGCGGGGGCTGGTCTCATTGCCAGCCTCCTCATGTTGGCCCCCGCAATTGCCGTTGGGCTGCTGGCAGACTGGGTGCTGCCGGGCGCGATTGACAGCATGTTGGTTCAGATCGTCGTCGTACTCCTTGTGTTGGCGCTTGTGGGGACGCTGTTGCACATACTGCGCGGCACGGCAATGATGCGCCTGGAGGGACGGGCCACGGCTCGGGTCAGCGCGGCGCTTTGGGATCGCTTGCTGGCGCTCCCGACACGCTTCTTCAGAAACTTCACCGCCGGCGAACTGGCCGTGCGGATGTCAGCCTTTCAAGTGCTGCGCGACCAAGTGTCGGGAGTGGTTGCCAACGCCGTCATCTCATTCGTCTTCTTGCTCCCGATGCTCATCCTCCTCTTTGTCTACGACACGGCTCTGGCATGGCTGATGCTTGGTACCGGGATGTTCTCGCTTGCGATTACACTGGTGTTCGGTCTCTTGCAGGTCGGACCACAACGCCGTTTCTATGCTGCTTCGCGACACCTTGCCGGTGAACTCTTCCAGTTTATTAATGGCATCAGCAAGCTCCGTTCGGCCGGCGCCGAAGCTTCAGCATTTGCGGCATGGGCGCGAGGCTACCGGGAACAGCAACTCGCTCAATTGCAGATCGGCAAACTGAATGAACATCTCGTCGCCTTTAGTGCAGCGATGCCGGCCTTCATGAGCGCCGCCATCTTCGGAGTCGCGCTCTGGAACGGTCCCGACCGGCTTGAATTGGGAAACTTCCTCGTTGTCTACGCGGTATCCATTACGTTCTACGCATCAGTAGTGGGTTTGGGCTACTCGTTCGAGGTTATTGCGGCCGCATTGCCGGGGTACGAGCAGGTAAAGCCAATACTGACTGCGGTGCCGGACAACCGCACGCCCCCGGCCGTGCCAGTAGACCTCAGTGGGGAGGTGCGCTTCGACCGCGTGAGCTTCCAATACACGCAGGAGGGGCCACAGATCATCGATGATGTATCGATTCACGCGCGTCCTGGCGAGTTCATCGCCATCGTCGGTGAATCGGGCGCCGGCAAGAGCACGTCGCTGCGGTTAGCGTTGGGTCTGGAGACGCCGTCAGCCGGGGGCATCTACTACGACGGTCGCGACCTTGCCCACCTCGACCGGCGTTCCGTCCGCCGCCAGATTGGCGTCGTGACACAGGACGGCGCGCTCAAGCCCGGGAACCTCCTGGACAACATCATCGGCTTTGGAGATGACTTGACAATCGATGACGCCTGGCGGGCAGCCAAACTCGCTGCCGTAGACGGCGACATTGCCGCTATGCCGATGCAGATGTTTACTGCCGTCGGCGATAGAGCCTCTACCTTTTCCGGCGGACAGATCCAACGCATCCGCATCGCGGCAGCGTTAGTGCGTGAACCGCGCGTCGTGTTTCTCGATGAGGCCACCAGTTGGCTCGATGCAAAGAGCCAGGCCCAAGTCATGGAGGGTATTGAGAGCCTTGCAGCCACACGAATTGTAATCGCCCATCGGCTTTCCACTATCCGCATGGCGCAACGCATCTACGTGTTCCACCAAGGACGCGTGGTGCAAGAAGGGAGCTTTATTGCTCTCTACCAGACGGAAGGACGCTTTCGCGATTTGGTGCAGCGGCAGATGACGTGAGCGACTGGTCAGCGAGCAGAACTGGAAGGCGATATGTTGTCGCTTGACCAGTGAATAATGGTTTTTTTTGGAGTGTTAGTTGTGTCACGTAGACAGGATTCCAATTATCAGACTGAGGAATTGCGTAAAGCCCTTGAGCACTTAGATCGGCGTGCTGTTGGAACGGAAGTTCTTCAAGAAACTCGCAGGAAACTCGATCAGTTGCCAAAGCTCAATCTTCGCGACAAAGGCAACCGTGAGAACCGTGCCCACGTCTGGGTATCTCTAGTTGAAGCAATGTACGCTGCTGGGCGCGTAACTAAAGCTGAATACACTCATTTACTTGCTATCTTTCTCATCATGGTTCACCAGGATAGATGGTTTGATGGTGACTATGACGCTGACCTCAAACCTATTTCCGATCAAATCGTGCAGATCGAACGTGCCCACGGTCTTACAGAAGATGAATACTGGCCTCCCGGTGAAGGTCCCCCAGAACACGAAGCGCTGAATCGAAACTTCGAAGCGATCCTAGACCGTGAGCAGGGACACGTTTTTCGCGAGTTTGGTAAGACTTGGCTTGCAAACCTGTGGGAACAGGAACGGGAACGTTTTGATGAATTGTTCGAAGAAGGGCGTGTTTCTTTTTTCGAGAGCGGTGATCAAGAAGATCAGTTGACTAGGCTGATTCAGGTTTATGAGCGTGAAGCGCAATCCTGTGTTGAGGTGAGTGCCTTCTATGCGGCTTGCGCGAGTCTAGGAGCTGCGATGGAAGCCAGGCTTCTTCTGCATTGTTTAAAGAACCCTGGACAAGCCCAAGCAGCTTTCAAGAAGTGCAGCAATAGTAAGCGAGTAACGTCAAGATTCAAGAGACCCATGGACTGGAATCTGGACAGTCTGCTTAAGGTGTGCGCAGAAGCAGGTTGGCTGTCCCCAATTGAGAGTGATCTTGGATTACATTTTCCTGAAGGATGGGGGCACCATCTCCGAGATCTTCGTAACCTCTTGCACCCTAGCCGACACTTGAGAACTAGACCCCGTGGGGTAATTGGCAGAGAAGAATACGATGACGCTCACGCAGCTTACATGCTCTTGAAGTCGCAACTTGGTTTAGAAACTCCCCGAGAGTCGATTGAGCAAGGCATAAACGCTCTCGACGTGTAGGCGAACATGACGACTATTGACAAAGAGGTCAAATACAAGCGGCACTTCTACCTGTGCAAGATTTCGCTCTAAAGGGAATCGCCAGCGCGTAGCTCCACTTTTGCGCTCTTTCGACATTTAGGCACGCCAGTTGTGATTTCAAATAGGACAATATGCCAAAGTAAACGACCGCCTAAACGAACTTCCCTACACTCTTCATCTTACTTAACTCGTTTACAAGGAACTCCTGAGTCCTGTCGCCTTTTGTGCGGTTGCAGTGACTGCACAGCAATTGGAGATTGTCCATGTGGTCCGTGCCGCCACGCGAGCGTGGAAGAACGTGATCAACCTCGAGGACCTTGAACGGAAACTCCATCTTGCAGCCGTTGCACTGCCCTTCTTGCTTCCCAAAGAGCACGTGCTTGTTCTGACGGTAGTGAATTGGTGCGTCGATGTCCGTGCGCTTGGGCACGTCCGAGCGGGACGTTACCAGCCGGTCGTGAAACAACCCGCCCATAGCGTCCGCAAGCCGCAGCTTCACTAGCTCAACCGCTTTTGGGGAGAGGTCTATGCCAATCCACTTGCGCCCCAGCGACTCGGCGGCAACGCAAGCGGTAGCGCAACCACAGAAGGGGTCCAAGATCAAGTCTCCAGGGTTGCTGCTCGCCGTGGTGATACGTTCTAGCAGCGCCAACGGCTTTTGTGTCGGGTAACCGATACGCTCCTTGGCTTGTGCTTGCACGGGGAGGATGTCGCTTATGAAATTATTGCACTTCTGCCCCGGCGTGGACGCAAGGTATCGCTTCAGCCTTGGCAGTCCACCTTCCTTTTGCGGCCAGTGGAGCATCCCGGCCTCGTCCAGTGCCTCTAGTCGGTCGTGGACCCCCTTGATACTCTTGTAGCCGGGCAGTATGTTCGCCTCAATCCAATCTGCGTAAGATCCGACGCTCGGAACTGCCCAGTGCCGTCCACTTTCGGTCGGTTCTGCTTCCCTCCACGGCTCGCCGCTCTCCCCGGTTCTCGTCTCCGCCGCCGTTAGATCGGACGAACTAAACAAACCACGCTTGTCCTCGTGCCGGTAGAACTTGCGGACATACTCTGGGTCGTGCGGCACATATACATTGTTCCACGTTGCCCCTTGGCCCGCATAGTAGAGCAGCACGTCGTAGACACGCCCATACCGCTCGCCGTCGGAACGTCCGGTCGTCCGCTTCCACGCGATTTCATTCCTGAAGTTCGCCGCGTCAAAGATGCTGTCCATCAGCAATTTTAGGTAATGGCTTGCCGTGGAGTCGCAGTGGAGATAGATACTGCCGCTCTCTTTCAGAACGCGCTTCATTTCCAACAGCCGCACAGCCATCATGCACAAGTACGACTGCATGCCCTTACCGTGCGTCAGGCCGGCAGTCTCGATGACTCTGTACACGGCAGGCTGCTCGTCGGCGATCAGGCCCATCCACGCAACATCGAGGTCGGAGAGCGTCCACGTGTCTTTGAAAGCGGCACCCGCCGCCACGCTCCCTACCGGCGCGGCATAGGTCCGATTGGAGTTGAATGGCGGGTCAAGGTAGATGAGGTCAACGCAATTGCTGTTTAGACCTCTGAGGATGTCGAGGTTATCGCCTGTCCAGATCGTTCTGTTCGCGAAGTTGGGTTCTGTGCTCATTGCTCGTACATTCGTGAACCAGTAGAGCGTACACTACACTCTCGCGTATCGGGAACTGAGACACAGCGTCAGCGGCGTTCTTGCCGTTAGGTCAATGGTGACCGCGCGCTGACGGCGACTCTCTAACGTCACATGTTGTATGGGGAGCACTGTCCCGGAGTCCTTATCCCGAATAGAACTGACGCTATCGGGCAGTATCAACGAGAGTTCTGAGATGCCCGCGCCGGCTTCCAGCGTGATGAAGTGGTTGTCGCCTTGGGAATAGGACTCTGTCAGGCGTATGCCTGCCCGCGCGCGGGAGAAGCTGGAGTAGTTCTCTTGGTTCTCAAAACGGCAGCCGGCCGCAATCGCGCCTTCCATGCCCAGTTCAAGCGCGTGGCGGGAGGCTCTGACGTGGTCTTGGGGGCCGGCAGCGTAGACGGGGTGGAAATTCGCGATCTGCATCACGTGCCAGCGCGTGGCCGCGGATTCGGCAAAGCGGGCGAGTTCCACGCCGTATTCCTCTGACGTGAGACCCACCATGCCCTCGACGCGGTCCGGTGTTTCGGCCATCGGGCCTGCCAGCAGATCCTCGTGCCGGCCGATGGTCTGGCTTTCGTCCCACTGCGCGGGCATGTGCCACATGTCCGTCAGACCCACGCCGTGTTGGAAATACGGCATGCAGAGGCCGGTGCCGATCATGTAGGGGCCATAGTTGTCATCGCGCCGCATGCGGGGGTCGTGGGAGGCAAAGTGTGTCGGCGTATACCAGCCGAAGTCCAACATTATTTGCAGCAGCGGGTGGCCGGTCCACTGGCAGCCGTGGCTGCAGATCGTCTCCACGTCTAGGCCGGTCTCCCGGCGGAAGACGTCCCAGGACTCTTGCAGGTTAGCGCGGAGCGCGGGCAGGTAGTTTTCATTGAGGTCTTCCGGCGTGCGGCCGTAGCTCACTTGTGCACCGTTTTCCTGTACCGCGTATTGCGTGATGCTGGTCAGGTTAACTTCGATGGATACGGCATGCCCGCGGGCGTGCCACTCTTTCATCAACTCGCCGTGGTAGCGGCTGAAAGGAGCGCGATAGAAGGTAAGCAACGCACCATACGACTCAACGATGTCGACTAGGACGGGAGCGCCATTCTCGCCGCAGCCGTCGCCTTTGATGAACCACAGGGCGGGCGCGGCATCCGGGAAATACCAAAGTCGCGGTAAGGGTGTTTCTGCCAGCGCTTCCGCTACCAGGGTACGCAGGATGTCCTGATGGACGTCCGCCACGGGGACGTCGCGGGTGGTTTTCTCAGAGAGCGCAAAGAAGCTGTAGAGGTGGCGCGGGCCCTTCAGCGGCCCCATGTCGCGCAGCGGCCGCTCATGCAAGTCGCCGTCGCCGTGACGAAACGTAACGACGGCTTGGCACAGGTCATAGCCGTAGAGCCAGGCCTTGCCCTCTCCCAGCCGCGCTGCTACAATCCCGTCCCCATGCAAATTGCCCTCGACATCCCGCAACTCAGCAACGGTCTCCCCGCCTTCCAGCGTTCGCGAAATGTCGTCCGGGCAGAGCAAGGGCAAACTCCCGTGTTCCCAGCGGGGTAGTTGCCGGACCGTAAGCCAAGCGTCCGAAATGGTCGCGCCGGCAGAAACGCCAAAGGCCTGTAGAATTGCGGGATCGGGGGCCAATGCGATCAATGAAGTGCCGCCCGCCACTGTCGCGGCCAAACGCTCTGCCGTCTCGTTGCTTATACCGCTGCCTGCGACAACGATAAGTTCGACATCCGGCGGCGCATCCGTGAAGGACACGGCCGGTCTTGCATCAACCCAAGGGAACCCTTCACAGCGCAGTATTTCCGCGCTCACGGGTGTCGTGAGCGCATCGTCGGCGTACAACAGCAAGATCGGTTGATTCATGGGGCTCTCCTCAGTTCCCAACGGCGGTCGCTTGGGCATCGAAAGTGAACACTTCGAGTTCGTTTTGGCAAGGATATCCGTCGCTTGCGAGCAGCATACGGTCGCGGGCAATCGCTATGAGACCGAAAGCGCTGTGCATCGGCCCATGCTGACACATTGAGACCGGCTCGGCATGAGCGCGCGCGATACGGGTTACCTGTTCCAATGTATGGGGCTCTTCCGCCGTGAGTTCTGCGAGGAGTGCCGCGCGGCCTTCGCTGTTCGCGCGAAAGTCCGCGTTCGTTCGATTATCGACGTCCTGCATTTCCGGCGTAACGTAGTGGTTCGCGCACCAGATCGCGTTGTGCTCCATGCGGCGCACCGCCATGCGCGTGGCGGTGCGTTCCACCACTGCCGCGTTCTCTGCCGGGTCGGTGAGCATGATGTTCATGCCATGGTTCATCACCGGCGTGTTTTCGCAGAGCGAAATGCCTTCCTCTACGTCTGCGCAGTACTGCAGAAGGTAGCGTTGCAGCAGGTTGGTGGGAATGCCGTTATCCCACTCCTGATCGGAGTTCATGATGCTGCTGCCGCCGAAGGTCAGGCCGGAATCGTTGACGCCTGGGCCCATCCAGGGCGCACCCGGACCGGAAACGCAGATGAAGGGATGACCCTTGTCAGGTCGAATGTCCCAGAAGACATACGAGCCGATGGAGTCTTGGCCGACGTCATTGGATTTGTAATGCACGACGCCGTGTTCAGCGGTGCGCAAGGCGACGTTGGTGCAACCGACCGCCGCGCGGCCGACTTCCATGCAGGAGGCGTACGCCAGGATGTCGTCCCGTTTGAGCCCCGCGCCGTCGGCGATGCCCTGCATCTCCTCGAGCGCCTCTGGGAAAACGCGTTCGACATTGCGCTCCATTTGCCGCACAACCCGTTCGCGATGAGCGGCGTCGATCTGTCTGCCATAGACCACATTCTCAATGGCGGTGCAAACCGCTTCAGCGCACGCAGTGCCATGCTGCAGGCCCATATCGTAAGGAGTGCCGGAGAGTTCAACGCGGCGCACGGTAGTTCTCCTTGGCTGTGTTTTCTACGTGGTTTTCCGATCCTCAGTCCGGTAGCCCAATCAGATACCGGATAAAGTGGATTCTCGCTTCCGCGGAATCACCATGGCCTTGCAGGCCACATAAGAGAATGAAAATGAACGCACATCTCTCCGTTCGTGCTGAGCTTGTCGAAGCATGAACGGAGAGAATAGGGTGCGAAGTTGCTACCTGCTACCTCCGCCGTTCACCCTTCGACGATGCTCAGGGCGAACGGCTTGGTCACGCTATTTTCAGAGTAATGACGATGAAATCTCTACAAAACCTAGCTATGCCTGATACGTTCGAAGTAGTTGCATGGAATGATGTGGAGCGGTCCGAAACGGCGTTCAATTTCGTCGTAGAAGAGGTTAATGCCGAGGTTATCCGCCGCGGCATGCGGCAGGCGCACCACCGAAACCCCGACTTCCTTCGCCGCTTCTGCCACTGCCGCACTGGCCCCAATCTGCAGCACGGTGTTGATGCCGGCTTTGGCGAAGAGCGGTTGGGCTTCCGGCGGCCACAGCCAACCGCCGGCATCCTGGATTATATAACGTCCGAGCGGCGTATCCGGCTCTCCGGCGAGGATGAGCGAATATGCGCCGTGGCGCGCGGCGCCCTGGAATTCGGGAATTGTCATGAGCGCTTCTTCAGCATCCGCTAAAGTCTGCGGCTGCAGGTCGTCGAAAACCTGTCTCATCCCTACGCCAATGTAAAGGTCCTGCGGGGTGTGAATCTGGACAAAAGGGATCTCGAAGAGCCGCGCCATATCCGGGCCCATCCGGTGGGGCATGTCGTCGTAGCCGGTGCGCCACTCGTCGATCCAGGGCAGCAGGACTTTCTCTGCTTCCTTGCGCGGCACGCCCTCCCGCACGAAGATGTCGATGTTAATGAGCGTGATGTCGTCGATGTGCGAACGCCCGATGCCGGTGCCGCTGGTGTGGTGGGCAATGATCGCATCGAGCGGCACACCTTTGTCCTTGAGCCGGTCGGCGATGAGGAACTCATCCGTGCCGATGTTGATACCCGCGAGGGCAGTGAAGACCTCAGCATCTTCCGGCCCATTCACGATGCGCACGTCGCCGTAGGGATTGCGCAGCCGCTCGTGGTCGAAATACGGCTTCTTCCACTCCGGCAGAGCTTCGAACTCTTGCTTGCGACGCGCAAGTTCCGCGTCGAGTGTCTCTTGGCTACGGGGATCGAGGGCGATGCCAAGTTCGATGGCGGCTTCGTAGAGATCGCGGACGGTCATGAGTGTGCTCCAGATACGAGAGGGCTAATGGTAGCGTAGGTCTGCAACCTGCGCTCGCCTGGGTCTGCGCCAGCTAAGCAGAGCGTTTACTGTGCAACTAGCCCGAGTCCGATTCCGTTATTGCCATGAACGCAGCCAGCGCGTAATTTGTCGTTACCATGAAATAGCAAGACAGACTCCGTCATTCCCGCGAAAGCGGGAATCTATCTTCTCCGCGTTCTGGACTCCGCCCCCGCATCGAGTACGGGGCAGGCTCTGCGCCGTAGTAACGGAATGAAGCGCATTCCGGACTCCAGCTTCGTTTCACGTAAGGGCAGGCCCTGCGCGGAGTGACTGAGGCTCGCACCCTTGGGATCCGGCCAGTAGGCGCAGGCTACGAACCTGCATTACCGCAGAAAGACGTGTAGAGGGGTGCGCCAAGACCCACCCCTCTACTAAACCAGACTACTTCCAGTCGTCCGGGCGCTGTGCAAATAGCTCGTTAACAGCGTCGGCGGAAGTCTTCATCGCCTCCTGAACGGTGCTCTCACCGGTGTACATCGGTTGGAGATGCTGGTTCGCGGTCGTCCAGAATTCGCCGGTTTCCGGCGTCAGGAAGAAGTCGCGCCCATCGTCCCGCCAGTGATCCAGGACGATGTCCCAATCCATGCCCGGGTAGTTGTCCAGGAACACGTTGGCCGAAGCAAAGAGCCCCGGAAAAGCGTGCACGGCGTAGAGGTCTTGGGCTTCCTTCTGGGACAGCACGTGGAAGACCTCCCATGCCTCGTCGGGAATCTCGGTGAGCGCCATTATGCTCCAGGCATTGCTGCCGGTAGCCGGGCTGCGGGTGCCCGCGGGCCCGGTGCCGAGCGGGGCGATGCCCAGCCGGTCGCCGAGTACCTCATAGGCGCCTTTGAGAGGAATCAGTGTGATCTGGGACATGGCGAACTTGCCGGTGCCGATGTGGCGGCCGCCGCCACCCTCCTTGCGCAGCTCAGAACGCTCCTCACCCCAGGGCACCACGCGATGCTTGAGGATCATGTCCACGTACATCTGGGCGCCGGCGATGGCATTCTGGTCCTCGCCGTAGAGGGCTTGATCGCGGGCTTCATTGAGCACTTGTCCGCCATGGTCGAGCACGAAGCTGCCCAGGTTAACCTCCAAGGAGGCATAGCCGAAGTTATAGCCCCACTGGGTAGTTTGGTCTCCGGTTTGCTTCGTCATCTGGGTCGCGCCATCCAGCAACTGATCTAACGTCGTGCCCAACTCAGGATACGGGACGCCCTCGTTGTCGAAGATTTCCTTGTTGAAGTAGATGGCGTCGCCGCCGCCTAGGAAGGCCAAGCCGTACATGATACCGTTGACGTCCCAGGAAGAAGAGTCAAGGTAGTCATCGCGGGATACACCGTCGCGCTTCATGTAGTCGCTGATGGGCAGGAACATGCCCTGGCGCGCGCCGGCCTGTACCCAGTTGATCTGGTTAACGACGATGTCGTACGTGGTGGTGCCGGCGACAAACTCGGTGCGGATCTTCTCCAGGAAGTTCTCAGTGACGATCTCGAGTCTGGTTTCAATATTCTCCAGGGAGTTGTTGCAGACCTCAGCCATTTCCCGCAGGGTCTTGTTACGGTGCTCCTGCAGGTCGTAGCAGGCCCAAACCACCTCAATGACTTCTGCTTCTGGCGCTGCTTCCGCTTCCTTGGGCGCTTCCTTCTCTTCCATCATCTCGCCGGAATCTGCAACCGGCACGGTACCGCAGGCTGCGGCGATTGCGACGCCGGAAAGACCGGCAACTCCTGCCAGGAAGCGCCGTCGTGTTGTAAATCCACTGCCTCTAGACATTGCTTGTGACCTCCCGTGGTCTCCTATTCGTGCACCACTATGCTGTCCGGCACACTCAGATTTCATCACATTTGGTCTCTCGCGGGCGCTTGCTTGACCACTCAATCGCCCTCCTTTCCCGATGCTCTGCCCGCTCAATGCATTGATTGGGAATATGCGCCTTTAGGTATCTTGCCCGGACCTAAGATACAGCACTTACAGTGTCGAAACCGAGTATGCATGCTGCGGCACGATGCGCCGTTCCTGGATAAAGCGTGCCGGACTGAACAGGGTAATGTCAAACTGCGTACTGTTGCCCGTAAGCAGTTGCTCTGCCAACATCTGACTGAAGATGGGGCTCAGCTTGAAGCCGTGGCCGCTCAGTCCGACCGCCAAGTGGAGTCCCGCCACGTCGGGCACGGGACCAAGCAACGGCTGTAGGTCTGGCGAACAGTCGTAGAGGCCGGAGGTGGCGCCGTTTACTGCTGGAGCGCCCTGATTGGGGAACCGCCGCCCGTAGCGACCGGCAAGCAGTTCCAGGACTTCCGGACTTGCGGCAGGAGAGTCGTCAACGTGTGGGTCTTCCTCGCCATCATAGGGAGCGGTCTTGCCCACCATCGTATGCCCGTCCTCGCGGGGACGATAGTAACTTCCCAGCACGCGGTCGGAGATGATGGGGTGGGGTTTCCCAAAGTGATCGGCACGCTGCATAATCCCCACGACGTGCCGAATGGGCGTGAGAGGCAACTTGATGCCTAAGGGCGCGACGAGACCGCGTGAAGCAAAACCGTTGGCCACGATGACGGATCGGGTGGCAATATGCCCTGCGTTCGTCTCAACCCCGGTGATGCCGCTGGTGTCGGCAACCAGTTGTTCGGCCCCCACGCCAATGCGCAGTTCCGCACCGTACCGCCGCGCCGCATTGGCAAAGCTGATGGTCGTGCGCACGGGGTCGGCGTAACCGGACTCCGGTTCCCAGGCGGCGGCGCCGATACCAAATAGAGCCAGACGCGGCTCTATTTCATGGATTTCGTCAGGCGAGAGAATGTGAGCATTGATGCCAAGATCGCGGTGCATGGCGACGTTGGCCGCCACTGTGTCAACGTCGTCGGGTCCCAGGAGCGCGAGAAATCCGGTCTGCCGAAATCCCGCGTCACCACCGACCTCGTCGTCAAAGTTCTCGAACACCTGCCGCGCGCGCAGAGCCATGCGCGCCAGCGTCTCGTGGGTATAGTGCGTGCGCACAATGCCGGCGGTAATGCCGGTGGCTTGGGCCGCGAGGCCACGCCTTTCGAGCAAGACCACCCGTCCGGCGCCCATCTTGGCAAGCTGCCAGGCAATGCTCGTACCGGTACTGCCGCCACCTACGACGACAACGTCTGCGGTTTCAGCCACTAGATTCCTCGCTTCGCTCGGAATGACATAATGCCAGCAGTCGCAGCCACCGCTTCCCTCTTTCCATCCACTTCTGCCTGCGGTCTAGAGCCGCAGCAGTTCCAGCGCAACGAGCAGCCCCACCACGGCAAATAGCATCGCCCCGACCTTAATGGTTATGCGCATCTCTAGTGCATTCAGGTCAGCCTTAGTCGCTTGCGCCAGTGCGTTCAGGTCGGCTTTGGTAGCTCGTTCATCCACTGCTTGCTGCAAGGCATTCAGTTCGGCTTTGGTTGACTGTGCCAGTTCCTGCAAGTCGGCTTTGGTCACCTGCGCTAATTCTCGCAAATCGGCCTTGGTCACCTGTGCTAATTCACGGAGGTCGGCTCTAATTGCCTGCGCCGATTCGCTAAGGTCGACTTTGGTCGCCAGGGTTTCCCCTGATTCGCCGAGAGTATCCAGCAAAGCCTCCGCCATTTCCTTGCTGTACCCCGCGGCCATGAGATTCTCGAATGCCTTGTGGGTGTCCAACATCGCCATAGCCGGGTTTTCCTCTCCTCTTAGGGAAGAACAGCGCGCTTTGTTAGTAGTAGTGTACCGTATTGATCGACCGTTGCGTAGTACTCAGGGTGAATTACGCTCGTAGAGTCGTATTCTTCCACGATCGCGGGGCCGGGTATTTCCATGCCTGCGCCAAGCGCGTAGCGGTCGTAGATGGGGCAATCTACAAACTCACTAAGTTCCCCGAAGAACACCGGACGACTGTCCCGCTGCGCTGCGCGGGGATCATGACCAGTGCTGCTCTTCTCCAAGAGGGGCGGCTTCACAATCGTGCCGAGCGCCGTAAGTCTCAGGTTGACCGTTTCAACGGGTTCGCCCGGGACGCTGTGGCCGTACACGCGATTGTGCTCTGCGTGAAACTCTTGCAAGAGGTTGCCCAAGTCAATGCCGGTCACCTTGCCGTCGGGATACGGCAGTGTTAGCTCGTAACTCTGCCCGACGTACCGCAAGTCGATTTGCCGGACGAAGGCCATGTCGGCAGATGCGACGCCCGCGGCCGCAAGAGCTGCCGTACCTTGCTGACTGAGGTCTGCAAAGACATCGGCTACTGCTCTCGATTCAAGGCGGTCGACACGCTCGATAAGCGTGGTGGCGTAATCATACGTTATGTCGGTGACCAGGAGGCCCAGCGCGGAGGCCGTGCCCGGGCTCGTGGGTATCACAGTAACCGGTATGTTCATTTCGTGGGCGAGACGGTTGGCGTGCAGGGGCCCGGCCCCGCCGAATGCGGTGAGCGCAAAGTCGCGTGGATCATGGCCCCGCTGCACCGATACGAGACGCAGCGCGTTGATCATTGCCACGTTGGCAATCTCGACGATACTATGCGCCGCTCGTACCACGTCCAAGCCCAGTGGCTGGGCAATGCGCTGCTCGATCGCGGCGTGCGCCAATGCGCCATCGAGCCGGAGATCGCCCCCAAGCAAGTACCCGGGATTGAGGCGGCCCAAGACAAGATTTGCGTCGGTAACCGTCGGTTCGGTACCGCCCTGGCCGTAACAAGCCGGTCCGGGATCAGCGCCTGCGCTTTGCGGTCCTACGCGCAGAACGCCGCCGGAGTCTACCCAGGCAATAGACCCTCCACCAGCACCGATCTCGACAAGATCGATGACGGGCGTGCGGATCGGATACCCTCCCGCCCGGAACCCGCCGCTGCCCGGTTGGGCCACGGAACCAACCTCGTAGTCTTTGGTGATGCGCGGTATCCCGTTTTGCACCAAACCGACCTTGGCCGTAGTACCACCCATATCGAAAGAAATGACATTTGCGTGGCCGAGAGCTTCGCCCAAATGCGCCGCCGTGATGACGCCGGCAGCGGGGCCGGATTCCACCATAAACACGGGTCTGCGGCGGGCATCCGCAAATGTCATGAGCCCGCCGCTACTCTGCATGACGAGAAGCTCCGATGCGACGCCTTGCGCGCGCAGCCGCTTCTCAATGTTCTTCAGATATCGCGAGACTATGGGTCTGAGGGCAGCGTTGATAACAGTGGTACTCGCGCGGAAGTATTCGCGAATTTCCGGCGCTACGTCCGATGAGAGGGAGATGGCAATGTCCGGCGCGTGGGCGCGCAGGATTTCGCCGGCCCGCTGCTCGTGCCGCGCATTGAGATAGGAATGCAAGAAGCAGACGGCAACGGATTCTATTTTCGCTTCCTGGATGACAGTGGCGATGTGCGGTATGGCGGCTTCGTCCAGCGGCGTAACCACCGCACCGCTGGCGTCCAGTCGTTCGCGCACGCCGAAGCAGCGGTCGCGCGGCACGAGGGGTGTCGGTTTTTCAAACTGCGTGTCGTAGAGCGAGGGGCGAATCTGGCGGGCGATCTCCAAGATGTCGCGAAAACCCTCAGTGGTAATGAGCGCCGTGGGAGCGACTTTTCCTTCGATGATGGCGTTAGTCGCTACGGTCGTGGCATGAACAACGTAGCGCAAGGTCTCCGGCGCCAACTCGGCTCGTTCGAGGATCTGCTGCGTGACGATAAGAAAGCCCTGCGAAGGGTCGGCAGGTGTTGACGAGACTTTGGCGTTCCACAATCGGCCGGTGCTCTCATCGACCAACGTGGCATCGGTAAACGTCCCACCGATGTCCACACCCAGCCGGTATCTTGCCTCGCTCACTGTGCGGCTCCCGTCTCACCGTTGTCATCTTGAGATCCCTGCCGCTGCATGGCGGCGCGCAACTGCGTCGTTGCACTGCTGTCTACCGCCATAAGCTCCGGGTCAATGACTACGCCGTAGGCTGCGCGCGCGCGCTCAAGGCTCACTTTTCCCTGGCGCACGTCACTGAGGACCTTCGCTGGATCGCGCTGCCAGGGCGGGCCATGGCCGCCACCGCCGCACGTCTCGTAGCGAATCATCTCGCCGGGTTGCACGTCAATTGTGGTCTTTGAACTCAAGACCTCCATTTTCCCCTCGTGTTGGTGGATGTAGTAGGCCTGGCGGCCGGGTTCACCGCCGAAGAGTCCCCAGGGCCCCGCCTTATCCCTGTCCGCCAGCACGGTGAACGTGACTTCGTGATCGAGAAAGACGTAATCGCGGCGCAGGCCCAGACCGCCCCGATACTTGCCGGGACCATCGGAGTCATCCACCAACTCGTACCGCAATATGCGCACTGGATAGTAGCGCTCGGTCTCTTCGATGGGCGCGTTTTCGGTGTTTTGACCGTGGGTTTGCACGGCGTCGGGGCCGTCACTTTGGTGTCTGGCGCCGTACCCGCCGGCGAGTGTCTCTAGGAAGCAGTAATACTCGCCATTGCGGGGGTCGATACCGCCGAATCCGGCATGGCACTGCATCGCTTTGCCGCCCGCGGGCGTGCGCTCCGGCAGCGCGGGCGCCAGCGCTTTGAAGATGACCTCATTGAGGCGCGCATGGGTTTCCCAGCCGCCAACGACGGGCGCTGGCGGCTTACAGTTGACCACCGTGCCTTCCGGCGCATCGATGCGCACCATCTGATAAAACCCCTGGTTGGGTGGGATGTCGGGGTCCATGAGGGTCTTCAAGTTATAGGCGCAGGCGGAGAAGGTCTGGGCAAAGGTCGAGTTTACCGGCGCGCGCCGTTGCGGGTCGCTGCCATTGAGATCAAAGAGTACGCCGTCGTCGTCAATGCGAATCTTGGCTACGAGACGGACCGGCTCGTCGGTGTAGCCGTCGTTGTCCACGTAGCCTTCCGCGCTGAACTCGCCCTGTGGCAGCTTGGCAATCTCAGCGCGCGTGCGCCGCTCGGCATAGGTCATCAGTTCCTTGATGTACTGGTTGACCGTGTCAATTCCGGTCTGTTCCGTAAGCTCGGCCAGGCGGCGCGCGCCGGTGGCATTGGCGGCCATCTGGGCGCGAAAGTCACCGGCGGTCTCGCGCTTGGAGCGGATCTGTCCCAGGATGAGGCGAAAGACGTCCTCGACAATTTCGCCGTGTGCAACGAGCTTCACCGGCGGAATGATGATGCCCTCTTGGTAGACCTCGCGAAACGCGCCGACGCTGGCCGGCGCCCCACCGCCCACGTCGACGTGATGTGCCATATTCGCAACATAGCCGAAAAGCTCTCCATCGCAATAGACTGGCGATATGAGGCTAATATCGTTCAGATGCACGCCGCCAAGATAGGGATCGTTGCAGAGAACGGCGTCGCCGGGACCCATGTTCTCCGGCCCGTAGGCGCGCACGGCAATTGGCACCAGATGCACAAGAGAACCAAGATGCACCGCTTGGCAAAAGGCCTGCGCCACGACGTTGAGGTCACGGTCGAAGAACGCGCACGAGAAATCAGCCCGGGTTTTGATGTTGGTTGAATAGGCGCTGCGGCGGAGGGCCACCGCCATCTCTTCAGTGGCCTCAGTCAGCGCATGGCGCACAACTTCGAAGGTGATGGGATCGAATGCGGCTGTGCCGGCCATACAGATGACCTCCGTGCAAAGACCCGGTACAGTGTGTTGTTCCCTGATGTCTCGCCGGTCAAGCTAAGTATAGCGGATAGGGTTTTCAGATATTCCCCGCGCGTAGGGGTAACGAACCGGTGAAGCGACATGCGAATCCTTCTACGCCTAGAATCTGCGTGAGAAGGGTTTCCGTTCGCTCTTCGAACCTTCGTCAAGCTCAGGACAGGCAAGCTCAGGGCGAACGGGAGATGGCACTTTGCGCTCCCTACCAAGGTTTCTTAGCCTGTCGCAGACTACTCCGCAACCGGACCGTAACCATCTCGACGCACGAGTAATTGTTCGCCGTCGGAGAAGCCGTCGCCGCGCGCGCCGAGTTTCTTTATCAAGCGGTTGCGCCAGAGGGCGACGCGGTCGGCATAGGCCGGATCACTCGCCCGGTCGTGGAGTTCCTGCCGGTCGTTGGCGAGGTCGAAGAGTTGCTCTTCGCCCCGCACAGGGAACCAGATATATTTCTCCTTGCCGTCGGTGAGGTACTGCATGGCGTTGTCCTTGCTATAGCAGGGAGAGTGTTCGCCATGGAAATACTCGCGCCACGGTCCACCTCGTGCCGCTTGCAAGACACTCTTGCCGGTCACAGAGTCAGGAATGGGCGTGCCGGTGGCTTCCAGGATGGTGGGCATAATGTCTTGCAGACCTACCGGATGCTCGAATGTGCCGGCAGGAGCGTCGACACTGCCGGGATACCTGACGACAAAGGGGATACGTGCCGACCCTTCGTACGCGTACGACTTGCGCAGCAAATTGTGGTCACCCATCATGTCGCCGTGGTCGGCGGTGAAAACGTACATCACATCACCGCCCAACTCATGTCGCAGGCGCTCCATGAGGTAGCCAAGCTGATAGTCGATGTGGCTAATGCAAGCCATGTAGCCTGCGCGCATGCGCTGGAGTTGCTCATCGGTCAGCCGACCGTGCCAAGTTTCGCGCGGTAGACTTGGCTGAGGCACGTTGTACCGCTCCGCCCAGTCACCAATTGGGATTTCGGGGAGTTCCCGGTCAACGTACATGTCCCAGAAGAATTGTGGCGGGTCATAGGGCGAGTGCGGGCGCAGGTGCGAGCACCACACGAACACGGGGCGGGTAGGATCACGCTTCTTTATCTGTTCTATCGTCACGTCCACAGTCCAGTTTGTGGCGTGGTAACGCTCCTCGTAAGCCCAGGGCCGTCCCAGCCAGCCATTGGCGTCGGATCCGTGAATCCGCTCGTGGGCATAGGTGCCAAGCTCCTGGCAAAGCCACTCCCAATAGTCATCGTCACCTTCGCGCAAGTCATGGGGAATGACCGTGTGAAAACCATAGAGCTTGCGGCGCGGGTGCATGTTGCGCCAACCGACATTGATGCAGTGATAGCCGTCGTCGGCGAGCACCGCCGCGAGGGTGTTCGGCTCATGCCACTCCAAACCCGAATAGCCAATCAGTCCGCAGTTGTAACTGGCTTGCCCGCCGTGGAGGCACCGCCGCGCTCCGGTTGTAGAGGGAATCTCAGTGTAGGCATTGGGAAAGTACGCCCCACGCTGCACGAATGCATCAACGTTGGGGGTCTCAACCACCGGGTGACCGGCAATACTGAGATGATCGCCGCGGTGCTGGTCGGTGGTAAAGAGGATGACATGCGGTCGTTGGTCACTCATGCTTGAAGACGCTCTCCTTCCTTGAATTTTTCGCTTACCATCCAACACAGTCCTCGGTTCAATACCGGGCCCGACACGACTGCGAATTCTTTACCGCGAGTCGTCTCTCATCCCGTAACCCAACGGTCGCCGTCCCGTGCGTAGTCAATGAGTTCATCCGGTCGAAAGAAGAGATCAACTTCCTTTTCTGCGGTATCGGGAGCATCGGATGCGTGAATGAGGTTCATCGTGAGGTCGAGGGCATAATCGCCGCGAATGGAACCGGGTTCAGCCTCGGTAAACCGCGTGGCTCCCACCAGATTGCGTACAATTGTGATCGCTTCGGGTCCTTCGACCACGGCGCAGACAACAGGCGCAGCGGTTATGAACTCAATAAGGTCGGTAAAGAACGGTTTGTCGCTATGTACCGCATAGTGGGTTTCTGCGAGTGACTTGTCGACCGCCATGAGCTTGAGACCGACAATCTTCAGGCCGCGCCTCTCGAATCTGCCTACTATCTCGCCGATGAGCCCGCGCTGGACGCCGTCGGGCTTGATGATGATGAGGGTGCGTTGCGCCACTGTATGGTTTTCTCCTTTGGGTGTAACGGTTAGGGTAACGGTAATCTGTCGTTCCCGCGAAAGCTCGCCCCCGCACGGGGCGCGGATTCCATTTACTCCGCTCCGGCAATAATACGCTGCACGAGGTCTGTCGTGCTAAAGCCGGTCGTGAAGGGCAGAATTCGCACGGTGCCGCCGTAGGCTCTGACGACCATGGCTTCCACCGGCTCGTCTTTCGCGTAATCGCCGCCTTTGACATAAATATCTGGTCGTAGCCTCTGCACCAGGCGCTCCGCAGTGTCGTCATCGAATTCAACAACGTAGTCCACGCACGCTAGCGCCGCCAGCACGATAGCTCGGTCCGTTGCCGGTGAATATGGTCGAGTAGGCCCTTTCAGCGCACGCACGGAGCGATCGCTATTGACGGCGACTATCAGGACATCGCCGAGCGTCCGCGCTGCTTCAAGGTAAGTGACGTGACCTCGATGGAGCAGATCGAAACAGCCGTTGGTGAAGACGATGGACTTGGCTTCTTGACGCAGCGATTTGCAGCGGTCAACCATCGCTTCTTCAGACAAGACTTTATTTGCGGTCACTCTATGTGCCTTCTGCGGATGCGAGCACAGCCAAGATTTCGTCAGGAGACGCTACAGCCGCGCCGAGCTTGCGCACGACCACGCTTGCTGCCGCCGCTGCCAGCATAGCACCGCGCGGTGGCGGTAAGCCAGCGAGCAATGCCAACGTCAGAACGGCTGAAACGGTGTCCCCTGCGCCGGTCGGGTCGGTAATGCGGTCGTCGCCCAGCGCCGCAATATGGTAAGGCGTGGCTCCCGCGGTGAAGAGCGACATACCCTCGCTGCCGCGCGTGATAAGGACTACCTGCGTTTGCAGCATTTCGAGCAAGGACGTGCCGGCCTCTTCGAGCTCTTCCCGCGTCTCCAAGGTGCGCCCCAAGGTAAACTCGACCTCAGGCTGATTGGGCGTGAACGTGTTGGCAGCCGGAAATCGCGTGAGGTTGCCATGGGAGTCCACAGTCACCGGCCTGTCTGCTGCACGCGCATGCTGTAACACCGTCTCGATGATGGCATCGTCAATCATGCTGATCTCGTAGTCCGCGACGACAACGGCGTCCACCTGCGGAATGCGAGACTCCAGCCCCGTCGCCACCTGCCGGCAAAGCTCCGCGGCAACGGGCTCACGTTCAACGCGGTCCAGGCGGCAAACTTGCTGCTGCACGGGCTGTTGGTCTCCACCGGCCCAGATGCGGGTCTTGGTGGAGGTCGCTCGGCCATTATCCGCAAGCAAGTCGCTACAGTGAATGCCGTCCTCCTCCAGCATCTGACGCAAGTCATGTCCGATCGGGTCGTTTCCTATTACGCCGGTAACCCAGACCTCCGCGCCCAGCGCTCGCGCATTGCGGGCGACGTTGGTAGCGCCGCCGGGCACGAGCTTGCGGTCTACGTAGTGCAGCACCGGCAGAGGGGCTTCACGCGATACCCCACTCGCCCGTGTGAAGATGTGCTCGTCGGCAACCATGTCTCCAATGACGAGAACGCGCTGCCTTGCGCATTGTGCCAAGGCATCTTGCCAGCTTGGAGTAGTCATTGGCCTTGCTCCGCTATGGCGGTCACGTGCTACCAACTCTCCCATCATGATGGCTTCCTGCGGGCGTGGCAACCGGGGGATTGCGCAGAAACGCCACGACTTCCTCGCCGGTCGGCAGTGACTGCTGGGCCCCAAAGCGTCCCACCGTGATCGCGGCCGCCGCAGTCGCAAACGGAGCAGCGTCCGTAACGGTCTTTCCATGGGCAAGTGCTGCCGCAAGCGCGCCAACGAAGGCATCGCCGGCGGCAGTGGCGTCAACAGCCGGTACCTGCCAGGCGGGAACGTGTGTAATTTCGCAGGATGTCGCCACGAGGCAACCCTCGGCGCCGAGGGTCAGCACGGCGGCGCGCCTAACGCTCTTTCTGAGCGCTTCTGCAGTTGTGCGGGCCGTGTCTAACGAGCTCACCCGATGTTCTGTCAGAGCCTCGGCTTCGGCACGATTTACAACTAGCACATCCGTTGCTGCCAGCAATTGAATCGCTTTTGGATTGCCCGGAGCCGCGTTCAGTATGGTCGTCATGTCGTGGTCACGCGCCAGGTTGAGGGCGGTTTGCACCGTATCGAGCGGAACTTCAAGTTGACAAACAAGCACACTGCTCTCAGCAAAGAGTGCCGCGGCGCCCTTAACGTGGGAGGGGGCGAGTTCGGCATTGGCGCCCGGGGACACGGCGATGACGTTTTCGCCACTCTTGTCCACGAGTATGAGTGCCGCACCGGTAGAGCGTATAGGGTCGTTGACCACAGCGCCTACAGCAACACCATAGGACTCTAGCTCTGCCACGCGTGCTTGGCCAAACCCGTCAGCACCAACACAGCCTAGAAAGGCAGTGCTACTGCCCAAGCGCGCAGCCGCAACTGCCTGGTTCGCGCCCTTGCCGCCGCCAATGCGCTGCAAGTCGCCTCCCAACACGGTCTCGCCTGCTTGGGGGAGCCGCGGTACAGGTACGACAAGGTCCGTGTTGACGCTGCCTACAACCAAGACATCAAAGCCCAGCCCCGTGTTTCCAGCGGACAAGCTAGGTTCCGGTCTGGCCTTGATAGGGCTCTTCAAGACTTCCCCTTTAGGCTGAGCATTGCTTAGAGCGCATTCTTGCGATAAGTGCTAACGAAGTGAGAAATCAACTCAATGCCGTGGTTTCTCGCGGAGGATTTTCCACACGTATGGGATGAGCGTCAGTTGCCGACGCCAGCGCCATGGTTGGCGAAAGAGGCGATAGCACCATTCCAGATTCATCCCTCGCACCCAAAGTGGGGCACGCGTGACCGCTCCTGAAATATAGTCAAAGCTTCCGCCCACGCCTATCGCCAAGCGCGCGCCGGTTTCTTCTTGGTATTGCTGAATCCAAAAGTCTTGCGCCGGACAACCGAAGGCAACGAAGAGGATACCCGCGCCGGATTCTCGAATCTGTGCGCACAGTCCGGCTGCGTGCTTGGGGTCGGGCGAGCCAACGGCCGTACCGGCAACAGTGAGATCAGGGATTTCTTGCTGTAGAATGGCTGCCGCCTTCACGGCTATTCCCGGCGCGGCGCCTAGCAGGAACACGGGCACCTGCTCTTGCGCGGCGCGGACGCACAACGCTTGCATGAGATCGATGCCGGTCACGCGTTCCGCGTCGACGAAGCCTTGGCGGCGCATGGCCCATACAATGCCGGCGCCGTCAGGTACGACCAAGCTCGCGTTTCGTATAGCTGAACGAAAGGGAGCATCGTGCTGCGCCAGCATGACAAATTCAGGATTAACCGTCACAACTTGGTGGTGGCCGGCGGTCTTGAGAAACCGCATACAACAGTCTACTGCTTCCGCCATGGTCAGGCAGTCCACACGCACACCGAGAACCTCAGCGCTTGCGGGTTCGCCGGTGCTCTTGTTGGCTAGCTGGTCGCTTTGGTCTGAGTGAACTCTGTCCACTTTGCTTCCACGAATTCCTTAAACTGAGCCGCGAATACCGCTTGATCGAATTGCGCGGTTGTCTCGCGGCACACGTCAGGCGAAAAGTCACCGGGGTTGAACTCTCGTAGCACCCGCGAGAACGCGGCTGCTGACTGCTCTGCAACGAGCATGCCGTTGACGCCGGGCTGCACAATCTCAGTGGCGCCGCCGGCCCCATAGGCAATCACCGGCTTGCCGGCGCTGAGCGCCTCCACCATCACAATGCCAAAGTCTTCTTCACCCGGAAAGAGC
Source organism: Chloroflexota bacterium (assembly GCA_028874195.1). GTDB lineage: Bacteria > Chloroflexota > UBA11872 > VXOZ01 > VXOZ01 > VXOZ01. The sequence continues at coordinate 97,214 of JAPPLM010000044.1, forward strand.
AAGGCGCGGCAGCCGGCGAGCTGTGCGATGAGTTCTTCTTCTGCTAACCAGCCGAGCAATGTGACGTTGGCGGGAGCCATCTCTGCCAAGCGGTTGCGGAGCGGGCCGTCGCCAATCACGCGCAGGGGAACGCCGGCATCTTGGGCGGCCGCAATTGCGATGTCGACGCGCTTATGGGATTCCAAACGCCCCACATATACATAGTACCCTTCATCCCGTGCCGTCTGCGACTGGAAGCGGTCTGTGGATACTGGTGGATAGATGACAGAAGCCTCTCTGTCATAGATGCGGCGAATGCGTTCTGCCACGGTATGGGATATCGCCACCATGTGGTGCGGCTGCGCTGCCGCCCAGCGGTCCCAGCGGCGCAGGTGCGGACGAAACAATGCGTCGAGTCCACGCAGCGGCCAGCTCATCTGCTGGCGGTCAGTAGCGGGTGTCATGCCCCAGAGAAAGCGCGGCGGCGTGTAGCAGTAGCAAATGTGCAGCGTATCATTGCGTCGCGGGAGCCCCTTGGCAGCGAAGCTCGCAGAGGAGACAACGACATCAAACGGCTCGGTGTCGATCCGACGAAATGCCAATGGATACAGTGGGGTGAGGAACTTCTGTACGCGGGCCGGATGAGGGATTCTTTGGAGAAATGACGTGCGCACGTCCCAACCGGCAGTGTCCAGGGCAAACGTGCCGCGATCAAGAAAGGAGGTATACACGGGCGCTTCCGGCCAGAGGCCGCGCATAACCGCAACAGTCTGCTCGGCGCCACCCAACGTATAGAAGTAGTCGTGCGCAATTGCCACTCGCATGCTGCTTCTATGCTAGCAAAATGCCGCGCGCATGGACAGAAGCAGAATGGTTTGCCGGAACGGACATACAGCGAGATTCACCTGTTGCACCCACGAGGCGATAGCAGAGATGTAGCGCAAGGGTAGTTCCCTATCTCTCTACTCTGTAAGGTCTTGAAGTTGGAGAGCGATAGAGTAACACTGTTTCAGTTCGACAGATCCATACGGAGCATTCCACAGACCTCAAGATACAATGCGAGGCGGGTTGACCGCGGAAGTGTGCGGCATGACGGAATGAGTCATTCCTTCCGATCAAGCAGAGCTTCCTGGGGAGGCGCCCTCATCTTTCTCCCTATTGCCACAGGTCGGCTGGAGGCGTAACGTTAGAATAGTGGGTGAAACGCTCATTATGGATAGGGAGAATGCTATGGCAGGCCGGACTTACGGACCTGGGGAGATAGCGGCCCGGGGAGAAGCGATCTACCGGGAACAGATCCACTCTAAACTTGCGTCGGTTGAAAAGGGGAACTTCGTGATCATAGATGTTGAGACCGGCGACTACGAGGTCGATACAGCCGACGCCCTAGCCACGCGGCGACTACTGGACCGGAGACCGAACGCTGTAACGTATGGAGTGCGCGTCGGCCATCGCGCAGCATACAGCCACGTTGGCGGTTTTCGTATGCCCAAGCGCGATGACTAAGGAGAGAGTAGACGGAAATCAGCAAGCGCAGATTAGACTTTCAGGTCAAAAAGCAGAAATACGTGGCAACTGTCTGCCCTCGCGCTCGGTATCGGGGAACTGCACACGATACCTTTCAAGCAATTCAGTCTTGTTTTTTTTGCTGAGTTTTTCTTCTGCAAGATAGGCGACTAAGTAGGTTGACAGATTCCGGTTCTTTGTAATGATCCTTCCGTCTGTACCGCCCGTCCAAAGCACACGATCCCACACCTTTAGGTTTTCTTCAGTAATCGCCCAGGGTAAGCGATTAAGGTTATTGCAGGCCTCATCCATTGAGAGGTTAGTCGGCGGGTTAACCAGGCGCACAAATGCACGTACCAGACACTCCTGTGCTACCGGTTTGCCAAGCAAGTTAGAATCCCGGATCTTGCGCCGTTTGTCGTCGCTCTTGCTTTCGGTATCACCAAGTGCGTCCCTAAAGACCTCTATGTTCTCCAGCAGTTGCTCCCAAACTTCGTGTACCTTCTTGCGATAGAGTGAAATCTTCTCCGGGCTAGGCAATTGAGTCTTGTCGACCTTACCGTGGGGGAAGTTCTCAGTAATTATGGCAATGTTGCAATTATAGATAATTGCGAGGGTCGTAAAGTGTCGGTCACTTCTATTCAAAGTATTTGTACTGAATTTTACTATCCTTGCACCGATTAGTTCGTTTGAGACTTCGCGTGTGAGGACTGCAACGATGTCATCGTCATCAGTAACGATGTTTTGCCCTGTGGTCGTCGGCTTAGCGTAGCGATTGACACGCGTGAAAATTTTTCGTGCTCTCCTTGACTCATAGGGCACAAGAATAACGGTGACATCTTCCTGTGCGAGTCCTGTGCAGGGCGTTTCTATACTTGCAATTTCACGCCCTCTTTCATCACGTCCACTTACTGCAAATTCGATTGCCTTGATGCGGTGTTGTCCGTCAAGAGGAACCAAGACCTCTCCACCTTTGAAAGTGAGAAAACCTATCGAGGCCGCCGCTGTCTTGTACAGATTAGGCACCCCCTTTATCAGCATTTCAGAGAGAGGCTCGAACTGGTCATTGTCGTCAAAATTCATCGCTGCAACAATGACCGCCCCAAAAAACCTTGAATTGTCATTAGCAAAGTACGGTGCAATTTGACTTTTCACACGGTTATAGTTGAGGTCACGCTGGTAACGTTCCTCAACGGACATATCCTCCCATCCCTCCAGTTCCCTCGGAATCTTGACTTTGTCGGACAATTCTTGAGCTTTCATTGAGAGGATGTAGTAGTCAGTACTGCCCAACCGGGCTTTCATAGCTGGTAGCGTTGTCGGCATTTCTGCTTCCTTTAACGTTGTCGGTGTTGTTTGTTTGCCTCGGGCTTCCAGGCACTTATAAAGCGACGCTCAAGAGTGTCTATCTTATTCCTATCAATTGACATGTAGCAAACGTCTAGGTTCTCACCGAATGCCTGTATCCACAGCCCCAAGACCTCATTGTGAGAACCACGCCAATGGTCCCTTAGTCGTTCCCTAATTGACCGATCTTTCGCCTGACCAACATAGATGCACTTTCCGTTGTCTCTGCACCAAAATGCATACACACCGGTAGTCTTTTCCGATATTTGGGAAAGGGTAGGATATGACCACGGTAACGATACTCTTACAGTTTTCCTCATTATACCTCAGGCAAATGCCAGACTTTAGAGGCGAGCCAAGCTAATCGTTCTTGCCGCTTTTGAATCTTATCGGGAGACCAGTCCTTGGCACTCGCGATTTCCCGCGTGAGGAGTATTGCACTGTTCTCGTAGATACTCTTTTTTTGCGAGAAGTTGCTGTTGTCGGCGGCCCTAGGACTGTTTTCAGCACTACTAAGCAGGGCAAGGTTGCCAATCCGAGAGACATATTCCAAATGTGCTTGGTTATCGAAGTGTTGCCAGCCATCCAAATGCTCTTCGGATTTTGGAAGTATGTGTTCGACCGTATACTTATTTTCATCAATGACAATGCTTCCAGGTTGTTCATAGTAGGCTAATCCCAGCAAGAACCGCTTTGCTTTAGCCGTCGCTCTTTCGGAAATTGTCGACTGACTCATTTTGTCAATAAAGTTCGAGTCCTCAAGTACGCCGTGCCGGTCACACTCACGTAGAACGCTAGTAAATGCTACGGTATCAAGAGATTCAGCGCATGTGATCATCTGCGCCAAAGTGGAAAAGCCACTCTCGAAATGAGAGGGTTGGAACGTAGCCACCAGGGCCGTGCGCATTACAAATGAGGTAAGTAACTCCAATCGCTGATGTACGAGGCGTGCGGTACTCTTTTTCTTGCTTTGGTCGGTTTCCCGCAGATAACAGTTTAGCAAGGCAAACACTATGGGCCGTGTTACGGGAATTAGTAGTTGTTGACTTAATGCCTTCTTGACGCTAGACTGTAGTTGCCA